>NZ_JBNDKR010000002.1:0-863009 GCF_050435645.1 Paraburkholderia sp. GAS206C | reverse complement strand
TGAAACGACTCCACGCCGATGATAGTGCGGATTACCCGTGTGAAAGTAGGTAATCGTCAGGCTCCCTAGCAGAACCAGAAACCCCACCCCGCAAACGGTGGGGTTTCTGCGTTTACGCCCATGAAATCGCGCAGGCAACCTAGTGCCAGATACCGCTCGGGCGAGCGGATGGCCTCCCCGCCCGCAACAAACCAAACCCACCAAACTACCTGGACGCCAAAAACTTCTGCGCGAGCCGTACCCAATACGTCGACCCAATCGGCAAAAGCTCATCGTTAAAATCGTAACTCGCGTTATGCAGCATGCAGGGTCCGGCACCATGACCGGCATCGCGATGCCCGCCCCCTCCATTTCCGAGGAAAGCGTAGCAACCCGGCTTGGCGAGCAGCATGAACGAAAAGTCCTCGGCGCCCATTGTTGGCTCCACGGCGTCGTCAACGTTTTCTGCCCCCACAACCTCCTTCATGACCGACGCGGCAAAGCGCGTCTCTTCGCTGCTATTCACCGTAGGTGGATAGTTGCGATGGAAGCGGATATTTACCGAACAGTCGTAAGCCGCAGCAATATTCTCTGCAATCGTCCGCATACGAGCTTCGACGAGGTCCAGCGTTTCCGTCGTGAACGTGCGCACAGTGCCCGCCATCCAGGCTCGATCAGGAACGACGTTCACCGCATCGCCTGCGTGAATCTGCGTGATCGACAGTACCGCCGTATCCAGCGGCTTCTTGTTACGCGTGATGATGCCCTGCAGTCCGTTGGCGATCTGCACCGCGGTGAAAACAGGGTCGCGACCGTTGTGCGGCATCGCCGCGTGTGATCCTACGCCTGTGATTTCGATGCGGAATTCGTTGCTCGACGCCATGATCGGGCCTTCGGTCACGCCGAATTGCCCAGCCGGCATACCCGGCCAGTTATGAATCCCGAACACAGCATCGACGGGAAACTTCGTGAACAGACCATCGTCGATCATCGCCTGCGCGCCTGCACCGCCTTCTTCGGCCGGCTGGAAAATGAACACAATCGTTCCGTCGAACTCGCCATGCCTGGCCAAGTGTCGAGCGGCACCCAATAGCATGGCCGTATGCCCATCGTGTCCACAGGCGTGCATCTTCCCGTCGTGACGAGAGCGATGCTCGAAGCTGTTGATCTCCTGGATCGGTAGCGCATCCATGTCGGCTCGCAATCCGATAGAGCGATTGCTGCTGCCGCGCTTCAGAATGCCCACGACACCGGTCTTACCGAGGCCGCGATGGACCTCGATACCCCACTCAGTCAGACTTTTCGCGACAAGATCGGAAGTCTGGGTCTCTTCGTAGCGCAGTTCCGGATGCGCGTGAATGGTTCGTCGGAGGGTTTGTATTTCGCCGTGTGCGGCCTGGATTTCGGGGATTAGTTTCATGGTGCGATGTGCTTCGATATGCATTGAGTTGCTCGAGGCTATTCGCCCGGGCTCGGTGATGATCAATTCTACGCCCACCCGCATTTTTGGCGGCGCGGGAGAGTGCGGGCGACCACGGACGTAATAAAATTGCATTTCGTGCCAAGTTGTCCTTTATACGGATCTCCCCATGAATGCCCCGACCGAATTTGCCCGCGCCGTGTGTCCGCATGACTGCCCGGACACCTGCGCGATGCGCGTGACAGTCGAGCATGGTCGGGCGATCAAGGTGGTTGGCGATCCCGATCATCCGCCGACGCAAGGGGCGTTGTGCACCAAGGTCAGCCGTTATGCGGAGCGGGTACATCATCCCCGCCGCCTTACGAAGCCGATGCGCCGCGTCGGCGCCAAAGGTGAGGGCCGCTTTGAGCCGATCAGTTGGGATGAGGCGCTTGGACTCGCGGCCGCGCGTCTATCGGAAATTGCGAGCCGCGCTCCCGAGGCGATCGTTCCTTATAGCTACGCCGGAACGATGGGCCTCGTCCAGGGCGACAGCATCGCCCAGCGATTCTTCCACAAGCTGGGCGCATCCCAATTGGACCGTACGATCTGCGCGGCGGCCGGCGCGGCCGGTCTGAAGTACACCTACGGTGCGAGTCTCGGCATGCTGACGGAGTACTTCGCCGAGAGCGAGCTCATTCTGATCTGGGGATCGAATCCGATCGCATCGAATCTGCACTTTTGGACCCGCGCGCAGGAGGCCAAACGCAACGGTGCGCGTCTGATTGCGATTGACCCATACCGCTCGCTGACGGCGGAAAAATGCCATCAGCATATTGCCCTCAAACCCGGCACCGACGGTGCGCTTGCCCTCGGCATGATGAACGTGCTGATCACCGAAGATTGGCTCGATCACGCCTATATCGCCGAACATACCTTGGGCTTTGAACAACTGAAGGCGCGCGCGCTGGACTACCCACCCGCTCGCGTAGCCCGGATTTGCGGCATTGATGCGCAGACGATCGTCGACCTCGCACGCCTTTACGGTGGAACCCGAAAGGCCGCGATCCGCATGAATTACGGCCTGCAACGAGTACGCGGCGGGGGCAATGCGGTGCGCGCCATCGCCTGTCTGCCCTCGTTGACCGGCGCGTGGCGCGAGCGCGCCGGCGGGGCGTTGCTCTCTTCGTCGGGCTGGGCTCCGGTCGATTCCCACGCGCTGCAACGTCCTGACCTGATCCCCGGTTGGCCGTCGCACCAGCCGCGCGTGATCAATATGAATGCGATTGGCGACGCATTGCTGCATCCCGGCGACGCCCAATTCGGTCCCAAGATCGAAGCGGTGATCGTTTACAACTCGAACCCGGTTGCTGTTGCACCGGACTCGCAGCGGGTTGCGGCCGGCTTTGCGCGGGAGGATCTGTTTACGATCGTCCTCGAGCATTTTCAGACCGACACCGCTGACTACGCCGACTTGCTGCTGCCCGCGACCACGCAGCTAGAACATCTCGATCTTCATAAGTCTTACGGGCACACGCACGTGATGGCGAACCTGCCCGCGATTCAACCGGTAGGCGAGGCCCGGCCCAACACTGAAATCTTCCGCGGCATCGCCCGCCGTATGAACCTGCAGGAGCCGGCACTGTTCGAGACCGACGAGAGCGTGGCCGCCAGCGCGTTCCGCTGGAGCGACCCGGTATTCGCAGGTGTCGACTGGGTGTCCCTGAAAGCGAGCGGCTGGGCGAAGCTCAATCTGCCTGATGCTCCCTTTGCCGAAGGCGGGTTCCGCACCCCTTCCGGCAAGTGCGAATTTTTTAGCGAGCGTCTCGCACAGCAAGGACTCGATCCGTTGCCCGACTATTTGCCGCCCTACGAATCCGCCGACGGCGCCCCTGAACTCGCGGCCCGTTTTCCTCTGGCGATGATTTCGCCGCCGGCCCGCAATTTCCTGAACAGCACCTTCGTCAACGTGGAGAGTTTGCGCGCGACCGAAGGCGAGCCGCATCTCGACATTCACCCCATCGACGCGAGCCGGCGCGAGGTTATCGACGGCGACCTCGTGCGCGTTTTCAACGACCGCGGTTCGATGCAAGCCCGCGCCCGTGTCACCGACAAGGCACGGGAAGGTCTCGTAGTCGGACTTTCTATCTGGTGGAAAAAACTCGCCCCCGATGGCTGCAACGCGAATCAGGTGACGAGCCAGGCGCTGACAGACCTTGGCGGTTCGGCCACCTTCTACGATTGCCTCGTCGAGGTCGAGCGCGTTGCAAGCCTTTGAGACGCATCGCACGACACCTGCCTCCATCAAAGCACGCCGTTGAGTGCGAACCGTGTTGGAGGGTGGCATCTAACCTATGTGCATTCGCAAATGGCAGAGTGGAGCGCATGCTACGATGCCCGTTTAGCACGACCATTCGAAAATAAAGGAGGAGACGCCGCATGGAAAAAATCTGGCTGAAATCATATCCGCCCGGCGTTCCAGCAGAAATCGATCCGAGTCAGTACTCGTCCGTTGCCGAACTGTTCGAAGAAAGCTTTCGTGAATATCAGACCAAGCCTGCGTTCGTCTGCATGGGGAAGCAGATAACGTATGGCGAACTGGACACCCTGTCGCGCAAGCTTGCCGCGTGGTTCCAGTCCAAAGGTCTTGCGCGGGGCGCGCGTATCGCGATCATGATGCCCAACGTGCTGCAATACCCGGTGGCGATCGCAGCCATCTTGCGCGCGGGATACGTGGTGGTGAACGTGAATCCGCTTTACACGCCACGCGAGCTCGAACATCAACTCAAGGATAGCGGCGCCGAAGCCATCATCCTGCTCGAGAATTTCGCGGTGACGCTCCAGGCGGTGCTGCGCAATACGGCCGTCAAGCATGTGGTGGTCGCGGCGATGGGCGATCTGATGGGCGCGAAAGGGCTCATCGTGAACTTCGTCGTACGTCACGTTAAAAAGATGGTGCCGGCGTGGAGCTTGCCGGGGCACATCAAGTTCAATGCAGCGATTGCCGAGGGTGCTCGCCAGGAGTTCAAGCCGGTCAAGCAAGGGCCGGACGACGTCGCGTTCCTGCAATACACCGGTGGCACGACCGGCGTCGCGAAAGGCGCCACCTTGCTCCATCGCAACCTGATTGCCAACGTCCTGCAGTCGCAAGTCTGGCTCGACCCGGCGCGCGAGGGACGAGACGACATCGACCAGTTCATCACCGTCGTCGCGCTGCCGCTGTATCACATCTTCGCCTTGACGGTATGTGGACTACTCACCGTTCGTACCGGAGGGCTTGGCGTGCTGATTCCAAATCCGCGCGACATCGGTGGCATGATCAAGGAGCTGCAAGGTTATGCGATCACCACTATTCCGGCGGTGAACACGCTCTATAACGCGATGCTCAACCATCCCGATTTCGACAAGCTCAACTTCTCGAAGCTGCTCGTCGCCAATGGTGGAGGGATGGCTGTTCAGGAAGCCGTCGCGAAGCGCTGGTATGAAAGGACGCACACGCCGATCGTCGAAGGTTACGGCATGTCGGAAACGTCGCCGTGTGTGACCTGCAACCCCGTGTCGGTTACTTCGTACAGCGGCACGATCGGCTTGCCACTGCCATCGACCGAGATCTCGATTCGCGACGACGACAATAACGAGGTGCCCCTCGGTCAACCGGGTGAGATCTGCATCCGCGGTCCGCAGGTCATGGCCGGCTACTGGAACCGTCCGGATGAAACCGCCAAGGTGATGACCCCGGACGGCTTCTTCAAATCGGGCGACGTCGGCGTGGTGAGCGACGCCGGTTATGTGAAGATTGTCGACCGCAAGAAGGACATGATTCTGGTGTCCGGTTTCAATGTCTATCCGAACGAGATTGAAGACGTCGTCGCCAAGCTACCCGGCGTGTTTGAAGTTGCTGCGGTTGGCGTGCCGGATCAGCATTCGGGCGAAGCGGTGAAGCTGTTCATCGTCAAGAAGGATCAGGCACTGACCGACGCGGACATCTTCGCTTTCTGCAAGGAACAGCTCACCGGCTACAAGCGGCCGAAGATTATCGAGTTCCGCACGGAACTGCCGAAGAGCAATGTGGGCAAAATCTTGCGGCGGGAATTACGCGACGGCCGCGCGTGAGGCGTGTCTTGTCTTGACCGCATGTAGCGCCGACTAGCGAAACCAGCCTGATCAAAAGAAGAACGGCCCGACGAGTTAATCCTCGCCGGGCCGTTTCTATTTGCGCGAGGCCTGAGGCGGTACCAACGGCGCTACCTTTCTCCCACTTCAGTCGAACAAACGTCCATGCGAAAAAAAAGCGCCCGAAGGCGCCTTTAGGATGTACAGCTTTATTACGACTTGTTAACCCGGTGCGTTTTGTTTTTTGGTCGCTTTGTTTTTCTACCCTCGCGAGAGGTTCGTCGCTAATGTAACAAAAGGGATACCCTGCGCAAAGAAAAAGCAGGTTGCTCGGTACGTAGCTGTTTCGTTTACGCAACATGGTCTAAAATTGAAAAATAGTCATGAAATCAGCCCTTAACGGAAGTCCCGACGCGCGAGTTGCTTTGCAGACGCACGTCGCACGGACCTCCGGAAGATCCGGGCTGATGTGTCGAACCGGGAGGGCTGGATGCTGGATGAATTGATTACCGAGCTGGATCGGGGTTTACGTTCAATGACAGGCGTATCGCGGATGAACCGTCCAGTGCCTGTGCCGCCCGTGGTGGCGGAGATGCCGGAGCTGTCGCCGGCCGAGCGTGAGCACGCGGCCGCCCTGATGCGTGTGAACCACGTCGGTGAGGTGTGTGCCCAGGCGCTTTATCAGGCGCAAAAACTGGCCACCCGCTCTCCCGCCTTGAAAGAGACCTTCGAGCGTGCAGCTCGCGAAGAAGAGGACCATCTCGCGTGGACCGCGCGCCGTCTGGAAGCACTCGACTCGCGTCCCAGTCTGCTGAATCCGCTTTGGTATGCAGGTGCTCTTGCGCTCGGTCTGGTGGCTGGACGCTTCGGAGATCGTGTGAGCCTTGGCTTCATGGCCGAGACCGAGCGTCAGGTGGAGCAGCACCTCGACAGCCATCTCGAGAAACTGCCAGAGGCGGATCTCGAGTCTCGCGCGATCGTCGAGCAGATGCGTACCGACGAGGCCGCGCACGGTAAAGCCGCGATCGATGCGGGCGGTGTCGAACTGCCTTTTCCCGCGCGCGTCCTGATGCGCGCGGCGTCGAAAATCATGACCCGGACTGCCTACTACGTTTGACCGCTGTGGAAGTGGGACGGCGCAGCGTGCGCCGTCCGTTCAATCGCCTTAAACCCTCCGCTGATTCGTTTAATCCCCCGCCGCAGATCGCTTAGATTCCACGCCTTTCCCCGGGACTTTTCACGTATCACCTTCACAAGTTGCACTAGTCCATTCATTTATAACGGTTTTCTGTTTTAGGCCTGACTTGAAAGAGTCGCGCTAAGTCCTTGTTCTAACAAACAAATTTCGTTAAAAAACCACGCATCTCCCTTGACCCCTCCTGGGGCTTCCTCTAAAGTGGGAGACAGTGTGAGAAAGTGTATTTTTGTGTGATCTCACAGATGGTTTCAGGTAGATTTTCACGGATCGGGTGGTTGGCGCGCTAAGCGCCAACTCTGATCGACCGCAGTGAACTGCATGGGACTGGAGTAAGCGCTAAAGCGCCAACTCCAGTCGACAAGGGAGAGAGAAGTGTTCCAAGGGGCGTCGGCGCTGACGCTCGATGCGAAAGGGCGGATGTCTATTCCCTCTCGGTATCGGGATGCGCTGCAGACACAGGCAGAGGGCCGGGTGACGATCACCAAGCACCCGGACGGCTGCCTGTTGCTCTTTCCGCGCCCGGAATGGGAGATCTTCCGCGACAAGGTCGACAAGCTGCCCATGAACGCGACCTGGTGGAAGCGCATTTTCCTCGGCAACGCAATGGACGTTGATATGGACGGCGCAGGGCGCGTGCTCGTGTCGCCGGAATTGCGCACGGCTGGCGGGCTGGAAAAAGAATTGACGTTGCTCGGCATGGGCCGCCACTTTGAGCTGTGGGATGCACAAACATACGCCGCCAAGGAACAGGCGGCAATGGCTGAGGGCATGCCCGAAGCGTTAAAAGATTTCACGTTCTGATCGCGGCTCACATATATGGCACCTGCGATGGGAAACGAGTTGCAGCATCGCACGGTGCTGCTGGAAGAGGCGGTCGAAGCGTTGATCAAGCGCCCGGACGGCGTCTATGTAGACGGCACGTTCGGTCGCGGCGGACATAGCCGCGCGGTGTTGGGCAAGCTGGGTGAGTCGGGGCGGTTGATCGCATTCGACAAGGATCCGCTAGCCATCGCCACGGCTCAGCAAATCGCCGATCCGCGTTTCGAGATCGTGCACGAGAGTTTTGCTTCACTGCGCGACGCGGTTGCGGAGCGTGGGGTAGGGCGGGTGTCGGGGGTGTTGCTGGATCTGGGCGTGTCGTCGCCGCAAGTCGACGATCCGGAGCGGGGTTTCAGTTTCCGCGCCGACGGCCCACTCGACATGCGGATGGACCCGACGCGCGGCGAGTCTGCTGCTGATTGGCTGGCGCGGGCCACGGTGCAGGAATTGACGGAGGTAATACGAGATTATGGGGAAGAACGGTTTGCTTTTCAGATTGCAAAGGCGCTTGTTGCTCGCCGGGCAGAGTCCGACCGTCTTGGGCCTCTCGTCAGCACGGGCGAGCTTGCCCAAATCGTGGCTAACGTCGTCAAAACCCGTGAGAAGGGCAAGGATCCGGCAACCCGCACCTTTCAGGCTATACGGATTCACATCAATCAAGAGCTTGCGGAGCTGCAAGTCGTTTTAGAAGCGGCGCTAGCGCTGCTGGAGCAAGGGGGGCGGCTGGTGGTGATCAGCTTTCATTCGCTCGAAGACCGGATCGTCAAACGGTTCATGCAGGCGCACGCCAGTGCTCCGGCGGTGGATCGCCGTCTGCCGATCCGTGCCGTCGACCTGCCCAGCCCGCCGCTAAAAATCATCGGCCGCGTGTTCGCGAGCGACGCTGAAGTCGCCGCGAATCCGCGCGCCCGTTCTGCCGTGATGCGTGTGGCGGAGCGTATCGCGCCATGAGCCGCCTCAATATCTTTCTGCTGATTGTTGTAATGGGCTGTGCATTATCTGTAGTTAACGCGACGAATCAGCAGCGTCAGATCTTTATCCAGTTGCAGCGCGCGGAGTCGCAGGAGCGTCAGTTGCAGCAGGATTATTCGCAGCTTCAATACCAGCAGAGCGCACTGTCGAAAACCTCGCGCATCGAGCAGATTGCGACGGATTCGCTGAAGATGGCGGCCGTCACCACCGGCCGCACTCAATATCTGACGCTCTCCCCGGGCGCCGCCACGGCTGAAGATGCGCCGGTACCGACGTCGGCGCCCGCGCCGGCGACGGCGTCTGCCCCGCACGTCACCCGTCAGGGGAGCGCGCGATGAACAAGAGTTCAACCCGCAAGAGTGTCGCGTTCGCGTCGAACCCGATCCTGTCCGTGCGTTTGCCGATGTGGCGCTCGAAGCTCGTCGTGTTCATGCTGTTCATGGCGTTCGTCGCGCTGGCTGGCCGCGCGTTCTGGATTCAGGGTCCGGGCAACGCGTTTTATCAGAAGCAGGGCGAAAGCCGCTATCAGCGAACGCTCGAGCTGCCGGCTACGCGCGGCAAGATTCTCGACCGCAACGGCCTTGTGCTCGCCACGAGCTTGCCGGTACGCGCCATCTGGGCGATTCCCGAAGCCGTTCCCGACGATCTTGGCGCCGACAAGCTGACTGCGCTCGGCAAGCTGCTGGGGATGTCGAATACTGAACTGCGCGCCAAGCTGTCCGAGGACAAGAACTTCGTCTACGTGAAACGTCAGGTGCCGGTCGACATCGCCGAGCAGGTGACCGCGCTCGACATTCCCGGTGTTTATCAGCGCGACGAATACAAGCGTTTCTATCCGGAAGGCGAGATTGCCGCCCACCTGATCGGTTTCACCAATGTCGAGGACGAAGGTCAGGAAGGCGTCGAGCTCGGCGACCAGAAGCTGCTCGAAGGCATGCCGGGCATCCGCCGCGTCATCAAGGACCGGATGGGGCACGTCATTGAAGACGTCGACGAACAGGTCGTGCCGCACAACGGCCAGGACGTGGATCTGGCGATCGACAGCAAGATCCAGTACATCGCCTATACGAACCTGAAGGCCGCGGTCGACAAATTCAAGGCCAAGGCCGGCGCGGCGATGGTAATCGACGTGCGCACCGGCGAAGTGCTGGCGCTCGTCAATTATCCGACCTTCAACCCGAACGACCGCACTCACCTGACCGGCGATCAGCTGCGTAATCGCGTGCTGACGGACGAGTTCGAACCGGGCTCGATCATGAAGCCGTTCACGATCTCGCTCGCGCTCGATCTGCATCGCGTGGCGCCGACTACACTGGTAGACACGGGGCCGGGACACTTCAATCTCGATGGCGCGACGATCACCGACGATAGCGCGTTCGGCGTGCTGACGGTCGGCGGCGTGATTCAGAAATCGAGCAACATCGGCGCGACGAAGATCGCCATGACGCTCAAGCCCGAAGAGATGTGGAATATGTATACGAGCATCGGTCTTGGCCAGGCGCCGAAGATCGGTTTCCCCGGCGCGACCGCGGGCCATCTGCGTCCGTGGAAGAGCTGGCGTCGTATCGAACAGGCGACGATGTCGTATGGCTACGGCCTGTCGGCTTCGCTGTTCCAGCTGGCGCGCGCCTACACTGCGATTGCTCATGACGGTGAAATTCTGCCGGTGACGATTTTCCGTAACCCGGGCGATCAGCCGGTCAACGGTCCGCAGATTTTCTCGCCGGTCACCGCGCGTGAAGTGCGTGCGATGCTCGAAACCGTGGTTGCGCCGGGCGGCACCTCGCCGGATGCGGCCGTGCCGGGCTATCGCGTAGGCGGCAAGAGCGGCACGGCGTACAAGCACGGCGCGCACGGCTACGACAAATCGAAGTACCGCGCCTCGTTCGTCGGCATGGCGCCGATGCCGAATCCGCGCATCGTGGTTGCGGTCTCAGTGGATGAACCGACCGCCGGCAGCCACTTCGGCGGCCAGGTATCGGGCCCGGTGTTCTCGGCGATCGCCGGCGACACCCTGCGCTCGCTCAATATTCCGCCGGACATGCCGGTCAAGCAGATGGTGGTATCGGACGACTCGGCGCCGGTCGCCCCCGCCGCGCCGACGCTGCCGCCGCCTGCGGCGAAAAAGCTGTCCACCAGCGGTGGCGCCAAGAAAATGACCATCGCGGCCAATGCGAAAAGCCATCCGGGAGTTGTCCGATGAGTGCGCTACGTTCGAAGCATCCAGCGCACCGGCAGATTGCCGACGCCCTCACCTGGCTGCACGCTCGCGTGCAGCCAGGTGCCCATGTGCACGCAGATACGCGCTCGCTTGCCGCGGGCGATGTATTCCTCGCCTATGCCGTCGACGGCGCTGACAATCGCCCATTCATTGAAAGCGCGATTGAGCGCGGCGCGGCTGCCGTGCTGTTTCAACCGGAGAACTTCACGGGTTCGCCGGATCCGGCATTGGCGCGCGCGGTACCTGCGCTGAACGAGCTGGCAGGATCGATTGCGAGCGGCTGGTACGGCGACCCGAGCGATGCGATGCGCGTGGTCGGCGTCACGGGCACCAACGGCAAGACCTCGTGCAGCCAGTGGATCGCGGCGGCGCTGAGCGCGCTCGGCACGCCTTGCGCCATCATCGGCACGCTCGGCAGCGGTATGCCCGGCCACCTTGTCCATACAGGCTTTACGACGCCGGACGCGCCGCAATTGCAACGCAACCTCGCTCAGTTGCGCGATGCGGGCGCGCAGGCGGTGGCCATGGAAGTGTCGTCACACGCCTTGCATCAGGGACGGGTGAACGGCACCGCGTTCGAGATTGCCGTGTTCACCAATCTCACGCAGGATCACCTCGATTATCACGGCACCTTCGAGGCCTACGAAGCCGCCAAGGCGCGTCTGTTTGCGTGGCCGGGGCTGCGCTGTGCCGTGATCAATCACGACGACGAAGCCGGACGGCGCCTGCTTGCCAGCACGCAAGGCCACGCGCGAACCATCGCTTACGGTCTCGGCACGCGCAGTGAGGCACCGGACGCCGCAGCGCCGCAGGCCGACGCATGGCTGCATGCGGCCGACGTGCGCGCCACCGCGACCGGCACCGCGTTTTATCTGACCACCTCGGATTGGGGTGACGCAGAAGTCGAAGTCCAGACGCTCGGCGCCTTCAACGTCAGCAATCTGCTGGGCGTGCTCGGTGCGTTGCTCGCGGCTGATGTGCCGTTCGACGTCGCGCTTGCCGAACTGGCGAAGCTGGAACCGGTCAATGGCCGCATGCAACGGCTCGGCGGCCGCCTGCAGAACGACGAACCACTCGTCGTAATCGACTACGCCCACACCCCGGACGCACTGGAAAAGACTCTCGAAGCGCTACGCCCGATGGCGGCGGCGCGCGGCGGCGAACTGATCTGCATGTTCGGTTGCGGCGGTGATCGCGATGCGACCAAGCGTCCGTTGATGGGCGCGATCGCGGAGCGGCTGGCGGACGGCGTGGTCATGACGAGCGACAACCCGCGCAGCGAAGACCCGCAGAAGATTCTCGACCAGATTGCCGCGGGTATGAAAGATCCGTCGAAGGCGCGCCGTATCGAAGATCGCGCGAGCGCCATCCTGCAGGCTATCCGCGGCGCGGCGCGCGAAGACGTGATCGTGCTGGCCGGTAAAGGTCACGAAGCAACACAGGAAATCATGGGCAAGAAACGCGCTTTCTCCGATCAGGATCACGCACGGCTGGCATTGGCCGCGCGGGCAACGCAAGCTCGCGGAGGTGGCGAATGACACGGCGAGGTGGCGCGATGTTCTCCCTGCGCGAAGCAGCAGCACTGATTCCGTCGGCAACCGTCGTGGGTGACGACGGCGTCACGTTCGAGCACGTCTCAACGGATAGCCGCACCGCGGGTCCGGGCGATCTGTTCGTCGCGCTCAAGGGCGACCGTTTCGACGCACACGACTTCCTGCCCGATGTGGCGGCTCGCAATGTCTCGGCGGCGCTGCTGACGCGCACCCCTGCGGATTGGCAAGTCCCGTCCCTGAAGGTGGCCGATACCCGCACTGCGCTCGGCGCGCTCGCCTACGGCTGGCGCCGTCGTTTCACGATGCCGCTCGTGGCCGTGACGGGCAGTAACGGCAAGACGACGGTCAAGGAAATGATCGCGTCGATTTTCGCGGCGGCGGTCGGTGCCGAAGCGCGTCTTGCTACGGCAGGCAACTTCAACAACGACATCGGTTTGCCGCTGACGTTGTTTCGTCTTACCTCGGCGCATCGACTGGCGGTCGTCGAACTCGGGATGAATCACCCGGGCGAAACCGCCTTGCTCGGCAAGATCGCGGAGCCGACGGTTGCGGTTGTGAACAACGCGCAACGCGAGCACCAGGAGTTTATGGCGACCGTCGAAGCGGTCGCGCTCGAACATGCGAGCGTGATCCATTCGTTGACGCCGGATGGCGTCGCGGTGTTTCCGGCGGACGATGCCTACGCAGGCATCTGGCGCGTCGCCGCTACGGGCAACCGCATTATCGACTTCGCACTCAATAACGACGGTCGCACAACCGAAGCCGCCGTGAAAGGCAGCTTCGCCGGTAACCAGCTGAGCATCGAAACACCGGAAGGCCACCTCGACGTCACGTTGCAAGTGCTTGGCGATCACAACGCGCACAACGCACTGGCCGCTACCTCGGCCGCGCTCGCCTCGGGCGTCTCGCTCGATGCCATCAAGCGCGGGCTCGAATCGTTCGGCGCGGTGAAGGGCCGTCTGCAGGTCAAGCGTGCGGCGCTTGGAGCGCTCGCCGGCGCAACGGTGATCGACGACACCTACAACGCCAACCCCGATTCGATGCGCGCCGCAATCGACGTGCTCGCCTCGCGTCCCTCGCCGCGCGTGCTGGTGATGGGCGACATGGGTGAAGTCGGCGACCACGGCCCCGCGTTTCACCGCGAAATCGGTGCCTACGCCAAAGAGCGCGGCATCGACGCGCTGTACGCACTCGGTGACGCCTCGCGTGATGCCTGCTCCGCCTACGGCGCGGATGCGCATCACGTCGACGATGTCGCCACGCTGGTTGCACAACTGCTGCAGGCTGGGTTCGACGCCTCGGCAACGCTTCTCGTGAAAGGCTCGCGCTTCATGAAAATGGAGGGCGTGGTGGACGCCGTAACGAGTCCACAACCCATCGCACCGGGCGCAGCGCCCGATGCACACTGAAATAGAAGGACCGAAGCATGTTACTGGCGCTGGCGCAATGGCTGCAGAATGACGCAAGCTTCTTGCGCGTGATCAGTTATCTGACTTTCCGTGCGGTGGCGGCGACCATCACCGCACTGCTGATCGGACTCGTCTGCGGCCCGGCGGTAATCCGCAAGCTGACCGCCATGAAGGTGGGGCAGGCCGTTCGCAAGGACGGTCCGCAGACTCACCTCATCAAATCCGGCACGCCGACCATGGGCGGCGTGTTGATTCTGCTCGGCATCGCGGTCTCGACACTGCTGTGGGCCGATCTGACCAACCGCTTTATCTGGATCGTGATCCTGGTGACGTTCGGCTTTGGTGTGATCGGCTGGGTCGACGATTACCGCAAGGTGGTCTACAAGGACCCGCGCGGCATGTCCTCGCGCGAGAAGTATTTCTGGCAATCGGTGATCGGTCTGTTCGCCGCCGTATATCTCGCCTTCAGCGTGTCCGAGGCGAGCAACGTGCGCGTCTACGATCTCTTCATGGCGTGGGTGCGAAGTGGCTTTTCAATTGGCTTGCCGCCGCACGCCGACCTGATGCTGCCGTTCTTCAAGTCGATCAGCTATCCGCTTGGCGTGTGGGGCTTTATCGTGCTGACGTATCTGGTGATCGTCGGCGCAAGCAACGCGGTGAATCTGACCGACGGCCTCGATGGTCTGGTGATCATGCCCGTGGTGCTCGTGGGCGCGTCGCTCGGTGTGTTCGCATACGTGATGGGCAGCTCGATCTATTCGAAATACCTGCTGTTTCCGCATATCGCCGGCGCCGGTGAGTTGCTGATTTTCTGTTCCGCGATGGGTGGGGCCGGTCTCGCGTTCCTCTGGTTCAACACGCACCCCGCGCAGATGTTCATGGGCGACGTCGGCGCGCTGGCATTGGGCGGCGCACTCGGCACGGTTGCGGTGATCGTCCGCCAGGAAATCGTGCTCTTCATTATGGGCGGCATTTTCGTGGCGGAGACGCTTTCCGTGATGCTGCAGGTTACCTGGTTCAAGTTCACCAAGCGCCGCTATGGCGAAGGCCGGCGTCTCTTCAAGATGGCGCCGCTGCATCACCATTTTGAATTGTCCGGCTGGAAAGAGACGCAAGTTGTCGTGCGTTTCTGGATCATCACGTTGATGCTGTGTCTGTTCGGTCTGTCCACGCTCAAGTTGCGTTAAGCCGTTGTCGAAGTAAAAGGGAAAGCGATGTTTGGCGAGAAGTTTCGGGATCGGCAAAAGCCGATGGTGCTCGTGCTGGGACTCGGCGAATCGGGTCTCGCCATGGCGCGCTGGTGCGCGCGGCACGGGTGTCGGTTGCGCGTGGCCGACACGCGTGAAGTACCGCCGAATCTGTCTGCACTGGAAGCGCATGGCGTCGACGCCGACTTTGTCGGTGGACCGTTTTCGCCGGTGTTGCTCGAAGGCGTCGACCTGGTGGCGATCAGCCCTGGTCTCTCGCCGCTCGCCGCAGATTTGCTGCCGCTGATTGCCGCAGCGCGCGAAAAAGACATCCCGGTCTGGGGCGAACTCGAATTCTTCGCACAGGCGCTGAAGACGCTTGGCGAGAGCGGCTACGCGCCGAAGGTGATCGCGATCACCGGCACCAACGGCAAGACCACGACAACGAGTCTGACTGGCCTGTTGTGCGAACGCGCCGGCAAGAAAGTCGCGGTGGCGGGCAACATCAGCCCAGCGGTGCTCGACAAGCTCACCGAAGCAATCGACAACACCGCGCTGCCCGACATCTGGGTGCTCGAACTGTCGAGCTTCCAGCTGGAGACGGCGCACACGTTCGCGCCGGATACGGCGGTCATTCTCAACATCACGCAGGACCACCTCGACTGGCACGGCGGCCTCGATGCCTATGCTGCGGCGAAGGGCAAGATCTTCGGGCCGCAGACGGTGCGCGTGCTGAACCGCGACGACGCTCGTGTGATGGCGCTTGCGCCCGCGGCTGACGGCGCGGCACCCGCGGTCACCTTTGGCGTGACTGAGCCGACGCGTCCTGGCGACTACGGTCTCCTGCGCGACAACGGTATCGTCTGGCTCGTCGAAGCGCTCGACCGCGACGCCACCGACGAACCCGCGCCGACCCGTCGCCGCAAGAACGAAACTGCCGCGCCGCCGAGCATCGCCCTCAAGCGTCTGATGCCGGCTGACGCGTTGCGGATCCGCGGTCTGCACAACGCCGCCAATGCACTCGCCGCATTCGCGCTTGCACGCGCCATCGATCTGCCGGGCGCACCGTTGCTGCACGGTTTGCGCGAATATCGCGGCGAGCCGCATCGCGTGGAACTGATCGCGTCGATCGAGGGTATCGACTACGTGGACGACAGCAAGGGCACCAATGTCGGCGCAACGGTTGCCGCGCTCGATGGCCTCGCACAGCGCGCCGTGCTGATCGCCGGCGGCGATGGCAAGGGCCAGGAATTCGAGCCGCTCGCCGCGCCGGTGATGCGCTGGTGCCGCGCAGTGATGCTGATTGGCCGTGATGCACCGCTGATTCGCGCCGCGTTGGCCGATACCGGCATTGCGCTGACCGATCAGCCCACGCTCGAAGATGCCACCCGCGCCGCGGCAGCGCTCGCGCAACCGGGAGACGCCGTGCTGCTGTCGCCGGCCTGTGCAAGCTTCGACATGTTCAAGGATTACGCGCATCGTGCCGCTGTGTTCCGCAGCACGGTTGAAGACATCGCTGCCGAACGGGGGACGATGATATGAGCTGGTCGGAACGCTTCGGTTCGCGCCTTTCCAAGCAGCGCGGCTCAGTTGGCGATGCCAGCGCAGCACGCACGGCGAGCGGCCTCGCGAGCGCTGTCAACGGTGTGCGTCCGCTGCGCTCGCGCATGCTCGATTACGATCACTCGCTGCTGTGGGTCGTGATCGCACTGCTCGGCCTGGGCATCGTGATGGTGTACTCGGCATCGATCGCGATGCCGGACTCGCCCAAATACGCGTCGTATCGCGACTGGGCGTTCCTCGTGCGCCAGATCGTCTTCGTGGTGCTGGGTTCGGTGATCGGCGTGGTCGCGTTCCGGGTTCCGGTTTCGACGTGGGACAAGTACGCGCCGAAGATCTTCCTGCTCGCGCTGGCCAGTCTCGTCATCGTGCTGATTCCGCACGTCGGCAAGGGCGTGAACGGCGCGCGCCGCTGGATTCCGCTCGGCATCACGAACATGCAGCCGTCGGAAATCATGAAGCTTGCCGTGACGATCTACGCGGCGAACTACACGGTGCGCAAGCAGGAATACATGCACAGCTTCGCCAAGGGCTTCCTGCCGATGGCATTTGCCGTAGGCGTGGTGGGCGCACTGCTGCTGCTCGAGCCTGACATGGGCGCGTTCATGGTGATCGCGGCGATCGCGATGGGTGTGCTGTTCCTCGGCGGCGTGAACGGCAAGCTGTTCGGTGGGCTGGTTGCCACTGCGGTGGGGACATTTAGTTTGTTGGTGTGGGCATCGCCATGGCGCCGCGAGCGGATTTTCGCGTATCTCGATCCATGGGACGACCGTTACGCACAGGGCAAGGCATATCAATTGACGCACTCGCTGATCGCCTTCGGACGCGGCGAGTGGTTCGGCGTGGGCCTCGGCGGCAGCGTCGAGAAGCTCAATTACCTGCCGGAAGCGCATACCGACTTCATCCTCGCGGTGATCGGCGAGGAACTCGGGTTCGTGGGCGTGCTGGTGGTGATCCTGATGTTCTACTGGATCGTGCGCCGCTCGTTCGAGATCGGCCGTCAGGCGCTCGCGCTCGATCGTACGTTTGCGGGGCTGGTCGCGAAAGGCATCGGCCTGTGGTTCGGTGCGCAGACCTTCATCAATATGGGTGTGAACCTGGGGCTTCTGCCGACCAAGGGTCTTACGTTGCCGCTCGTCAGTTACGGCGGCTCGGGCATTTTGCTGAACTGTATTGCGATTGGTCTGCTGATGCGCGTGGATTACGAAAACCGGGTGCTGATGCGCGGAGGGAAAGTATGACCTCCATGCAACAGCGCACGCTGATGGTGATGGCCGGCGGCACCGGGGGACACGTGTTCCCGGGGCTCGCGGTTGCTCACCTGATGCAGGCGTGGGGCTGGAAGGTCGTGTGGCTCGGCAACCCCGCAGGCATGGAAGCGACGCTCGTGCCCAAGCATGGCATCCCGATGGAATATGTGCGCTTTGGCGGTCTACGTGGCAAGGGCCTGATTACCAAGCTGATGCTGCCGGTCAATCTGCTTCGCGCCTGCGCTCAAAGCCTGAGTGTGCTGCGTCGCGTGAAGCCGGACGTCGTGCTCGGCATGGGCGGTTACATCACGTTCCCGGCCGGTTTGATGACGGCGCTGAGCGGCCGTCCGCTCGTACTGCACGAACAGAATTCGATCGCCGGTCTCGCGAACAAGGTGCTGGCAAAGGTCGCGAAACGCGTGCTCGTGGCGTTCCCGAACGCGCTTCCACACGCTGAATGGACCGGTAATCCGATTCGTGAGGAACTTGCGCGCACATTGACACCCAAAGCACGCTACGCACAACGCAGCGGTCCGCTGAATCTGCTGGTTGTCGGCGGCAGTCTTGGGGCCGCGGCGCTTAATGAAGTCGTGCCGCGTGCGCTGGCGATGCTCAAGCCAGAGGAGCGTCCGCGCGTGGTGCATCAGGCTGGCGCGAAGCATATCGATGCGTTGAAAGCGAATTACGCGCAAGCCGGTTTGCTATCCCTGGAAGGTGAAGAGGCGGACGTGCAACTCGTGCCGTTCATCGACGACATGACGAACGCTTACGCGAAAGCGGATCTGGTGATCTGCCGCTCGGGTGCGATGACCGTGGCCGAGATTGCGGCAGTGGGCGTGGCCGCGTTTTTCGTGCCGTTCCCGTTCGCAGTCGACGATCACCAGACAACCAATGCAGCGTTCCTCGCCGATCACGGCGCGGCGCTGGTAGTGCAGCAACGCGATCTGACGGCGGAGGGTCTCGTCGCCTGGTTGCGTAGCCAGACTCGCGAGACGCTCGCGCAGATGGCAGAGCGTTCGCGCTCGCTCGCGAAACCCGATGCCACCGAACAGGTCGCGCAGATTTGCGCCACCGTGGCAGGCGTAGTCCCGAGCCAGAGCCCGAGCACAGAAGGAAGGCAACAATGAAACACATCGTTAAACATATTCACTTCGTCGGCATCGGCGGTGCAGGGATGAGCGGTATCGCCGAGGTGCTGGTGAATCTCGGCTATCAGGTAAGCGGCTCGGACCTCGCGAAGAACGCCGTGACCGACCGGCTCGCCGCACTCGGCGCGCGCATTGCGATTGGTCACGACGCCGGGAACATCGAAGGCGCCAATGCCGTGGTCGTTTCGACTGCGGTGCGCAGCGACAACCCGGAGGTGCTCGCCGCGCGTCATCGGCATATTCCGATCGTGCCGCGCGCAGTGATGCTCGCGGAGCTGATGCGCCTGAAGCAGGGTATTGCCATCGCCGGCACGCACGGCAAGACGACTACTACCTCGCTGGTGGCGAGCGTGCTCGCCGCAGGCGGCCTCGATCCCACCTTCGTGATCGGCGGCCGGCTGATCAGTGCTGGCGCGAATGCGCGCCTTGGCACCGGCGACTTCATCGTGGCCGAAGCGGACGAATCGGATGCGTCGTTCCTGAATCTGTTCCCCGTGATCGAGGTCATCACGAACATCGACGCCGATCACATGGACACCTACGGCCACGACTTTGCGCGGCTCAAGCAGGCGTTTATCGAGTTCACGCATCGGCTGCCGTTCTACGGCATCGCGGTGCTGTGCGTCGACGATCCGAACGTGAAGGAGATCCTGCCGTTCGTGTCGAAGCCGATCATCCGCTATGGTCTCGCGGCCGAGGCACAGGTGCGCGCGGTGAATGTCGAGGCTCACGATGGCCGCATGCATTTCACGGCGCTGCGTGAAGATGCGGCACCGATCGACATCGTGTTGAACCTGCCCGGTACGCACAATGTGCAGAACGCATTGGCCGCAATTGCAATTGCGACTGAACTTGAAGTGAAAGATGCCGATATCCAGCGAGCACTCGCAGATTTTAACGGCGTAGGCCGACGCTTCCAGCGCTACGGCGAGGTGCCGGTTACGACGGTTGATCAACCCGGCGGCACCTACACGCTGGTCGACGATTACGGCCATCACCCGGTCGAAATGGCCGCGACGATCGCCGCGGCACGTGGTGCGTTCCCCGGTCGTCGTCTGGTGCTCGCGTTCCAGCCGCACCGCTTCACGCGTACGCGCGATTGCTTCGAAGATTTTGTGAAAGTGCTGTCCACCGTCGATGCGTTGGTGTTGACCGAAGTCTATTCGGCAGGCGAAGCGCCGATCGTCGCCGCAGATGGCCGCGCGCTTGCTCGCGCAATTCGCGTGGCGGGCAAGACCGAGCCGGTGTTTGTCGAAACAGTGGAAGAAGTGCCGGACGCGCTCACGACGCTCGTGCGCGACGGCGATGTGGTGATCACGATGGGTGCGGGTTCGATTGGCGGTGTGCCGGGTCGTCTCGCGCAAAACGAAGGTGTGAAATGAGCAGTTTCGATCCTAAACAGTTCGGCAAGGTGGCAGTCCTGCTCGGCGGTGAATCCGCCGAGCGCGAAGTGTCGCTCAACTCGGGCCGCCTCGTGGTGCAGGGGCTGCGTGAGGCCGGTATCGACGCTCATCCGTTCGACCCTGCCGAGCGTCCGCTAGCGGCGTTGAAAGACGAAGGTTTTGTGCGCGCGTTCAACGCGCTGCACGGTGGCTACGGCGAGAACGGTCAGATTCAGGGCGCGCTGGACTTCTACGGCATTCGCTATACGGGCAGCGGCGTACTGGGTTCGGCGCTCGGTCTGGACAAGTTCCGCACCAAGCTCGTGTGGCAGCAACTGGGCGTGCCGACGCCGCCGTTCGAAGCGGTGCTGCGCGGCGACGACTACGCAGCGCGTGCAACGGACATCGTCGCGAAGCTTGGCTTGCCGCTCTTCGTGAAGCCGGCGAGTGAAGGCTCGAGCGTCGCGGTGATCAAGGTCAAGAGCGCAGACGCATTGCCGGCCGCGCTCGAAGAAGCTGCGAAGTTCGACAAGATCGTGGTGGTGGAAAAGAGCATCGAAGGCGGCGGCGAATACACGGCGTGTATCGCGGGCGATCTCGATCTGCCGGTAATCCGCATCGTGCCGGCGGGCGAGTTCTACGACTATCACGCGAAGTACGTCGCCAATGACACGCAGTATCTGATTCCGTGCGGCGTGGCGCCGGCCGAGGAAGCACGCCTGAAAGCGCTGGCGCGCCGCGCATTCGACGTGCTCGGCTGCACCGATTGGGGCCGCGCCGATTTCATGCTGGACGCACAGGGCAATCCGTATTTCCTGGAAGTGAACACCGCCCCAGGCATGACCGATCACTCGCTGCCGCCGAAAGCGGCGCGTGCGGTTGGCATCAGCTACAAAGATCTGGTCGTGAGCGTGTTGGCGCTCACGCTGAAGGACTGACGCCGACGCTATGTGGAACAACGTTCGCCAGCTCAATTTCGCCGCCAACGCGTTACACGCGTTGCTGGTGCTCGTGCTGCTGGCGGCCGGCGGAGTGTGGCTGGTGCAGCGGCCGAGCTTTGCGCTGCGCGAAATCCAGATCGACGGCGACACCGAGCACATCAATTCGCCGACGGTGCGTGCAGGCGTAGTGGGCCGCTTAAAGGGCAATTTTTTCACAGTCGATCTGGACGCGGCGCGCCAGGCTTTCGAGCAGATGCCGTGGGTGCGTCATGCGAGTGTGCGGCGCGTCTGGCCGAATGCACTGGCTGTCACGCTGGAAGAGTACAAACCGCTAGCAACGTGGGGCAGCGATCAGCTGGTGAGTGTGGACGGCGAACTGTTCACCGCGAACCAGGGCGAGCTCGAAGAGGATTTGCCGGCCTTCGACGGTCCCGATGGCACGGCGCAAGAAGTGGTCGCGCGATATCGCGACTTCAAGAAGTGGTTTGCCCCGCTGGGTGCGACGCCGGAAGAGGTCACGCTGTCACCGCGTTACGCCTGGACGGTCAAGTTGTCGAACGGTACGCAGATCGAGTTGGGGCGCGAGCGCAATCAGCAGACGCTGCTCGATCGCAGCAAGCGCCTGACAGCGGCGTGGGCAGCAGTGACGCAACGTTGGGGGAAGGATATCGAGTATGCGGACTTGCGCTATCCGAACGGTTTCGCGATTCGCGCAGCAGGGATGCGCTTTATCACCGAACCCGACAAGGGCAAGAAGTAACAGGACATCACACGCAATGAGCACGCTATGAGTAAAGACTATAAAGATCTGCTGGTCGCCCTCGACATCGGGACGTCGAAGGTCGTGGCCATCGTCGCCGAGCTGAAAGGCGAAGGTCACTACGAGGTGATCGGCCTCGGCCAGAGCGAATCGAAGGGGCTCAAAAAGGGTGTGGTGGTGAACATCGAGGCCACCGTGCAGTCTATTCAGCGTGCGCTCGAAGAAGCGGAGCTGATGGCCGACTGCAAGATCACCAATGTATTCACGGGGATCGCCGGCAGCCATATCCGCAGCTTCAATTCGAGCGGCATGGTGGCGATCAAGGAAAAAGAAGTGACGCAGGCCGATGTGGCCCGCGTGATCGAGACGGCCAAGGCGATCAACATCCCGACCGATCAGCAGGTGCTGCACATCCTGACCCAGGAATTCATCATCGACGGTCAGGAAGATGTGCGCGAACCGATTGGCATGAGTGGCATTCGCCTCGAAGTGAAAGTGCATATCGTGACGGGCGCGGTGAGCGCGGCGCAGAACATCGTCAAGTGCGTGCGCCGTTGTGGCCTCGAAGTGAACGATCTGATCTTGCAGCCGCTGGCGTCGTCGCTGGCAGTGCTGACCGAAGACGAGAAGGAACTGGGCGTGGTGCTGGTGGATATCGGCGGCGGCACGACGGACATCGCGATTTTCAGCGAAGGCGCGATCCGCCACACCGCGGTGATTCCAATCGCCGGCGACCAGATCACGAGCGATATCGCGATGGCGCTGCGCACGCCGACGCCGGATGCGGAAGACATCAAGGTGGATTACGGCATCGCCAAGCAGGCTCTGGCCGATCCGGACGAGATGATCGAAGTGCCGGGTCTGGGCGAACGCGGTCCGCGCACGCTGTCGCGCCAGGCGCTGGCGGCGGTGATCGAGCCGCGTGTCGAAGAACTGTTTTCACTCGTGCAGCAGGTGGTGCGCGAGTCGGGTTACGAGGAACTGCTGAGCTCCGGCGTGGTGCTGACCGGCGGCGCGTCGATGATGATTGGCATGGTCGAACTGGGTGAGGACATCTTCCTGAAGCCGGTGCGCATCGGCGTGCCCGAATACGCAGGCGGTCTCGCGGATGTAGTGCGCAACCCGCGCTACTCGACGGCGATGGGCCTGCTGGTGGAAGGACGTTCGCAACGGATGCGCGGCCGCAAGGTGGCGGTGCAATCCGGCTCGATGGGCCAGGTGTTCACGCGCATGAAGGACTGGTTCCTGGGTAATTTTTAAAGCATTCGCAGTACGCACAGATTTCGCAATACGCGCTGGTGCCGGCGGCCGGCGCGCGACAGGAGGTTGCCCGATCTCCTGCCGAATAACGGCCGAGTGGCTGCAATTTTTTATCTTGACGGAGGCAACATGGAATTCCAGATGCTGGAAACCGAAACCAACGGCACCATCATCAAGGTGATCGGAGTCGGTGGCGCTGGCGGCAATGCCGTTCAGCACATGATCAACAAAGGCGTGCAAGGCGTCGACTTCATCGTGATGAACACGGACGCGCAGGCGCTGTCGCGTTCGCGCGCGTCGTCGGTGATCCAGCTCGGCAACACCGGTCTCGGCGCTGGCGCCAAGCCGGAAATGGGCCGCGCCGCAGCAGAAGAAGCACGGGAGCGTATCGCAGACGCATTGCGCGGCGCACACATGGTGTTCATCACCGCAGGCATGGGTGGCGGCACGGGCACGGGGGCAGCTCCGGTCGTGGCGCAGATTGCCAAGGAAATGGGTATCTTGACTGTTGGCGTGGTCAGCAAGCCGTTCGAATTCGAAGGCGGCAAGCGCATGCGTGTAGCAGAAGCTGGATCGCAGCAACTGGAGGATCACGTCGACTCGCTGATCGTCGTTCTGAACGACAAGCTGTTCGAGGTGATGGGCGATGACGCCGAGATGGACAAGTGCTTCCAGTGCGCGGACGACGTTCTGAACAACGCAGTTGCCGGTATCGCTGAAATCATCAACGTCGATGGTCTGGTGAACGTCGACTTCGAAGACGTGAAGACGGTAATGGGCGAGCAGGGCAAGGCGATGATGGGCACGGCGACGGTTGCCGGCGTCGATCGCGCGCGTCTGGCTGCGGAGCAGGCTGTTGCCAGCCCGCTGCTGGAAGGCGTGGACCTGTCGGGCGCACGTGGCGTGCTGGTCAACATCACGTCGAGCCGTTCGCTGCGTCTGTCGGAAACCCGCGAAGTGATGAACACCATCAAGAGCTACGCGGCGGAAGACGCAACGGTGATTTTCGGCGCGGTATACGATGATGCAATGGGCGACGCGCTGCGCGTGACGGTGGTGGCAACGGGTCTGGGCCGTGCTGCGAAGAAGCAGCAATCGGCTCCGATGACGCTGCTGCGTACCGGTACGGACAACCAGCCGGTTGGTGCAATGCAGCACGGGCACGCTCCGCAACATTACGCAAGCACGGCAGACTACGGCGCGCTGGATACGCCGGCAGTGTGGCGCACTTCGCGTGACACGGCGGCATCGCACGTGCAGGCGCTGCAGGAAAAAGGCGTCGATACGTACGATATCCCGGCATTCCTGCGCAAGCAGGCGGACTGACGCATACGAGCAGGCTTTCGCTGCGGCACGTGAATTGCGTGCGAGCAGGGAATGCACGAGCGTGGCGAGTGGACGGCAAAGCAGGCCGCGGTTTCTCCGAAAACGCGGCAAGGACAGGTGCCCCCTTCGGATTCGCGAAGCGGATGGGGCGGCTGTCGCTGGCAGATGCGGCCGGCAGGTAGCGCAAAAGTTGGGGCAGGTGCGCGACTGCACGATTCACTGCGGCACGACGACGTGCGGGCATGCTCCGCATTGACGTGAAGGACTGAGCCATGATTAAGGTGGGTGAAAAGCTACCCGGCGCAACCGTCTTTGAGTTAATCGAAGAGGAGCGTGCGGGCTGCACGATCGGACCGAACAGCTTCGACGTGCGCGAGCAGACGGCGGGTAAGCGCGTGGTGATCTTTGGATTGCCGGGCGCGTTCACGCCGACCTGTTCGGCCAAGCATGTACCGGGTTATGTCGAGCATGCCGAGCAGTTGCGCGCTGCCGGCATCGATGAAATCTGGTGCGTGTCCGTCAACGACGCGTTCGTCATGGGCGCGTGGGGACGCGATCAGCACACCTCGGGCAAGGTGCGCATGATGGCGGACGGTAGTGCGGCTTTCACGCGGGCGCTCGGTCTGGAGCAGGACCTGTCGGCGCGCGGCATGGGGATTCGTTCCCAGCGCTACGCGATGGTGGTCGACGACGGCGTGGTCAAGACGCTGAACGTCGAGGCACCCGGCAAGTTCGAAGTCAGCGATGCGGGCAGTATCCTCGCCACGTTGAGCTAGTACGGGGGTGCCGAACGGCCTTTTCCCGGCGTTACGTTGTGTCGGGGCAACGGCCAGAAGGCATTCATGTGACAAGCCGTAACGCGGGCTGATGACCGGAAACGCCTCCGTTCCGGGACATCGGCCCGTCACGCTTTACCCTCTGGGTAATGTAGAGAAACAGATTGATACCTCCTCGGAAATCACGTTTCCCAGGGTAATGGAGTATACTTCGCGCTATGGAATAAAAAGTCCCGATTGGGATTTTCAATCGAACAGAAGATCACCATGTTGAAGCAGCGCACTATCAAATCGATTGTCAAGACTGTCGGCATCGGCGTTCACTCCGGCCGTAAGGTCGAATTGACGCTCCGCCCGGCCGCTCCTGACACCGGCATCGTGTTTACGCGTGTGGACTTGCCGACTCCCGTTGAGATTCCGGCGGCCACGACGTCGATCGGCGACACACGTCTGGCCTCTGTACTCCAGAAGGACGGCGTGCGCGTCTCGACCATCGAACATTTGATGTCGGCCTGCGCGGGCCTCGGTATCGACAATCTGTACGTTGACGTCACCGCCGAAGAAATTCCGATCATGGACGGCAGCGCCGCCACGTTCGTGTTTCTGATTCAGTCGGTGGGTGTCGAGGAGCAGAACGCCGCGAAGAAATTCATCAAGGTCACGAAGCCGGTCGAAATCATTGACGGCGACAAGTTTGCCCGTCTGGACCCGTTTTTCGGCTTCAAGCTCAAATTCACCATCGATTTTCGTCACCCGGCGGTCGACAAGACCGGCCAGGCGCTGGAAGTGGACTTTGCGCATACGTCGTACGTGCGTGACATCGCACGGGCCCGTACCTTCGGTTACGCGCATGAAGTGGAAATGCTGCGCGAACTGGGCCTTGCCCGCGGCGCCAGCATGGACAACGCCATCGCCCTGGACGAATACCGCATCCTCAACAACGACGGCTTGCGCTACGACGACGAGTTCGTGAAGCACAAGATGCTCGACGCGATTGGCGACCTATATGTGGTCGGCCATCCGTTGCTCGCCTCGTACACGGCGTACAAGTCGGGCCACGGCCTGAACAACGCGCTGCTGCGCGAACTGCTGAAGCACGAAGACGCGTACGAAATCGTCACGTTTGAAGATACGCAAAAGGCTCCGCGTGGCTTTGCGTTCGATACGCAGACGGCATTTGCCTGATTCCTTCCGCTAGCGACCCGCTGCGTGATGCAGTGCGGTCGGGTTTGGCTCTCTCAGGTAGAAAAAATAAGCGGCCCCTTGGGCCGCTTATTTTTTGCTCTCGCGATTCCGTAGATGCCGGGCCGCCATCCTCGCAAGCGCGGCCTGCAACGGCGATGGCGCGAGCGACTCGCTCAGCGCGTGCAAGGCATCGGCGCCTGCCGGGGTCATGCGCGCCTGTTTGACGGGCGGCGGCTCTTTTACCGCCTGCGGACGCACACGGATTCTCAGGGAATTGACCGACCAGCCGCGCTGCTGCAGGTCGGACAACAACCGCGGCTCAAGATGCCGCAAACGTGCCGCCAGCGCGTTATGCGCGGCAAAAAGTGCCAGTACGCCATCCTTGATAAAACCCGGTTCAACGCTCGAACCCAAATAATCCGGCAACAATTCGCGTAGATCCTTCTCGAGCGAGGCGATCTGCTCCACACCGGCGCGCAGGGCGGCAAACGCATCCGTGCGCTTGAGCACTTCGGAGACCGGTTGCGGGCGGCGCGTGTTGAACTGCCTGGGCGGCGGCCTTGAAAACGACGGGGAGCGGCTCATGTAGGATAGTAGGGCGTGGTCGCACACAATGTGCGCTCACGCCGGGATTGTACCGCGCGGGATGTGGCCCGGGCCGGGCTCATCGAGGCTCTGGCCGGAGCTCTACACGCTATCCCTACGTCGCGCCTGTGACACAGGCGCGCTCTGGGGCGCGTGCTAAAATGCCCGATTCGAATTCACTCTTGGACTAAGCCGCCGAGGCACTTCCGACCCCGGACCGGCATGCGATCAAACCGCATGCCGTGAACCAGCCGAAGCCGCGACGCAGACACCGATCCGATGACCACCGGTTTTCTACAAAAGATTTTTGGCAGCCGCAACCAGCGGCTAGTCAAGCAATATCAAAAGACCGTCGCGGCGATCAATGCGCTCGAACCGCAGATCGAGCAATTGACGGATGACGAACTGCGCGCCAAAACGGGTGAATTCCGCCAGCGCATCGCCAGCGGCGAGTCGCTCGACAAACTGCTGCCGGAGGCCTTCGCGGTGTGCCGGGAGGCGAGCAAGCGCGTCCTGAAAATGCGCCACTTCGACGTCCAGCTGATCGGCGGAATGGTGTTGCATTACGGCAAGATCGGCGAAATGCGCACCGGCGAAGGCAAGACGCTCGTCGCTACGCTGCCGGTCTACCTGAATGCGCTGACCGGGCGCGGCGTCCACGTCGTGACGGTGAACGATTACCTCGCGCAACGCGACGCCGAATGGATGGCGCGTCTGTATAACTTCCTCGGTCTGTCAGTCGGCATCAACCTGTCGCAGATGGACCATGGCATGAAGCAGCAGGCCTACGGCGCGGATATCACCTACGGCACGAACAATGAATTCGGCTTCGACTACCTGCGCGACAACATGGTCTACGAGACCGATGCGCGGGTGCAGCGGTCGTTGAATTTTGCGGTCGTCGACGAAGTGGACTCGATCCTGATCGACGAAGCGCGTACGCCGCTGATCATCTCCGGTCAGGCTGAAGACCACACCGAGCTGTACGTGCGCATGAATGCGCTGCCGCCGCTGCTCGAGCGTCAGATCGGCGAGGAAAAGGCGGATGGTACCGGCGTCGAAAAGCCGGGCGACTACACGCTGGACGAGAAAGGCCGTCAGGTGTTCCTGACCGAATCGGGCCACGAAAAGGCCGAGCGCCTGCTCTCCGAGTGGGGCCTGATCGGCGAAGGCGAAAGCCTCTACGCGCCGCAGAACATCACGCTGATGCACCACGTGTACGCCGCCTTGCGTGCGCACACGCTGTTCTACAAAGATCAGCATTACGTGGTGCAGAACGGCGAAGTCGTGATCGTCGACGAGTTCACCGGCCGTCTGATGTCGGGTCGCCGCTGGTCGGATGGCCTGCACCAGGCCGTCGAGGCGAAGGAACACGTCAAGATCCAGAGCGAAAACCAGACGCTCGCATCGATCACGTTCCAGAACTACTTCCGGATGTACGCGAAGTTGTCGGGCATGACCGGGACGGCGGACACGGAAGCGTACGAATTCAACGAGATCTACGGGCTGGAAACGGTCGTGATCCCGACGAACCGCCCGTCCCGGCGGGTCGACAAGCAGGATCAGATCTACAAGACGGCCAAGGAACGCTACGACGCCGTCATTCGCGACATCCGCGATTGCTACGAGCGTGGCCAGCCGGTGCTGGTCGGCACCACGTCGATCGAGAACTCCGAACTGCTGTCGCATCTGCTCAAGCAGACCGGTTTGCCGCACGAAGTGCTGAACGCCAAGCAGCACGCGCGGGAAGCCGAGATCGTCGCGGAAGCGGGCCGTCCGAAGCGCGTGACCATCGCCACCAACATGGCCGGCCGCGGTACCGACATCGTGCTGGGCGGCAACGCCGAGAAGCAGGCTGCATTTATCGAAGCCGACCCGGCTATCCCGTCGGACGAGAAGGAACGCCGTATCCAGAAGCTGCACGACGAGTGGCAGGCACTGCACGATCAGGTGAAGGCCGCGGGCGGTCTGCACATCATCGGCACCGAACGCCACGAGTCGCGCCGGATCGACAACCAGTTGCGCGGCCGTGCCGGCCGTCAGGGTGACCCGGGTTCGTCGCGCTTCTATCTGTCGCTGGAAGATCCGCTGCTGCGTATTTTCGCCGGCGACCGCGTGCGTGCCATCATGGATCGCCTGAAGATGCCGGAAGGCGAGGCGATCGAAGCGGGCATCGTCACGCGCTCGATCGAATCGGCGCAGCGCAAGGTCGAGGCACGCAACTTCGACATTCGTAAGCAGTTGCTCGAATACGATGACGTGTCGAACGATCAGCGCAAGGTGATCTACCAGCAGCGCAATGAATTGCTCGAGGCGAATGACATCACGGAAACCATCGGCGCCATGCGCCATGGCGTGATCACCGACATCGTCCATCAGTTCGTGCCGGCAGGCAGTATCGAAGAACAGTGGGACGTGCCCGAGCTCGAAGAAGTGCTGCGCAAAGAGTGGCAGCTCGATCTCGCCATTCAGGAAATGATCAACGAATCGTCCTCGATCAATGTGGACGAGATTCTCGAAGCCGTGATCGCCGCGGCGGACGAAGCGTACGAATCGAAGGTGACGCTGGTTGGCCGCGAGTCCTTCAGCAACTTCGAACGCTCCATCTTGCTGCAGACGCTGGATCGGAACTGGCGCGAACACCTCGCCGCGCTCGACCACCTGCGCCAGGGTATCCATCTGCGCGGTTATGCGCAGAAGAATCCGAAGCAGGAATACAAGCGCGAAGCGTTCGAATTGTTTGCTGCGATGCTGGACGATGTGAAGCTCAGCGTCACGCGCACGGTGATGAACGTGCAGATCGAATCGCGGGAACAACTGGAACAGGCTGCCGAGGATTTCGAAGAGCAGGGTAGCCACCTCGAGAATGTCGAGTTCCGACATGCCGAAGTTGTGGAAGCCGCCGCGCCTGTAGCGGCTGAAGTGGCGACCGCCGCCATGATCGGCGACGCGATGAGTCACAGCGGAGCGCGTGCAGCGGCCGAACCGTTTGCAGACAACGTGCCGAAGGTGGGCCGTAACGATCCGTGCCCCTGCGGCAGCGGCAAGAAGTACAAGCAGTGCCACGGCAAGATTGCTTGAGATTGACCCAGCGGCGCGCCTCGAGCGCGCCGCATCGTTTTACCCAGCGTTTTGCTGGCGACTCCGCGGTGGTGCGTCGCACGTCGTTCCACCCCATTGTGATTTCCGATGCCGGCTCCATGCCGGCATTTTCAACTTAGACAGGTCGCGACCATGGCTGTCAATTTCCCCTCGATCGATCCCGCTCAACTCCATCCCGTCGCCGGCGTCACGCTAGGCTGGGCTGAAGCGAACATTCGTAAGCCGAACCGCAAGGACGTGCTGGTCATTTCTGTTGAAGAAGGCGCGACGGTTGGCGGCGTGTTCACGTCGAACCGGTTTTGCGCGGCGCCTGTCACGGTGTGCCGCGAGCATCTGGACCACGTTCGCGCGGGCGGCAAGGCGATTCGGGCGCTGGTGATCAATACCGGTAACGCGAATGCAGGCACCGGCGAGCCGGGTCTCGCGCATGCTCGCGAGACTTGCGTCGAACTGGCGCGTCTGACCGGCGTCGCCCCCGAGCAGGTGCTGCCGTTCTCGACCGGCGTGATTCTCGAACCGCTGCCGGTGGATCGCCTGAAGGCCGGCCTGCCTGCTGCGCTGGAGAATCGCCGGGCCGCGCACTGGTACGAGGCGGCGCAGTCCATCATGACCACCGACACGCTGGCGAAAGCAGCCTCGCGCCAGGTGACGATCGACGGCCACACGGTGACGATGACCGGTATCAGCAAGGGCGCCGGCATGATCAAGCCGAATATGGCGACCATGCTGGGCTTCCTCGCGTTCGACGCAGCGGTTTCGCAGCCGGTGCTCGATGCGCTGGTCAAGCATGTCGCGGACCGCTCGTTCAACTGCATCACGATCGACGGCGATACGTCGACCAACGACTCGTTCATCCTGATCGCCTCGGGCAAGTCGAGCCTGCCGGCGGTCACGAGCACCGATTCGCCCGCTTACGCGGCACTGCGCGATGCGGTGACCGAGGTCGCGCAGACACTGGCTCAACTGATTGTGCGTGACGGCGAAGGTGCCACCAAGTTCATGACGGTGCAGGTCGAAGGCGGTGCGAACGTGGCCGAATGCCGCCAGATCGCGTATGCGATCGGCCATTCGCCGCTGGTCAAGACGGCGTTCTACGCGTCGGACCCGAACCTCGGCCGGATCCTCGCGGCAATCGGCTACGCGGGCGTGACGGATCTCGATGTCGGCAAGATCGATCTGTATCTGGACGACGTGCTGGTCGCCAAGGCAGGCGGCCGCAATCCGGAGTACCGTGAGGAAGACGGGCAGCGCGTGATGAAGAAGGCCGAGATCCTGATTCGCGTGGTACTCGGTCGCGGTGACGCGCATGCCACGATCTGGACGTGCGATCTGTCGCATGAATACGTGAGCATCAACGCCGACTATCGCTCGTAAGCCAGTATCCGATCAGCCTAAATTTTCGTCATGGATAAACTCGAACAGTTTTTGACTCGTGCCGAGGCTTTGCTCGGCCGCCTGGAAGCCGTGCTTCCGCCTGCTACGCCCGACGTCGACTGGTCGGCAGCGGTCGCCTTCCGCTGGCGCAAGCGCCAGGGGCGCGGCTACCTGCAGCCGGTGCCGGCCATCTCGGACATCACGCTCGACGATCTGCAGAACATCGACCGCCAGAAAGGGCTGATCGAGCAGAACACACGTCAGTTCGTGCGCAAGCAGCCCGCCAACAACGTGCTGCTGACAGGCGCGCGCGGCACCGGCAAGTCTTCGCTGATCAAGGCCTGCCTGAACGCTTTCGCAAAAGACGGGCTGCGCCTGATCGAAGTAGACAAGGACGACCTGCACGACCTGGGCGATATCGTCGACCTGATCTCGGAGCGCCCGGAGCGCTTCGTCGTGTTCTGCGACGACCTGTCGTTCGAGGATGGCGAGTCGGGCTACAAGGCACTGAAGGTGGCGCTCGACGGCTCGGTGGCGGCCCAGTCCGATAACGTGCTGATCTACGCCACGTCGAACCGGCGCCATCTGTTGCCCGAGTACATGAGTGACAACGAGACGTACAAGCACACGTCCGATGGCGAGATTCACCCGGGTGAAGTGGTCGAAGAAAAGATCTCTCTGTCGGAGCGCTTCGGCCTGTGGGTCAGCTTTTATCCGTTCAAGCAGGACGACTATTTGGCGATCGTCGGGCACTGGCTGCAGCATTTTGGCTGCGCTGCCGCTGAGATCGAATCGGCGCGCGGCGATGCACTGGTGTGGGCGCTCGAACGCGGTTCGCGCTCGGGACGCGTGGCGTGGCAGTTTGCGCGGGACTGGTCAGGCCGGAAGTCGCAGGCATGACGGACGCCACCAACACCACTCACGCGCCTGCTGCGAACCCAACTGGCCGCCCTGTCACCGAAGTCGCGGTCGGCGTGCTGGTGCAGCCCGATGGGCGCTATCTGCTTGCGCAACGGCCGGCGGGGAAGCCCTACGAAGGTTATTGGGAATTTCCGGGCGGCAAGCTGGAGCCGGGTGAATCAGTCGAAGCGGCGCTGGCCCGTGAACTGCACGAGGAACTGGGCATCGAGGTCAAGGCGAGCCATCGCTGGCATACGCTTGAGCACGACTATCCGCATGCCTATGTGCGGCTTTATTTCTGCAAGGTGACACAGTGGACAGGTGATCCGCATGGCCGCGAGGGGCAGGCATTTGTCTGGCAATCGCTGCCTGCGGAGGTTTCGCCGCTGCTGCCCGCGACCATTCCAGTGCTGGAGTGGCTTGCTGCGGAATAACGGCGTGGCGCGCAAGACGCTGGGAAATGCGCCGACGCAACCCAGCACTCAGTGCGGGTTGTAGTCGCCGCTCGGTTCGTCGTCTGAAGGCGCTTCTTCGTCAGTGCCGCCGATCTTGTATTTCTCGGCGGCCCACGCACCGAGGTCGATCTGCTTGCAACGGTCGGAGCAGAACGGGCGGAAGCGGTTTTCAGGCGTCCAGCGGACTTCCTTTGCGCAGGTTGGGCATTTAACGACAGTAATCATTCGGTCAGGCAATCAATCGCAAACGGGACAAGTTTCTAATATAGGGGCATTTTCGCTGTTTGAAAGGCGGCCCCACATGCACAGCCGTGACCATCAGGTTACAGGCTGCAGAGCGTCAGCTGGAACGGCACGTCGACATCAACGGCGCGCGGCCGCAGATCGCCATCTTGCACGGTGAAGCGTACCCACAGCATGTACTTGTTGGCACTTGCCTCGGGAATGACCCGCAGCTCCGGCTGAACCCGAACCTGCATCAACTGGTACGAGCGGCCAGACAACATCTGCTGGTAGCTGCCCTGCATCGCCATCACCTTCGACGCCTGACCCGATTCACGCGCCAGACGCAGAACGATGGTCGCTGCATCGCGCAACGGCAGAAGCGGAGTGACCCATTTGGCGATGTCCTGGCGGCGCTGATCCGGGTGAGTTTGCTGCCAGGCGTAGTAAGACGGCAGGTCAAATTTGCAGGTGCCGCCCGGGATGATTGCACGGCTGCGGATACTCGCGAGCCATTCATTGTCTGCAAGATGCTGGCCAGTCTTGCCCTGCATCTGGGACAGTCCTGACAGCGTCTGTTCGATCTCGCCCAGTACGGCCTCAAGGGCATTCTGCTCGATACCCGGATTGCCGCGGAACGGTGCAAGCGTTTGCCGTTGCCGCTCGAGTTCCTTCATCAGATCCGACTTCAGATCCGCGCGACCCGCGACCTCAGAGATTTCGAACAATGTCGTCAGCGCGACATGATGTTCCCTGGCGTCTTCCTGAGTCAGAAAGAACGTGAAGCGCTCGAACAGGTCTTCGAGGCGCAATAGCGTCCGGATTCGCTCGTTGAAGGGATACTCGTAAAGGATCAAGCGGGCTCGCCTCGGGCGTGGTCGGTGACGGGAATGCAGAACATTCTAATGCCGTGAGACTACCCTAGCAATCACACACTTTTTTGGTGCGCTTTTGCATGTTTCTCTCCGTGTTTTGCGATTGTTTGAATGCGCCCTCTGTTCTTTATTGCGACAGGACTGAACTGTCGCGAGGGGCCATCTCCCGTGCCGTTGATCTGGCTCACGCGCCGGCGAGCGACAGGTACAAAGCGTGCTGCGCCTCGACCTGCCTGGTGAGTTCATCTATCGAGGTGTTGTTGTCGTTCACGATGACGTCGTCGGCCGCGGCGAGACGCGCCTCGCGGGTTGCCTGACGGGCGATGATGGCAAGCACCTGTTCGCGGCCGAAGGCGTTGCGGCGCATCACACGCGAGACCTGAGTTTCGACGCTGCAGTCCACGGTCAATATGCGGTCCACACGTGTTTTCCAGGCGCCCGATTCGACCAGCAGCGGCACCACCAGCATGACGTAGGGTCCGCTGGCCGCGTTTCTCGCACGCTCGGTTTCGGCGCGGATCAACGGGTGCGTGATGCCTTCAAGACGCCGACGCGCGTCCTCGTCGCTGAAGATCAGCGCGCGCATGCGTGCGCGATCCAGGGAACCGTCCGCTGCTACGAACGCGGCACCGAACTCGCTGGCGATCTGCGGCATCGCGACGCCGTTCGGCGCGGTGATCTGATGGGCAATCAGATCGGTATCGACGATTGCCACGCCGTTCGTCGCGAACAGGTCCGCGACAGTGGATTTGCCGCTGCCGATGCCGCCTGTCAGTCCCACAGCAAACATGCGTCAGCCTCCGAGTGCGAGATAGAGAGGGGAGCCGAGAAACAGGGTGATCGCGCCGCCGGCCGCGAGAAACGGACCGAACGGTAACGGTTCTTCGAAGCGCATCCGCCCGCGCCACGTAGCGGCAAGCCCCACGACTGCGCCGGTTACCGCGGCGATCAATACGATCTGCGGCAACGCGGCCCAACCGAGCCACGCGCCGAGCGCGGCGAGCAGCTTGAAGTCTCCGTAACCCATGCCTTCGATGCCGCGCACGAGCTTGAATACCCAGTGGACTACCCACAGTACGAGATAGCCCGCAATCGCGCCGGCGACCGCACTATGCAGGCTGGCGAACATGCCGTTGAAATTGACGATCAGGCCGGCCCAAAGCAGCGGCAGCGTCAGCGAGTCAGGCAGCAGATGTGTGTCGATGTCTATCGCGCTCGTGGCAAGCAACGCGGCGCACAAGCCGAACGCGGCGAGTGCCATCGTGGTAGGACCGAACACGCTCAGAGCTCCCGCCGCGCAGGCAGCGCTAGCGATCTCGATTAACGGATAGCGTATCGACACGTGGGCCTTGCACGCGGAACATCGCCCGCGCAACAACACGTAGCTCACCACCGGGATGTTTTCCCAAGGACGCAGTACGTGTCCGCAGTGCGGGCATGCGCTGCGCGGCAGCCACAGGTTGTAGCGCGCCGGCAGGCCATCGTCCACTGGCGGCTGGTCGGTCGTGCCGCTGACTTCGTCGTGCCACGCCCGCTCGAGCATGATGGGCAGGCGATGCGCTACCACGCTCAGAAAGCTGCCGATGACCAGCCCGAAAACGATAGCGAAGGTGAATTGCAGGCCAGCCGGCAAGATGCCAAAGCTGGCGCCGAAGCCGGCCGCAACGTGGCCATGAAGCGCGCTGAAGGAAGTGTCTGACACGGTTGCGTAGTTAGCCAGCATGGCAAAAGAGTGGGATTCGGCTGCGATGCTACACCACGTTGCCGAGTTGAATGATGGGAAGATACATCGCAATCACAAGGCCGCCGACCAGCGTCCCCAGCACGATGATCACCAGCGGTTCGCACAGGCTGGCAAGTGTGCCGATCTTTTCGTCGACCTGACGATCGCTGAGTGACGCCACGTCGATCAGCATCGCGTCCAATGCACCGGACTCCTCTGCGACCGCAACCGGCTGAACCACTTCGGGCGGAAAGCAATGTACCGCGCGCATCGCCGCGGCCAGGCGTTCGCCGCGCCGCAGGCGGGCGGCGATGTCGACGGTGGCGCGATCGAACCACGCGTTGCCGGTGGCGTGCGTCAGCGAGTCGAACGCGTCGGCGAGCGGCGTGCCGGCGGACAGCAGGGTGCCGAGTGCGCGGCTCCAGCGGGCGGCACATAACGTGGCCAGCAGTGGGCCAGCTATGGGCAATCTTAGCGACAGTCGGCCAAGCGTCATCCGCGCTGCTTCCGAACGACGCAGCAGGTAGGACAGGGCGGCACCGGCCGTTACTGCGCATGCTAGCGCGGGCGCGCTCCACCGTGCTGCGCCGGCGGATAGCGCTATCACTATCTGCGTCGGCACCGGCAAGCGTGCGCCAAAGCCGTCGAAGATCTGCTTGAAGGTTGGCACGACCCAGACCAGTAGTGCTGCCGTGATGGCGAGCGCCAGCAACAGGATCGCGACCGGATAGGTCAGCGCCGCCTTTACTTTGGCGCGTTGTGCGGCGCCGCGTTCGCGGTCCTCCGCGACGCGAGCCAGCACGGCAGGCAGCGCACCGGCCGCTTCACCGACCGCGACCAGCTGGCAATACAGCGCGTTGAATTGCACCGGATGCCGCGCCAGCGCCGCGGAGAAACTCAGGCCGCCGGTGATGTCGCGCGCCAAGGCACCGACGATCCGCGACATGCCGCGCTGACGGGGCGCAGGTGCTTGCGCCAGCAGATCGAGCGAAGCTGCGAGCGGCAATCCGGCGCGCAGCAGGCTTGCGAGCTGGCGCGTGAACCTCGTCACGTCAGCCGCGCGAGCTTTGGGACGCGGCGCCGGCCCAAGCGCCTTGATCTCGACGACGAACAGCTTGTCGCGCTTGAGCACGGCTCGGACGGCGTCCGTGTCTGGCGCAATCAGCGTGCCGCTATGCTGCGTGACGGTTGCGTCGACGCCGCGCCATGCAAAACGCACGTCGAGCATTTCGGTGTCGGAGGATGCACGATTCATCATCGTTATGCGACCTCGGTAGCGCTCAGGGCTTCGGCGAGACTGGTCGTACCGTCCCGCACGCGCGCTAGCGCGGCATCGCGCAGCGTGGTTACGTGCTCGGTGTGAGCAAGGCGGGCGAGCGCATGGGTGCCCGCGCTTGCAACGATCAGCTCGCGCATCGCGTCCGACACCGGCATGACCTGGTGAATGCCGATGCGCCCGCGGTAGCCGATACCGTGACATGCTTCGCAGCCCTTCGCTTCGTAAGGGCACCAGCCGTCGAGTTGGTCATCGGCGAAGCCGGCCGCATTCAAGGCCGTTGCCGATTGCGGCGCCGGCGCCCGGCACGCTACGCACAGTCGCTGCACGAGGCGTTGCGCTGTGACCATCCGTAGCGCCGCAGCGAGGTTGTACGGCTCGACGCCGATATCGATCAGGCGAGCGATGGCAGCGGGCGCGTCGTTGGTGTGCAGCGTGGAGAGCACGAGGTGGCCGGTCTGCGCGGCCTTGACGGCGACGTCCGCGGTCTCTTCATCGCGAATCTCGCCGACCATGATCACGTCAGGATCCTGGCGCAGGAAGGCGCGTAGCGCGACAGCGAACGTGAGGCCGGCCTTCTCGCGCACGCTGACCTGATTGATGCCGGCCAGCTGGATTTCAGCGGGGTCTTCGACGGAGCAGACATTGCGTGATTCGGCGTTCAGCATCTGCAGGAAGCAGTACAGCGAGAGTGTCTTGCCGCTGCCGGTTGGACCGGTCACGAGCACTAGTCCATGCGGTGCGCCGATGGCCGTTTCGAGCGCAACGCGCTGAGCGGGATCGAGCCCGAGCGAATCGAGCGAGAGCGCCGTGGGTAGTGCGTCTAGGCGGCGTAGCACCAGTTTTTCGCCGAATAGCGTGGGCAGAGAGTTCACCCGATAGTCTTCGAAGCGCCCCGGGCTCGTTGCAATGCGCAGGCGGCCGTCCTGCGGAATCCGTCGTTCGGCGATGTCCATGCGCGCCAGGACCTTCACGCGCGTGATGAACGCGTCGCGCAGATGCGCGGGTGGTTGCCCGATGGCATGCAGCACGCCATCGATTCGCAGACGCATCCGCCAACCCTGTTCGGCCGGTTCGATATGCAGGTCGGATGCATTGCGGCGCGTGGCTTCCCGCAGCGTCTCGTTCCGCAGACGGACGGCGGGGGTGTTGTCGGCATCGGCCAGCCCGGGTGCTGCGCTACGACTGGTAACGTCGTCGCGGATTGCCCCGGCAAACGGCCTGACCCCTGACGGTTGAGATGGCGCAGGCGGTGTGGATATGGCCGACCCAGCGATCGCCTCGGCTTCAGTCGCGAGGGCACGGTGCGATACGTTGCCCGCAGCAACATGATTCACCGCGTGATGCGTGGGGGCCGCCGGCGCGGAACGGTAAGAGGATGACATTGGAAACCGGCTGGAGCCGCCTGTAGAACACAACGACTCCATCATCCGTTACGCCGGTCGCGGCCGCTATTCAGCCGGATGGCCAGGCGTGCCTCACGCCTCTCCGGTCAAGCGTCGCGGCGCCTTGCTCTTCGCCCCCGAGCGTGAACCGGGCTTAAATACCTTGACGGTGCGAACCGCCTGATCGTCACTGCGCATCACCTCGAGTTTGATCTCGCCAATCTGCACGCACACATCGCCGTCGGGGATTTCCTCGAGTACTTCCAGAATCAACCCATTGAGCGTTTTTGGCCCGTCGGTCGGCAGCGTCAACTGTAGCCAACGGTTCAGCTCGCGCAACGGCATGCTGCCCGCGACGATGCACTCGCCTTCCTCGTTCCAGCCGCCGCGCGAGTTTGCGCCTCGCGGAATCGACGTGGTGAACTCGCCGATCAGCTCCTCGATGATGTCTTCCGGCGTGACCAGACCCTGCAGTTCGCCATATTCGTTGACGACCAGTGCCGTACGGTGACGGCTTTCCTGAAAATACTGCAACTGCTGGAACACCGGTGTGCCGCTCGGCACGAAATAGGGCTCGGCGAGCAGTTCGCGCAACGTCTCCCGCTCCAGTTCCTGGTTGTGTAGCGCTGATAGTGTCTTGCGTACATGCAGCACGCCGAGCACGCGGTCGATGTCGCCCTGATAGACGATCAACTTGTTGTGATAGCAGGTCTCGAGCTGATGCAGGATCTGCTCGAACGGCGCGTCGAAATCGAGCGCCTCGATCCGGCGACGCGGAATCATCACGTCGTCGACGGAGATGTTTTCCAGATCGAACAGGTTCAACAGGATGCTGCGGTGCTTGGTCGGCATGAAGCTGCCAGACTCGAGCACGATGGTCCGCAGTTCCTCAGTCGAAAGCCGCTGATCGTGCGCGCCTTTGGTATTGATACGCAGGATGCGCAGGATGGTGTTGGCGAACAGGTTGACGAACCAGACAATCGGCCTGGTCGCGCGCATCAGCGGTGCGATCAGCAGGCTCGCCGGCAGTGCGATCTTTTCCGGAAAAGTGGCGCCGACAATTTTCGGCGTGATCTCCGCGAACACGATGATCAGGAATGCGACGATGCCGGTTGCGATGGACAGCACCAGATTGTTGCGCCCGAACGTATGCAGCGCGACCGAGGTGGTGAGCACCGGGATGATCGTATTGAACAGATTGTTGCCGATCAGGATCACGCTCAGCAACTCGTCGGTGTGCGCGAGCAGCCCTTGCGTGGTTTTGGCGCCGAGTGCGCCCTGATTGGAGAGATGCTTCAGGCGGTGGCGGTTGAGTGCCATCATCGCCGTTTCGGAGATGGAAAAGAAACTGGAACAGATAAGCAGCAGGACGACGGCGCCTATCTGCGCCCATAAGGGTAGTTGTTCCACGTGTCGCGAACTGGTAGGGGGCCGGGATGGAAAGAATATAGCAGAGGGGACCGTGCGTGCCTTCCTGGCCAAAAGGCATAGGGACAACAAGGCTAGAAGCGCACGACGATTGCGCAAACGACAGGCGAAAAAAAACCGCACAACATTGCGCGGTTTTTTCAAAATCTGGTCGGGGTGAGAGGATTCGAACCTCCGGCCTCTACGTCCCGAACGTAGCGCTCTACCAGGCTAAGCTACACCCCGATTTGGACTGCTGGATACTGCCAACTCGATTCAGACTGGTTCGGCGTTTAAGTCCCGTTTAGGACTGTCTCGCCGTCGAGTAAGAGCATAATTGTAGCAGGCTCTCTTTAAAAATGGAATCTGGGAACGAAGAAATTGCTGCAGCCGCGGCCTGGGCTTCCTGTTTCGCGCATTCCAGCGTGTGATCCAGCGCGCCGGAGCGGGTGATCGCCTCGAAAATGGTATCGAAACGGTCCGTGCCGCCTTGCTCGATCGCCTCGCGCGCGAGCGCCGACTGCTCCGGCGTGCCGCGTTCGATCAGGTAGATGAGTGGCAGTGTGGGCTTGCCTTCGCGCAGGTCGTCCCCGGCATTCTTACCCATGGATTCGGCCGTGCCGGTGTAGTCGAGCCAGTCGTCCATGATCTGGAAGGCTGTGCCGATGCGCCGGCCAAATTCCGCGGCCGCGGCTTCGGTGGTCGCATCCGAACCTGCCAGCACCGCGCCGAGCTGGGCCGCCGCCTCGAACAGCTTGGCCGTTTTGTAGCGGATTACCTGCATGTAGCGCGCTTCGTCCACGTCGGCGTCATGCATGTTGAGCAATTGCAGGACCTCGCCTTCGGAGATGATGTTGGTCGCCTCCGAAAGAATCTCCATGACCCTCATTTTGCCGACCCCGACCATCATCTGGAACGAGCGCGAATACAGGAAATCGCCCACCAGCACGCTTGCCGCGTTGCCGAACAGGGCGTTCGCTGTCTGACGGCCGCGCCGCAGGTCGGATTCGTCAACCACGTCGTCGTGCAGCAGGGTGGCCGTATGGATGAATTCGACCACCGCGGCCAGTTCGTGCCGGTGCCCCGTCGTCTCACCCAGCGCGCCGGCCACCAGCAACAGCAGCGCGGGCCGCAGGCGTTTGCCGCCGGCGCTGATGATGTACTCGGAAATCTGGTTGATCAGCATCACCTCGGACGCCAGGCGGTGCCGGATGACGCGGTTCACCTGCTCCATGTCTTCGGCGATCGGAGCGAGCAGGCTGGCGGCGTTGGGAGAGGGGGTGGCAGTCGACGACATGATGGCTGAATTGGGTAGTGCCGCGAATTATAAGGCGAATCGCGACAGTTCCGGGCCGCAGCCTGCGGGATCGAAGCACGGCGCCCCGTCCGGCCGGGCTCTGCGAGGCCTTGCGGCGCCGGTCAATGAGTTTTGACCGCGCAGCTAACTCTATGTATAATCACGGGTTTCCGCGCGTGGTGCGTAGGAAAAATGAACACAGAGTGAGGTTCTCAATGTACGCGGTCATAAAAACCGGTGGCAAGCAGTATAAAGTTGCCGTCGGCGAAAAACTTAAAGTAGAACAGATACCGGCAGACATTGACGCTGAAATCACGCTCGACCAGGTTCTCGCAGTGGGCGAAGGCGAATCGATTAAGTTCGGTACGCCGCTGGTCAGTGGGGCTTCCGTCAAGGCTACCGTCGTGTCGCAAGGTCGTCACGCGAAAGTGACCATCTTCAAGATGCGTCGCCGGAAGCACTACCAGAAGCATGGCGGCCACCGCCAGAACTACACCGAACTGCGCATCGACGCGATCAACGCGTAAGCGCACCGGTTAAGGAGCTATCAAATGGCACACAAAAAGGCAGGCGGATCGTCACGTAACGGCCGCGACTCCGAGTCGAAGCGTCTCGGCGTGAAGGTTTACGGCGGTCAAGCCATCAACGCTGGCGGCATCATCGTACGTCAACGCGGCACGCGTATGCACCCGGGCGAAAACGTCGGCATCGGCAAGGATCACACCTTGTTCGCGCTGACGGACGGCCACGTCAAGTTCACGACGAAGGGCGCAGCGAAGAAGCAAACGGTCAACGTAGTCCCGGCAGCAGCCTGAGTTTATTCAGGCACGGGCTTCAGGACCGGAACAAAGGCCCCGCGAAGTTAGCGGGGCCTTTTTCATTCCAGGTTCACGGCTGAGAAGGGTGTCGTGAGCCCGCGCGGATGGCCGATCGGTCGATTGTCCAACGCACGGCGGGCACGGCAAAATAGCAACACGATACGGGACGGAGTTAGGCATGAAGTTCATTGACGAAGCGAGGATTGAAGTCATCGCCGGCGACGGAGGGGATGGCAGCGCGTCGATGCGCCGCGAGAAGTTCGTCCCGTTCGGCGGTCCGGATGGCGGCGACGGTGGCCGCGGCGGCAGCGTGTACGCTGTGGCGGACCGCAACATCAACACTCTGATCGACTACCGGTACGCCAAGAAGCATCTGGCGCGCAACGGCGAAAACGGTCGCGGTGCGGATTGCTACGGCAAGGGTGGCGACGACGTTACGCTGCGCATGCCGGTTGGCACGACTATCTCGGACATGGAGACCGGCGAGCTGATCGCCGACCTGACCGAGCACAATCAGAGCGTCCAGATCGCGCAGGGTGGCGCGGGTGGCCTCGGTAACCTGCATTTCAAGTCCAGCACGAACCGCGCGCCGCGTCAGAAGACCGACGGCAAGCCGGGCGAACGCCGCATGGTGCGTCTTGAGCTGAAGGTGCTGGCCGATGTCGGCCTGCTCGGCATGCCGAATGCCGGCAAATCCACCTTCATTTCCTCGGTGTCGAACGCGAAGCCGAAGATTGCCGACTATCCGTTCACCACACTCGCGCCGAATCTGGGCGTGGTGCGCGTCGGGCCGAGCCGCAGCTTCGTGATCGCCGACATCCCTGGGCTGATTGAGGGCGCCGCAGAAGGCGCCGGCCTGGGGCACCAGTTCCTGCGCCATTTGCAGCGTACGGGGCTGTTGCTGCACATCGTCGACATCGCGCCGTTTGATGCTGAGGTCGATCCGGTTGCGGAAGCCAAGGCGATCGTCAACGAACTGCGCAAGTACGACGAACTGTTGTACGAAAAACCCCGCTGGCTGGTCCTGAACAAGCTCGACATGGTGCCGGAAGACGAGCGTGAAGCGCGCGTCGCGGCCTTCCGCGAAGGCTTTGGCTGGGACGGCCCGGTATTCGAAATCTCGGCGTTGACGGGTCAGGGATGCGAAGCGCTGATCTACGCGGTGTACGACTATATCGCCGCGCATTCGGACGCGCAGCGCCAGGCGGAAGCCGAAGATCTCGCCGCAGACGTGCGTTTCCGTGAGAAGCAACAGGGCGCGGCGTCGGGTGAAACCGGTGACCCGGTCCAGCCGCAGGAATAAACGGGCATAGCTTGGGCGCCGGCGTGTCCGAATAGGGTCGCCGGCCAGCATCCGCATCATCTTGGGAGACCGCGCAGAATGCGTTCCGTCATCGCAGACTCCAGGCGATTGGTAGTGAAAGTCGGGTCGAGCCTCGTCACTAATGACGGGCGCGGCCTGGACCATGCCGCGATCGGCCGCTGGGCGGCGCAGATCGCCGCCTTACGGGCGCAGGGCAAAGAGGTCGTGCTGGTGAGTTCTGGGGCTATCGCCGAGGGGATGCAGCGGCTTGGCTGGACCAAACGCCCGCGCGAGATCGACGAGTTGCAGGCGGCTGCCGCTGTCGGGCAGATGGGGCTCGCGCAAGTGTACGAGAGCCGCTTTGCCGAACATTCGATCCGCACAGCGCAGATCCTGCTGACCCATGCCGACCTGGCCGACCGCGAACGCTATCTGAACGCACGTTCCACATTGTTGACGCTGCTGCGCCTGGGCGTGGTGCCGATCATCAATGAAAACGACACGGTCGTTACCGATGAAATCAAGTTCGGCGATAACGATACGCTGGGCGCACTGGTGGCGAATCTGATCGAAGGCGATGCGCTGATCATCCTTACCGACCAGCAAGGTCTCTTCACCGCTGATCCGCGTAAGGACCCGTCAGCCACGCTCGTCCAGCAGGCCGACGCTGGCGCACCAGAGCTTGAGGCGATGGCCGGTGGCGCGGGCTCGAGTCTCGGCCGCGGCGGCATGCTGACCAAGATTCTCGCTGCCAAGCGGGCGGCCCATAGCGGCGCCAATACGGTAATCGCGAGCGGTCGGGAGCCTGATGTGCTGGCGCGGCTCGCCACCGGCGAGGCGATCGGTACCCAGTTGATTGCCCGCACCGCGCGGATGGCGGCGCGCAAGCAATGGATGGCCGATCACCTGCAGGTGCGCGGACACGTGGTGATCGACGACGGCGCGGTCGAAAAGCTGACGGAAGGCGGCAAGAGCCTGCTGCCGATCGGCGTGGTCGGCGTGCAGGGCGCGTTTGCGCGTGGCGAGGTGATTGCCTGTTTAAGCGCGGCGGGACGCGAGGTCGCGCGGGGACTCACGAACTACAGCAGCGCCGAGACCAAGCTGATTCAGCGCCGCCCGAGTGGCGATATCGAAGGCGTGCTGGGCTATATGCTGGAGCCCGAACTGATCCACCGCGACAACCTCGTACTGGTCTGATATCACGCTAACCCGAAAGGAAAGGTAAGCGTGCAAACCGCGCGAAACTCAATGAAGTTGCGACGCCGCGGTACGGTGCATGCGCAAGTTATCGACGATCGTCTTGGCTGAGCCCGTCGGAATCTTGTTCGCGCAGAAGTAGTCCTGATAGAGCGACGCCTGATAGCCGTTCAGCGTACTGTCTTCGATACGCGCAAACGCCGTGGCGACGGTGTTGTCCCAGCCATCGTGATCCGCATTGAGAGCGGCGTACTGGCGCCACTCATAGGTATCGCAGCGAATTCCTTCGTAGTTCACGTTGTGCGCGCCGCTCGGGCTCGTCACGACCACCGTGTAGCGCACCACACCGTCATTGCCAACCGACAGCGATTTCGCGTCGACCGCAAACTTCAGCGGCGTGTTGCCGGATACATCGAATGGGATCAGATTGGAAGCCAGCGGCAGCGAGGGCAGTGTGTCGACCTTGTCTTCGGTCCAGTTAGGCTTGCGATCCAGCAGATACGTAAACGCGCTGTCATCCTTGTTGGTGGGGGTGTTCGAACAACCAGCCAGCAGGGCGCCGGTGGCGACGCACGCCACGACGAGAGCAAATGCTTTCAATATGATTTCCTCGAAACGCCGGCGCGGCTTTTCATGAGCCGCACCGGCAGATGCGGCGCAGAAAGCCGCACAGGGTTTAGTCGCGCAGACCTGGCTGGGTCAGGGTGTTGTCGGCAGGTCCGCAGTCGGACTCGATCGTCGTGCGAATCGTAGTCTCAACCGTTACGGTCGTTACCGACACTTCCTGCATCTCCGTCACGGTCGACGCTATCCGGGGATAGCGCGGCCCGTGATGGCCGCCAGGTTTATCCGAACGCGGCGCAGCACGGCGCAGAAAACGGGACAACTCCGTCAACGCCAACTGATACACATCCCGCTTGAACTCGATCACACAGTCGAGGGGTACCCAGTACTCGTTCCAGCGCCACGCATCGAACTCCGGATGATCGCAGGCGCGCAGGCAAATATCGCAGTCGCGCCCCACCATCCGAAGCAGGAACCAGATCTGTTTCTGGCCGCGGTAATGACCGCGTACTTCACGCTTGATGAACTTGTCCGGCACCTCATAGCGCAACCAGTCGCGCGTGCGACCGATGATCTTGACGTGCTCCGGAAGCAGACCGGTTTCTTCGTGTAACTCCCGATACATCGCTTGCACGGGGGTTTCACCATACTTGATGCCCCCTTGCGGAAACTGCCAGGAATGTTCACGGAGCCGTTTGCCCCAAAACACCTCGTTGTGCGCGTTCAAGAGGATGATGCCGACGTTCGGGCGAAAGCCTTCACGATCCAGCATACAACCACCTTCGAATCCTTTAAAATTGCTTTGATTATAAACAGATAACGGGCCTGACGCAGCGGATCGCTCTGGATTGGACTGATTCGCCGCAACATAGGCGCGTTTGCTATAGCCTTTGTCTGTGGGCCATCCGGCGCAACGGCGCCGTGGTGGCACGTATGGCGATGGCTTCGGCCTAAGGGTTTTTCACAGGTCTGCGAAGCGTTTGTGACGTCTTTGTCGCGCCTTTGTCGAGTTCCCCACCGTTTTCACCTTTCGGGCGGTCGCTCCGGCGCCGCCGCTTTTGGAAAAATTCTGAATGAAAGCTTCCCGTTTCTTTATCGGCACCCTCAAAGAAGCCCCGGCCGACGCCGAAATCGTCAGCCACCAGCTCATGGTGCGCGCCGGCATGATCCGTCGCGTGGCAGGCGGCATCTATAACTACCTGCCCGTCGGCCTGCGCTCGATCCGCAAGGTGGAAGCCATCGTGCGCGAGGAAATGAACCGGGCAGGCGCGATCGAACTGCTGATGCCGGCGGTGCAACCGGCCGAGTTGTGGCAGGAATCGGGTCGCTGGGAGAAATACGGGCCGGAACTGTTGCGTTTCAAGGACCGTAAGCAGTCCGATTTCGTGATCGGGCCGACGCACGAGGAAGTGGTCACGGACATTGCCCGCAACCAGATCAAGAGCTATCGGCAGATGCCGGTGAACTTCTATCAGATCCAGACGAAGTTCCGCGACGAGATCCGTCCGCGTTTCGGCGTGATGCGCGGCCGCGAATTCATCATGAAAGACGCGTACTCGTTCGACAAGGACTTGGACGGTCTGAAAGAGTCGTATCGCAAGATGTACGACGCGTACGTGCGCATCTTCACGCGCCTCGGTCTCGACTTCCGTGCAGTGGCGGCGGACAACGGGTCGATCGGCGGCAGCGGCTCGCACGAGTTCCACGTGATTGCCGACACGGGCGAAGACGCGATCGCTTACTGCCCGACCTCGGAGTTCGCGGCGAACGTCGAAGCGGCGGAAGCGCTGCCGCTGATCGCGCAGCGCGCCGCGCCCGCCGAAGAGATGAAGAAGACCGCCACGCCCGGCAAGGCAAAGTGCGAGGCCGTAGCCGAGCTGTTGAATATCCCGCTCGAGCGCACCATCAAGTCGATCGTGCTGGCGACCGAAAACGAAGGCGCCGAGCCGACGGTCTGGCTGTTGATGCTGCGCGGCGACCACGATCTGAACGAGATCAAGGCGAGCAAGCTGCCGGGTCTGGCTGACTTCCGCATGGCGACGGAAGCGGAAATTGTCGCGACCTTCGGCACGCCTCCTGGTTATCTCGGTCCCATCAATACGAAGAAGCCGGTCAAGGTGATCGCGGACAGCACGGTCGCGAACATGAGCGACTTCGTGGTCGGCGCGAACGAGGTGGATTACCACATCGCTGGTGTGAACTGGGGCCGCGATTTGCCGGAGCCAGTCGTCGCAGACATCCGCAATGTCCAGAAGGGCGACCCGTCGCCGGACGGCAAGGGCGTCATCGACATTTGCCGCGGTATCGAAGTGGGCCACGTGTTCCAGCTCGGCAAGAAATATTCGGAAGCCATGAACGCCACGTTTCTGGACGAAACCGGCAAGCCGCAGCGGATGGAAATGGGCTGCTACGGCATCGGCGTCACGCGTATCCTCGGCGCGGCGATCGAACAGAACTTCGACGACAAGGGCATTATCTGGCCGGAAGCAATCGCCCCGTTCGAAGTCGTGCTGTGCCCGATGGGCTACGACCGCAGCGACGCTGTGCGCGAGCAGGCCGACAAGCTGTATGCGGAACTGGTCGCAGCTGGCGTGGACGTGATCCTCGACGACCGCGGCGAGCGCCCGGGCGTGATGTTCGCCGACTGGGAGCTGATTGGCGTGCCGCACCGTCTGGTGATCGGCGACCGCGGCCTGAAGGAAGGCAAGGTCGAGTATCAGGCGCGCCGCGATACCGAAGCGACGCTGCTGCCGGTTGAGAGCGCCGTGCAGACGGTGTCGGAGAAGATCCGCGCAGCACTCGCGCATTAACCGGGGCGGACGGTGGAGTACAACTTCCTGTCTGCGACCGTCCTGCTTCTTCTGATCACCGACCCGCTGGGCAACATCCCGCTCTTTATCAGTTGCCTGCGCGGGGTGGCGCCGGATCGGCGGACCGTCGTCATCCTCCGCGAGGTGGCGATCGCGTTTGCGATCCTGCTGGTGTTCATGGTGGTCGGCGACCGCTTTCTGCGGATGATGAGTCTCACCGACCAGTCGTTGCGGATCGGCGGGGGCATCGTGCTGTTTCTGATCGCGATCCGCATGGTCTTTCCGCATCCGGACGGCCCATTCGGCAACGACACGCGCGGCGGCGAGCCACTGATCGTGCCGCTCGCGATCCCCGCGCTCGCAGGTCCGTCGGCGCTGGCAACGGTGATGCTGCTGACCTCGCAGGCGCCCGGCAAGACGTTCGAGTGGATCGGTGCGTTGACCGTGACCATGCTGGTTTGCGCGATTGTTTTGATGCTGGCGGAGCGCATCCAGAAGTGGCTAGGCGAGCGCACGATGATGGCGTTCGAACGGCTGATGGGACTCGTGCTGGTGGCGATCTCGGTCGAAATGATTCTCGGTGGGATCCGGTCCTTCGTGCATCAGCTGTGAGTTGCGCGTCGCCGGTTTCAACGCGCTGAGATCAACAAAAAAGCGGCCACGCAGGCCGCTTTTTTGTTGCCGGGCGCTGACCGCTGACCAGACCACAGCCGCCGCGGTTTAAGCGCAGTCCCTCACGCCCCGTCGGTCAAAGCACGAATCGTGGGCAAATTGCGCCAGTATCCCTTCGCATCCATCCCGCAGCCGAACACATAGCGGTCCGGCACTTCGAAGCCACAGAAGTCCGGACGCAGCGGCTTGGCCTTCGGGATGATCTTCTCGCACAGTACCGCGCTCATGAAGCGTTTCGCGCCCATATCGAGGATGCGGTCGCGGATCGCGGCCATCGTCTCGCCTTCGTCGAGGATGTCGTCGAGCACCAGCACGACGCGATCCTTTACCGATTCGGCCGGCGCCACGCGCCACTGCATCTCGCTGCCACCCTTGGTGGTGTTGCGATAGCGGGTGAGGTGGATGTAGTCGAACTCAAGCGGGAAATCGAGGTGCGGCAACAGCATGCCGGTGAACACCGCCGCGCCGCCCATCACCGAGAGTACGAGCGGAAACTCCTCGCTCATTTCGGCGGCGATGGCCGCAGCCATTCCGCTGATCGACGCATTGACGTCGTGGGCCGAAACGATTTCTTCGGAGTGGCGGAATATGTGGAGAGCTTCTTCGCGATTCATGACGTCTGGCGGGCGGTAGCTGTATACATTAGTGTGAGAAATAACGACGGCGCGCGCTACAGCATATACCCGTGCGTCCCGAAACGCGCGCGCTGGTCGTTGGGACGATCCGGCGGACCCGGATCATGCAGCCCGAATGCAGGCAGCGAGGCCTAGCGCATGCCAGGCAGCATGCCCTTCATACCGCGCATCATCTTCTGCAGGTTGCCGCCCTTGAGCTTCTTCATCATCGTGCGCATCTGCTCGTATTGATTCAGCATGCGGTTGACCTCCTGCACCTGCACGCCCGCGCCCGCTGCAATGCGGCGCTTGCGGGTAGCCTTGATCAGCTCCGGCTTGGCGCGCTCAGTGGGCGTCATGGAATTGATGATGCCTTCCATGCGGCGCATCTGCGACTCGGCCATGCCCATGTTGGCGCCGGCGGCGGCCTGCTGGAACTGCGCGGGCAGCTTGTCCATCAGCGACGACAGGCCGCCCATGCTCTTCATCTGCGTGAGCTGCGCGCGGAAATCGTTGAGGTCGAAGTCGCCGCCTTTCTTGACCTTGTTGGCGAGCTTCTGCGCGGCTTCCACGTCGACGCCGCGCTGGGCTTCCTCGACGAGGGCGAGAATGTCGCCCATGCCGAGAATCCGGTTCGCCATCCGGTCGGGATAGAAAATTTCCAGACCGTCGAGTTTTTCGGCGACGCCGACGAACTTGATCGGCTTGCCGGTCACGTGACGCACCGACAGCGCCGCGCCACCGCGCGAGTCGCCGTCGAGCTTGGTAAGCACCACGCCGGTGAGCGGCAGCGCGTCGCTAAACGCTTTGGCGGTGTTGACCGCGTCCTGGCCGAGCATCGCGTCGACCACGAAGAGCGTTTCGGCGGGATTCAGCGTGCTGTGCAGCGCAGCGATTTCCTGCATCATCGCTTCGTCGATACCGAGACGGCCGGCGGTGTCGACCAGCAGCACATCGTGATAGTGACGCTTGGCCCAATCCACGGCGGCGCGGGCGATGTCCACCGGCTTCTGATCGGGTTCCGACGGGAAGAAATCCGCGCCGACCTGCTCGGTCACCGTCTTCAACTGCGCGATAGCAGCCGGACGGTACACGTCGCACGAAACGGTCAGGACTTTCTTTTTGTATTTTTCGCGTAGTAACTTGGCAAGCTTGCCGACCGTGGTTGTCTTGCCGGCACCCTGCAGACCCGCCATCAGGATGACAGCGGGTGGCGTGACGGCGAGATTCAGTTCGACCGCTTTGCCTTCGTAGTCGCCGCCGATAATCGCGGTCAGCTCGCGCTGCACCACGCCGACCAGCGCCTGACCAGGCGACAGGCTGCTGATGACTTCCTCGCCGAGCGCCTTCTCCTTCACCTTGGCGATGAATTCGCGCACGACAGGCAGCGCCACGTCGGCCTCAAGGAGCGCGAGGCGCACTTCGCGCAGCATCTCCTGGGTGTTCGCCTCGGTGAGCCGGGCTTCGCCGCGCAGCGTCTTGACGACGCGCGCCATCCGTTGAGTCAGATTGTCGAGCATGGGGAGCGATGAACTGTGCGGCCGGAGCAGGGCGCGACGCGGGACACGTCGCGGAGCAGGGGCCTAGTGTAAACTTCGAATATGGATATTGTACTGTATGCCCTCACTGCGCTCCTGTACGGCGGTCTCGCCGTCGCGGGCTGGCGCTCGCACCGGCACACCGCGTTGCGTCCGGTGCTCGAGAGCGTGCCCGCGCTACCACCCGTGGCGAGCACGCCGTCGGTCGCCGCGTTCAGCGCGCCGGGCCGGTTGCTGTTGTTTGTAGCGCTGCTCGCACATGGCGTATTGCTGCATACCACCATCTTCCCGCAGAACGCGATGGTGTTCGGTTTCGCGTTCGCGCTCTCCGCGATGTTCTGGCTCGGCGCCGGGATCTACTGGATCGAAAGTTTTTTCTTCCCGCTCGACGGTCTGCAACTGCTGGTGTTGCCGCTCGCCTGCGTGGCCTCGCTGCTGCCGCTCGCCTTCGGCGGCGTGCGGGTGCTGTCGTATTCGGCCGCGCCGATGTTCAAGCTGCACTTCCTGATCGCCAATGTCGCCTATGGCCTGTTTGCGATTGCCGCGCTGCACGCGGTGCTGATGCTGCTGGTCGAGCGGCGCCTGCATGCGATGCGCGGCGGTGAACTGCAGCGCCAGGGCGCCGCGGCCGGCAACGGCTGGCTGTCGAGCTGGCTCGACACGCTGCCGCCGCTGCTCACGCTGGAGAAGCTCCTGTTCCGTCTGATCAGCGCCGGCTTCGTGCTGCTCACGCTGACCTTGCTCTCCGGGATTATGTTCAGCGAACAACTGGTCGACCGCGCGCTGCGGCTCGATCACAAGACCGTCTTTGCGATTCTCTCGTGGCTGATGTTCGGTGCGCTCCTGACCGCCCGCAAGGTGTCAGGGTGGCGCGGCCGTGCGGCGCTGCGCTGGGTGCTGGCGTCATTCGTGGCGCTGCTGCTGGCGTACGTCGGTAGCCGTTTCGTTTTCCAGGTGCTGTTGCACCGTCCTGTAGTGTGAGCGGTTCATGCGACAAATTTTTCTGCTGATCCTGATGTTCGTCATCGGCCAATGGCTGGTGAAGGCGCTGCGTCGCTCCGACGCGCAAAACGCACAGCGTACCGGCGCGCCCGGTGGTCCCGCAGGTGGGTCTGCAGGCGGCCGCGCTTCCAGCAACGGAGCCGGAGCGACGGCAGGCGGCGGTGCGCAGGCCCGTGCGTCGAGACCCCTGCAACTGCCTGAGCCGATGATCCGCTGTGTCGAGTGCGGCGTGCATGCGCCGGCGAGCGATTCGATTGTCGTGGCGGGCGAGCCGTTCTGCTGCACCGCTCACGCGCAACGTCGCGCTGCGCGACCGACGGGCCGCGACGCCCGATGAACGGTGGCTTCACCGTCGACGCCGATGGCTGGGTGACGCTCGCGTGCAAGCTGCCGTCGCCGAACTTCGAGGCGCGTCCCGCAGGCGCGGTGCCGAGCCTGATCGTGGTGCACAACATGAGCTTGCCGCCCGGCGAGTTCGGCGGCACCGCGATTGCGGACCTGTTCCTGAACCGTCTCGATTGCGATGCACACCCGTACTACGACACCCATCTGCGTGGCGTGCGGGTCTCCGCGCATTTCGTGATCCATCGCGACGGTGCGCTTGAGCAATATGTCTCGTGCGAGCAGCGTGCATGGCATGCCGGTGCGTCGAACTTTTTCGGCCGCGAGCGCTGCAACGATTTCTCGATCGGCATCGAACTGGAAGGCAGCGACGCAACCGCATTCGAAGCCGCGCAATACGAGACGCTGGGAGCGCTCGTGAAAGCGCTGACGCTCCGCTATCCGGTCGAATCGCTCGCCGGTCACTCGGACATTGCACCCGGCCGCAAGACCGATCCTGGGCCACATTTCGAGTGGTGTCGCCTGCGGCGCGACACACAACTCGCGGATCAGTACTTCCCCTATCTAAAGTTTTCCAAAACGCGGTAACGACCCTCCGTCCCCATTTGCGAGATAGGTGGAGAGCCAGGCCCAGCCTCGTTTTCCGGGCCATGCATGAGGGCATCGCAAGCGCAAAAGTCAACCCCGCAAGGCGAAATAAATCAATTTGCGCTGTCCCGAAACTCCACTATACTTGGTGCTAGGGGTTCAGTTTTGCACTATATGTTGTGTGTCCTGTGCATAACCATGTGAATAACCGGGTGCATAAGTTATGCGGTGTCCCGCTCTGTAGCGGGGCGCCGTAAGCATTCCCGACAGCAAAAATATTCCTGCGGTGCAGCCGGAGAGACCGCCGGCCGCGTCCAGAAAGAAGCATTCAGGAAAGGGGCTTAGCAAGTGATCGCGACACGGACAATGAAGACCATCAACAACTCGAATCTGGCTTCATTGCTGTCGCATCCCGCCACCTGGCTCAGCCGGTCTTTTTCCTGCACCTCATCGCTTGCGCTGGCGGCGCAGCGTTCGTATTAATCCGCGAATTCTCTTCGCACACTTCCAGGACCAGGAGCTTTGCACATGCAAACCACCGATAACGCGTCGACCCGGTACGAGGGCGCAACCGCTGGCCAGAACTTCGGCGGCCAGGTGCCGGGCACGCAGGCGCTCGCGCCGCAAGCGACCTTCGCTGACTACAAGGTGATCCGCCGCAACGGCAGCGTAGTGTCGTTTGAGCCGTCGAAGATCGCCATCGCCGTGACGAAGGCCTTTCTGGCCGTCAATGGTGGGCAAGGCGCGGCGTCGGCACGCGTGCGCGAACTGGTCGAGCAACTCACGCAAAGCGTGGTGCGCGCGCTGCTGCGCAGCCGCCCGAACGGCGGCACCTTCCATATTGAAGACATCCAGGATCAGGTCGAACTTGCACTGATGCGCGGCGGCGAGCACAACGTCGCTCGTGCGTACGTGCTGTATCGCGAGAAGCGCACTCAGGAGCGTGGCCATGATGCGGTCGAAGCGCCGAACGGTTCGCTCGGCCTCACCGTCACCGACGGTGGCGTGTCGCGTCCGCTGGATATGGTGGCGCTGCGCGGCATCATCGAATCGGCCTGTGCAAACCTGGGCGACGCGGTGAGCGCCGAGCCGATCGTCACGGAAACGGTGAAGAACCTGTACGACGGCGTGCCGATGAGCCAGGTCTACGACTCGGCCATTCTCGCTGCGCGCACGATGATTGAAAAAGATCCGGCGTACAGCCAGGTCACCGCACGCATTCTGCTGCATACGATTCGCCGCGAAATCCTCGAAGAGGAAGTCACCCAGGCGCAAATGGGTGAGCGCTACGCCGAGTACTTCCCGACCTTCATCAAGCGCGGCGTGCAAGCCGAGCTGCTCGACGAGAAGCTGCAACAGTACGATCTGAAGCGCCTGGGCGCCGCGCTCGACGCCGATCGCGACCTGCAGTTCGGCTACCTCGGCCTGCAAACGCTGTATGACCGCTACTTCCTGCATCACGACGGCGTGCGTATCGAAATGCCCCAGGCATTCTTTATGCGTGTAGCGATGGGCCTGGCGCTGAACGAGATCGACCGCGAAGCGCGCGCCATCGAGTTCTATAACGTGTTGTCGAGCTTCGACTTCATGTCGTCCACGCCTACGCTGTTCAATTCGGGCACGCGCCGTTCGCAACTGTCGTCGTGCTACCTGACGACGGTCGACGACGACCTCGACGGCATCTACGAAGCGCTGAAGGAAAACGCGCTGCTGTCGAAATTCGCCGGCGGTCTGGGCAACGACTGGACGCGCGTGCGTGCGCTCGGCTCGCACATCAAGGGCACCAACGGCAAGTCGCAAGGCGTCGTGCCGTTCCTGAAGGTGGTCAACGACACGGCTGTCGCGGTGAACCAGGGCGGCAAGCGCAAGGGCGCGGTGTGCGCGTACCTGGAATCGTGGCACCTGGATCTCGAAGAATTCCTCGAGCTACGCAAGAACACCGGTGACGACCGTCGCCGCACGCACGACATGAACACGGCGAACTGGATTCCCGACCTGTTCATGAAGCGTGTGCACGAAGGCGGTGACTGGACGCTGTTCTCGCCGTCCACCTGCCCGGATCTGCACGACAAGTTCGGCGCCGAGTTCGAAGCAGCTTACACAGCTTACGAAGACAAGGTCGCGCGCGGCGAGATCAAGCTGTTCAAGAAGATCCCGGCGGCGCAACTGTGGCGCAAGATGCTCGGCATGCTGTTCGAAACCGGCCATCCGTGGATCACGTTCAAGGATCCATGCAATATCCGTTCGCCGCAGCAGCACGTGGGCGTCGTCCACTCGTCGAACCTGTGCACGGAAATCACGCTGAACACCAGCGACACCGAAATCGCCGTCTGCAATCTGGGTTCGGTGAACCTCGTCGCCCACCTGAAGACTCAGGCCGACGGCACGCTGGTGCTCGACCACGACAAGCTGAAGCGCACCGTCAGCGTGGCCATGCGCATGCTCGACAACGTGATCGACATCAACTATTACGCTGTTGCCAAGGCGCGTAACTCGAACCTGAAGCACCGTCCGGTGGGTCTGGGCATCATGGGCTTCCAGGACTGCCTGCACCTGCTGCGCACGCCGTACGCGTCGCAAGAGGCGGTCAAGTTTGCTGATACGTCGATGGAAGCGGTCTGCTATTACGCCTACTACGCGTCGACGGAGCTGGCGCAGGAACGCGGCCGTTACTCCAGCTACCGCGGTTCGCTGTGGGATCGCGGCATCCTCCCGCAAGACACGCTGAAGCTGCTGGCCGACGCGCGTGGCGGCTACGTGGAAGTGGATTCGAGCGAGTCGATGGACTGGACGGAGCTGCGTTCGCGCATCGCAACGTACGGCATGCGCAACTCGAACTGCGTGGCGATCGCGCCGACGGCGACGATCTCCAACATCATCGGCGTGTCGGCCTGCATCGAACCGACCTTCCAGAACCTGTATGTGAAGTCGAATCTGTCGGGCGAATTCACGGTGGTCAACGACTACCTGGTGCGCGACCTGAAGGCGCGCGGCCTGTGGGATGAAGTGATGGTCGCCGACCTGAAGTACTTCGACGGCACGCTCTCGCGCATCGACCGCATCCCGGCCGACCTGCGCGCGATCTACGCGACGGCGTTCGAAGTCGACGCCACGTGGCTGGTCGAGGCGGCCTCGCGTCGTCAGAAGTGGATCGACCAGGCGCAGTCGCTGAACATCTATATGGGTGGCGTGTCGGGCAAGAAGCTGGACGAGGTCTACAAGCTCGCCTGGTTGCGCGGCCTGAAGACGACCTACTACCTCCGCACGATGGCGGCGACGCACGTCGAGAAATCGACGGTGGCGCACGGCGCGTTGAACGCGGTGAGCTCGGGCGGCGGTGAAGGTGCTGGCGGCGCGGGTGGTATCGGCGGCGGCGCTGCAGGTGGCTTCGGCGTGAGCGGTGGCGCAGCGTCGGGCGGTCTGCAGGCGGCAGCAGCTGCGCCGGCAGTCGCAGTCGAAGCGGCGCCTGAAGCCGATGGTCCGGTGTGCATGATGCGTCCGGGCGATCCTGGCTTCGACGAGTGCGAGGCTTGCCAGTAATCGTTCAGGGTCGATGCCTGGCTTTCGCCAGGCGTCGACCCGATTTCGACCGGGCACTTGTCTTGCGATCAGCATCAGCGAAAAGCAGCAACAAACAGTAACGAACAGCAGCACGCACTACCAGGCAACCCCAGGCGCTCGACACGAAGAAGCGCGCAGCACGCGAGCAACATACGGGCAACACGCGCTCGCCAGCTCTCACGACTCATTGAACTTTGCCTTGCTCGTGCTGACGAACTAGCAACAGCCAAGGCAACGTGCAAAAGCCAGGCAGTACATCAGGCAACACAGCACAGTTTTCAGAGCATCGGGATCGCTTCGATTCGATGTTCTCTCGAGAGAGCGAAGCACTTCGACAACACATGTTTGGGTCACCTCACATGAGGTATCAGAGACAGTCTGTTGACCAAAGTGTTGTATGAAGGTCGCAACGCGAATCGAAAACAGGATTTTTCATCAGCGAACTCTTTTATCGCTCGTGAAAAGATGGTACAAACCGTTCTAAATTGATGGTGACATTTATGCTCAACTGGGATGACGAGATCACTGCCGTAACTCCCTCGAGCGCTACGCAACTGAATGAGTTGCGCAACGCCTCGGGATCGGCTGTCGGTACGCAAGTCGGAACGCGTGCCCCTCATCAAGCTCCCTCGGCCCAGGAAATCTTCGCGAACGACATCGCTGTCGCTCCCGTTGCCACCCGTGCCGCTACTCCATCTACCGCTCAAACCTCCGCCGACACATCCGCCGCCGTCTCCGAAGCGCGCGTGAATGTCGCCGACAAGCGCATCATCAACGGCCAGACTGACGTCAATCAGCTGGTGCCGTTCAAGTACAAGTGGGCGTGGGAGAAGTATCTCTCCGGCTGTGCGAACCACTGGATGCCGCAGGAAATCAACATGTCCCGCGACATCGCCCTGTGGAAAGACCCGAATGGGCTGACCGAGGACGAGCGCCGCATCGTCAAGCGCAACCTCGGCTTCTTCGTGACGGCCGACTCGCTCGCCGCCAATAACATCGTGCTGGGCACCTACCGCCACATCACGGCGCCCGAATGCCGCCAGTTCCTGCTGCGCCAGGCATTCGAAGAGGCGATCCACACGCACGCCTACCAGTACATCGTCGAATCGCTGGGCCTTGACGAAGGCGAAATCTTCAACGCGTACCACGAGGTTTCCTCGATCCGCGCGAAAGACGAATTCCTGATTCCGTACATCCACGTGCTGACCGATCCGGCCTTCAAGACCGGGACCGTCGAGGCAGACCAGACGCTGCTGCGTTCGCTGATCGTGTTCGCCTGTGTGATGGAAGGGCTGTTCTTCTACGTCGGCTTTACCCAGATCCTGGCGCTTGGCCGTCAGAACAAGATGACCGGCGCGGCGGAACAGTACCAATACATCCTGCGCGACGAGTCGATGCACTGCAATTTCGGCATTGACCTGATCAACCAGATCAAACTCGAAAACCCGCACTTGTGGACGGCTGAGTTCCGCGCGGAAATCCGCGAAATCTTCAAGCAAGCGGTCGACCTTGAATATCGTTACGCAGAAGACACGATGCCGCGCGGGGTGCTCGGCCTCAATGCGTCGATGTTCAAGAGCTATCTGCGCTTCATCTGCAACCGCCGTTGTCAGCAGATCGGTCTCGATCCGCTGTACCCGAACGAGGAAAACCCGTTCCCGTGGATGAGCGAGATGATCGACCTGAAGAAGGAACGCAACTTCTTCGAAACGCGAGTGATTGAATATCAGACCGGCGGTGCGCTGAGCTGGGAGTAATCCCGGGTGCGCTGCGGTTGAACGCAGTTGGAATGCGAACTCTTTGATGGGGATGCCGCCGGCCGAGCCCGCGGCAGTTATGGTTAGGAGCAGAACCGCCTGATGCAAAGCGTGCCCGGTGCCTTAGCGGCCCACAAACATGATAGGCACTTTGCGAACCCTTCAGTGGGATGGGCAAACTTCCCCCCGGAAAAAGCCGCTGGCCTGACGGCCGGCGGCTCGATCAAACGATTGCCGGCGTCGAGATCCGACGCTGACTGGACTTGGCGCGCGGTGCCCGATGGCACGGCGCGCCTTACCGTATTCATTAGCGTAAGCGCGCAGCACCTGCGTACGCCGATGAATAGCCCGCTTCGTAGCGCGCGCCCTGAGAAGCGTCCGCGGGAAGCGGGTTTTGACGAAGGGTGTAGTTTGAACTGACTCTCATCTGAAAACCTGAAGGAGAAAATGATGGCAACTGCAAAAAAAGCCGCCGCTAAGAAAGTCGCTGTGAAGAAGGTTGCAGCGAAGAAGGCAGCACCGGCAAAGAAGGCCGCAGCGAAGAAAGTCGCAGTGAAGAAGGTTGCTGCGAAGAAAGTCGCTGTGAAGAAGGTTGCAGCGAAGAAGGCGCCGGCTAAGAAGGCCGCAGTGAAGAAGGTTGCAGCCAAGAAAGTTGCAGTGAAGAAGGTTGCAGCGAAGAAGGCAGCACCGGCAAAGAAGGCAGCAGTAAAGAAGGTTGCAGCGAAGAAGGTTGCCAAGAAGGCAGCACCGGCCAAGAAGGCCGCTGCCAAGAAGGCGCCTGCCAAGAAGGCTGCCAAGGCCCCCGCGAAGAAGGCCGCCAAGGCCCCTGCGAAGAAGGCTGCGAAAGCCCCCGCTGCGCCTGCCAAGAAGGCTGCTGCTCCGAAGAAGGCTGTTGCCAAGAAGGCTGCACCGGCACCTGCTGCTCCCGCTGCAACGAGCGCAGCACCGGCAGCTACGGTGAAGACCGCGTTGAACCCGGCTGCAGCATGGCCGTTCCCGACCGGCAGCCGTCCGTAACTGGCTGAGTCGTTAGGCACATTTCGATGTGTCCGATGATTGAGTAGCCCTTCAGTCTCGCTGCTCAATCACCGTCCCGTCGCCGGGTTTCCGGCGGCGGGATTTTTTTTGCCCGCTGTGTTTCGTGCGCGGGCGCTTTGGCGTTACGTCAGATCGTAGCCAAATGCCTGCTTGAACCGCTCGTTGATCTCTGCCCGGGTGGGCGCATAGTTTTGCGGTCCGAGATGCTCTATCTTGAGCGTGCCCATCAGGCCTGCGAGACGGCCCGTAGTGGCCCAGCCGAGCTGCTTCTCGATACCGTAGAGCAAACCGCCGCGGAAGGCATCGCCGCAGCCGGTCGGGTCGAGTACCTGCCTGGCCGTGACGGGAGGGATCTCCTCAATACCGCCCGCGTGATGGATTTGCGAGCCATGCTCGCCGCGCGTCACGATCAGCGCTTCGACCTTTGCGGCAATTTCTTCGACTGACCAGCCGGTCTTGTCGCTCACCAGTTTGGCCTCGTAGTCGTTCACCGCCACGTAAGTGGCGAGCTCGATCATGCGGCGTAGCGTTGCGCCGTCGAACAGCGGCAGCCCCTGGCCCGGATCGAAGATGAACGGCACGCCGGCAGCGGCGAGTCGTTCGGAGTGCTGGGTCATCGCGTCGTAGCCGTCCGGTCCTACGATCGCGAGCGTGATGTCTTTCGCTTCGTCAGCGTGGTTCAGATGTGCCTGCATCATCGCGCCGGGGTGGAAGGCGGTGATCTGATTGTTTTCCAGATCGGTAGTGATCATCGCTTGCGCGGAGTAGGTGTTCTCCAGCACGAGCACGTGCTCGCGCGAGAGGCCCAGCTGGTCGAAGCGATCCAGGTAGCGTTGTGCGTCGACCGCGCCGAGCGCGCCCATGATGCGTGCGTCGCCGCCCAGCAGATTCAGCGAGTAGGCCATGTTGCCGGCGCAACCCCCGAACTCGCTGCGCATCGTCGGCACCAGGAAGCTCACGTTGAGGATATGGACCTGCTCGGGCAGGATGTGCTCCCGAAAGCGGCCCTCAAAGGTCATGATGTTGTCGTAGGCGAGCGAGCCGCAAATCAGCGTAGCCAAGGCGAGTAGTCCTGTAGAAATCTGCAAAGATAAAACCCGGGAGGGCGCTTCCGGACCCCCTCGCTTCGCGCACCGTACAAACCGTGCGACGGATGCGAAAGCGCCGCGCAAAAAGGCGCGGCGCGGGTCCGGGTGCTGGACGCTTACTTCAGTGCGTCGAGTGCCGCGTCGTAGTTCGGTTCGTTCTTGATCTCGCCGACGAGCTCAGCGTGAACCACATTGTCGTTCTCGTCGATGACGACCACGGCGCGCGCCGTCAGGCCGGTCAGCGGGCCGCTCGTCACGTCGACACCGTAGGCCTGCGCGAACTCGTGGCCGCGGAAAGTCGAAGCGGTCGAGACGTTTTCGATGCCTTCGGTCGTGCAGAAGCGCGTGGCCGCGAACGGCAGATCGCCCGACACCACGATCACGGCCGTATTCGACAGCTTGCCGGCCGCTTCGTTGAACTTGCGGGTGGAGGTGGCGCAGGTCGGCGTGTCGAGACTCGGCACGATGTTCAGCACTTTGCGCTTGCCGGCGAAATCGGCGAGCGTGACCGGCTTCAGATCCTTGCCGACCAGCGAAAACGCAGGCGCTTTCTGGCCCACGGCCGGAAACGTGCCGGCGACTTCGATCGGGTTGCCACCCAGCGTGACTTGACTCATGTTGTGCTCCGAAGATTTATCAGGGATTGACGGTGAACGCGCCCGCTGTGTCGCGGGCGCAAGAAAACTGCGGCTTATGTTCAGGGGTAGAAGATCTGTACGCGGAAATTCGATGCGACTGCGTTGCCGGTATCCAGGTGCACGACCATGGTTTGTGTCGTGCGTGGCGGCAGGCCGGCTGCGATCGGCGTTCCGGGTTTCACGTAGTCCTGCGGCCACAGTACACGGCGCACGGCGACGTTGTTCTGATCGTCGAGCAGCGTGAGTTCGATAGCCGGATAGGCGAGCGCGACGTTGTAGCGGTTGCGCAGCGGCATCTTCAGCTCGAGCTTGTGCGGCCCGTCGATCTGGCGGAGATCGGACGGCTCGACCTGCAGGCCATCAATATCGTGCGGCGGCATGACGGTGCAGCCAAGCGGCGCACAAACCTGTGCATAGAGCGACTGCGAGGCCGGCCAATCGACCATGATGAGTTCGCGTTGCCACCAGGAGAGCTGCGCGAGCAGACCGAGCAACAGGATGAAAGCAACCAGCGCGCCGAAGATCGTCCAGCCGATACGGCGCGGCGGGGCCGCACGCGTCTCGCGGATCACCTGGAACGGATCGGCTTCATCCGCCGGCGGATTGGTGGCGAAGGGCGTGGCGCTGGCAGTGGCAGCGGCGGTACCGAAATGCGGTTCGTGGTCTGGAGCGGTGCGTAGCGTTTCAGCGGCGGCATGCGCGTCCTGCAAGGCAGGCTCGTCGTCCGCGCGATGTTCCGGCTGACGCCATACCGGCGCAGGCTCGGGCGCGACCTCGGGAGTGGCCTCGGACACGAGTTCCGGTTCTACCTCGGGCGCCGCGTGGGACACGAAGTGATCGTCATCCACGCTGACCGGTTCCGGCTCGGCCGCGAATACGGGTTCCCGATGATCGGCAGCATCCCGGTCCGAGGCGTGCCACGGGGTGACAGCGAGGTTGCCGGAGACAGGCGCCAGCGGCAGGTTGCCTGCGTTGTGCAGCAAGCTCTGGTCGATGACGGCGTCGGCCTGTGGTGCCCACGGGTCCCATGCCTCGGCGCTGAAATTCGGTGCTTTCGGGCGCGGAGCCGGTGCGGGGGCCGCACTCGGAGCCGGGTTCAACGCAGTCACGGCTGTCGGAGAAATCGGCGTAGCCGTGGCGAAGTCGCCGCCCTCGGCGGTCTCATACAGACTACTCGATGCGTCGAACACTTCCTGGCAATGCCCGCAGCGCACAAGGCCGCGGCGCAGCGCGAGCTGCGCCGGCTGAAGCCGGAAGACCGTTTCGCAGAAAGGACAGCGCGTCGCCAGGAGCATATTGAGCCGATTGGCCGCAGGGCCGGTGGTTGGACAATACGTCTTATTCTAATGGCTTTCCCGACGCGTTCCCGTCAGGCATACCCAACCTTCGTGTTCACGCCATACGGCGATGTCGATCCACTGTTGATAAACGCGCGCGACTTCATCGGCCTGGCGCGCCAGAATCCCCGACAGCGCAAGGCGTCCACCCGGCTTCACCTTCGACGATAGCATCGAGGCCATCAGCTTGAGCGGATTGGACAGGATGTTGGCGACGACGATATCGAACTCGCCGGCCGGGCAGTTTTCGGGCAGGCCGTAGATGACTTCGGCGCGGTTACGCTCGCTGTTATGGCGAGCCGATTCGACGGCTTGCGGGTCGATGTCGATACCGTAGACGGGATTCGCGCCGCACTTCTTCGCGAGGATCGCGAGAATGCCGGAGCCGCAACCGTAGTCGAGCACCGACTGGTTCGGCTTGACCGACTGCTCGAGCCATTCCATACACAGGCGCGTGGTCGGATGACTGCCGGTGCCGAAGGCGAGACCCGGGTCGAGTTCGAGCACGAGCGCATCGGGGTCCGGTGCATCGTGCCATGACGGCACGACCCAGATGCGTTCGCCGATCGGAATCGGATCGAACTGCGACTGCGTGAGCCGCACCCAGTCCTGTTCTTCGACTTCACGCACGCCGAACGTAGGCGCGGGACTTAAACCCAGTTCGTTCGCGGCGGCGGTCAGCAGAACCGCCGGCTCGTGTTCCGGCGCCAGCAGCGCGATCACGCGCGAATGCTGCCATGCCGTGCGATCAGGTGTGAGACCGGGTTCGCCGAAGAGCGGCTGCTCGTCGGGCGTATCGGCATCCGCATCTTCCACCGACACGGACAACGCGCCGAGCTCGAGCAACGCGTCGGACAGTTCCTCCGCGTGCTCACGTGCCAGCTCGACGATCAGTTCCCGGTAACTCATGGCTTACGCTTCTTCCGGCGCGGCCTGCTGCTTTGCGGCCAGACGGTTTTCGAGGTAGTGAATGCTGGTGCCGCCCTCGACGAACTTCGCGTCGAGCATCAGCTCGCGGTGCAGCGGGATGTTGGTCTGAATGCCTTCAACCACCATTTCCGACAGCGCGATGCGCATCCGCTTGATGGCCTGCTCGCGCGTCGCGCCATAGGCGATCAGCTTGCCGATCATCGAATCGTAGTTCGGCGGCACGAAGTAGCCGTTGTACGCGTGCGAATCGACACGGATGCCGGGGCCGCCCGGCATATGCCAGGAGGTCAGGCGTCCCGGCGACGGCGTGAACTTGAACGGATCTTCGGCGTTGATCCGGCATTCGATTGCATGGCCCTTGAACACGATGTCGCGCTGGCGGAAGGCGAGCTTTTCGCCGGCCGCGATGCGGATCTGTTCCTGGACGATATCGACACCGGTAATCAGTTCGGTCACCGGATGTTCGACCTGCACGCGCGTGTTCATCTCGATGAAGTAGAACTCGCCGTTTTCGTACAGGAACTCGAACGTGCCCGCGCCGAGATAGCCCATCTTCTTGCAGGCATCCGCGCAACGATCGCCGATCCGGTCGATCAGGCGGCGTGCAATTCCAGGCGCCGGCGCTTCTTCGATCACCTTCTGGTGACGGCGCTGCATCGAGCAATCGCGCTCACCGAGCCAGATAGCGTTCTTGAACGAATCGGCGAGGATCTGGATTTCGATGTGCCGCGGGTTCTCCAGGAATTTCTCCATGTAGACCTGCGGGTTGCCGAAAGCGCGGCCGGCTTCTTCGCGCGTCATGTTGACCGCGTTGACGAGCGCCGCTTCCGTGTGGACCACGCGCATGCCGCGGCCACCGCCGCCGCCAGCTGCCTTGATGATCACCGGATAGCCGACCTGGCGGGCAATTTTCACGATCTCTTTCGGATCGTCGGGCAACGCGCCTTCAGAACCCGGCACGCAGGGCACGCCGGTTTTGATCATGGTCTGCTTGGCCGTGACCTTGTCGCCCATCATCCGGATCGTTTCCGGGCGCGGGCCGATGAAGGTGAAGCCGGACTGTTCGACGCGCTCGGCGAAGTCGGCGTTCTCGGAGAGAAAGCCGTAGCCGGGATGGATCGCTTCGGCGTCGGTGACTTCCGCCGCGCTGATCAGCGCCGGCATGTTCAGATAGCTCAGGTTCGAAGGCGCCGGGCCGATACAGACGGCCTCGTCGGCGAGCTTCACGTACTTGGCTTCTTTATCGGCCTCGGAATAGACGACGACCGTCTTGACGCCGAGCTCACGGCAGGCGCGCTGGATACGGAGCGCGATCTCGCCGCGATTGGCAATGAGAATTTTTTCAAACATAGCGGATTTTCGACTCATCAATGGGCGCCGCAGGGTAGCGGGAGCCTCAGAGGATCGGTCGCGCACCCCGTTCCTGCAGGTGCGCGGACGGCAAACGCAAAGCGTGCCGCGTTAGCCGACCACGAACAGCGGCTGACCGTATTCGACGGCTTGCCCGTTGTCGACGAGGATTTCCTTGACCACGCCGGACTTGTCCGACTCGATCTCGTTGAGCAGCTTCATCGCTTCGATGATGCAAATGGTCTGGCCTTCCTTGACCGTATCGCCCACCTGGACGAACGCCTCGGCACCCGGCGACGGCGCGCGATAGAACGTGCCGACCATCGGCGAGGTCACGACATGGCCTTGCTGTGCGACGGGGGCGGGCGTTGCCGGAGCAGCCGGCGCTTCAGCGGCGGGGCCTGCTGCGGCCGGCGCCGGCGCGGCGTACTGCGGTGCATAGGACGCGGACGGCTGCACGTAAACCGGCGGCGCATTCTTGACGATGCGGACCTTGCCTTCACCTTCAGTCACTTCCAGTTCCGAAATGCCGGACTCGGAGACGAGGTCGATCAGAGTCTTCAGTTTACGTAGATCCATTGGGCACATCCCCTTTCAATACATGAAGTGCCGGCGGCGTTGCCTGCCGGCTAAAAGTAGTTTGTTGGAATCAGCCGCGCGACGAGCCGGCGGCGAGCCGGTCCAGCGCGAATTCGAGCGCGTACAGATATCCCTTCCAGCCGAGGCCGCAAATGACGCCCTCGGCCTGGTCGGAGAAATACGAGTGATGCCGGAACGGTTCGCGACGATGCACGTTCGACAGATGAATCTCGACGAACGGGATGCCGACCCCCGCCAGTGCGTCCCGAACCGCCACGCTGGTGTGCGTGTACGCGGCGGGATTGATCAGAATGAAATCGGTTTTTTCGATCCGTGCGGACTGGATGCGATCGACCAGGGCGCCTTCATGATTGCTCTGGAACGACGCGAGTTCGACACCGGCGTCCGTTGCACGGTCGGCCAGCGCCTGATCGATCTGCGGCAGCGTCACGTGACCATAGACCTCCGGTTCCCGGGTACCGAGAAGATTGAGGTTAGGTCCGTGCAGTACCAGCAGTCGCGTCATGGTCGCTTCTATTTCCGTGGAGTTGGGCGCACTTTAGCGCTGATTAGAGAAACTTGTCTAGTTTCACGCGCACGAGGCTTGATCTGGACGGTCCGCGGCGGATCGTCCGTGCCCGCATCTTCTGGCAATTTTATGCAATTTGCACCCAATGCGACCCGTTCCGGCCGCAATTAACCGTTAGGCGAATGTCAAATTCAGAGTGCGTCGAGCGTGTGTTTCAGTTCGTTCGGCTGGATTTGCCCTAATTTTGTCGAGCGAACGTTGCCTTTTGCGTCGATCACGACGGTGAACGGCAAGCCGCCCGCATTATTGCCGAAGGCCCGGGCGAGGTCCGCACCGCCAAAGCCGATCACATAGACGGGGTAGTCCACCGGCACCTTCTGCAGAAAGGCTTTCACGTTTTTGTCCGAATCGACGCCAAGTCCGACGAACTCGATGCCTTTTTTCGCGTATTCGCGATGCAGCTGGGCGAGCGACGGCATCTCTTCCACGCACGGCCCGCACCACGAAGCCCAGAAGTTGACCACCACCGGGTGTCCCTTGAGCAGGCTGAGCGACTGCGGTTTACCATCGGCATTGGTGACGGGGGCCGCCCACAATTGTGCGACGGCGTTTTGCGGAGCCGGCTGGGCGGCCTCCGCGACTTCCATTCCGCCTGCGTCGAGCAGGCTGTGGCCCGCGAATACGCCCGCGCCTGCTGCGATCAACGCTACGAACGCACTTGCCACAATCAACTTGGTCTTCATTGTTGTCCGATCAATTATTGGGGGAGATGATGCCGTCTTTATCGAGCAACGCCTGCACGGCCTGTACGCTCGCGCGGGCGTGGCGGCCGCGCGCATCGGCACGCACCGCGCCGCGCAAGTCGTCAGTGCCGTAAAGTGCCACGTGGATGCCGACCGGCTCGTCGCCAGGCGTTGCCCGCTCGGGGCGCCACAGGAAACTCAGCGTTTCGACGTAGCCGCGGCCCGCGAAATGGCGCGTCTCGGACACGTCGTATTGCACATTGGCGTTGAGGAAATAGATCGCGACGTCTTTCGGGTTGTCGCAGAACGCCTGCAGATAGACATCCGAATGCTCGCCCGCGGTGCCGTTGAGCACCGCGCCGGTCAGATAGGGATTGAATGGGGCGAGCCGTTGCATCCAGTCCAGCGCTACGCCGCGCAAGCGGCGCAGCACCACTGGCTGGCTGTCGCCCTGAAAAAGAGACTGGTATTCGCGGATTTCTTCCTCGATCTGGTCGTTATCTGGCAGCCATTCACCAGCGACACGTGTCTCCCCGACGACTTGCCGCGCAGCTTTGCGCTTGGCCGTCGAGTAGTCCAGACCGTCCTCGGCGATCATCCGCGCAGCGGCGATGGCGATTTCCTCGCGCACCCGCTGCGGATCGAAATGTGATTTGCGAACCATCTCACAATCATACTAGAGATTGAAGTGCGGTCTTTTTGCGCCGGGCGGTCTGTCCCGCGCCGGGGTGACCGGCGTGAAGTCCGCCCGGCGGCCCGGAGCGGCGGGGCACGTCCGCGCTGCGTAGGGCATTCGGAGGGCGTCGGTTACAATAGCGTCCTTTGCAGACGGACCTTTTCGGCCCCTCCTGCGCACCTTCTCCCACGCAAATACGCCCGCGCGGCACGACAGGCTTATGCACATCCACATCCTCGGCATCTGCGGTACGTTCATGGGCGGTCTCGCGGTACTCGCGCGCGGCGCCGGGCATACGGTGACCGGTTGCGACGCCGGTGTCTACCCGCCCATGAGCACGCAGCTCGAGGCCCAGGGGATTCGTCTTATAGAAGGCTACGGCGCGGAGCAGGTCGATCTGAACCCCGATCTGTTCGTGATCGGCAACGTGGTTTCACGCGGCAATCCGCTGATGGAAGCGATTCTCGATCGCGGCCTGCCGTATGTGTCCGGCCCGCAGTGGCTCGGCGAGCACGTGCTGAACGGCAAGTGGGTGCTGGCTGTAGCTGGCACGCACGGCAAGACCACCACGAGTTCGATGCTCACCTGGCTGCTCGAGGATGCGGGGCTGAATCCGGGGTTTCTCATCGGCGGCGTCCCGCTGAACTTCGGCATCTCGGCACGGCTGACCGATTCGAGCTTCTTCGTGATCGAGGCCGACGAGTACGACACGGCCTTCTTCGACAAGCGTTCGAAGTTCGTCCACTACCGGCCGCGCACGGCGGTTCTGAATAACCTCGAGTTCGATCATGCCGACATTTTCCCCGATCTCGCCGCTATCGAGACGCAGTTCCATCATCTGGTGCGTACCGTGCCGGGCATTGGGCGGATTGTCACCAACGGTCGCGAGGACGCGCTTGAACGCGTGCTTTCGCGCGGCTGCTGGAGCGAAGTGGAACGCTTTGGCGTGCAGGGCGGTTGGGAAGCGCTGCCGGCTGAAGACGGCGTGCCCGTCGACGAGCGCTTCGCGGTGTATCACAACGGTGCGCGTGTTGGGGTGGTCGACTGGCAGGTGCAAGGCGAACATAACCGCATGAATGCGATCGCGGCGATCGCGGCGGCGCGCAGCGTCGGCGTGCCGCCCGCGCAGGCCGCGCAGTCGCTGGCGAGCTTCCGCAATGTGAAGCGCCGGATGGAAGTGCGCGGCAGCGTCGACGGCGTGACGGTCTACGACGACTTTGCGCATCATCCCACCGCCATCGAAACGACCGTCGCCGGTCTGCGGACACGCGTCGGCCGCGAACGCACGCGCATCCTCGCCGTGCTGGAACCGCGTTCGAACACGATGAAGCTCGGTGTGATGAAGGCGCAATTGCCGGCGAGTCTCGCGGATGCGGATCTGGTGTTCGGTTATGGCGCGCCCACCGGACGCGATGCGCTGGGCTGGAATCTCGGCGAGGCGCTGGCGTCGCTCGGCGACAAGGCGCAGGCCTTCGACAACCTCGATGCGCTTGTCAAAGCGGTTGTGGCAGCCGCCCGGCCTGGTGATCAGGTGCTGGTGATGAGTAATGGTGGCTTCGGTGGTGTCCATCAGAAGCTGCTCGATGCGCTGTCGGCGCGGCTGGTTCAGGCGCGGCCGGCTGAGGCGCGGCCCGATTCAACCGGACGAGGCGAGGCGTGATCCTCTATCTGCACGGCTTCCGCTCGTCGCCGAATTCGTTCAAGGCACGCGTGATGGCGACGCGTCTGGCCGAACTCGGCCGCTCGGCGGAATGGTGCTGCCCGATGTTGCCGGTGTCGCCGCTCGAAACCATCGCGCTGGCTGAATCGCTGGCCGCCAGGGCAGCAACGCCGGTGACCGTGATCGGCAGTTCGCTCGGCGGTTATTTCGCCACGCATCTGGCCGAAAAACACGGCTGGCCAGCGGTCCTGCTGAATCCGGCGGTCGTGCCGCAGCGCGATCTCAGCCAGTATCTCGGCGAGCAGCCGCTGTGGCATGGCGGCGGCAGCATCGTCGTCGAACCGCATCATCTGGACGAACTGCGGGCACTGGGTGTCACCGCCATCACGCGGCCCGAACGCTATTATTTGATTGCAGCGACCGGTGACGAAGTACTCGATTACCGTGAGATGCTCGCCCACTATCCGGGCGCACGCACGACGCTGATCGAAGGCAGCGACCACGCAATCAGTGAATTCGAGCAGTACGTCGACGACGTGCTGGCCTTTTGCGACGCAGAGGATCTGGAACCGCCGGCGCCACGCGCGGCGGCCTGATCCGGTGATGCATTGATTCATGCCGCCGGCGCCCAACATGAGCGCGGCGGATCTACCACCACGAACACGTTGCCGACGCGCCGGCCGGATTCAACCGCCAGGCGCTGCGGCAGATGCAAGTCAGAACGAGAGTATTGAGTGAACGTTTTCTTCGAGGAATCGGGCAGTTTCAAGGCGGGCAGCGTGCTGTCGCGCCAGGGCGATGCATTCCAGGTGGAGTTGCCGGGCGGACGGCGCACGAAGGTACGGTCGAAAGACGTGCTGATCGAATTCGAGAAGCCGAGCGCTGGCGATCTGATCCAGCAGGCCGACGCTGCTGCGCAGGAGATCGATCTGGATTTCCTGTGGGAGTGCGCCCCCGAGGATGAATTCCCGTTTGCGACGCTGGGCGCCGATTACTTCGGCGCGTCGTTCGGTCCGGTGGAGCGGGCGGCGCTGGTGTTGCGGATGCACAGCGCACCGGTGTACTTCCGCCGCAAGGGCCGCGGCCAGTATCAACGCGCGCCGGAAGAGCAGCTCAAGCTGGCGCTGGCCGCGCTTGAACGCAAACGTCAGCAGGGGTTGGTGCAGGCCGGGTATGAAGAGGAACTGAAGGCCGGCCGTCTGCCCGAAGCCTTCGCCGGCAAGGCGCTTGGCCTGTTGACCAAGCCTGACAAGAACACCATCGAATACAAGGCGCTCGAAGCTGCCGCGGCGGCGCGCGGCATTTCGCAGGCGCGACTGATGCTCGAATGTGGCGGTATTCCCTCGGCGCGCGCATTGCATGAAGCACGCTTCCTGTCGGAATTTTTCCCGCACGGTACGGGTTTTGCGCCCGTGACGGTCGGCGCTGTGCCGGAGGATTTGCCGACAGCGGACGTACAGGCGTTCTCGATCGACGACGTCACCACCACCGAAATCGACGATGCGTTCTCGGTTGAGCATCTCGCGGATGGCCGCGTGCGCATCGGCGTGCACATCGCGGCGCCGGCGCTGGGCATCCAGCGTGGCGACGAGGTGGATGGCATTGCCCGCACGCGTCTGTCGACGGTATATATGCCGGGTGACAAGATCACGATGCTGCCGGACAGCGTGGTGGAGGCGTTCACGCTGGCTGAGGGCGGCCTGCGGCCGGCACTCTCGCTGTATGTGATCGTCAATCGCGAGACGCAGGAAATTGTGGCAAGCGAGACGCGCGCCGAGCGCGTCTTCGTGAAGAACAATCTGCGCCACAACACGCTGGACGAACTGGTGACCGAAGAGGCGCTTGCCGCCGGTAGCGGCGAATATCCGCATAAGGAAGACATTGCGGTGCTGTGGCCGTTCGCGCTGGCCTTGTTCGAGAAGCGCCAGCAGGCGCGCGCGGGCTATGGTTTGCGTCGCGAAGTGCAGCGCAATACCGACTTCAATTTCTACGTGGACAGCGAGCACATCACGATCACGCCGCGCCGCCGCGGTTCACCGCTCGACACGATCGTCGCTGAGCTGGCGATTCTGGCCAATTCGTCATGGGGCGCATTCCTGCACGACCACGGCGTGCCGGGGATTTACCGCACGCAGCGGGCGTTCGGCGCGCCGACGGGTCCGAAGCGCACGCGTATGCAGACCACCGCCGCGCCGCACGAAGGCCTTGGGGTGACGCAGTATGCGTGGAGCACGTCGCCGCTGCGCCGTTATGTGGACCTGGTCAATCAATGGCAGTTGCTCGCCTGCGTGCAACATGGCGTGACCGCCAAGCTGGCCGCACCGTTCAAGCCGAAGGACGCCGATCTGTTCGCAGTCGTGCAAGGTTTCGACGACACGTATTCGGCCTATGCCGATCACCAGCGGCGCATGGAGTACTTCTGGTGCCTGCGCTGGTTGAAGCAGGAGAACAGGAAGCAGGTGGTGGCATCGGTGGTGAAGGACGACCTCGTGAGGCTTGAAGAGATTCCGTTGCTGTTGCATGTGCCGGCGCTCGGGGTGCATGCGCGCGGTACACGCCTGTTGATGGAAGTGATGTCGATCGACGAGCTGACGGTCGAAGCGTCCGTGCGGATGCTGCACGTGCTCGACGCGCCGACGGTCACGAGCGGTACGGAAGCGGAAGAGGCTGACGAGGGCGAAGAAGAGGTCATCGAGGCCGCGGATGACTCTGCGGAAAGCGAAGCGGAAGCTGCGGCGGAAGCGTCGGGAGAAGCTGAAGGCGAGGCCGACGCAGATTCCGCGGAAAACAGCGGCGCAGGCACTGACAACGGTGAGGCGGCGCCCGCCGATCAGCACGTGGCGGAGCCTGGGCAATGAGTCAAACGGCTAACGCGGCTAACTTCGGCGGCGGAGCCGCTGCTGCTCAGGCGAGCTCAAGTGCGTCTGGGCAACTAACGGCATCCGGTGTGCGCGACCGCTACGCAGTAATCGGCAATCCGGTTAGCCACAGCAAGTCGCCGTTCATTCATGCACGCTTCGCCGAGCAGACTGGCGAGCCGATCGAATACACCCATTTGCTGGCGCCGATCGATGCGTTTGTGCCGCACGTACGCGCTTTCATGGAAGCCGGCGGACGCGGGCTCAACGTCACGGTGCCGTTCAAGCTGGACGCCCACGCGTTGTCGACGACGCTGTCGCCTCGCGCCGCGGCAGCCGGTGCGGTGAATACCTTGCGCTTCGATGCTGCCGGTATCCACGGCGACAATACCGACGGCTTTGGGCTTGTGCGCGACATCGAAGTGAATCTGGCTACGCCACTCAAGGGTGCTCGCATCCTGCTGCTGGGCGCAGGCGGTGCGGCGCGCGGCGTGGTGCTGCCGATGCTGGAGCGCGCACCGCACACGTTGACCATTGTCAACCGCACTGCCGGGAAGGCCAGTGCGCTGGTCGATCAGTTCAGCGCGGCGGCGCGGGCGGCCGGTTGCCGTTTGAGCGGCGGCAGCGCAACAGCGATCGAGCCGGGCGCTTACGACGTCATCATCAATGCAACCGCCGGCAGTCTGGATGCCGCGTTGCCCGAGTTCGACGACGGCGCATTCGGCAGCGGTACGCTTGCCTACGACATGATGTACGGCGCGCAGCCGACCGTGTTCATGCAGCATGCGCAAACGCTGGGCGCGCGAGCGGCGGACGGCTTGGGCATGCTGGTCGAGCAGGCCGCCGAGTCGTTTTATATCTGGCGTGGCGTGCGTCCTGACGGCGCGCCGGTGCTGGCGCAATTGCGTCAGATGTTGTCTGCGCCGAGCGCAGCGTGACGATGATGGCGCGAACGAGGGGATCAGGCAGGCCGGGACCGACCCGCTGGACTCTTTACGTTGGCGCGGTGGTCGCGATTGCCTGGATAGCGACGCAACTGTTCTACTTCGTGCAGATTGGCATCTGGAACTACGTCAATCCGCAGTCGACGGCATTCATGCGCTCGGACGCGTGGACGCTTTCGCAGGACCGCCCCGACCTGTCGATCCAGCATACGTGGGTGCCATACGATCAGATCTCGCGCAATCTCAAGCGCGCGATCATTGCGTCCGAGGACGCGAACTTCGTGAACAACAACGGCTACGAGACCGACGCGATTCTGCAGGCGTGGGAAAAGAACAAGGCGCGCGGCAAGATCGTGGCGGGCGGTTCTACGATTTCGCAGCAACTGGCGCGCAATCTGTTTCTATCGCGGCAGAAGAGTTATATCCGTAAGGGGCAGGAGCTGATCATCACGTGGATGCTCGAGACTTTGATGGACAAGGAGCGGATCTACGAGATTTACCTCAACTCGGTCGAGTGGGGGAATGGGGTTTATGGGGCTCAGGCTGCCGCGAACTATTACTATAAGACTTCGGCGGCTAAGCTCACGGCCTGGCAGTCGGCGCGGCTGGCGGTGATGCTGCCGAGGCCTAAATATTTTGATGAGCATCGGAGTTCGCCGTATCTCGCGCAGAGGGCGGGGGTGATTGCTCATCGGATGGGGGCGGCTGAATTGCCGGAATGAAGGTGGGGGCCTGCGGCGGCTTGGTTTGGGTTGTTGCTCTTGCGGTGTTGGCCTTTCCTTGCTTTCTTATTGGTTTGCTTGCGTTGCCCCTGTGCGGGGCGGCACCTACTTTTCTTTGTCCCACAGGGACTACCTTCGGGTCGCCGCCGCAAAGAAAAGTAGGCAAAAGAAAGCGGGCTCACACCGCCAGCCTGTAGGTGTCCACCACTGGCATAAAGCCGGAGTGGTCCGCGCACGCACTGCGCTCTCGCACCACACCCGTCAGTGACACAGCGCTCATCCGTTCCAGCGTTGCGCTTCGCACCCCGCCGTCGGGCATAACCCTCCTTCTGCAAACTCTGCAGGAATTCTAACTTTACTGAGCGTCTGCCCATTCGGTGGACTGCCGAGCTCCGCTTTTGCGATCGCGCAATTGAACGTACGGACAGCCGAGTTCGCTCGGCATGTCCTGCGCGCCACCCTCACCGTCTCCCCTTGCAGACCGATCCGCCGCGCACGTAGTGCGCTGGCGGGATGGATGAGTCCTTTGTCACGAGGGGTGAGTGTGCGAGGGACGATTTCGTGCGCGGACCGCTCCGCCGTGAAGCGAGAGGTGGACACCTACAGGCTAGCGGTGTGAGCCCGCTTTCTTTTGCCTACTTTTCTTTGCGGCGGCAAAGAAAAGTAGGTGCCGCCCCGCACAGGGGCAACGCAAGCAAACCGATAAGAAAGCAAGGAAAGGCCAACACCACAAGAACAACAAACCAAACCAAGGCGCCGCAGGCAAACCCCCCAAAACCCGCGCCCAGCGGCCAAATCCCATTATATGAATACAACACTCACATATTGGAGATTTGAATAAAACCGCCCTACAATCCGAAGCACCAAGCCTGCAGAGCACGGCTAAGAAGCCCACGCGCCGAGCGCGAATTAGAGCCGCCTGCAAGGCAAAAAGAGTCCAGAACCTCCGCGCACCCAGCAAGCGCGGCCGGCTGGACCATACGATCGGAGACAACAGCCATGCCCCTCACCGTCAGGCAGCAATCGCGCGCACATAGCGCGCCGTCCCGTTTCCCTGGCCGCCACGCCGGTCCCGCGCGCTAACACCCCAACCAGTCGCCCAATCGCCATGAACAAAGCGATGTCCACCCACGCCGCAGCCGACCACGACGCCGACTCCGAAACCCTGCCGCAATCGCGCCCCCGCACGCCCAACGGTGCGCCCGGCTCACACTCCCCCGCCGACGGAATCGCGCTGCCCAGCACGCTGCTCGACATCACGCCGCAGCAAGCCGGCACGCAGACCCTGTTGCGCGGTCTCGCGATTCTGGAAGCTGCCGCCGCGGGTGTACGCGATCTGCGTACCTTCGGTGCCGCGCTCGGCACGACCCGCAGCACGACGCACCGGCTCGTCAGCAGCCTCGTCCAGGCGCGCTATCTGCGTCAGGTGCAAGGCGGCTATCTGCTCGGCCCGAAGCTGATCGAACTCGGCACCATCGCGCTCGAACAGATGCCGCTCACCACCGTGGCCCGGCAACATCTCGAATCGCTCGCCGAACAGACGCTCGATACGATCCACCTCGGCGTGCGCGATGGCGACGACGTGCTCTACATCGACAAGATCCCCGGCACGCGCGGTCTGGAAATGCGCTCGCGCGTGGGGCACCGCATGCCGCTGGCCTCCACTGGCATCGGCAAGGCGATGATGCTCGATCTCACGCCCGATTCCTGGCAGTCGCTATTCGACGCCTCGCGTCGTGCGCTCGCTGGCGTCAGCTTCAAACCCGATAACCGCCCCGACATGCCGACCTTCATGCAACGCATGACGAACTACTCGGCCGGCGGCTATACGTTCGACCTCGAGGAAAACGAGGCGTCGATTCGATGCGTCGCTGCGCCCGTGCGCGACGCGTCGGGTTCGATCGTCGCGGCGCTGTCGGTGGCGAGCACGATTCCCTATATGTCGCTCGAACGGATGGACGAACTGATTCCAGTCGTGCAGCGCGAAGCACGCGCCATCTCGGAAGAACTCGGCTGGCGTGTGCCGCAGCCGGCGACGCGCAGGATCAAACGATGACGCAAGCGGGTTCCCCCATGCCGGCCGCTCAACTCGCAGGCGCTGTGGATGCCGCCAGCGTGACGGACGCCGCGCTCGACGCGAGTGGCGCAGCAACCGCGCAAACGCAGGCCGTCAGCCTCGATCAGGCCGCGTTGGTCGCGCTCGACTGGGGCACGACATCGTTGCGCGCCTATCTGTTCGACGCCGCCGGTAACGTGCTGGACACACGCGAGTCGACCGCGGGCATCATGAATCTGCCGCGTCCGGCGGCTGATGGCGGCTTCGATGCGGCCTTCGAGTCCGCTTGCGGCGCCTGGCTGGAGCGTGCACCCAATGTCCCGGTGATCGCAGCCGGTATGGTCGGCAGTGCGCAAGGCTGGCTCGAAGCGCCGTATGTGGATGCGCCGGCGAGCGCCGATGCGCTGGTCGATGGCATCGTCCGTGTGCAAACGGCACGGGGCGTGACGCTGCATATCGTGCCAGGCGTGCTTGAGCGCGGCGAACTGCCGAACGTCATGCGTGGCGAAGAAACGCAAATTTTCGGCGCGCTCGGCGATAGCCCCGCAGCCGCAACCGATGGACAGCACGAACTGATCGGCCTGCCCGGCACGCACGCGAAATGGGTGGTGGTGCGTGGCAGCCGCATCGAGCGCTTTCATACCTTCATGACCGGCGAAGTCTTCGCAGCCCTGCGGGAGCACACGATTCTCGGCCGCACCATGGTGACGCCCGATCGTATGGACACCGAGGCATTTCTGCGCGGCGTGAACAACGCACGCCTGAAAGGGCAGGCTGGGGTGCTCGCCACGATATTCAGCACGCGCACGCTCGGCCTGACCGGGCAGCTCGCGGGCCAGCAGCAGCCCGACTATCTGTCAGGTCTGCTGATCGGCCATGAGCTTGCCGGCCTCGACGCGGTCCTCGTGCAGCATCAAAGCAAGCTCAACGGGCACTCGCTGCGCCTGATCGGCAATGAGGCGCTGTGCGGGCGTTATCAGCTCGCGCTGACCCAATTCGGTTGTACCGAGGCGGAACTGGCCCGGCAAGCCACCGAACGCGGTCTGTGGCGCATCGCGACGCAGGCCGGGCTTGTCGCGCCGGCGTCCGGTGCTGCACAGGCCGCACGTGCGGCCGGCGGTTAGTCAGAAGGTTAAGCGGCCGCGCACGACATAGACAAGGAATCGACATGCAACCTCATATCAACCTACCCGCTCCGTATCTGCCGCATGCCGGTCTGATGGCGGCATTCGAAGCGTGTCCGCTTATCGCCATCCTGCGCGGCGTCACGCCGGCGGACGCCGCCGAGCACGCTCAGGCGCTGTATGAGGCGGGGTTTCGGATCGTCGAAGTGCCGCTGAATTCACCGCAGCCGTTCGACAGCATCGCCGCGATCCGTAAGGCATTGCCGGCCGATGCGATCGTCGGCGCGGGCACCGTCCTGCATGCGAGTTTCGTCCACGATGTGCTGTTGGCCGGTGGCGAACTGATCGTGATGCCGCATAGCGACGCCGAGGTGGTGGCGGCAGCGAAGGCGCGTGGCCTTGCCTGTGCGCCGGGCGTCGCTACGCCGAACGAAGCGTTCCTCGCGCTGAAGAACGGAGCAGACGTGCTGAAGATGTTCCCGGCTGAACAGCTTGGCTGCCAGGTCGTGAAAGCCTGGCGCGCGGTGATCGCCGCCGAGGTGCCGCTGGTGCCAGTCGGCGGCATTACGCCGGACAACATGGGGCCGTTCCTGACCGCAGGCGCGAACGGTTTCGGGCTCGGTTCTGCGCTTTACAAGCCGGGCCAGAATGTGGCGGCGACGGCGTCGCATGCACGGGCCTATATCAACGGCTTGCGAATCGCACGGGCGAGTGCAAAGAAATGAACCGGCTCGCCAACAAGGTCGCGTTGATTACCGGTGCCGGTCGCGGCATCGGCGCAGCCATCGCGCTGGCGTTTGCGCGCGAAGGTGCGGCGGTCGTGCTGGCGGAACTGGATGTTGAAACCGCGCAGCGCACCGCGCGCGACATCGAGGCGGCGTGCAAGGCAAGTGGCGCCGGCAGTGCGAATGGCGCGAGTGCAGCGCGTGGCCCTGCAGCAAGCGGCGCCAGAGTACTCGCGGTGCAGACCGACGTGACGCAATCCGCCTCGGTGCAGCACGCCGTGCACGAAGCGGAAAGCACCTTCGGCGCGGTCGATGTGCTGGTCAACAACGCCGGCATCAACGTGTTCTGCGACCCGCTGACGATGACCGACGACGACTGGCGCCGCTGCTTCGCGGTGGATCTCGACGGCGTCTGGAACGGTTGCCGCGCGGTGTTGCCGGGAATGGTGGAACGTGGTGCGGGCAGCATCGTGAACATCGCTTCGACACATGCGTTCAAGATCATCCCGGGCTGCTTCCCGTACCCGGTTGCGAAGCACGGTGTGATTGGATTGACCCGGGCCCTCGGTATCGAATACGCGCCGCGCAATGTGCGCGTCAACGCAATCGCACCGGGCTACATTGAAACGCAGTTGACGCATGACTGGTGGAACGGTCAGCCGGACCCGGCGGCCGCGCAGCAGGCGACGCTCGATCTGCAGCCGATGAAACGCATCGGCCGCCCGGAAGAAGTCGCGATGACGGCGGTCTTTCTCGCCTCGGACGAGGCACCGTTCATCAACGCGAGCTGTATCACGGTAGATGGCGGGCGCTCAGCGCTGTATCACGACTGAGCCACCGTCTGGAGAAAAACCAGGCGGCACGCCGTGGAAAGTGTGCCGCTGTGAAGCACAACGAAGCGAAGCGCCACAGAGCGCGACGATCAGTTTCAGCCGGTTGACGCGCTGGCCGCGTGTGTCAAGGACCGGATAAGAAGACGCGGCCGATACCTTCTCGTTATCTACTAATTAGTCAGGAGACTGCAACATGAAACGTAGAATTTTCCTCACGCTGGCAGCTGCAGCAGCAGGGGTGCTGTTCAATGCACCGGTCGTCCAGGCCGCCGATCAGGTCAAGATCGGTTTTCTGGTGAAGCAGCCGGAAGAACCGTGGTTCCAGGACGAATGGAAGTTCGCCGAGATCGCTGCCAAGGAAAAGGGTTTCACGCTGGTGAAAATCGGTGCTCCTTCCGGCGAGAAGGTCATGAGCGCGATCGACAACCTGGCTGCACAGAAGGCGCAGGGTTTCATTATCTGCACGCCGGACGTCAAGCTTGGACCGGGGATCGTCGCCAAGGCGAAGGCTGACGGACTGAAGATGATGACGGTTGACGACCGCCTCGTCGACGGTGCCGGCAAGCCGATCGCATCGGTGCCGCATATGGGCATTTCGGCCTACAACATCGGCAAGCAGGTCGGCGACGGTCTGGCTGCGGAAATCAAGAAGCGTGGCTGGGACATGAAGGATGTGGGCGCGATCGACGTGACCTACAACCAGCTGCCGACCGCAGTCGACCGCACCGGCGGTGCAACCGACGCGCTCGTGGCCGCCGGCTTCCCGAAGGCTAACGTGATCGAAGCGCCGCAAGCGAAGACCGATACGGAAAACGCTTTCAACGCCGCCAACATCGCGCTCACCAAGAACCCGCAATTCAAGCACTGGATCGCCTACGGCCTGAACGACGAAGCCGTGCTCGGCGCTGTGCGTGCAGCGGAAGGCCGCGGCTTCAAGGCGGACAACATGATCGGCATCGGTATCGGTGGTTCGGACTCGGCTCTGAACGAGTTCAAGAAGCCGACGCCGACGGGCTTCTACGGCACCGTCATCATCAGCCCGAAGCGCCATGGCGAAGAAACCTCGACGCTAATGTACGACTGGATCACGCAAGGCAAGGAACCGCCGGCACTTACGCTGACGACCGGCATGCTGGCCACGCGTGACAACGTCGCGGACGTGCGTGAAAAGATGGGTCTGGCATCGAAGTAAGCAGTCTTTAATAGAAGTGCAGCGGCTGGGCGCCGGACAATGATCCGGCGCTCAGTCGTCCCGGCAGCACATGCAAGGCGCGGATCAATTGCCGTGCTCGCAGGCGCAACAGCAGTAGAGACAAACCGGTGTGCCGGCAACGTGGGAGTAACGCGCCGGACCGCTCGGTTCACAGGATGCAACAGGAGGCGAAGTGTCAGCGACGCTGCGTTTTGACAATATTGGTAAGGTCTTCCCAGGCGTGCGTGCGCTCGACGGCGTGTCCTTCGACGTGAACGTCGGCCAGGTGCACGGCCTGATGGGCGAGAACGGCGCGGGGAAATCGACCTTGCTGAAGATTCTCGGTGGTGAATATCAGCCGAATTCCGGCCGCCTGTTGATCGATGGCAACGAGGTGCGCTTCGGTAGCGCGGCCGCGTCGATTGCGTCCGGAATCGCGGTGATTCACCAGGAACTGCAATACGTGCCCGACCTCACGGTCGCGGAAAACCTGCTGCTTGGCCAGTTGCCGAACTCGCTCGGCTGGGTCAACAAGCGCGAAGCCAAACGCTTCGTGCGCGAGCGGCTCGAAGCGATGGGCGTGGCGCTCGATCCGAACGCGAAGCTGCGCAGGCTCTCGATCGCACAGCGTCAGATGGTCGAAATCTGCAAGGCGCTGCTGCGCAATGCGCGGGTGATCGCGCTGGACGAGCCGACCAGCTCGTTGTCGCACAGCGAGACCGAGGTGCTGTTCAAACTGGTGCGCGACCTGCGCGCCGACAACCGGGCGATGATCTATATCTCGCACCGGATGGATGAGATTTATGAGTTGTGCGACGCCTGCACGATCTTCCGCGACGGTCGCAAGGTGGCCTCGCATCCGACGCTGGAAGGCGTGAAGCGCGACACGATCGTGGCCGAAATGGTCGGCCGCGAGATTTCCGACATCTATAGCTACAAGCCGCGCGAACTCGGCGAAGTACGCTTTGCCGCCAAGGGGATCGAAGGGCACGCGCTCAAGGAGCCGGCCAACTTCGAAGTGCGGCGCGGTGAAATCGTCGGCTTTTTTGGTCTGGTGGGCGCGGGCCGTAGCGAACTGATGCACCTCGTGTACGGCGCCGACAGCAAGAAGAACGGCGAGATCGTGCTTGACGGCAAGCCGATCAAGGTGCGCAGCGCCGGCGAAGCGATTCGCCACGGCATCGTGCTGTGTCCGGAAGACCGCAAGGAAGAGGGCATCGTCGCAATGGCGACCGTGTCCGAGAACATCAACATCAGCTGTCGCCGCCACTATCTGCGTGCGGGTTTCTTCCTGAACCGCAAGAAAGAAGCGCAAACAGCGGACAGTTTTATCAAGCTGCTGAAGATCAAGACGCCGAGCCGTCGCCAGAAGATCCGTTTCCTCTCCGGCGGCAACCAGCAGAAAGCGATTCTGTCGCGCTGGCTCGCGGAGCCGGATCTGAAAGTGGTGATTCTCGACGAACCGACGCGTGGGATTGACGTCGGCGCGAAGCATGAGATCTATAACGTGATTTATCAGCTTGCGGAACGGGGTTGCGCGATCGTGATGATTTCGTCGGAGCTGCCGGAAGTGCTCGGCGTGTCCGACCGGATCGTGGTGATGCGGCAGGGGCGCATCTCCGGCGAATTGCTGCGCAGCAAGGCGAACGAGCAGGCAGTGCTGAGTCTCGCATTGCCGCAAAGTTCGACCGCACCGCAAGCCGCCGCGCCCGAAGCGGCCTGATATCGACCACCGACCGGACGCAAGTCCCCAATAACCCGTCAGCCCGTGACGAAAACGGGAGGAGTAATCAAATGCAAGCCAGAGAAAACCTCGCGCAACAGGCCGCCAAGAGCGCCGCCGAAGCGCTGATTCCGCAGAGCAACGACAAGCAGAAATGGTGGCAGCAGGTCACCGACTACAGCCTGATCGTGATCTTCGCGATCATGTTCATTACGATGTCGCTGACCGTCGATCACTTCTTCTCGATCGAAAACATGCTCGGGCTCGCGCTGTCGATCTCGCAGATCGGCATGGTCGCGTGCACGATGATGTTCTGTCTCGCTTCACGTGACTTCGATTTGTCCGTGGGTTCCACCGTGGCATTTGCCGGCGTGCTGTGCGCAATGGTGCTCAACGCGACGGGTAACACGTTTATCGCCATCATTGCAGCAGTCGTGGCGGGTGGCGTGATCGGCTTCATCAACGGCGCTGTGATTGCGTACCTGCGCATCAATGCGCTGATCACCACGCTCGCGACGATGGAAATCGTCCGTGGCCTCGGCTTTATCGTGTCGCATGGTCAGGCGGTGGGCGTGTCGTCGGATACGTTTATCGCGCTGGGCGGCCTGTCGATGTTCGGCGTCTCGCTGCCGATCTGGGTCACGCTGTTGTGCTTCGTCGTGTTCGGCGTGATGCTTAACCAGACCGTGTATGGCCGCAATACGCTGGCAATCGGCGGCAATCCGGAAGCCTCGCGTCTCGCTGGTATCAACGTCGAACGCACCCGCGTGTACATCTTCCTGGTGCAAGGCGCGGTGACCGCGCTGGCCGGTGTGATTCTCGCTTCGCGTATCACCTCGGGTCAGCCGAACGCTGCCGAAGGCTTCGAGCTGAACGTGATCTCCGCGTGCGTGCTGGGCGGTGTCTCGCTGCTGGGCGGCCGTGCGACGATTTCGGGTGTGGTGATCGGCGTGCTGATTATGGGCACGGTCGAAAACGTGATGAACCTTTTGAACATCGACGCGTTCTACCAGTACCTGGTGCGCGGTGCGATCCTGCTCGCTGCCGTGCTGCTCGACCAGCTGAAGAACCGCGGCTCGCGCGATTGACGCGCGGCGTCTGACTAACTGCCTTTTGAGGAAACGAACGATGTCGTCACCTGCCAATGCCAACGCCCGCCAGGCGGACAACGTGTACGCACGTTATCCGAGTCTTGTAGACCGCACCGTGTTGATCACGGGCGGCGCGACCGGGATTGGCGCGTCGTTCGTCGAGCATTTTGCGGCACAGGGTTCGCGGGTTGCCTTCTTCGATATCGACGCGAGCGCCGGCGAGGCGCTTGCGGACGAACTCGGCGATTCGCGTCACAAGCCGCTGTTTCTGTCCTGCGATCTGACCGACCTCGACGCACTGCGCAAGGCCGTTGCCGATGTCAAAGCGGCACTCGGCCCGGTCGAGGTGCTCGTCAACAATGCTGCGAACGACAAGCGTCACAAGATCGAAGAGGTGACGCCGGCGTTTTTCGATGCGGCTATTGCCGTGAACATCCGCCACCAGTTCTTTGTGGCGCAGGCCGTGATGGACGACATGAAAGTGGCCGGACGCGGTTCGATCATCAATCTCGGCTCGATTAGCTGGATGTTGAAGCAGGGTGGTTTTCCGGTCTACACGATGTCGAAATCGGCCGTGCAGGGCCTCACGCGCGGTCTGGCGCGCGATCTCGGCCACTTCAATATCCGCGTGAATACACTGGTGCCGGGCTGGGTCATGACCGAGAAGCAAAAGCGCCTGTGGCTCGACGATGCGGGGCGCCGTGCGATCAAGGATGGCCAGTGCATCGATGCCGAGCTGATGCCCGCTGATCTGGCACGTATGGCGCTGTTCCTTGCCGCCGACGACAGCAGCATGATCACCGCACAGGACCTCGTCGTGGATGGAGGCTGGGCGTGAGCGCAGCCGTGCCTGTCACGCGTGCGGCGCTGCTGGTCGACGCCAAATGCACGCTCGGCGAGGGCGCGACGTGGTGCTCGCGCAGCGGCCGTTTCTACTGGACCGACATCGAAGGCGCGAAGCTCTGGCGCTATGACCCGCGCGACGGCCGTAGCACATTCTGGCGCATGCCGGAACGGCTCGCGACATTTGCGCTCTGCGCCAATCCGCACTACCTTTTACTCGGACTCGCCTCGCATCTCGCGTTCTTCAACCTTGCAACTGGCGAGACAGAGCGTATTGTCGATGTCGAGCCGGGTTTGAATACACGCGTCAACGACGGCCGCTGCGACCGTCAGGGGCGTTTCGTCTTCGGTACGAAGGATGAGGGTTCGCCCTTACGCGCAGTGGGTGGGTTCTACCGTCTGAACCGCGATCTGTCGCTCGAGCGCCTGCCGCTGCCGGCGCCCGCGATTTCGAACAGCATTGCGTTCAGTCCGGATGGCGCGACGATGTATTACTGCGATTCGCCGACCCGCGAGATTCGCGCGTGCGATTACGGCGCGGACGGCAGCATCGCGAACGACCGTGTGTTCACGACGCTCGCGGACGCGACCGGCGAGCCCGACGGTTCGACCGTCGATCGCGACGGCGGCCTGTGGAATGCGCAGTGGGGCGGCGCTCGCGTGGTGCGCTACGGCGCCGATGGTGTCGAAACCGCGCGCGTCACGGTGCCGACCGTGCAACCGAGTTGTGTGGCGCTGGGCGGCGCACAGCTTGGCACGCTGTACATCACGAGCGCGCGTACCGATCTGGATGCGGCGGCGCTTGCCGGCGACTCCCGCGCGGGCGGCGTGTTTGTGGCCGTGCCGGGACAGCGAGGCTTGCCCGAAGCGGTATTTCAGGGCGCACCGCTGCGGTGCAGGACGCAGGACGAGTGAGTTGAGCAAGGAAGGACTCAAAGAGGCAGCCGGCCAAGGCGCCCACCAATAAAACATCCGTCAGCGATGACGGCAACGTCTCACGCCTCTCGATTGGAGCCTGATATGACTGTAGCGAATCTCGCATCCGCTTCACAGAATTCCCAGACTGCACAGACGCGCCGCGCCCGGCTGGCGGCCGCCGCCCATCCGGTGCTGGCGGGGCCGAGCACATCGGCGGTGGCGGTGGGTGAGACGAGTGGCGGCGACGTGGCGTGCGTGACGCTCGCCAACACCCATTTGCGGCTCGACGTGGCGCCGTCGCTTGGCGGCGGCATCACCCGCTTCGACTGGCGTAGCGACGGCGCGCTGGTGCCGATATTCCGCCGCTGCCGTCACGTCGCGTCCGATACCGATCCGAACCAATTGGCGTGCTATCCGATGCTGCCTTACTCGAATCGCATCGGCGGCGGTCATTTCGGCGTGGGCGGGCGACGCATCGACGTGCCGCGCAATCGTGTGGCTGAGCCGCTGCCCATTCATGGCGATGGTTGGCTGGCCCACTGGGGTGTTGCGGAAACGAGCCCGGACCGCGTGCGCCTGACGCTTGACCGCAGCGATGGCAAGCCCTTCGCATACCGCGCGACGCAGACGTATGCGCTCGAAGGCCCGACGCTCGTGATTACGCTCGAGGTCGAGAATACGGGACGCGATGCGCTGCCGTTCGGACTCGGTATCCATCCGTTTCTGGTGCGCGATGCGCAAACTGAGCTGTCCGCGGCTGCCGCGGGACTCTGGTTGCAGGGTGACGACTGGCTGCCGCTGCGTCACGTGCCGGCGCCGCCGGCCTGGCAGTTCGGCGTGGCCTATCCGTTGCCGCAGACCATCGTCAATCACGCGTTTACCGGCTGGAGCGGACAGGCGGCGGTGGTCTGGCCGAAGCGGCGTCTATCGCTGACGATTGCCTCGGATACCGACTACTACGTGCTCTACACGCCTCCGGGCGAGGATTTCTTTTGCTTCGAGCCGGTCGATCATCCGATCAATGCGATGAACCTGCCCGGCGGGGCGGCCTCCCATGGCATGACCATGCTCGCGCGCGGCGAGCACTTGCGCCGCTCGTTCCGGTTTACCGTCGAACGGACCGGCTTGCGCGCAGCGGCAGGGGCGCGGGGTTCGCGCCGGCAGTGAGAGGAGGTGGCGGCCCGCCCGCCGTGCTCTTCGCGAGGACGGGTAGAATACGCGCGCCACTTCTTTCATCAGCCCGCCGCGAGCCCGATATGTCCACCTTTCTCCAGACACTCAACGACGCCTGGCAGCGCACGAATTCGCTGCTGTGCGTCGGCCTTGATCCCGAGCCCGCGAAATTTCCGGGGGCGCTCGCCGGCCGCGCCGATTCGATCTTCGAGTTTTGCCGCACGATCGTCGACGCGACCGCGCCTTATGCCTCGTCATTCAAGCCGCAGATTGCGTACTTCGCCGCTCATCGCGCGGAAGACCAGCTTGAACAGTTGATCGCGCATATTCATGCTCAACATCCGGGCCTGCCGGTGATTCTCGATGCGAAGCGCGGTGATATCGGCAGCACTGCCGAGCAATACGCACGCGAGGTGTTCGAGCGCTACCAGGCCGATGCGGTGACCGTCAATCCGTATATGGGCTTCGATTCGATCGAGCCGTATCTGGAACACGAGGGTAAAGGCGTGATCGTGCTGTGCCGGACGTCGAACCCGGGCGGCTCCGATCTGCAGTTTCTGGATACGGCGGGGCGTCCGCTGTATCAGGTGGTCGCGCAACTGGCGGCTCAGAAGTGGAACGCAAGCGGCCAGCTCGGGCTGGTGGTGGGCGCGACTTTCCCGAAGGAGATCGAGGTGGTGCGCGGCATTGTCGGTGAGATGCCGCTGCTGATTCCGGGCATCGGCGCTCAAGGCGGCGATGTCGAGGCAACGGTGAATGCGGGGCGCACCGCGGCGGGTACGGGCATGCTGATCAATTCGTCGCGCGCGATTATTTATGCGGGCAAGGGCGACGACTACGCCCAGGCCGCGGCGAAGGCGGCGCTGGAAACGCGGGATCGGATTAACGGGTATCGGTGAGGGAAGGGCGAGCTAGCGCAGATGACCTCTTGCGAATTATATCCATTTGGATATAATTTCGTTCATGAAGCCAGTGCGATTTCTTGGAGACTCGCTGAAGTGCTTGCGCGAGTTCCCTGAAGACGCCAGGCAGGACGTGGGTTATCAGTTAGACAAAGTGCAACGAGGTCACCAGCCGGACGACTTTAAGCCCATGCCTTCGATTGGCAGGGGCGTAGAGGAACTTCGTGTCTGGGATGAGTCTGGCACTTACCGTGTTGTTTACACCGCTCGCGTGGCCGAAGCGGTGTATGTATTGCATGCCTTCCAGAAGAAAACTCAGGCCACATCGCAACGTGATGTAGACGTTGCCAAGGCGAGATATAACGAACTGATGAGGGGTGTGAAATGACTCGAACCGAAACCTACGCCAGCGTCTGGGACGCACTAGCCGATACGCCGGAGCAGGCTGCCAATTTGCGTACTCGCGCCGAACTGATGCAGCAGATCGCCGAGCTTGTTAAATCGAGCGGATGGACGCAGGTGGAAGCGGCGTCGCATTGTGGTGTGACGCAGCCTCGCATCAACGATTTACTGCGTGGCCGTGTATCGCGCTTTTCGCTTGATGCGCTGGTGAACATTGCCACCGCACTGGGTCGACGAGTGCACGTGGAACTGGAAGCGGCCTAGGCGCTAATCGATCGGCGCCGTAGGCCCCAGCCGCGTGATAAATTCCGCCTGCGCCGGATAGGCGCTTCGCAGTGCGTCGACATCAGCCAGTTCAAACTCACTGAACTCGAACCCCGGCGCGACCGTGCAACCGACCAGCGCGAACGTCGCTGGATCTGCGCATTCCGCTGCAAACCACAAACCGGCTGGCACCACCGCCTGAAACACGGTGCCAGGATGCGTCAGTGCGTTGCCGAGCCGGTGCGTGACCAGTTGCCCATTCTCATCAAGAACGTGAACCAGCAGCGGCTCGCCAGCATAGAAGTGCCAGACTTCATCGGACTTGATCCGATGCCATGCCGAATGAGCGCCGTCGCATAACAGGTAGTAAATCGCCGTAGACGCCGAACGCGTTTCTCCAGCCCCGGCCCCATCACGATCCACCCTCGCCGCCGAGCGATACGTTTCGCGAAAGTAGCCGCCCTCCGGATGCGCCTGCAACTCGAAGCGCCGAACCAGATCGTCTTTAGCCAACGAGGAAACCGGCATCGTTATCGCTCACGCTCATCGAGCAACGCCAGCAGTCCGCGCAGCGCATGCGCCGCCGCCTGCACGCGGATCCTCTCGCGGTCACCCTTGAATACAACCGTTTCCACCGACGTATGCAGCCGGTTGGTCCAGCCAAATGAGACCGTTCCGACCGGCTTCGTCTCGGTGCCGCCGCTCGGGCCGGCCACGCCGGTAATCGCCAGCGACACCTGCGCGCGGCTATTGCGCAGCGCGCCCTCGGCCATCGCGCGGGCGACTGGTTCGCTGACTGCCCCGTGTTTTTCGATCAGATCCGGCGGCACGCCGATCATTTCGCTCTTGGCCTGATTCGAATACGTGACGAAGCCGCGCTCGAACCAGCCGCTGCTGCCGGAGATGTCGGTAATCGCCGTTGCGACCATGCCGCCCGTGCAGGACTCGGCGGTCACGAGCATCAGGCGTTCGTCGCGCAACCGGTTGCTGACGCGGATAGCGAGTTGGTGGACGACGGAATCGGTAGCCATGCGTAGGTCCGGAAAAACGTGTGACGGTCAGACCGCCATGCGCCACAGCGCGATCACGAGCAAAGTGAAAAAGGCGGCGACCAGGTCATCGAACATGATGCCAAAACCACCTTTCAGTCTGCGGTCGAAGTAACGGATAGGCGGAGGTTTCACCATGTCGAAGAAACGGAACAGGATGAAGGACCACACCTGGCCGGTGAAAGTGATCGGGGTCACCATCAGCAGCACCAGCCAGAACGCAACAATTTCGTCCCAGACGATTGCCGATGGATCGTCGATGGCGAGCTTTTTCGCGGTAAAGGCGGTGATCGAGATGCCGGCGAAAAAGCCCACGATAATCAGCACGCCCCAGTCGAGCACCGTCAGATAGCGGTTGAGCACGGCGAACGATGCCCATCCGAACAGCGTGCCGACCGTGCCGGGCATGATCGGCGACAGGCCGCTGCCAAAACCGAGCGAGATCAGATGCAGCGGATGCGTCAGCATGAAACGCGCGGTGGCCCGGCGCGGCCGGACAGGACGGGGCTCGGGCGAGTCTGGCGGCCCTCCGCGTAACGGGCCGTCGGACAATTCGTCGGCCGGGCCGAGCGAGGGTTCAGTCTGCATGGAAATGATCGAAGCCTTGCAAGGTCAAGGTGAGCGGGGCGCCGGTTGCGTCATGCCAATGGATCGCAGGGCCGTTTGCCGATGGCCCAAGAGCGTTTATTGTACCGACACGGGTAAGCGGAAGATTTACCTTGTGACCAGCTTCTTCGACCGCTGCGCGCGCGCTCACCGGCGCGGTGAAGCACAGTTCGTAGTCGTCGCCGCCCGCCAGTGTGCAGCGGCGTTGCACTTCGGCGGGCAGCCTGCGCAGCGCATTCGAGCGGGGCACGGCGTCGGCGTCGACCCGCGCTTCGAGTTGCGAGCGTTCGAGGATATGCAAGAGGTCGCCGGCGAGGCCGTCGGAGATATCGAGTGCGGCATGTGCAATACCGCGTAACGCCAGGCCCAGTTCGACGCGCGGTTCGGGGCGTTCAAGGGCGCGGCGAAATGTCGCAGCATCCTTCTCTCCGGCTGACCACTCGCCGCGTATCACGCCCAGTCCCGCGCGCGCGTCGCCGAGCGTGCCGGAAATCCAGATGTCGTCGCCGGGCTTGGCTGCATCGCGACGCAGCGCCAACTGTGGCGGGACGCTGCCGAAAACGGTAATGCACAGGTTCAGCGGTCCGGCAGTCGTATCGCCGCCCATCAGCTCGCAACCATAGCGTTCTGCAAGTTCAAAGAGGCCGTCGCTAAACGCGGAGAGCCAATCTTCGCGCGCCTCCGGCAGGGCGAACGCCAGCGTGAACCCTTGTGGCTGCGCGCCCATCGCGGCCAGATCCGAGAGGTTCACGGCCAACGCTTTATGTCCGAGGGCGTGCGGATCGATATCCGGGAAGAAATGACGTCCTTCGACCAGCATGTCCGTCGAAATCGCCATCATTTCGCGAGGACGCGGCGCAAGCAATGCGCAGTCGTCGCCGATGCCGAGTTCCCCCTCTTGAAGGCGCCGGCTCATGGCGTCGGCGCGGCGCGCAAAAAAACGGTCGATTAGCGAAAACTCGGAGAGCATAGTAGAGGTCCGTGCACGGAAAAGCGCTTTAGCAGCGGCCAACGGCGCGCATTGTACGGTTAAATTGCTGCGCCGCGGCAATGATCGCGACCACGGAGGCACGAAAACTTTCGCTTTATTTCAGTCGCGGCAGCTATGTCCCTGATTGCAGGAATCACGATGGGGAATGGCGCTACAATGCCGTCGAGTATCTATTCTAATCCGCACTCCAAGCCCGCCTTATGTCGAATCCCGTCAACACCAAACTCCGCGAAGCCGCTCTCGATTATCACGAATTCCCGACCCCCGGGAAGATCGCGATCGCGCCGACCAAGCAAATGATCAACCAGCGCGACCTCGCACTGGCGTATTCCCCGGGTGTCGCGTTCGCGTGCGAAGAAATCGTCGAGAACCCGTTGAATGCCGCGCGCTTCACCTCGCGCAGCAACCTGGTCGGCGTTGTGACGAACGGCACCGCGGTACTGGGTCTCGGCAATATCGGCCCGCTCGCATCCAAGCCGGTCATGGAAGGCAAGGCGGTGCTGTTCAAGAAGTTCGCCGGCATCGATGTGTTCGATATCGAGTTGAACGAGTCCGATCCGCACAAGCTGGTCGAAGTGATCGCGGCGCTCGAACCGACCTTTGGCGGCATCAACCTCGAAGACATCAAGGCGCCGGACTGTTTCATCGTCGAACGCGAATGCCGCAAACGCATGAAGATCCCGGTGTTCCACGACGACCAGCACGGCACGGCTATCGTCGTCGCGGCGGCGATCACCAACGGCCTGAAGGTCGTCGGCAAGAGCATCAAGGAGGTCAAGCTGGTCTCGTCCGGCGCGGGCGCTGCCGCCCTGGCCTGTCTGGACCTGCTGGTCGACATCGGACTGCCGCTCGAGAACATCACCGTGACCGACCTGGCCGGCGTGGTCTACAAGGGCCGTACCGAGCTGATGGATCCGGACAAGGAGCGTTTCGCGCGCGAAACCGACGCCCGCTCGCTGGCGGAAGCGATCGGCGGCGCGGATGTTTTTCTCGGCCTGTCAGCTGGGGGCGTGCTCAAGCAGGACATGGTCAAGCAGATGGCAGACAAGCCGCTGATTCTGGCGCTGGCCAATCCGACGCCGGAAATCCTGCCGGAACTGGCGCTCGAAGTGCGCCCGGATGCCGTGCTGTGCACCGGCCGTACCGATTACCCGAATCAGGTGAACAACGTCCTCGTGTTCCCATTCCTGTTCCGCGGCGCGCTGGATGTGGGCGCGACGACGGTAACGCGGGAAATGGAAATTGCTGCGGTCAATGCCATTGCTGAGCTGGCGCGTCAGGAGCAGAGCGACATCGTCGCGACTGCTTATGGCATCCAGGACCTGTCGTTTGGGCCGGCTTACCTGATTCCGAAGCCGTTCGATCCGCGTCTGATCGTCAAGGTCGCGCCTGCTGTTGCGAAGGCCGCGATGGCGTCGGGCGTGGCGGAGCGTCCGATCGAAGATATGGACGCGTACGAGCAGCATCTGCAGCAGTTCGTCTACCACAGCGGCACGACGATGAAGCCGATTTTCCAGCTCGCCCGTGGCGTCGAGCCGGAGAAGAAGCGCATTGTGTTCGCGGAAGGCGAAGAAGAACGCGTGCTGCGCGCCTTGCAGATCATCGTCGACGAAAAGCTGGCCAAGCCGATCCTGATCGGCCGTCCGGCGGTGATCGAGCAGCGCATTGCGCGCTATGGCCTGCGTTTGATCAACGGGCAGGACTACACGGTGGTCAACACGGACCACGACGAGCGTTATCGCGACTTCTGGCAGACGTATCACAAGATGATGGCGCGTAAGGGCATCAGCGAGCAGATGGCCAAGCTCGAAATGCGCCGCCGCACCACGCTGATCGGCTCGATGCTGGTGAAGAAGGGCGAGGCCGACGGCATGATCTGCGGCACGGTCAGCACGACGCATCGCCATCTGCACTTCATCGACCAGGTGATCGGCAAGAAGGAAGGCCGCAACACCTACGCGGCGATGAACGGGCTGGTGCTGCCGGGCCGGCAGATTTTCCTCGTCGACACTCATGTGAACGTCGATCCGACGCCTGAGCAGCTCGCCGAGATCACCATCATGGCGGCCGAGGAAGTGCGCCGTTTCGGCATCGAGCCGAAGATCGCGCTGGTTTCGCATTCCAACTTCGGCACCAGCAACGCGCCGACTGCCCAGAAAATGCGCGACACGCTCGAGATCCTGCGCGAGCGCGCGCCTGACCTGCAAGTGGACGGCGAAATGCACGGCGACGTCGCGCTCGATCACAACCTGCGCCGCGAAGTGCTGCCCGAATCGACGCTCGAGGGGGACGCGAACCTGCTGGTCCTGCCGAACATCGACGCGGCCAACATTTCCTACAACCTGCTGAAGACGGCTGCCGGCAACAACATCGCGATTGGCCCGATCCTGTTGGGCGCGGCCAAGCCGGTCCATGTGCTGACGGCTTCGGCGACGGTGCGCCGGATCGTCAACATGACGGCGCTGCTGGTGGCAGACGTGATCGCCGCGCGCTAAGCGGCGATAGCCCACACGAGCGCCGCAAGGCGAAAAAAAAGGCGTGCCCGCAATGGGCACGCCTTTGGGCAAACAGGGGATTGTCACCCAATAAAGACCAAACACGACGGTAAATCCACCTCACTGTGCGCGAAACAGAGCGGCCAGATTCGCCCGTTCCACGCCCCTACCGTCGAGGCTAATTTTATCTTGACTAAGCTATAAAAATCTGTCAAAAGTCGTCAAGATTGCTTGAGCGGCGTGTTCCCGCAACATGGGAACCTTTCGTTCGCCGAACGAACGTTGATTCCAGAGACCATTAGCGATACCCTTACGTCTTTCATGGTCGTCAAACTCGTGATCTGACAGCGGGAACCTGATTCATGGCACGCAAGTGGCTCCGCAACGGCGTGCTGATCGGCGCCCTGGCGTTTGGCGGTTTGTGCGGGGGTCTGGTCAACAGCGCGTTTGCGCGGGACTATTCGGCGCCCAGCAATGGCGACAATCAGGTGCAGGGCACCATCGCGGTCGCGCAGTTACCGCGTGAAGCAGTCAATACTTTGAACTTGATTGCCGCAGGCGGGCCTTACCCGTATGAGAAGGACGGGATCGTATTCGGCAACCGCGAAGGGCTGCTGCCACCGCATCGGCGCGGCTATTATCACGAATACACCGTTCCTACGCCGCGCGCCCACAATCGCGGCGCGCGTCGCATTGTCTGTGGGGGTCCGCTGCAGCGCACCGATAATTGCTTCTACTCGGACGACCACTACACCAGTTTTAATCGTATTGTTGAATGACATCGGGATGAACGGCATGAGCGACAACGTCTACGCGCACGACTCCGGAGTCGCGACGGATCTTTTCGCGGCCGGCGACGGCAATATGTTTCAGCGCGTCATGCAGATGCGCACGGCCGGTGACGGACGGGACACCCAGAGCGAAGCCAGCACTGTGCTTTCATCGAACGAGGGGCCTATGAGTCTTTTCAAGACCGTACGACCGAACATCGTACAGTCGATCCGCGCCTTTCGCGTGCAGGATCTCGCTGACGAGGCCAGCCAGCTCGGCCAGCACTTTCTGTATGCGTTCTGCGCGAACGCGCAGTCCAAACAAGAAGTTCTCGAAACGATTGCGACGTCATTTCTGTTTCCGAAGCACTTCGGCAAAAATTACGATGCCCTCTACGATTGCCTGACCGATCTGGTCGCCAAGGCGGGTGCGCAACCGGGTTTCGTCATCGTGCTGGAGGCGCTGCCGGTGGCACAGAAATTCGATAAGGAAGGGCGCGAAACGCTGCTCGACGTATTCCGCGAGGCCTCCGAATTCTGGGCCGAGCGCAAAGTGGCGTTCCGTGTGTTTTATTCGTTCGCCTGAGCGTCCGAGTCGCCAGAATACGCATGACTGAACAAAGCAAAGGCCCGCCAATTGGCGGGCCTTTGCTTTGGATCGGGTCAGTTCGACATACTGATCAGATTACCAGCCACCCCAGCGTGCAGCCAGCGCGGCCAGTACGGCGATCCCCGCTGTTTCCGTGCGCAACACGCGCGGTCCTAGCCCCACAGCGGTAAAACCATGGCTCGTCGCTGCTGCCTCTTCCGCGGCCGAAAATCCGCCTTCTGGTCCGATTAGCAACATGACGCGTCCGCGCGGCGGCTCGACCGGCAATGCGTTGAAGCTGATGCTTGCCCGCGGCGACAACAGCAGGCGCAACTCGCCTTCTTCGGTGGCACGCGGCAGCGCGCCCAGCCATGTCGCGATTTCACGCACCGGTGCGACTTCAGGCAGGCGATTGCGTCCGCACTGTTCGCACGCCGCGCGCACGATGCCTTGCCAGTGCACGTGACGCCGCTGTGCGCGTTCGCCGGACAAGCGCACCACGCTGCGCGTCGTGGTGAGCGGCACGAAACTGGACGCGCCGAGTTCCACGGCCTTCTCGATCAGCCAGTCCATCTTGTCCCCACCGGCGATGCCTTGCGCGAGGGTCAGGTGATAGGGCGGTTCCACCTCGATTTCGCGGAATTCCCGAATCTTGACGGTGGCCGAACGGCGTTCTACTTCGATCAGTTCAGCGCTGTACTCGCCGCCGTCGCCGTTGAAAAGCACGATCGAATCACCCGGTTGCAGACGCAGGACCAGGATGTGCCGTGTGACGTCATCGGGAAGCTGCATGATGTCGTCGGGCTTGAGTGACGTACCGACGAAGAAGCGAGGCATCAGGAAAATACTCATTAGTTCACGAAAGGTGGCGAGCGAGCGCCCATCGGTAGCCGTCCAGGTCTTCGACCTGTGCAAAACGGTCACCCCAGAACTGATCTTGCGGCTCGCTCAACGATTTCGCGCCAGCCGCCAGCGCTCGCGCATAAACCGCGTCGACATCGTCGACATAAACATAGAACGATTGCGGTGCAATTGCGCCCGCGCTTTTGGGAGTCTTCGCTGTCGAGCCGAACGCGCCTTCCGGCGCGAACATCACAATCAACTGGCCTTGATAGACCATTTCGACATGCATGACGATCCCGTCGTCCTGGACGCTGTCGCGTACCTCGAAGCCAAAGGCGGCTTCGAAGAATGCAATGGCGGCACGTGCATCCCGTACCGTCAGATAGGGGGTCAACCAGGGCACACCGGCTGGGCGGGAGGCGGTCATGGATTTCTCCGGATCTAGCTAGGGTCAGCGGGGCACGAGCAGCAGAGCCAGGTGGCCGGCGCACGAGACCTCCGCGCCGACCAAACCGCACATTCTGCCGCTGCGTTACCTTACTGGCTTTAAGAATTGACTTAGTTTATCGCGCACTGCGCGAGATGCGGAGAAGAGTCCGGCATGGGCATGCTCGTCGTACCAGCCGAGCCCGGAAATCTGCCGGGCGGCGAGGCGTCCGGCGAGTTCGGCCGGAGTCAGGGCGGCGGGATCGAGCGAATCGCTGGCGGTGGCCATCATCCAGAGCGAGCCGTGCAGCGGCACGTATGCGCCCATGGTACGGACCACAGTGAAGGCTTCGTTCAGCCCGTCTAACAGTTTCGCAGCACGCGTGGCCTGGAAATACGGCGCGCCGAGATGCATCGACAAGGCTGCGTTCGGGTTCATCACGCGTTTGAGTTGTGCATAGAACGCCTGGGTGTACAGGACCGCGGCCGGAGAGTCGGGTGGAGTCAGGTCGAATACGACCAGGTCGAATCGTTCTTCGCAGGTCGCGACGAATTCGGCGGCGTCTCCTATTACCAGTTCCACACGCGGATCGTCGAACGCGCCGTCGTGAACCTGAGGCAGATACTCACGTGTGAGGCGCACGACTTCCGCGTCGAGTTCGGCTACGACGATTCGCGTAATGCTCGGATGCCGCAGCAGTTGCCGCGCCGCTCCTCCGTCGCCACCGCCCAGCACCAAGGCCGCGCGCGGCGCCGGATGGGCCAGCGCGTTCGGATGCACCATGCATTCGTGATAGATGAACTCGTCGCCGACGGAAGTCATCGGGCGGCCGTCGAGCGTGAAAAGCCGCCCGAGTTGCGGCGTGTCCCAGACTTCGATCTGCTGATGAGGCGACGCGACACTCGCGAGGCGTCGCGAGTTGGGGAAGCCGTACAGGACGTAAGGGGTCGGCTGGAAAAGTAGCGGGACGCTCACGGTGAACGGGGCGCGGACGGGCGCGGCGAGTTGGCGATGCTCGGATTATAGAGTCGAAGATGGGGTGAACTGGCGTCCGGCCCCAATCTAAACCCGCCGTCCCATGCGGTTTGCAGCCGGAAAGGCCACAACCATCTGTTAGAATGTGACGCTTTGCAGCCTTGTCCGTTTGCTCTGCCCGTATCGCGTCTCCAGGCGCCGCACCGTGCGCCGTAGCAGACTGGCCGCCGAGCTTCCGGACCCGCCGCCCGCGCCCCGCTTTTTGGACTCGTTCTCCGGAACTCGACATGACGACCTCGTCTCCCGCCCCTACCTCCCTGATGGCCAATGCGATCCGCGCGCTGGCTATGGATGCAGTTCAGCAAGCGAACTCCGGTCACCCCGGCATGCCGATGGGCATGGCCGAGATCGGCGTTGCGCTGTGGTCGCGCCATCTGCGCCACAACCCCAAGAATCCGCAGTGGGCTGATCGCGACCGCTTCGTGCTGTCGAACGGTCACGGCTCAATGCTGCTGTATTCGCTGCTGCATCTGACCGGCTACGACCTGCCGATCGGTGAGCTGAAGAACTTCCGTCAGATGCATTCGAAGACGCCGGGCCACCCGGAATACGGCATGACGCCTGGCGTCGAAACGACCACCGGCCCGCTCGGCCAGGGTCTGGCCAATGCAGTTGGCATGGCGCTCGCCGAGTCGCTGCTCGCTACGGAATTCAACAAGCCGGACGCGAAGATCGTCGATCACCACACGTACGTGTTCGTCGGCGACGGCTGCCTGATGGAAGGCATCTCGCACGAAGCCTGCTCGCTCGCGGGCGTGTTGAAGCTGAACAAGCTGATCGCGTTCTACGACGACAACGGCATTTCGATCGATGGTGAAGTGGTGAACTGGTTCCACGACGACACGCCGAAGCGCTTCGAAGCGTACGGCTGGAACGTGGTGCCGAACGTGATTGGTCACGACGTCGAAGCGGTGGATGCGGCCATCAAGAAAGCCAAACTGTCGGACAAGCCCACGCTGATCTGCTGCAAGACGGTGATCGGCGAAGGCGCACCGACCAAGGCCGGCAGTCACGATTCGCACGGCGCGCCGCTCGGCGAGAAGGAAATCGCGGGTGCGCGTGAAAAGCTCGGCTGGAAGTGGGCGCCGTTCGAGATCCCGGCGGAAGTTTACGCAGCGTGGGATGCGAAGGAAGCCGGCGCGCAAAACGAAGGCGAGTGGAACAAAGCGTTTGCCGCCTATCAGGCCAAGTATCCGCAGGAAGCGGCGGAATTCACGCGCCGGATGGCCAAGCAACTGCCGGCCGATTGGGCACAGAAGGCTCAGGCCATCATCGCCGGTGCGAACGAGCGCGCGGAAACCATCGCCACGCGTAAGGCATCGCAGCAGACCATTGAAGGCCTGTCGACTGCTTTGCCTGAACTGCTTGGCGGCTCGGCCGACCTGACCGGTTCGAACCTCACCAACTGGAAGGCGGCCAAGCCGGTGCGCGTCAACGCGGAAGGCCACGCAGCCGGTAACTACGTCAACTACGGCGTGCGCGAATTCGGCATGAGCGCCGCCATCAACGGCATCGCGGTGCACGGCGGCTTCAAGGCATTCGGCGGCACGTTCCTGACGTTCTCCGACTACAGCCGCAACGCGCTGCGCGTCGCCGCGCTGATGAAGGCGCCGTCGATCTTCGTGTTCACGCACGATTCGATCGGCCTCGGCGAAGACGGCCCGACCCACCAGTCCATCGAACACGTTGCGAGCCTGCGTCTGATTCCGCATCTGCAAGTCTGGCGTCCGGCCGACACCGTTGAAACGGCGGTGGCGTGGACCCAGGCGGTTGAGCACCACGGTCCGTCGGTGCTGATCTTTAGCCGTCAGAACCTGCTGTTCTCGGAACGCACGGATGCGCAGATCGCCAACGTCGCCAAGGGCGGCTACGTGCTGCGCGACTGGAACGACGAGATCGTTGCGCGCAAGATCATCCTGATCGCCACCGGCTCTGAAGTCGAACTGGCGCTGAATGCGGTTGAGCCGCTGGCGCGCGAAGGAATTGCAGCGCGCGTGGTGTCGATGCCGGCTACCACCGTGTTCGACCAGCAGGACGCCGAGTACCGCGAACGCGTGCTGCCTACGGGCGTACGCCGTGTCGCGATCGAAGCGGGTGTGACGGATTTCTGGCGCAAGTACGTGGGTCTGGAAGGCGGCGTGGTCGGGATCGACACGTTCGGCGAATCGGCCCCGGCTGGCGTGCTGTTCAAGCATTTCGGCTTCACCGTCGAAAACGTCGTAGCGACGGCTAAAGCCGCACTCGGCTGATGAGTGTCCGGTTCTCGCCGCATGCGTGCACCCCACGCCTGGCGGGAACCGGCCTGGCAGAGCCAAACATGGACGTATTTTTTCAGCCATCAGGAGATAGACCATGACGATTCGCGTCGCAATCAACGGCTACGGCCGGATCGGCCGCAACACGCTGCGCGCCTTCTATGAAAACGGCAAGAAGCACGACATCCAGATCGTCGCCATCAACGACCTGGGCGATGCCAACACCAACGCTCATCTGACGCAATACGACACGGCTCACGGCAAGTTCCCGGGCGAAGTGTCGGTAGACGGCGATTACCTCGTCGTCAACGGCGACCGTATCCGCGTGCTGGCTAACCGTAACCCGGCCGAACTGCCGTGGGGCGAGCTGAACGTCGACGTCGTGATGGAATGCACGGGCTTTTTCACGACCAAGGAAAAGGCCAGCGCGCACATCAAGGGTGGCGCGAAGAAGGTCATCATCTCGGCACCGGGCGGTAAGGATGTCGACGCAACGATCGTCTACGGCGTGAACCACAAGGTGCTCAAGGCATCGGACACGGTCATCTCCAACGCATCGTGCACCACCAACTGCCTCGCGCCGCTGGTGAAGCCGCTGAACGACAAGATCGGTCTGGAAAACGGTCTGATGACCACGATCCACGCGTACACGAACGACCAGGTTCTGACTGACGTGTATCACGAAGACCTGCGCCGCGCGCGCTCGGCCACGCACAGCCAGATCCCCACGAAGACGGGTGCTGCATCGGCTGTCGGCCTCGTGTTGCCGGAACTGAACGGCAAGCTGGACGGTTACGCGATTCGCGTCCCGACCATCAACGTGTCGATCGTCGATCTGTCGTTCATCGCCAAGCGCGATACGACGGTGGATGAAGTCAATGCCATCATGAAGGAAGCGTCGGAAGGCGAACTGAAGGGCATCCTCGGCTACAACAAGGCGCCGCTGGTGTCGATCGACTTCAACCACAACCCGGCTTCGTCGACGTTCGACGCGACGCTGACCAAGGTGTCGGGCCGTCTGGTGAAGGTGTCGAGCTGGTACGACAACGAGTGGGGCTTCTCGAACCGCATGCTGGATACGGCTGTGGCGCTCGCGAACGCGAAGTAAGCTCGACCGCTGCTGCTGCACTGCGCCTGATTGAATTCAGGCGCCGTAGCTTAGAAAGCCGCTCCAAGGAGCGGCTTTTTTATGCGCGTGTGGTTAAGCGGCCGACGCTTCTCTCGCCGGCGGGGCTATGCCTTCGGCACCGGGAAGAACACGCCCGCACGCTGCGCAGCATTGGTGATGTGCGTCTCAATCGCTTCACCGGCCGCGGCGGAATCGCGCGTCTTGAGCGCATCGAGAATCTCGCGGTGCTCGTGATAAGTGGAGAGCACCAGCTCGCGCTTGAAGAACGGCATGCGCTGGCTTTCTTTCATGATGTCCGAACTGCTGCGCAGGATCGACTCGATCGCGGCGTTGCCGGCAATGCTGACCATGCGCATATGAAAATCAAAATCCAGCTGCGCGGCTTCATCGAGTTCGTTGCTGGCGAGAGCACCGTGCATCGCGTCGATGTTCTCCTCGAACCACGCGAGGTCAGTGTCGCTGATCGCCAGCGCCGCCATGCGCGCAACGAAGCCTTCGAGCGCAAAGCGCATCTGATACGTATCCGGCAGGGAAGACTGCTCCGCGAAACGCCATGGATTCGCTGAGGACACCTGCGAACTCTCGACATATACGCCCTTGCCGGGACGGATCATCAACAGGCCGAGCGCCTCGAGCGTTGAGAGCGCCTCGCGCAGCGAAGCACGGCTGATGGCCAGTTCTTCGGAGAGCTGACGTTGTGCGGGCAACAAACTTCCCACCGGATACACGCCGCCCTCGATCCGTTCGCGGATGGTGGCAATGGCGGAGTCGGTGACGGTATGCGGGACGTTCTTCATGATCCTCGACGGAAGCGCGTGGTCTGACCGGCATTGTAATCCCGGGCTTCGACGCACGCATCGCGCAATTAATCTCCCGACAAAATAGCCCGTAAGCAGGGCAAAGACAGGCGGGTAAACGCTATTTATTTCGACCTTGACGGGACTATATCGGCTTCCTACTATTCGCCATAACAGTACTGGTCTGACCAGTATGAACAGATGAAATCCGTAACCGGGAGAAGGCCGTGTTGAAGTTTTTCAATTCGCTGTTTGGCCGGGTGGTGATCGCTCTAGTGGCGGGCATCGTGATCGGCGCGCTGTTTCCGCATTTCGCCCAGTCGTTGCGACCGCTCGGCGACGGCTTTCTCAAACTGATCAAGATGGTGATTGGTCCGATCGTGTTCTGCGTGGTGGTGAGCGGCATGGCGCATGCGGGCGATCTGAAGAAAGTGGGACGGGTGGGCCTGAAAGCGGTGGTCTACTTCGAGTTCATGACGACGATTGCTCTGGTGATCGGCGCGGTGCTGGCCTATGTCACGAAGCCCGGCGTCGGCATGAACATCAACCTGCATTCACTCGATGCGGCCTCGCTCAATACGTACACCGAACACACCAAAGATCTGAAGGACACCGCAGGATTTCTGCTGAAGATCATCCCCGATACCGCTTTCAACGCGTTCGCCACCGGCGACATCCTGCAGATTCTCGTGTTCTCGGTGCTGTTCGGTTCGGCTCTGTCGCTGCTCGGCGACAAGGCGCAGAAGGTGAGCGGCCTGATCGACGAACTGGCACAGGTGTTCTTTCGCGTGATGAGCTTCATCATCAAGCTGGCGCCGCTCGGCGTGCTTGGCGCGATTGCGTTTACGACGGGCACTTATGGTGTCGCTTCGCTCGAACAACTCGGATTGCTGGTGGTGGTGTTCTACGCGAGCTGTATCGTGTTCGTGGCCGTGGTGCTTGGCGTCGTGATGCGTCTGGCCGGCTTTAGCGTCTTCAAGCTGATCCGCTATCTGCGTGAGGAAATGTCGATCGTGCTCGGCACAGCCTCCTCCGATGCGGTGTTGCCGCAGGTGATGCGCAAGCTCGAATGGATGGGGGTAAAAGACTCGACGGTAGGCCTCGTGATCCCGACGGGCTACTCGTTCAATCTCGACGGCTTCTCGATCTATCTGACGCTCGCGGTGATCTTCATTGCGCAGGCCACCAACACGCCCCTGTCGCTTCACGATCTGATCGTGGTGGTGCTGGTGTCGCTGGTGACGTCGAAAGGGGCGCATGGTATCCCCGGTTCGGCAATCGTGATTCTGGCCGCGACGCTTTCTGCGATTCCTGCGATCCCGGTACTCGGTCTGGTGCTGATCCTGCCGGTGGACTGGTTCGTCGGCATTGCGCGTGCATTGACGAATCTGATCGGCAATTGTGTTGCCACGGTGGTCGTTGCCGTCTGGGAAAACGATATCGACAGAGCCCGCGCTCGAAGCGTATTGAACCGGGAAGCCGCGTTCCTCTATGTTCCCGCAGGCGAAGAAACGAATGTGGCGGGCGTCTCAGTCAATCCCGCGCACGCAACCTGATTCAAACGGCACCACCAACTACATCTCATCACTGGTCCGTCAGGCGCAACGCAGCGGTACGCCAATACCGGCAACACAAGCAGCCGCGCCAGCGGATTTTCACCCTCTTACCGTGAGACCGAGACCATGGCTACTCCGACCCTCGACCCAAACGCTCCCGCTTTCACGCGCCGCTACATGAACCTGGCCGACCCGCGCCTGGGTGCGCAGGCGCTCTATGCAAGCGATGAATTCTTCGCGCCCAAAGAGCGCATGCTCGAACCGCAACCGGCGGTGTTCATTCCCGGCAAGTACGACGATCACGGCAAATGGATGGACGGCTGGGAGACCCGCCGCAAGCGCACCACCGGACACGACTATTGCGTGGTGCGGCTCGCGCGCCCGGGCGTCATTCATGGCGTGGACCTGGATACGAGCCACTTCACCGGCAACTTTCCGCCGGCGGCGTCACTGGAAGGCTGCCATGCAGAAAGCGACACGCCGCCCGACAACGCCGACTGGCAAGTCGTCGTGCCCGCGATGACGCTGCAGGGCAATCAGCACCACTACGTGGAAGTCAGCGACCCGCGCGCCTTCACGCACCTGCGTGTGAACCTTTACCCGGACGGCGGTCTCGCGCGCCTGCGTGTCTACGGACAGCCGAAGCGCGATTGGGATCGCGTCGAACGCGCCAGCCTGATCGATCTGGCGGCGATCGAAAACGGCGCCTATCTGGTCGCCGCGAACAACCAGCATTTCGGACCGGCCTCGCAGATGCTGATGCCAGGACGCGGGGTCAACATGGGCGACGGCTGGGAAACGCGCCGCCGCCGCGAGCCAGGCAACGATTGGGCGATCGTCGCGCTGGCGCGACCCGGTGTGATTCGCAAGGTCGAAGTGGACACGGCGCATTTCAAGGGCAATTTCCCGGACCGCTGTTCGCTGCAGGCTGCGAGCGTGACAGGCGGCACGGACGAGTCGCTCGTCACCCAAGCCATGTTCTGGCCGGTGCTGATGGGCGAGCAGACACTGCAGATGGACCATGTGCATCCGTTTGAGGCCGAACTGGCCGCGCTCGGGCCGGTCACCCATGTGCGCTTCAATATCTATCCGGACGGTGGCGTCTCGCGCCTGCGTCTGTGGGGTGAGTTGGCGTAAGCGAAGCACCCGGAGGAGCATGGCAACGGAGACACCGCAATGAAGATCCTGCAGATGGAGCGCCTGACGCGCGAAGCTTTCGCACCGTTTGGAGACGTGATCGAACTGGACGGCGCACGTCACTTTCCTATCAATGGCGGCACGACCGAGCGCTACCACGATCTTGCGCAGGTCGACGTGGGCGAGCAGGGCGGCCGCCCACTGATCAACCTGTTTCGCGCGCAACCGCGTGCGTTGCCGGTCGAGATCAACATGATGGAGCGCCACCCGCTCGGCAGTCAGGCTTTCCTCCCGCTTTCAGCGTTGAGCTACCTGATCGTCGTCGCGCCGGCTGGCGAGTTCGATCCGGCGCACATGCGCGGCTTCTGGACCGAGGGTTGGCAGGGCGTCAACTACGCAAAAGGGGTCTGGCACCACCCGCTGCTCGCGCTCGAGCGCGTCAGCGATTTCGTGGTGGTGGATCGAGGCGGCGATCAGCCCAATTGCGACGAGATTGCGCTGGCTGAGCCATGGCATCTCGCGCGTGTTACCTACGCTTACGGCCTCTGAGCAGCCCGAACGCACCGTACGGTAGGCCCTGCGTACCCTGGACGCAAAAAAACCCGGCCGACTGACGACGACCGGGTTTCTCTTTATTACCTGCGCGGCTCGCGAACCATGAGGCTCGCGACGATAATGCCGCTCAATGCTTGCGATGCGGGCAGTTTTCCTTCGTGCAGGCGCCGTACAGCGCGAGCGCGTGCTCCTGCAGCTTGAAACCGCGCTCTTTGGCAATAGCCTGCTGGCGGCTCTCGATTTCCTGGTCGAAGAACTCCTCGACCAGCCCGCAGTCGATACACACCAGGTGATCGTGGTGGGTGCCTTCGTTGAGTTCGAACACGGCTTTGCCGGATTCGAAGTTGCTGCGCGACAAAAGCCCCGCCTGCTCGAACTGAGTCAGCACGCGATAGACCGTAGCAAGCCCGATATCGAGCTCCTCGTGCAGCAGGTTGCGGTAGACGTCTTCCGCAGTCAGGTGGCGCACCGGGCTGTGCTGGAAAATCTCCAGAATCTTGAGGCGCGGTAGGGTCGCCTTGAGCCCGATATTTTTCAGATCGGTTGGATTGGTCATGACAAGGGATCCCTAGAGTACAATGCAGGGTTCTAATAGTAATGTGTTTACGCTGTTCAGGTCATCTTCGATGCAATGAAACTCGCGCGGTCCGCCACAGGCAGGGCCCGCACGGTGAGTGAAATGATTTCAAAATCTCTACTGATCTACCGGGGGAGCCGCATGCGGGGTACCTTGATTGCTGCAGCGACTGTCGCGGTTCTTGCCGGGTGCTCGACCTACGACAGCGTAACGCAGCGAATCGCGCAAAGCATCACGCCTTATCGGATTACCGTTGTGCAGGGCAATTTTGTCTCGGCTGAGGCAGCTGCGCAAATGAAGGTGGGTATGACACGGGACCAGGTGCGCCAGTTGCTCGGCACGCCGCTCCTGGCGGATATGTTCCACGCAGACCGCTGGGACTACGTGTTCTATTTCAAGCGTGGCAATACGAGCGTCGTGCAACAGCGTGACTTCGTCGTGAACTTCTCGGGCGATACGGTTGCGAACTGGTCGGGCGGTCAGGATCTGCCGTCCAACCTTGAATTGCTCGCCGAAATCGACGGCGACAAGCGCGGCAAGAAAGCGTTTGTGGCAGCAGAGGCTGCGGCAGCCAGCGGGGCGGTTGCCGCTTCGGGCGCCGCTGCGGCTACGCCGCCGGCAACGGCCGGCACGGTGTCTGCGCAGTCCATGGATCCGAACGCCGAAGCCGCGCAGGCGGCCAATCGTGCAACGGACGCCGTGCAGGCCCCGAGCGGCAAGATCACGCCGTCGGTGCGGGCAGGTACGCCGACCGCGAACGGTGGGGTGGTCCCGCAAGGCGCTACGTCGCCTGGGGCGCCGCAGTTCCAGTTCACGCGTCCGGCGCCGCCTACCGTGCCGAGCGAACAGCAGGACAACCCGGTGGGACCGGCGGGCTCGCAGAGCAACAACGGGCCGACCTACAACGCACCGCTGACGTCCGCTCCGGCGACCACGGGAACGGGTAGCTAAATACGCTGTCCCTGACAATGACGGGCCGCGTTTAGCGCGCGAGCCCGTCATTTGTGTTTGTTGCGCCTTGTGTTCTGTCCTGTGGGGCGCGCTTTCAGGTGCCCTGTGACGCGCTTTGCGCTTCGCGTTGTTTTTTACCCCGTCGTTTCTAACGTCATATTTCGCGCGTGACTGCCATGAACATTGCTATTGCCGGTGCCTCGGGCCGTATGGGCCGGATGCTGATCGAAACCGTCCTGAACGATTCTGGCGTCAAGCTTTCCGGCGCGCTCGTGCGGACCGGGTCGGCGCAACTTGGTCAGGATGCCGGTGCTTTCCTCGGCAAGCAAACTGGGATTCTGCTGAGCGACGATATCGAGCAGGTGTTCGCCCAGTCCGACGCCCTGATCGATTTCACGCGGCCGGCGGCCACGCTCGTGCATCTCGAAGCGGCGCAGCGCCACAACGTCAAGATGGTGATCGGCACCACGGGTTTCGAAAGCGAGCAGAAGGCGCAACTGCGCGCGGCGGCTGAAAAGATCGGCATTGTCTTTGCCGCCAACATGAGCGTGGGTGTCAATGTCACGCTAAAGCTGCTCGAATACGCCGCGCGTCATTTCGCGACCGGGTACGACATCGAGATCATTGAGGCGCATCACCGTCACAAGGTCGACGCGCCGTCCGGTACCGCGCTGGCAATGGGCGAAGTGATCGCCGGCGCGCTCGGCCGTAATCTCGACGACTGCGCGGTCTATGGCCGCGAGGGCATCACCGGCGAGCGTGACCCGTCCACCATCGGTTTCGCGGCGATCCGCGGCGGCGATATCGTCGGCGATCACACCGTGCTGTTCGCCGGTACCGGCGAACGCGTCGAGATTACGCACAAATCGGCGAGCCGCTTGTCTTATGCACAGGGCGCGCTACGCGCGGCGCGTTTCCTCGAAGGCCACGCAAGCGGCCTGTACGACATGCAGGACGTACTCGGCCTGCGCTGAGCGCACGTATGCTCGGCGTGCGCCCCGTATCCCATCTGCGCACACTTTCCGACGGCGAGGTCCAATGGCAGGCACCGGCATTCTTCACTACCTGCAATCCAGCGACACGATCACCCATGCGGTAGCCTATGTGCTGCTGGCGATGTCGGTGGCGAGCTGGTGTTTTCTGATCGTCAAAAGCTGGGTTCTGAGCCGCGCGAAGCGTCAGGCTTCGCGCGCGATAACCGAGTTCTGGCAGGCGTCGACCTTAACCGACGGTGTCGCGGCGCTGCGGCGTGTCGATAGCGAACGGGTCTTCACGCCGCTCGCCGAAGCCGCGTTGCATGCCTCGGAGGTGGATATCCCCGGTGCGTTGCTCGCACGCGTCGAGCGCAGCGAGCGGGTCTTGCGGGCGCTGCGTCAAGCGCTCACCACCTCGCAGCGGCGGCTCGAGTTTGGCCAGGTGCTGCTGGCATCGGTGGGTAGCACGGCGCCGTTCGTCGGCTTGCTCGGCACCGTGTGGGGCATCTATCACGCGCTCGGCAGTATTGCCGCGAGCGGGCAGGCGATGATCGAAAACGTTGCCGGGCCGGTCGGCGAGGCGCTGATCATGACGGCCTTCGGCCTCGTGGTTGCGATTCCCGCGGTGCTTGCCTACAACGTGCTCGGCCGCATGGTGCGGCAACTGTCCGAGGAACTGGACGGCTTCGCGCACGATCTGCACGCCTACGTCTGCGCGCCCGCCTGAGCGGCGCCGCCGCTCGCATCAGATGAAACCAGCTTAGCCCAGTTCAGCTTTAGTCAGGCAGGAGGTCGACATGGCATTCGGCGGACTCGAAAAACGGCAGACCGCAGCGCCGATGGCAGAGATCAACATGACGCCGTTGATCGACGTGATGCTGGTGCTGCTCGTGATTTTTATCATTACCGCGCCTTTATTCACGCACGCGATCCGGCTTGACCTGCCGAAGGTCGCCGCCGCGCCGGCCCGTCAGACGCCGCAGACGATCTCGCTGTCTATCGACGCGGCGGGCAAGATCTACTGGAACGGCAATGCCCTGACGCTCGACCAGATGCGCGCGCGCTTTGTGGAAGCGGGCAAGCAGCAGGAACAGCCGGAGATCCAGTTGCGCGCCGAGCGCTCGACGCGCTACGAGGTCATCGCCCAGGTGATGGGCGCGGCGCAGCAGGCGGGGCTACAGCGGCTAGGCTTTGTGACGGACCCGCCGCCGCCCGTGCTGGGCCATTAGCCATGCCGCGCGGCGCGCGGCAGACCCCTCGGCGAACGGTATAATCAGCGTTTTCCCCTGCACAAGGGGAAACGACGCCATTTCATCTAGCAGAGCACCAGGCCCGGTGCGAAAGCACCGAACCTAGCGATCCCATCACACCATGCACGAAAAATACGTTCCCTCCGACGTCGAAGCCGCCGCGCAAGGGCAATGGCGCGCCAGCGACGCCTATAAGACAACGGAAATCACCGACAAGCCCAAGTTCTATTGCGTCTCGATGCTGCCGTACCCGTCGGGCAAGCTGCACATGGGCCACGTGCGCAACTACACGATCAACGACGTGATGTACCGCTATCTGCGGATGAACGGCAACAACGTGCTGATGCCGATGGGTTGGGACGCGTTCGGTATGCCGGCGGAAAACGCCGCGATCGCCAACAACGTGCCGCCGGCCAAGTGGACGTACGACAACATCGCGTACATGAAGAAGCAGATGCAGGCGATGGGCCTCGCCATCGACTGGTCGCGCGAAGTCGCCACCTGCAGCCCCGATTACTACAAGTGGAACCAGTGGCTGTTCCTGAAGATGCTCGAAAAGGGCATTGCGTACAAGAAGACCGGTACGGTGAACTGGGACCCGGTCGACCAGACCGTGCTCGCCAACGAGCAGGTGATCGACGGGCGCGGCTGGCGCTCCGGCGCTCTGGTCGAAAAGCGCGAGATCCCGATGTACTACATGCGGATCACGCAGTACGCCGACGAACTGCTGAACGACCTCGAAGGCCTTGGCTGGCCCGAGCGCGTGAAGGTCATGCAGCAGAACTGGATCGGCAAAAGCTTCGGCGTGAACTTCGGCTTCCCGTACGAGATCGACGGTGAGCAGAAAGTGCTGCGCGTCTTCACCACGCGCGCCGACACGATCATGGGCGTGACCTTCTGTGCAGTCGCGGCCGAGCATCCGCTCGCCACGCGTCTGGCGCAAGACAAGCCGGAACTGCAGGCGTTCATCGAAGAATGCAAGCGCGGCGGTGTCGCCGAGGCCGACGTTGCAACGATGGAAAAGAAGGGCATGGCCACCGGTTTCTACGTCACGCATCCGCTGACGCAGGAACAGGTCGAGGTGTGGATCGGCAACTACGTGCTGATGAGCTACGGCGAGGGCGCCGTGATGGGCGTGCCGTCGCACGACGAGCGCGATTTCGCGTTTGCGAAGAAATACGGTCTGCTGATCAGACAGGTGGTGGCGCTCGAAGGCAAGGAATACTCGACCGACGCCTGGCAGGAATGGTATGGCGACAAGGACGGCACGCTGATCAACAGCGGCAAGTACGACGGTATGACCTACACGCAAGCCGTGGATGCGATCGCAAGCGACCTGAAGGATCTGGGCCTCGGCGACAAGCAGGTCACCTACCGTCTGCGCGACTGGGGTGTCTCGCGTCAGCGTTACTGGGGCACGCCGATTCCGATCATCCACTGCCCGACCTGCGGCGACGTGCCGGTGCCCGAGAAGGATCTGCCCGTCGTGCTGCCCGAGGATCTCGTGCCGGACGGCACGGGCAACCCGCTCGCCAAATCCGAAGCGTTCGTGAACTGCACGTGTCCGACGTGTGGCGGCGCCGCGAAGCGCGAAACCGATACGATGGACACCTTCGTCGATTCGTCGTGGTACTTCTATCGCTATGCGTCGCCGGATGCGAAGACCATGGTCGACCAGCGCACCGATTACTGGGCGCCGATGGATCAGTACATCGGCGGCATCGAGCACGCGATCCTGCACTTGCTGTACTCGCGTTTCTGGGCGAAGGTGATGCGCGACATGGGCCTGGTGAATTTCGGCGAGCCGGCCAAGAACCTGCTCACGCAGGGCATGGTGCTCAACGAAACCTTCTACCGCGAAAGTGAAGCGGGCAAGAAGACCTGGTACAACCCGGCCGACGTCACCGTGACGCACGACGAAAAGGGCCGTCCGGTCGGCGCCGTGCTGAACTCGGACGGCGAGGCTGTGGTGCTCGGCGGCATCGAGAAGATGTCGAAGTCGAAGAATAACGGCGTCGATCCGCAGGTGCTGATCGACGAGTACGGTGCCGACACGGCGCGTCTGTTCGTGATGTTTGCGTCTCCGCCCGAGCAGCAGCTTGAATGGTCGGGTTCCGGCGTGGAAGGTGCGAGCCGCTTCCTGCGCCGCGTTTGGGGCTTTGGCCACGCGAACGAAGCGGCCTTGCGCAAACAGGCTTCGTTCGACGCCGCGCAACTCGGCGAAACGGACAAGGTACTGCGCCGCGAGATCTACAGCGTGCTGAAGCAGGCCGATTTCGATTACCAGCGTTTGCAGTACAACACGGTGGTGTCGGCGGCCATGAAGATGCTCAACGCGCTCGACAGCGCCAAAGGCGCCCACCCCGCCGTGCTGCGCGAATGCTATGGCGTGCTGCTGCGCGTGCTGTACCCGGTTGTGCCGCACGCGACCTATCAGCTGTGGCAGGAACTCGGCTATGCCGACGAATTTGGTACGCTGCTGGACGCGCCCTGGCCGAAGGTCGACGAGAAGGCGCTGGAGCAGGCCGAGATCGAACTCGTGCTGCAGGTGAACGGCAAGGTGCGCGGTGCGGTCACGGTCGCGAAGGACGCCCCGCGCGACGCGATCGAGCAGGCCGCGCTCGCGCACGAGATGTTCGCCAAGTTCAGCGAAGGCAATGCGCCGAAGAAAATCATCGTCGTGCCGGGCCGCCTGGTGAACATCGTCGTTTGACGCCGAAGCTGGCAATAAGCAGGGTGGCGCCACGAGCCGTGGCGCCACCCGAGTGTGGTACAGCATTTACTGCGAACCAGGAGCCAATGTGACTCGCAGATCGTTTTTGACGCTGGCGTGTGGGGTAATGGTGTTGTCCGCGTGCGGCTTTCAGCTACGCGGTCAGCAGGACTATCCGTTTAAGCGCCTCGCTGTTGCGGGCGCGCCGGCCCCGTTCCTCGGCCGTTTGACTCGAATGGTTCAAGGCGGCAGCGACACGGTGATCGTCAAAGCGGTGTCGAACGCGGATGCCGTTCTGCATGTTTCCGAGGTTCGTGGCAACAGCGTGCTGACGATGAATTCTCTCGGCGTCGTCGAAGAATATGAAGTCACCTACACGTTGCTCTACTCGCTCAACGGCACGGACGGAACGGTACTGATTCCGCAAAGCGCGATCGAGCTGAACCGCGCCATGACTTACAGCGATGAGTTCACGCAGGCGAAAATGGCCGAAGCGGATCTCCTGTACGCGGACATGCAAAGTGACGCCGTCGATCAGTTGATCCGCCGTCTGGGTGTCGTGCATTCGCTGCATCCGGCGCCGGGCCAAGGCGCGCCTGCGGTTGCGCCGCGCGTGCCGTTGCCGCCGCCGCCGCTTTGAGCGGCGCCTTGCACGGACGTGCTTTGCCAATCCTGTTGATCCGTAGCCATGCAACTACGACTTGACGCGCTCGAAGCGCACCTCGCGAAGGGACTCGCCGACCTGTACGTCGTGTACGGCGACGAGCACCTGCTCGCGCAGGAAGCGGGCGACCGGATCCGCGCGGCCGCGCGTTCGGCCGGCTATACCGATCGCTCGGTGTTCACGGTGGAGCGTGGCTTCGACTGGAGTTCGCTGCTGGGTGCGAGCCAGTCGATGTCGCTGTTCGGCGACAAGCAGCTGGTCGAGCTGCGGATTCCATCGGGCAAGCCGGGTAAGGAAGGCGCGGATGCGTTGAAGTCGCTCGCTGACGCGGTGAATTCCGATGTCCTGACGATGATCACGCTGCCTCGTCTCGATGCGGCAACGCAGAAGTCCGGCTGGTTTACTGCGTTGGCCGAGGCGGGTGTGGCGCTGAAGATCGATCCGGTGGAGCGGGCGCAGTTGCCCAACTGGGTCGGCCAGCGGTTGTCGCAGCAGGGGCAGCGTGTGGCTGCCGGCGAGGAAGGGCGGCGCGCCTTGCAGTTTATTGCGGAGCGCGTGGAAGGCAATCTGCTTGCTGCGCATCAGGAAATTCAGAAGCTCGGGTTGCTCTATCCGGCCGGGGCGTTGAGTCTCGAGCAGGTGCAGGACGCTGTGTTGAACGTCGCGCGCTATGACGTCTTCAAGCTGAACGAGGCGATGCTGGCGGGCGACGTGGGACGGCTTGCCCGCATGCTCGACGGCTTGCGCGGCGAAGGCGAGGCGGCGGTGCTGGTGCTGTGGGCCGTTGTCGAAGAAGTGCGGACGCTTTTGCGCATCAAACGCGGCGTGGCGGCGGGCAAACCGCTTGCGATGCTGGTGCGCGAAAACCGCGTGTGGGGGCCGCGTGAGCGGCTGATCGGCCCGGCGTTGTCGCGCGTAACCGAAGCGGCGCTGGAGAAGGCGCTCGCGCTCGCGGCGAAGCTCGATCGCCAGGTCAAGGGGCTGTCCGGCGGCACGCCTGGCAATCATCGCAATGACCCACCGCCCGACCCATGGGATGGGCTGTTCGAACTGGCGATGACAGTCGCTGCGCCGGCGAAGGCGACGGCTGCGCCAATCGGGTTGCCTGGCAGGTCACGACCGCCAGCCGCGCCAGCGCGCAGGCCGGTCTGAACAGAGCGCACGCCTGCAGGCTGCGTTTTGACGCTGGTCTGACTGTGAGCGTGCAGCAACCACTCTGATCGGCCCCGTTGGCTGCGCATCCAGCAAGCCGCTGCAACCAGACTTACAATCGTTTGATCTTTCGCCAATTCTGCCTGTCCACCGCGTACCGAAGACACGTACGGACATCACGAGAATCACCATGAATATCGACCAGTACATGACCGAACTCGGCCGCCGCGCCCGGCACGCTTCGCGTGCGATGGCGCGGGCGTCGACGGCAGCGAAAAACACCGCGCTCGAGGCAGTGGCCCGCGCGATCGAACGTGAGTCGGCGCAGCTGAAAGAGGCCAATGCACGCGACGTTGCACGCGCACGCGAGAAAGGGCACGACGCTGCGTTTATCGACCGTCTGACCTTGTCGGACAAGGCGCTGAAGACGATGGTCGAAGGCCTGCGCCAGGTCGCGGCGCTACCGGATCAGATCGGTGAGATCAGCAACCTCAAATACCGTCCGAGCGGCATCCAGGTCGGGCAGATGCGCGTGCCGCTAGGCGTGATCGGCATCATCTACGAATCGCGGCCGAATGTGACGATCGACGCCGCCGCGTTGTGTCTGAAGTCAGGCAACGCAACGATTCTGCGCGGTGGTTCGGAAGCGCTCGAATGCAATACCGCGCTGGCGAAGCTGATTGGCGAAGGCCTCGAGATGGCCGGTCTGCCGCAGGATGCCGTGCAGGTGGTGGCGACTTCGGATCGCGCTGCCGTGGGTGCGCTGATCACGATGACGGAATACGTCGACGTGATCGTGCCGCGTGGCGGCAAGAGCCTGATCGCACGTCTGATGGAAGAAGCGCGCGTGCCGATGATCAAGCACCTCGACGGAATCTGCCACGTGTACGTCGACGACCGTGCGGACATCACCAAGGCAATGACCGTGTGCGACAACGCGAAGACGCACCGCTACGGCACCTGCAACACGATGGAAACGCTGCTGGTGGCGCGTGGCATTGCGCATCAAGTGCTACCGCAGCTTGGGCGCCTGTATCGTGTCAAGGAAGTCGAACTGCGCGTCGATCCGGCGGCGCGCGAGGTACTTGAAGCGGCGGGCGTCGGTCCGCTCGTCGATGCAACCGAGGAAGACTGGAGCACCGAATATCTCGCACCGGTGCTGGCGATCAAGGTGGTCGACGACCTCGACGCGGCGATCGAGCACATCAACACCTACAGTTCCGCGCACACCGATGCGATCGTCACCGAAGACCACGACCGCGCGATGCGTTTCCTGCGCGAAGTAGATTCGGCGAGCGTGATGGTCAACGCATCGACGCGCTTCGCCGATGGTTTCGAATTTGGCCTTGGCGCAGAAATCGGCATTTCGAACGACAAGCTGCACGCGCGCGGGCCGGTAGGACTGGAAGGGCTGACGTCGCTGAAGTACGTTGTGCTCGGGCACGGCGAAGGCCGTCAGTAACCCTCGGCGCGCTGATGGGCGCGCGATCAACAACGCCAACTCGACGCACGAGGATCGCCAATGCTTCTGGTAAAAACGTTTCACATCGTTCTGATTGCTTCCTGGTTTGCCGGCCTGTTCTACTTGCCGCGCATCTTCGTCAATCTGGCGATGGAAACGGAACCGGCCGCCACGGCACGCCTGCTGATCATGGCGAGGAAGCTTTATCGCTTTATGAGCTTCATTGCAGTTCCCGCGCTCGCCTGTGGGCTGTGGCTGTGGCTGGTGGTCGGCATTGGGCGTGGGCAGGGCTGGATGCACGCGAAGCTCACCGTCGTCGTGCTGCTGATCGTCTATCACTTCTATTGCGGACGTTTGCTGGCGACGTTCGAACGGGGTGAGAACCGTCGTACGCATAAGTGGTATCGGATGTTCAATGAACTGCCCGTGCTGGGGATGCTGGCGGCGGTGGCGTTGGTGGTTTTAAAGCCGTTTTAAAAATAATCGGAATTCTTCTAAAAGAACCGATGCGGTAAATCTTCATCAATTGCGGCAACCCGGTATCAATTCATAAATGCCGGGTTAAAGCGTCCTTTTGGCATCTCGAGATTCGTTCGGATGCTATCCATCGGTACGCACTTCTAATATTCAGCCTGTGACGATACGGTCCCCGTCTCCAACGCGGAGGCAAGGATTTGCCCATCCTGTGTCACGTTCTATGCGATTTAAATAAGAGTTATGCAATCGACATAACTTGCTGTGTCTATTTAACGGATTTAAGACTGGTCCGATGTCGACCGGATACTCAGATCAATAACGTAGATTTCCTGGTCTGGACCTCAATTCTGTTTTGCCACTCGACATACTGCTCTCGTCTCCTTTGACCGTGAGCGGCGACTGTCGAACGAGTTGACCCCGGCCAGCGCGTCGCGTGTTCGCTGCAAGCGCGCACGCTTCTGCGAATTGAAATCTGTGTATCTAATGGGGACAACTTAATGAATAAAATATCTCGGTCAATGTGCAACGATGTCACGTGCGCATGGACAGCAGCCTCAAAGTTTATTCGCGCCTCTGCGAAAAAATCCTCCGTAAAGAATGGTGTTATTTCACTGGTTGCGGCCGGGTTTCTTTCTGCCGGAACAGCGTATGCGGCGACAGCTCCCGTTGCGGTTTTTAATGACGCTACCGACGATACCTGTGCCGCGGTGAACGATGGCATTCCAGGCGGCGGCACCACTACCGCTCTGACTTCGCCGGCCTGCCAGGCGACCATCGGCAACAAGAGCAGTTCCCAAACTGCGCTCGCCAGCAATACGTCTCTCAACCTCATCTCGAACTCATCTGGCCTGATTGCCAGAGGTGGCCTGGAGATTTTCGGCGACGGCGTTTCTGCCGGGTCTCCCGTTGCGTACCTTCATGGTCAGCTCAGCCTGTTTAGCAATGGCACGACCTCGGGCACCGCGAACAAGATTATTGGTGTGGCGGCGGGCACGGTGTCGGCGGCTAGCACGGACGCCGTGAACGGCAGCCAACTGTACGGCGTTTCGCAAAGCGTCGCGGGTGCATTGGGCGGCAACTCGACTGTGAATCCGGATGGTTCGGTCGCGAGACCGCAATACGACATCGGAGGCAGCACGTTCTATACCGTCGGCGATGCGCTGAATAATCTGGACGGCCGCACAGCGCAGAATACCGACAGCATCGCGAATATCAACAGCATCCTGAACAACATCGGCGGTGGCTCAGGCATCATGTATTTCCACTCGAACTCGACGCTGGTGGATTCGCAGGCAACAGGGGTGGATTCAGTGGCGATCGGCGGCAACGCGCAGGCCTGGGACGAGGGCTCGGTCGCCCTGGGCGCGAACTCGGTGGCGAATCGTCCGAATTCGGTGTCGGTTGGCTCAGTGGGCAAGGAACGGCAGATCACCAACGTCGCAGCCGGTACGGCCGATACCGACGCGGTAAACGTATCGCAGTTGAAGGCGGCTGGCCTCGTGGACAAGAATGGCAACGCAAATGCCGCGGTCATTTACGACCATAACGCCGACGGTTCGGTCGACTACGGTAGCGTGACAATGGGCGGCGGCGCCTCGGGCGGAACTACGATCCACAACGTGGCGGCAGGTGTGGCCGATACCGACGCAGTGAATGTCGCCCAGATGAACGCGGCGCTCGGCGCCGTGGCGAATGTCGCGGTCAATGCCACGAATCCGCTTTTCACGGCTAGCGGTGATCGCAATGCGGAAGCAGCAATGGCAAGCGGCACGCACGCTACGGCGATGGGCGCCAACGCCGCGGCTGCGGGTGTCAATGCGGTTGCAGTGGGTGCGGGCTCGGCCGCGCAGGCTGACAACTCGGTCGCGCTAGGTGCGAACTCGGTGGCCGACCGTGCCAACTCGGTATCGGTGGGTGCGGTGGGTAGCGAACGTCAGGTGACGAACGTTGCGGCCGGGCAGCAGGGCACCGACGCGGTCAACGTGGACCAGTTGAACGCTGCCACAACGCAGGCGAATAGCTACACGGACAGTCGCATCGCGGGTGTGCAAAACTCGATCAACGAAGTCGCGAAGAATGCCTATGCCGGCGTAGCCGCCGCTATGGCCATGCCGAACATGACGCCGTCGGGTCCGGGCAGGACCGTCGTTGCGGCCGGTGGCGGAACATACAAGGGCGCATCGGCGGCCGCGGCGGGTGTTACCTATCGCTCGCTGAGCGGCCATTGGCTTGCGAACGGCGCGGTGTCTGTGACGTCGACCGGCGACGCGGGCGTGCGCGCTCAGGTCGGTTACGAGTTCTGAGCTGGTTGCCTTGAATAGCGCACGGTAGCTGAGCTGAAATCCCCGGTGGCCGGAAGGTCACCACAAGTGAGGGGATTATCGTTCCCACCCTGCATGCGAGTCGCGCTGCAGGGTGTTTTGTTTCTGCGGACCATGCCACGCACGATGCCAAGCGTGACGCTGATCACGTCTGCGGATCGATCCTTCGGCGGTTGATCACTTCCTTCGCCTGCGCCAGCTTCTCCACCAACTCCGGTCCCCGGCTCAACGCTACCCCGACCGCGAGGATGTCGCCGATGGCCAGGTGTGAGACGCGCGAGGTCATCGGCGAAAAGATATCCGTGTCCTCATCCACATTCGCAAAGAGTCCGACGGTCGCCAGTCGCGCGAGGGGCGAATTGCCATGCGTGATAGCAATCACCTTGGCGCCTGCGGCCAGCGCCGCCTTGACCGCATCGACGATGTCGCGTGTGCGTCCCGTGTTCGAAATCGCCACCACGACGTCGCCTTCACCTAGCAGCGACGCCGACATCAGAAACGTATGCGGGTCCGAATAGGCGACGCTCGGCATGCCGAGCCGGAAAAACTTGTGCTGCACATCGAGTGCTGCGACACCGGAGCCGCCTGCGCCGTAAAACTCGATCCGCCGTGCTTTGGAAAGCAGTTCGATAGCCGCTGCCACGCTGTCCGACGACAGGTTATTGCGCACCTGGATCAGCGCGCCGATAGTCCGGTCCAGCACCTTGGCCGCGACGCCGGGCGCCGGCTCGTCGGGCCGAACATCGCGATAGACGACCGGCACCTCCGCAGCGATGCCTTGCGCGAGCCGGATCTTGAACTCCCGAAAGCCCGAAAAGCCGAGCGCATGGCAAAAGCGCGCAATGGTCGGCTGACTCACGCCTGCACGAGCGGCCACCTCGTTCATCGACAGATCCAGTACTTCGCGCGGCGCTTCGATCACGTAGTCCGCTAACTTCCGCTCGGACGGGCGCAACTGCTCGCGCATCGCTTCCACCTGGGACAGCATCATTGGAAAACTCGCACTATGCTGAAGAATGCGTGGACTATAGCTGATTGCTGAAGATGTACAAAAACTACATTTCGCGCTGTAGGTGTATTCCCTAAGTGATTCGAGTTTTTGGTCGAACGGCTTTGTAGTGGGCGTTTCATGGAATTCCGGGCGATGGAAAATGGAAAGATGGCCGCATTGCGATCGTGTAGTTTTTCTACTAAACTCTCGATGTCGGTCTAATCCGACGTCCCCGCGATCCCCACCTGGCCCCGCGCATGTTCGCCCCAGCCAGCGACGAAGGAGCTTCGATGGTTTCCCCGCATTCGCAATTGCTCAAGGTTACGCAACGCGTGATCGAACGCAGCAAGCCTACCCGCGACGCCTACCTGGCCCGCATCGATAAAGCCCAAGGCAAGTTTCCGGCGCGTGGCGCGCTGTCCTGCGCGAATCTCGCGCACGGCTTTGCCGGCCTCGAGGGTAACGACAAGCTCGTGATCAAGCAGATCCGCGAGCCGAATATCGGCATCGTGTCGTCGTACAACGAGATGCTGTCGGCCCACGCGCCCTTCAAGAATTATCCCGATCTGATCAAGCAGGCCGCCCGTGAAAACGGCGGCGTGGCGCAATTCGCGGGCGGTGTGCCGGCCATGTGCGACGGCGTCACGCAGGGCAACGCGGGCATGGAACTGTCGCTGTTCTCGCGTGAAGTGATTGCGATGAGCACGGCGGTCGCGCTCACGCACAACATGTTCGACGCGGCGCTGTGCCTCGGTATCTGCGACAAGATCGTGCCGGGTCTGCTGATTGGTGCGCTGCAGTTTGGCCATATCCCGACCATCTTCGTGCCGGCTGGCCCGATGACGAGTGGTCTGGGCAACGACGACAAGGCGAAGGTGCGCCAGCAGTTCGCGACCGGTCATTGTGACCGCAGCGCGCTGCTCGAAGCGGAAGCCGCTGCGTATCACAGCCACGGCACCTGCACGTTCTACGGCACGGCCAACAGCAACCAGATGCTGATGGAAGTGATGGGCCTGCATCTGCCGGGTTCGGCATTTGTGCATCCGCACACACCGCTGCGCGATGCGCTTACGGCGCAAGCTGCGCGTCGCGTGCTCGACCTGACGGTGGAACGCGGCAATTACACGCCGATCGGTCATGTGGTCGACGAGAAGGCGATCGTCAATGGCATCGTTGCATTGCTGGCGACGGGTGGTTCGACCAATCACACGCTGCACCTCGTGGCCATTGCGCGTGCGGCGGGCATCGTGATCGACTGGGACGACTTCGATCAGTTGTCACAAAACGTGCCGCTACTGGCGAAGATCTATCCGAACGGCAAGGCCGACGTGAATCACTTCCACGCGGCGGGCGGCGTGGCGTTCCTGGTCCGCAATCTGCTGGAAGGGGGCTTGCTGCACGAAGACGTCAACACCGTGGCGGGCAAGGGGCTTCATCACTACACGGAAGAGCCCAAGCTGCTCGACGGAAAGCTGACGTGGGTACCGGGCGTGAGGGAGAGCCAGGAAACGGCTGTGCTGCGCGGCATCAAGGAACCGTTCCAGGCTGACGGCGGTCTGCGGCTGATGCAGGGCAAGCTGGGACGTGGCGTCATCAAGATTTCGGCGGTTGCGGCGCAGCATCGCAAGGTGAAGGCGCCGGCGATCGTGTTCGATTCGCAGGAAGCGGTGCAGGAAGCCTTCGATAAAGGCGAACTGAAGCGCGACTTCGTGGCCGTCGTCCGCTTCCAGGGCGCTCGGGCAAACGGCATGCCCGAGCTGCATCGTTTGACGCCGCTGCTCGGCGTGTTGCAGGATCAGGGTTTCCATGTCGCGCTGGTTACCGATGGACGCATGTCGGGTGCCTCGGGCAAGGTGCCGGCGGTGATCCACGTGTCGCCGGAAGCGTTGCTGGAAGGCCCGATCGGCAAGGTGCGCGATGGCGACATGCTGGTGATCGACGCCGAAGCGGGCGTGCTCGACGTCGAAATCGATGCGGCCGAATGGGCGGCGCGGCCTGAGGCCGTCCCGCAGCATCAGGCGGAAAACGAAGTCGGCTTCGGCCGGGAACTGTTTGGCGTCTTCCGTGCGGCCGCTGCGCCGGCGGAACTGGGCGCTTCGGTATTTGGTCCGATGGTGGGCGAAGTTCACGCAAGCGTTCACCCAAGCCACGAACTGCAGAAACAAGGAGTCTGACTATGACGGCAAAGAAAGTAAGCGACATCGTGCGCCTCGGCCCGGTGATTCCGGTGCTGGCGTTCGACTCGGCGGAACAGGGCGAGAACGTGTCGCGCGCACTGCATGCTGGTGGTGTAAAGGTGCTCGAGATCACGCTGCGTACGGCGGCCGGTCTGGAAGCCATCGAACGCGCGAGCCATCTGGCGGAAGACATCGTCGTCGGCGTCGGCACGATCACGAGGCCGGAGCACTGCGCGCAAGCCAAGAAGGCTGGCGCACAGTTCGGCGTGTCGCCGGGTCTCACGAGGGAGATGCACCAGGCTGCGCAGGATGCCGGCTTGCCGCTGCTGCCGGGCGTGATGACGCCGTCCGACATCATCGTCGCGCTGGAGCTCGGCTATGAGATCGTCAAATTCTTCCCGGCCCAACAGGCCGGTGGCGTGCCGATGCTGCAGGCCTTCCACGGTCCGTTCCCGGCCCTGAAGTTCTGTCCGACCGGCGGGATTACGGCTGAAACCGCCCCCAATTTCCTCGCACTGCCGAACGTTGTGTGCGTGGGCGGCTCCTGGCTCACGCCGAAGGCCGCACTCGCGGCGCAGAACTGGGATGAAGTCACGCGTCTCGCACGTGCGGCAAGCGAACTTGCTGCACCGGCGCGTTGAGTTCGGACTGAGTCGAACCGGATGATGCTGGAGGTGGGACAGCAAGCACCAGCATCCACGTAAGCAGTAGATGGAGCAGAGAGTGACGTCAGAGTCCGGCTGCATCCGAAGAAGCCTCGCCGCTGCAGCCGTTAAGGCCGCGACGGCGAGGCTTCTTTTTAATCCGCGTGCAGAGTTTCCGCGCGCTCATCCACAAACAGACAGTAAAATTGGCGTCCACGTGATTACCGGTGACACTGCGGTTTCACGTCAGGCGTAGAGACAGGCAGCGCGAGAAAGTTTGCACCGCGTTTGCAACTAGAACCAACAATGCAAAAGGAGGAGCTCCATGGGAGCTAGCCATGGCAGCTTGCTGCTGATTTACGCGGTGGTCGCCATCGCCGCGTTGATCCTGCTGATTACGCGCTACAAGGTCTATCCGTTCCTCGTCCTGATCATTGTGTCGCTGCTGCTTGGTCTTGTGGCCGGCATGCCGATGGGCACGATCGTCAAGTCGTTCGAGACCGGCAACGGCAACACGCTCGGGCACATTGCGATCGTGGTTGGACTCGGCACCATGCTCGGCAAGATGATGGCCGAATCCGGCGGGGCGGAACGCATTGCGACGACGTTGATTGACAAGTTCGGCGAAAAGCATATTCACTGGGCGATGATGGTCGTGGCGATCATCGTCGGTTTGCCGGTGTTCTTTGAAGTGGGCTTCGTGCTGCTGATTCCGATTGCGTTCAACGTCGCCAAGCGTACCGGCAAGTCGCTGTTGCTGATCGGTTTGCCGATGATCGCCGGTTTGTCCGTCGTGCACGGGCTGATTCCGCCGCACCCTGCCGCGATGCTCGCTGTGCAGGCGTATCACGCGGACATTGGCAAGACGATCATGTTTGGCCTGATCGTGGGTGTGCCCTGCGCGATAGTCGCGGGGCCGCTGTTCGCGCTGCTGGTCAGCCGCTACATCAAGTTGCCCGAGCATAATCCTCTGGCTGCTCAATTTCTCGGCTCGGCTGGCGACGACAAGGCAACGAAGCGTGAGCTGCCGAGCTTTGGCATCACGTTGTTCACGATTCTGCTGCCGGTGATTCTGATGTTGATCGGCAGTTGGGCGGACCTTGTGTTCGCCCCAAAGACCTTGCCGAATGACTTGCTGCATTTCGTCGGCAACTCGGATGTGGCGTTGCTGATCGCGGTGCTCGTGAGCTTCTGGACGTTCGGCGCGAAACGCGGCTTCAATCGCGAGCAGATCCAGAAGTTCTGCGGAGAGTGCCTGGCGCCGATCGCCGGCATTACACTGATCGTCGGTGCAGGCGGTGGCTTCGGACGTGTGCTGATGGATAGCGGTATTTCGAAGGAAATCGTCAATGCAGCGACTGCGGCGCATCTGTCGCCGCTGGTGTTTGCCTGGTGCGTGGCCGCGCTGATCCGTCTTGCGACGGGATCGGCTACGGTTGCCATGACGACGGCCTGCGGCATCGTCGCACCTATCGCGGCTGCGGGCGGTGTGCAGGTGCGTCCGGAGTTGCTGGTGCTGGCGACGGGTTCGGGCTCGCTGATTTTTTCACACGTCAACGACGGCGGATTCTGGTTGATCAAGGAATACTTTGGAATGACGGTGGGACAGACGTTCAAGACGTGGTCGCTGCTCGAAACCATCATTTCCTTGATGGGTTTGGGGTTGACCTTCGCGCTCGCGACGGTCCTGTAAGGAGTATTGAATGATTCTGATCGGAATGGGCGTCTCGGGCGCCGGCAAGACGCGGATCGGCGAGATGCTGGCGGAGCGTCTGCACTGCAGCTTCACCGATGGCGACGCGTTTCATAGCGCAGCCAACAAGGAGAAGATGCACAAAGGCATCCCGCTGACCGACGAAGACCGTTGGCCCTGGCTGAAGACGATTCGTGCGGCGATCGAAGAGAAGCAACGCGCGGGGGAGACGGCGGTGTTCACATGCTCGTCGCTGAAGCGCTCGTATCGCGACGTTCTGCGTGGAGGTGGTGATAAGGACGTGGTGTTTGTCTATCTGAAGGGCTCATACGAGGTGCTGCACGAGCGTCTGGCGACGCGCACCGGACACTTCTTCGATCCTTCGTTGCTGCAAAGCCAGTTGGATACGCTTGAAGAGCCGGGTGCGGATGAGGCAATTACGGTGAGTATCGAGTTGACGCCGGATGAGATCGTCGACGAAGTATTGGTGCAAATGAAGGCGCGTTGATAGTTCGCGTTTCTTCTACACGTCGCACGAAAAAATGGCGCTCCGAGGAGCGCCATTTTCATCTCTGCGTGCAAGCACGCTAGCGGGTAAAGCTTCGCGGCTTACGCAATCCGCTTGGCCAGCTCAATCGCCTTGCCCACATACGAAGCCGGCGTCATGGCCAGCAAGCGTTCCTTCGCATCCGCAGGAATATTCAACCCGCCAATAAACGTCTGCAGCGCCTCGCGCGTAATACCCTTGCCGCGCGTGAGTTCCTTCAGCTGCTCGTACGGATTCTCGATGCCGAAACGGCGCATCACGGTTTGCACCGGTTCAGCCAGCACTTCCCAGCAGTTATCCAGATCTTCGTTCAGACGCGCGGGGTTCACTTCGAGCTTGTCCAGACCGCGGATCAACGCGTCATATGCCAGCAGCGAGTAGCCAAACGCCACGCCGATATTGCGCAGCACGGTCGAATCGGTCAGATCACGCTGCCAGCGCGAGATAGGCAGCTTGTCTGCCAGATGCCGCAACGTTGCATTCGCCAGCCCGAGGTTGCCTTCCGAGTTTTCGAAGTCGATCGGATTGACCTTGTGCGGCATCGTCGACGAACCGATCTCGCCAGCCTTCAGACGTTGCTTGAAGTAGCCGAGCGAGATATAGCCCCACACGTCGCGGTCAAGATCCAGCAGGATCGTGTTGGCGCGCGAGACGGCGTCGAACAGTTCGGCCATATAGTCGTGCGGTTCGATCTGGATCGTGTACGGATTGAACTTGAGCTTCAGACGCTTCTCGACCACTTCGCGCGAAAACGCTTCCCAGTCGAACTCAGGATAGGCGGACAAATGCGCATTGAAGTTGCCCACCGCGCCGTTCATCTTGCCGAGCAGTTCAACGTTTTCGATACGCTCGATCGCGCGCGAGAGACGCGCCGCAACGTTGGCGATTTCCTTGCCGAGTGTGGTCGGGCTGGCTGGTTGACCGTGCGTGCGCGACAGCAGCGGTTGCGCGGCTTGCGCATGCGCGAGCGCGACGAGACGCGCGTGCACCGAACGCAGCGCCGGCACGATTACGTGCTCACGCGCACCCGCGAGCATCAGGCCGTGCGACGTGTTGTTGATGTCTTCCGAGGTGCAGGCGAAGTGGATGAACTCGCTCGCGCGTTCCAGTTCCGGCTGACCCTTCACCGATTCCTTGAGCCAGTATTCGACGGCCTTCACGTCATGGTTGGTGACGCGCTCGATTTCCTTGATGCGAGCGGCGTCGTGCGCGGTGAAGCGCTCGGCCAGTTGCAGCAGGAATTGCTCGGACGCCGCGGAGAAGCGGGGCACTTCAGCGAAACCGGCCTGCGACAGCGCGATCAGCCAATGGATTTCGACCGTCACGCGATGGCGCATGAACGCGGCTTCCGAAAGCCATTCGCGTAGGGCTTCGGTTTTCGACGCGTAGCGGCCGTCGAGCGGGGAGAGCGCGGTGAGCGCGAACAGGGTATCGGGGCGGGTGTCGGACATGATGGAGGCGTGAGCGCTCGGTGAGCAGATCGGAACGGAGGGAACCCGGAATTTTACCACCGGACGGGCATGCTCCTGATTCGCCGGCCTATTGCCGCTAACACCGGCTATTGCGTCAAACGTCGCGGCGCTGGCATCGCCCCGCTAGAATGCTGACTTCTCCTCCCCTGCCGGCCGCACGCTCCGCATGGAACTGAAATGGCTCGAAGACTTCGTTTCGCTTGCGGAAACCCGCAGCTTTAGCCGCTCTGCGGAGTTGCGGCACGTCACGCAACCCGCGTTTTCACGCCGTATTCAGGCGCTCGAAGCGTGGCTCGGAACGGAACTGATCGATCGTTCGGTTTATCCGACGCGGCTCACGGCCGCGGGCCAGGTGTTCTACGAGCAGGCCTTGGCGATGCTCTCGCAGTTCCACGAAGCACGTACGCTGTTGCGCGGACACACGGCGACGCCTGCTGCGACGATCGAGTTCGCGGTGCCGCATACGCTCTCGCTCACGTATTTTCCGCGCTGGTTGCAACGCATCGAGGCGCAGTTAGGCCCCGTGCATACCCGCCTGCGCGCGCTCAACGTGCACGACGCGGTGCTCTCGCTGGTGGAAGGCGGCTGCGATCTGGTGATGGGCTACCATCATCCGAGCCATCCCGTAGCGCTTGACCCCGCGCGTTACGACATGCTCACGCTTGGCATCGAGCCGATCAGTCCGTTCTCCGCTCCGGGCCGTGCGGGTCGTCCGCGCTACACGTTGCCGGGCACACCTGACGAGCCAGCACCGTATCTGTCGTACACGCCGAACGCGTACCTTGGCCGCATGACGGAGGTGATCATCGCCAATGCGCCGACGCGTCTGTCGCTGGACCGTCTTTACGAAACCGACATGGCCGAGGGACTCAAGGCGATGGCGCTGGCTGGCCACGGCATTGCCTTTTTGCCGCATAGTGCGGTGGAAGATGCAGTTGCCGAGGGCAAGCTGATCCGCCTCGACCGTGCAACGCGCGGCACAGTGGAAGGACAGTTCACATTGACCATGGAGATTCGTCTGTATCGCGACAAGCTCGCGGTGCAGGGCGACGATGCGCGTCACGTGCTGGCGCGCAAGCTTTGGGACACGGTCACCGGCGAACTCGCTCAGGACGCGGTGTAAGCTCGCCGCAAGCCCATTATGTGCGCTATATGCGGAGAGACGGTCGTCATTGCGACGGCGTATTGTTACGCTCTGCGCGACAGGTTTTTGCGGAATTTCAACGTTATGCACGAAAGACATAACGGGATGACCAAACGGCATTGGATTTCAAATTGGCGTTTTTCGACAATGTCGTCATTCGGTCAAAACGCTTGGAGCGTTCATGTCATCCCAACCGCAGTCCGCATCGTCGTTGCAATCCGTCCCGTCCTATCTGAATAGCGATAACCTCGGCCCCTGGGGCAACTATCTTCGCCAGGTCGACCGCGTCGCACCGTATCTCGGCTCGCTGTCGCGCTGGCTCGAAACCCTCAAGCGTCCGAAGCGCATTCTTATCGTCGATGTACCTATCGAACTCGATAACGGCACCGTGGCTCACTTCGAAGGCTATCGCGTGCAGCACAACGTGTCGCGCGGTCCGGGTAAGGGTGGTGTGCGTTATCACCAGGACGTGACGCTGTCGGAAGTGATGGCACTGTCCGCGTGGATGTCGGTCAAGAACGCAGCTGTGAACGTGCCGTACGGCGGCGCCAAGGGTGGTATCCGTGTCGATCCACGCACGCTCTCGCGTGGTGAGCTCGAGCGCGTCACGCGCCGCTATACCAGCGAAATCGGCATCATCATCGGACCGAATACCGACATCCCCGCGCCGGACGTGAACACGAACGAGCAGATCATGGCGTGGATGATGGACACGTACTCCATGAACCAGGGCCAAACGGCCACCGGCGTCGTGACCGGCAAGCCGATCGCGCTCGGCGGTTCGCTGGGCCGGCGTGAAGCAACGGGTCGCGGTGTGTTCGTGGTCGCTGCGGAAGCGGCACGCCGTATCGGTGTCGACATTGAAGGCGCACGCATCGCCGTGCAGGGCTTCGGTAATGTGGGCGGCATCGCCGCACGCCTGTTCCAGGAAGCCGGCGCGAAGGTCGTGGCGGTGCAGGATCACACGGGCACGATCTTCAAATCGACGGGTATCGACGCCGTGGCGCTGTTTGCGTACGTGGCGAAGAATGGCGGCGTGGGTGGCTTCCCTGAAGCGGACACGATCGCGAACGAAGATTTCTGGACCGTTGAGTCGGACATCCTGATCCCGGCCGCTTTGGAAAACCAGATCACCGAGAAGAACGCCGGCAAGATCAAGACGAAGATCGTCGTGGAAGGTGCAAACGGCCCGACCACCACCGCGGCGGACGACATCCTGCACGACAAGGGCATCCTCGTGATCCCGGACGTGGTGGCGAATGCCGGCGGCGTGACCGTGTCGTACTTCGAATGGGTGCAGGATTTCTCGAGCTTCTTCTGGACCGAAGACGAGATCAACCAGCGCCTCGAGCGCGTGATGCGCGAAGCGTTTGCCGCGGTGTGGCAAGTGTCGAGCGAGCAGAAGGTTTCGGTGCGTACGGCAGCGTTTATTGTCGCCTGTAAGCGCATCCTCGAAGCACGCGAACTGCGTGGCCTGTATCCCTGATCGGACAGTATCCCTTTCCCCTGTCACGCGGCCGATGCACACGGCCGCGGGTCTTCTCGACGGGCGGCATCGTAACGATGCCGTCCGTTTTTTTTTCGTTGATGCATTGCACTGGCGCATGCAACCGGGTACGCCCGAAGGGCCTGGCAAGGTACCCTGTAATGCCTTGTGCTACAGGAATAGTGTCAATTCAATTACAGTTGAACAGATACGGTTCTTTGCCGGGCTTTGCAGGGGACCGGAGTAAGCTAGGCGCGAAAAGCGCTAGCTCTGGTCGAGAGGAGATCACCTATGAAGGTCAGGAAGGCTGCGCTGCTGGTCGCGACACTCGGACTGTTCGCAGGGGGCGCGCACGCTCAGGAGGCCGGTACATTAAAGAAGATCAAGGATACGGGCGTCATTTCTCTCGGGTACCGCGAATCGTCGATTCCGTTTTCGTACTACGACGAACAGCAGAACGTCATTGGTTACTCGCACGAATTCATGATGAAGATCGTGGACGCGGTCAAGCAGAAACTCAAGACACCTGACCTGAAGACCCGGCTGACTCCGGTCACGCCGCAAAACCGTATCCCGCTGGTGCAGAACGGCACCGTCGATCTCGAATGCGGCTCGACCACCAACAACGTGGAACGCGAGCAGCAGGTCACGTTTTCAAACACCATCTTCGTGATCGGAACCCGCCTGATGACCCGCAAGGATTCGGGCATCAAGGACTGGCTGGACCTCAAGGGCAAGACGGTTGTGACGACGGCTGGCACCACCTCCGAACGGCTCTTGCGCAGGATGAACCAGGACAAGGGCATGGGCATGAATATCATCAGCGCGAAGGATCACGAGGAGGCGTTTCAGGCGCTCGCCAGCGGCCGTGCTTCCGCGTTCATGATGGACGACGCGCTGCTCGCCGGTGAGCGCGCGAAGTCGGGCCATCCAACTGAATTCGTGATCCTCGGCGCGCCGCAGTCGGAAGAAGCGTACGGCTGCATGATGCGCAAGAACGACCCCGACTTCAAGAAAGTGGTGGACGGAGCAATTGCGAAGATAGAGACCTCGGGCGAGGCGGACCAGATCTACCAGAAGTGGTTCGAATCGCCGATTCCACCCAAAGGCCTGAACCTGAACTTCCCCGAAAGCGACGCCATCAGGGCGCTTTTCAAAAGTCCGAACGACAAGCCTATCGACTAGCCGGGCATCCGTGCCGGGATGGCATCCCCCAGCCTTTTCCTTACGAACGCGAATATTGGCGACCGTGACGGCATGAATGTCGAAATGGTACTGTTCCCGGGTGCGCGTTATTCTGCGGTCCGTGGGACCGCGTCGAGCCTCGTCAAAGGTCTACAGAAAAAGGTTGCGAGATGATTTCTATCAAAGACGTTTCGAAGTGGTACGGTCAGTTCCAGGTACTGACCAACTGCTCGACGGAAGTCAAAAAGGGTGAAGTGGTGGTGGTGTGCGGCCCGTCGGGCTCGGGCAAATCGACGCTGATCAAGACGGTCAACGGCCTCGAACCGTTCCAGAAAGGCGAGATCACCATTGACGGTCAATCGGTCGGCGACAAGAAGACCAATCTGTCGAAGCTGCGCGCGAAAGTCGGCATGGTGTTCCAGCATTTCGAACTGTTCCCGCATCTCTCGATCACAGAAAATCTGACGCTCGCGCAGATCAAGGTGCTGGGCCGCTCGAAAGACGAAGCGGCCGCGAAGGCGTTGAAGCTGCTGGAGCGTGTCGGACTGCGCGCGCATGCGGACAAGTTTCCGGGGCAATTGTCGGGCGGTCAGCAGCAGCGTGTGGCGATTGCCCGCGCGCTCTCAATGGACCCGATCGCGATGCTGTTCGACGAACCCACCTCGGCGCTCGACCCCGAGATGATCAACGAAGTGCTCGACGTGATGGTCGAGCTTGCGCAGGAAGGCATGACGATGATGTGCGTCACGCACGAAATGGGCTTCGCCAAGAAGGTCGCGCACCGCGTGATCTTCATGGACAAGGGCTTGATCGTCGAAGACGATCGTAAGGAGGACTTCTTTGCCAATCCGAAGTCGGATCGGGCGAAGGATTTTCTGGCGAAGATCCTGCACTGATGCGCTGAGCGCGAGCGCCGGTTAAACGGCTGCTCGTTTGGTTCAGGACTCGAACGCTGCGGCGTCGTCTGCGGCTTCGACGTCGAGCGTAACGGATTCGAGCGATGGCGTGGGATGGATGGACGCAGTCGCCATCGCTGCCGAAGCCGACGCATCCAGCGCCGGATTGCGCAGCTTCTCGAGCACACACGGCGGTACCGGCACATTCACGCGGCCCACGACTTCGCCGTGCTGGAACATCAGCAGATCGCCGGGCTTGAACGCGGTCCACACTTCGTTGTCGGTCAGCGGCGCGGTGGCGATGACCGCGACGCGGTCTTCCGGCGTGGTGTACTTGGCGAAATCAATCGACACGTCCGCGTCGACGAGATGCGCGGTTGAGAACGGCCAGCGGCGCACGATGTAGTGCAGGTTAGTCGAGCAATGCGCGAACAAAGCCTGTCCGTTGGACATCAAAAAGTTAAATACCCCGAACTGTGTAATCTCGCGCGTAAGCGTGCCGAGCGCTTCAAACAGTTCGTTGAGCGGAGGCTGGGTGCTCGGGAAAGCCTTACGCAATCCTTGCAGCAACGCGCAGAAGGCGAGTTCGCTGTCGGTGGTGCCGACCGGCTGGTAGACGCCGGTCAGAAACGGCGAATAATTATTCAGGTCGCCGTTGTGCGCGAAGATCCAGTGACGGCCCCACAGTTCGCGCATGAACGGGTGGCAGTTCTCCAGCTGGATATGGCCTTGCGTCGCTTTGCGAATATGCGCGATGGTGTTCTTCGATTTGATCGGGTAGCGCTTGACCATCTCGGCGATCGGCGAGGTGGCCGACGATTGATGGTCGATGAAGAGCCGGCAAGCCTTGTCTTCGAAGAAGGCGATGCCCCAGCCGTCCGCGTGATGATCCGTGACGCCGCCGCGCGCGGCAAAGCCGGTGAACGAGAACGTAACGTCCGTCGGCGCGGCGCAGTTCATTCCGAGGAGTTGGCACATAGTACTGAAGCGGAGCGTCTTAACGGGGTGAACCGTTACAATGATGATTTCCAAGCATATCACCGAGCCAGGCGCGTCAAATAGCTAAATTGATCTATGTATAGGCCGTAACTTGCGGTTTGTTCACGTCAATCCTGTTGCGCCGGGCAGGTCAACTTCACGCCATGACTGCCTCCTCAGCCTCTTCTGCTTCCCCCGATTCCCTGACGCTCGCCCGTCCCGACGACTGGCATCTGCATGTGCGCGACGGCGCGATGCTGGCAGCGGTCCTGCCGCACACCGCACGCCAGTTCGGCCGCGCGATCATCATGCCGAACCTGAAGCCGCCCGTGACGACCACGGCGATGGCGCAGGCCTATCGCGAGCGTATCGTCGCGGCGATTCCGGCCGGCGTGAAGTTCGAGCCGCTAATGACGCTGTACCTCACCGACAACACCCCGCCCGACGAGATCCGCCGCGCGCGTGAAAGCGGCTTCGTGCATGGTGTGAAGCTGTATCCGGCGGGTGCTACAACGAATTCGGATGCGGGCGTGACCGACATCATGAAGTGCGCGAAGACGCTCGAAGTCATGCAGGAAACCGGCATGCCGCTGCTGGTGCATGGCGAAGTGACGGATTCGTCGATTGATCTGTTTGACCGCGAGAAGGTGTTTATCGATCGCGTGATGACGCCGCTGCGCCGTGCGTTTCCGGCGCTGAAGGTGGTGTTCGAGCACATCACGACGAAAGACGCAGTGGACTACATCCGCGAGGCTGGCGTGGCGCCGGGGTTGCTGGGTGCGACGATTACCGCGCATCATCTGCTGTACAACCGCAACGCGATCTTCCAGGGCGGTATTCGTCCGCATTACTACTGTCTGCCGGTGCTCAAGCGCGAGACGCATCGCGTGGCGCTGGTTGAGGCGGCGACGTCGGGTAATCCGCGCTTTTTCCTCGGCACGGATAGCGCGCCGCATCCGAAGGGGCTGAAGGAACATGCGTGCGGCTGTGCTGGATGCTATACGGCGCTGCATGCGCTTGAGCTGTATGCCGAAGCGTTCGATCAGGTTGGCGCGCTTGATAAGCTGGAAGGATTTGCGAGCTTTTTCGGCGCGGATTTCTACGGTTTGCCGCGGGCCGGCGAACAGGTCACGCTGCGCCGCGAGCAATGGACGCTGCCGGCCGAGGTGGCAGTGGGCGATACGCCGGTGGTGCCGTTGCGTGGTGGGGAGCCGATTGGTTGGCGGTTGATTTAAGGTTGGGGTGGGGACGGTGGTGATCTCACCCGCACCCACGCGCTCTGGCGCCAGTGCGGCTACTCAGGCCCGCAAGCCTGGCTTCGCCGATATCGACTGGTCGCTGCCGTGGTTCGCTCAGTTTGCCGGGCGTGGCGTGCGCTGGCAGCAGGCAGCGTTGATGAGCTACGCCGCGCTGCTCGCGGAAATGAATGCCGATGCGCAGCAGTCCGGCCAGACCACGGGCCGCGGTCAACGGCTCGCGTTCATCGCCCAGGACGACCTACCACCGGGCGCAGCTTACGAGGCGCATATCGCTTCGACCGGCTGTGTGCCGACTCGCCATAACCTGCACGATTTTTTCAACGCCTCGGTCTGGTTTGCGTTTCCACGGATCAAAGCGGCGCTGAACACGCGGCAATCTACCGCGATAGATCGGCTGGGCGTCGGCCCGACGCGCGGCGGCGTGCGGGACGCGCTGACCTTGTTCGATGAGAACGCACTGTTGTTCGCATGCGCCGACCCGGCGCTGAGCAGCGCACTGCGCGGCTTCGACTGGTCGACGCTATTGGTCGCCAACCGCACAGCGTGGAGCACGCGCTGCGAGGTGCGTTGCTTTGGTCACGCGCTGCTGGAGAAACTGATCGCGCCATATAAGGCGTGTACCGGCCACACATGGATTGTCGACGTCCCGGCCGAGTATTTCTCCTGGCCGAGGGCGTCGCGCGATGTGTGGCTCGACGAGGCGATTAGCACTGCTCTGTTGTCCACCGAGGAACTGACGAGCCGTCTGTTCGCGCCGCTTCCGGTGCTGGGTATCCCCGGCTGGTGGCCCGAAAACGAAGCGCCATCTTTCTATGACGATCCCGCTGTGTTTCGCGCGGGGCGTCGGGTCCGGTAACCCAAAAAACCGCACGATCATCGATCCAGGCCGCGCTCAATCGGCTTCCTGCATGTCGAGATCGCCGCACGTCTCCTTCATCCGCTCAAAGCCGTCGCCACCACTAATGTTAAAATCCCGCCAGCAAAGCAGGCTAGGCAGTCGCGGCCTCTGCGGCTTCGGCCAACGAGGGCGAGGAAAGTCCGGACTCCATAGGGCAGGGTGATGGCTAACGGCCATCCGTGGCAACACGCGGAACAGGGCAACAGAAAGCAAACCGCCGATGGCCCGGCGCAAGCCGGGATCAGGTAAGGGTGAAACGGTGCGGTAAGAGCGCACCGCGGCTGCTGCGAGGCAGACCGGCACGGTAACCTCCACCCGGAGCAATTCCAAGTAGGCAGGCTAGCATCTTCGAGATGCAGGATGGGGCCCCCGTCACGTCTGCGGGTAGGAAGCTTGAGCGCGCCAGTAATGGCGCGTCTAGAGGAATGACTGCCACGCGCGCGGCGCTTCGGCGCGGCGTGTGCACAGAATCCGGCTTATCGGCCTGCTTTGCCGCTGATTAGAAAAATGCCGGTATCCGTGAGGATGCCGGCATTTCCTTTTGGTGCTGTTCGGTGCTTTGCGTTGCCGCCTGATTCAGCCCGCGACGATATCGAACGAGTGCGTCAGTTCGGCCGTCTTGGCGATCATGATCGACGCTGAGCAGTACTTGTCGTGCGACAGGTTGATCGCCCGTTCGACGGTGGCCGGATTCAGGTTCTTGCCGGTCACGGTGAAGTGAAAGTGAACCTTGGTGAACACCTTCGGATCTTCGCTGGCTCGCTCGGCTTTCAAGGTCACCGAGCATCCGGCGATTTCCTGGCGGCTTTTCTTCAGGATCATCACCACGTCGTACGCGGTGCAACCGCCGGTGCCGAGCAGCACCATTTCCATGGGCCGCGGGGCCAGATTACGGCCGCCACCTTCGGGCGCGCCGTCCATGGCGACGAGGTGGCCGCTACCCGTTTCGGCGGCGAACGCCATGCCGTCCTGCCCCATCCAGCTTACTTTGCATTCCATCCCTGTACCCCAGCTCGCATAACTTGTATTCGAAATGCCATTGTAGCCCGAGGCTTGCGCGTTCGCCCGAGGGCACTCGGGCACGCCTTTATGCTCGTTGGCACCTTGTGTGCTGCGGTGCGGCATGGTTTGGCGGTCGGGGATTGCCCTGATCCGGTTAGGGGTTTTACTCTACTTTTTCACACCGGAAACCGCGCCAGATTGAGGCTATATATTTGATCTTAAAGAAGATTGCAGGCTAGCTGAGGGGCCATGGCGACAACCACATTATGAAATCGCATTTCGCAATGCAAATATTCTTGCGTCGCACAAGGTCGGCTCATATAATCGTTTTCATTGGTTGCCGCAGTCAGACAACCTCCGCATGTCTCCTCCACCCTCCTCCTTTGGTGGATTAAACCCGAACCGCTCGTTCGGGTTTTTTTTCGCCTGCTCGCCGGTCGCCTCAAATTTTGACGTGGGGCCGGAATTTCCTTTATAATCCAAGGCTTTTCCGCATTCGTGCCCGCGGAGGAAGAACAGGGAGAGCCTGCACGCGCCTCGATGCGCACATTACAAGCAGGAAAAAAACACTGGGCGCAGCAATTATTTTTGGATCGATCATGAAGACATTTTCCGCAAAAGCCCATGAGGTTACGCGCGAATGGTACGTGATTGACGCGACGGATAAGGTTCTCGGGCGTGTCGCCAGCGAAGTGGCACACCGTCTTCGCGGCAAACACAAGCCAGAATTCACTCCGCACGTCGACACCGGTGATTTCATCATCGTTATCAACGCCGGCAAGCTCCGTGTGACGGGCAACAAGTCCACGGACAAGAAGTACTACCGTCACTCGGGTTACCCGGGCGGTATTTATGAAACGACGTTCGGCAAGATGCAGGAACGCTTCCCGGGCCGTGCGCTCGAGAAAGCGGTCAAAGGCATGCTGCCGAAGGGCCCGCTCGGCTACGCGATGATCAAGAAGCTGAAGGTCTACGCTGAAGCAACGCATCCGCATTCGGCACAACAGCCGAAAGCGCTCGAGATCTAAGGGGAGCCCACATGATCGGTAACTGGAATTACGGCACGGGCCGCCGCAAGAGCGCCACTGCACGTGTGTTCATCAAGGCAGGCAAGGGCGACATCGTTGTCAACGGCAAGCCCATCGCTGAGTACTTCTCGCGCGAAACGTCGCTGATGATCGTGCGTCAGCCGCTGGAACTCACGAACCACGCTGTCACGTTCGACATCAAGGTCAACGTGTCGGGTGGCGGCGAAACGGGTCAAGCCGGTGCGGTTCGCCACGGCATCACCCGCGCGCTGATGGACTATGACGCAACGCTGAAGCCGGAACTGTCGAAGGCTGGCTTCGTTACGCGTGACGCTCGTGAAGTCGAACGTAAGAAGGTCGGCTTCCACAAGGCACGTCGCAGGAAGCAATTCTCGAAGCGTTAATCGCTTCGGTGTGCTCTGGCCTTCGGGCCGGGTCACTGCAAAAGCCGCCGGCGCGTTTGCGTTGGCGGCTTTTTTCGTATTTGGGCGTCATGCGGGGGCGATCGCTGCGCCTCGGAGAGAACCCATTGATTTTGTGGGCTTCGGCACGATATTGAGATCAGCCCTACAATAGCGGTTAGAAGCTTTTTTGGAGAGTTCGAATGAACGCAGTCACCGACACCCCTGTGACCGAGATGCCTAGCCCCTTCGTTTTTACCGACGCAGCGGCTGACAAGGTCAAGCAGCTGATCGACGAAGAAGGCAACCCGGAGCTGAAACTGCGCGTATTCGTGCAGGGTGGCGGCTGCTCGGGCTTCCAGTATGGTTTTACGTTCGACGAAGCCGTCAACGAAGACGACACCGTGATGAACAAGAGCGGCGTCCAGTTGCTGATCGACTCGATGAGCTACCAGTATCTGGTTGGCGCTGAGATCGACTACAAGGACGATATCAACGGCGCCCAGTTCGTGATCAAGAACCCGAACGCCACGACCACCTGCGGTTGCGGTTCGTCGTTCTCGGTCTAAACGATCGAGAATTGCACTCGCGGTACACGGAAACGGGGCTTTTAAGCCCCGTTTTCATTTGCGTGTCCGCTGTCCGGTAGAGCCCTCAGCGCGGATAAATCGCGCCCAGTACCCGCTCGCCCGCAGCGCCCGTGACGGCCGCCAGGTTGCCCGGCTCGCGGGCCACGCAGCGCATCGCCAGCCACGCGAACGCCAGTGGTTCGACCTGGTGGGGCGGCACGCCGAGCGCCTCGGTGGTCAGAACAGGCACGCCACTCACGCCGGTTTCCTCCAGTGCGCCTTGAATCGCCTTCATCAAGACCGGGTTGCGTGCGCCTCCCCCGCAGACGTAGACCGCGCGGACATCGGACGCATGCCGCTCGATCTCCCGCGCCACCGTAATAGCCGTCAGCGCAACGAGTGTGGCCTGCACGTCGGCGGGTGCGACGCCTGCGAAGCCCTGCAGTTTGGCGTCAAGCCACGCGGGGTTGAACAGATCGCGGCCGGTGCTTTTGGGCGGCTTTTGCTCGAAGAACGGTTCGTCGAGCAGCGCATGCAGTAACGGCCGGTGTACCTGTCCGCTTGCTGCAAAATGCCCGTTTTCGTCGTAAGGCTTGCCCAGGTGCCGTTGCGCCCACTCGTCGAGCAGCGCATTCGCCGGCCCGCAGTCGAAACCGCGCACACTGCCGGCTGCGTTGAGAATCGTGATGTTGCTGATTCCGCCCAGGTTGCAGACCACGCGCGTTTCGCCCGGCGCCCCGAACACGGTTGCGTGAAAGGCCGGCACCAAGGGTGCGCCTTGACCGCCTGCGGCGACATCGCGGCTGCGAAAGTCAGCGATAACGTCGATGCGGGCCATTTCCGCCAGCAATGCCGGATTGTTGATCTGGCGTGTATAGCCCTTTTCGGGACGATGCCGCACGGTCTGACCGTGTACGCCGATCGCCCGCACGTCCGCGGCAGACAGATTGCCCGCGCGCAGCAATTCATGGCAGCAGACCGTGTACCGTGTGGCGAGCGCATTGGCCGCCAGCGCCTCGCGTTCGATCTCGTTCTCTCCCGGGTGCTGCAGACCGAACAGTGCCTCACGCAGGCTCTCCGCGAAGCCGACAAACGCCTCTGCAAGCACGACCGGCGGCTTGCCTTTGGCGAATTCGACGGCGATGCCATCCACGCCGTCCATGCTGGTACCCGACATCAGTCCGAGATAGACGCCGTCCGCCGTACTCTCTTGCGCCACGTTGCTGCTCCTGTCAGTTGTTCATTGCGAACCGTCTTCGCAGATTAGCAGCGCTCGCGCCGGTGAGGTAGTCCTGGTGACGGCGGTGGAGCCGGATGACCGCTTCCCGGCCGCGCGGCGGCGCGCATCTATGGGACAATCTCCCTTTTGCGACCTCCCGTTCCAGCATGAGCACCGAGTCCACCTCCAAGCCCACTCCCGCCTTCCCGATCACCGACGAAGTCCGCCACGCGCTAGCCGTTACCAAGCGCGGCGTCGATGAGTTGCTGATCGAGGAAGAATTCGCACAGAAGCTCGCGAAGAGCGCGGCCACCGGCACGCCGCTGCGCATCAAGCTCGGTCTTGACCCGACGGCGCCCGATATCCACATCGGCCATACTGTCGTGCTGAACAAGATGCGCCAGCTGCAGGATCTCGGGCATACGGTGATCTTCCTGATCGGCGATTTCACCTCGCTGATCGGCGACCCGTCGGGCCGCAACGCCACGCGTCCACCGCTCACGCGCGAGCAGATCGAGTCCAATGCCAGGACCTACTTCGAGCAGGCTGCGCTGGTGCTGGATCGCGAGAAGACCGAAATTCGCTACAACAGCGAATGGTCGATGCCGCTCGGCGCCGATGGCATGATCAAGCTGGCGTCGCGCTACACGGTCGCGCGCATTCTCGAGCGCGAAGACTTCACCAAGCGATATCAGGGCGGCCAGCCGATCTCGATTCACGAATTCCTCTATCCGTTGATGCAGGGTTACGACTCGGTCGCGCTCAATGCCGACCTCGAACTCGGTGGCACCGACCAGAAATTCAACCTGCTGGTGGGTCGCGAGCTGCAGAAGCAGTACGGCCAGGAACAGCAGTGCATCCTGACCATGCCGCTGCTCGAAGGCCTTGATGGCGTCGAGAAGATGTCGAAGTCGAAGCACAACTACATCGGCATCAGCGAAAAGCCGACCGATATGTTCGGCAAGCTGATGAGCATTTCGGACGACCTGATGTGGCGTTACTTCGAACTGCTGTCGTTCCGCCCGATGGACGAGATCGCCGGCTTCAGGAAGGAAATCGAAGGCGGCCGCAACCCACGTGACTTCAAGGTGATGCTCGGGCAAGAGATCGTTGCGCGTTTCCATTCGCAGGCTGACGCTGAGCGCGCGCTCGAAGACTTCAATCATCGCGCGAAGGGCGGTGTGCCTGACGATATTCCGGCCGTCACGCTAACGGGTGCGCCGCTTGCGATTGGCCAACTGCTGAAGCAGGCAAACCTGGTGCCGTCGACGAGCGAGGCGCTGCGCAACATCGAGCAGGGCGGCGTGAAGATCGATGGCACGACGGTGTCGGACAAGGGCCTGAAGGTCGAAGCGGGCGAGTATGTCGTGCAGGTTGGCAAGCGTCGTTTTGCGCGCGTCACGCTAACGGCGTGATGGAGCACCGCTCATGATCGGGCTGATTCAGCGGGTCCGGCGCGCGGAAGTGCGGGTCGGCGAACGTGTCACGGGCGCCATCGAAGCGGGCCTGCTGGCGCTGGTATGCGCCGAGCGCGGCGACACCGAAGCCGCAGCCGACCGCTTGCTCGCCAAGATGCTCGGCTATCGCGTGTTTAGCGATGCGGCCGGCAAAATGAATCTCTCCGTGCAGAATATCGACGGCGCCGGCCGCGCTGGCGGCCTGCTGCTGGTGTCGCAATTCACTCTGGCAGCGGACACGAACAGCGGCCTGCGTCCGAGCTTCACGCCGGCCGCGCCGCCTGACGAGGGCAAACGTCTGTTCGACTACTTCGTGGCAGCGGCACGCGCGAAGCATCCGATTGTCGGGACTGGCGAATTCGGCGCGGAGATGCAGGTTTCGCTCGTCAACGACGGGCCGGTGACGTTCTGGCTGCAGACGCACGCCTCAACGTGACCTAACCCTTCGCACGGCTCGGAGCCGGTTTTGCGACAATAGCGTCTTGGCACAACCGGCTAGCGACGCCCACTCCCATCTCATGTCCACACAGATTCTTTTCATCCGGCACGGCGAGACCGAATGGAACCGCGCCAAGCGGATTCAGGGGTTCATTGATATTCCGCTGGCGACGAGCGGTCTCGAGCAGGCCGAGCGTCTTGCGCACCGCCTCGCAGACGAAGCGCAGCAAGGCGCCCGGCTGGATGCGATCTATTCGAGCGACCTGCAGCGCGCGCAGCAGACCGCGCAGCCTATCGCGCATGTCCTCGGCTTGCCGCTGCAACTGCGCGAAGGTTTGCGCGAGCGTTCTTACGGCGCGTTCCAGGGCTATGACCGCGACGAAATCGCCGAACGCTATCCGGATGAATACGAGCGCTGGCAAAGTCGCGACGCGGGCTTTGCGCCGCCGGAGGGCGAATCGATGCGGACGTTCTACCATCGCGTCATGGATGCGATTGCGCCGATCGTCGCCGCGCATCCCGGCGGCCGTGTTGCGTGCGTGGCGCACGGCGGCGTGCTGGATTGCGTCTACCGGTTCGCGCGTGACCTGTCGCTGGAAGTGCCGCGTGACTATGCGTTGCTCAATACGAGCGTCAATGTGGTGGACTTCGACGGTGGCAAGGCAACGGTGAAGTCGTGGGCTGACGTGTCACATCTGGACGCGCCGAGCGAGGACGACACGTTGCGCAAGATTGTTACGCCGGGGCTTTGATGGAGACTGCGCGGAAGCGGGAGTGAGGACGTTAAGCGTTCAGCGGCATGTTTGGAAACCGCGTACGACGGTGTCCTTTCCTGCAATGACCAGCCTCACTGGTTAGGCCTTAGGTGTTGACCTGGCCGCATGTCCTCGTCGGACCCTCCGACCATACGTTCGCTCTTTCAGGGTGCGCCCGAATCCCACAGATCCCGCACCGGGCTGGAAGAATCCGGCGCGGCGAGACCGAAGTGACGATACGTCAGCAGCGTAGCGACGCGGCCGCGCGGCGTACGCTGCAAAAAGCCCTGCTGGATCAGATACGGCTCCAGCACGTCTTCAATTGTGTCGCGTTCTTCGCCGATTGCCGCAGCCAGATTGTCGACGCCCACCGGGCCGCCATCGAACTTGTGCAGAATCGCCTCGAGCAGTTTGCGGTCCATCAGATCGAAGCCGACCGGGTCCACATCCAGCATCTTGAGCGCGGCGTCGGCCACGCTGGCAGTGATGTTGCCGTCCGCCTTGACCTCGGCAAAGTCGCGCACGCGGCGTAGCAGACGGTTGGCGATACGCGGTGTGCCTCGGGCGCGTTTCGCGATCTCGAACGCGCCGTCCGGATGAATCTGCGCCTGCAGTAGCGACGCCGAGCGCGTGACGATGCGCGCCAGTTCCTCGGCGTTGTAAAACTCGAGCCGCGAGACGATGCCGAAGCGGTCCCGCAACGGATTGGTCAGCATGCCGGCGCGTGTGGTGGCGCCAACCAGCGTGAAGGGCTGCAGATCGAGCTTCACGCTGCGAGCGGCCGGGCCTTCGCCGATCATGATGTCGATCTGATAATCCTCGAGTGCCGGGTACAGGATTTCCTCGACGACAGGCGAGAGCCGGTGGATTTCGTCGATGAACAGGACGTCGTTCTTTTCGAGGTTGGTAAGCAGCGCAGCGAGGTCACCCGCGCGCTCGAGCACTGGCCCGGATGTTTGCCGCAGATTGACACCCATTTCCCGCGCAATGATGTGCGCGAGCGTGGTTTTGCCCAGACCCGGCGGCCCGAACAGCAGCACGTGGTCGAGCGATTCGGAGCGGCGGCGGGCGGCCTCGATGAAGATTTCGAGCTGGCCGCGCACCTTTTCCTGCCCGACGTACTCGTCTAGCTGACGCGGACGCAACGCCCGCTCGAACGCTTCTTCGTTCGGCGATACGGGCGTGGCGGCGATGATGCGCTCGGCGGCGAGTTTGTCGGTTTCGATCATGTTTGCATTGTACCGCGTGGTGCTCGCCGCCGAAGCTGGCCGAATGGCCAGGGTGCGCTTTGGGCAGTGACGTGCGAAGCTTTAACCCGTCGCACGCAAGACGTTTCGCTGCGGCGACTCAAGCGTTATGGGCCAACCCTTGGCAGCATGGAGCGGCCTTTGAGCGACCTTCCAGCGACCTTTGAGCAGCCTCGGCCGCGGCGATTCCCGTCAGCCCTTCGAGAGCGCCTTCAATGCAAGCTTGATGCCCTCGGACACGCCGGTGCCGGCGGGCACGTTCTTGACCGCTGCCAGGGCTTCTTTCTCGGAGTAACCCAATGCGAGCAATGCGTTCAGGATATCGGAAGCGTGGTCGGACGCCGACACCGTTCCAGCCATCGAACCGAGGTCGGCCCCGAGCTTGCCCTTCAGTTCCAGCAGCAGCCGCTCGGCCGTTTTCTTGCCGATGCCGGGCACGCGCGTGAGGCGCGCCGCATCCTGTAGCGTGACGGTCTGCGCCAGTTCGTGCACGCTCATGCCGGAGAGCACGGCGAGCGCCATCCGGGCGCCGATGCCGGTGATCTTCAGCAGCTCACGGAAAGTGGCGCGTTCCTCGGCGGTGCCGAAGCCGTACAGCAGATGAGCGTCTTCGCGCACGATCATCTGCGTGAGCAGGACTACCCGTTCCCCGGTGGAGGGCAGGTTGTAAAACGTGCTCATCGGCACGTCGACTTCGTAGCCCACGCCATTGCAGTCGACGAGCAGGTGTGGCGGGTTTTTTTCCAGCAGGACGCCGGCAATGCGACCGATCATGGCGGATTCAATCGTGAGAGAAAGGGCGAGTGTAGCGCAGGGAGCGGGCAGAGCGAACGGCGGGACGGAGCGGGGTGGCCCTAACCAGGCCTAACCCACCAGACGCCCACGCCGCACCCTCAGGCCCTTCTTCGCCAGCGAGGGCGCAATACCGCCCAGCGTGGTAAGCGTGCTGCCGCCATGCGCATGGCAGATCGCCATTCCGAGCGCGTCGGCGGCGTCTGTCCCCGGCACGCCAGAGAGGCTCAGCAGACGTACCACCATCTGCTGCATCTGCTCCTTGGTCGCGCGGCCGTAGCCCACCACTGCCTGCTTCAACTGCAGTGCGGTGTACTCGGCCACTGGCACACCGCCAGCAACCAGCCCGCAGATGGCAGCGCCACGAGCCTGGCCGAGCAGGAGCGTGGATTGCGGGTTGACGTTGACGAACACCTTTTCGATCGCGGATTGATCGGGGGTGTGCTGACGGATCAGCGTCGAAATACCTTCGAAAATCGTGCCCAGGCGCGACGGCAGGTCGGCGTCAGCCGTCTTGATGACGCCGCTTGCCACGTAAGTGAGCTTGTGACCGTTCTGGTCGATTACGCCGAAGCCGGTCACACGCAAGCCGGGGTCGATGCCGAGAATTCTCATGAGATACGCTGTGAACCAGGTGCTTGCGATACTACAACGAACCGGCGGCCAGGCGGCGTTCGCGAGTTGTGGAGACGGGAATAAATAGGCTCGCTGGATTGTCCGCAACGTGGCAAGCTGAACAAAGGGCGAGATTCGCAGCAACCGGGACGTGCAAACGTGGAACGCTATCGGAATCTAAGCGGTGACTCAGGTGTCGAGGCCTACGCGCTCGGTGAGGGCTGCATCGCGGTTCGCTTCAGGACCGGCGTGATCTATTGGTACACGGAGGCGAGCGTCGGGCCGGATCATGTGGCCGAGATGACGCGACTAGCTTGCAATGGCAAAGGGCTTAGCACTTACATCAGCACGCACCCCGACGTGAGTGCCGGTTACGCCAGGAAGAACCCGGACGACTAGGATCGGGCGGCGCGCCTTGACGCAGAAAATTGCGCGTAAGAAACAAAACGGCCCGGCAGAAAATCTGCCGGGCCATTCTTTTTCAAGCCATCGAGCCTGACGTAACGCGCCAGCTTCAGAACCGCCGCGCAACCCCGCTAGCCCACGCGCAAATCAATCAATGCCGGAAGTGCCGCACACCCGTCAACACCATCGCGATGTTGTGCTCATCGGCCGCTGCGACCACTTCATCATCGCGCATCGAACCGCCCGGCTGGATCACCGCGGTCGCACCTGCTGCGACTACCACGTCGAGGCCGTCGCGAAACGGGAAGAACGCATCCGACGCCACGGCGGAACCCGCCAGCGTCAAACCCGCGTTCTGCGCCTTGATACTCGCAATCCGTGCCGAGTCCACGCGGCTCATCTGGCCCGCGCCGACACCGAGCGTCATGCCGTTGCCACAGAACACGATTGCGTTCGACTTCACGTACTTCGCCACACGCCACGCGAACAGCAGATCGTCCATTTCCTTCGGCGTCGGATGACGCTTCGTGACGACGCGCAGCTCATGCGGCTGCACATTGTGCGAATCGAGCGATTGCACCAGCAGACCGCCACCGACGCGCTTCAGGTCGAACGCGTTATGACCCTCGCCGAGAGCGATCTCCAGCAGACGCACATTCTTCTTCGCCTCGAACACCTGACGCGCGGCCACGCTGAACGAAGGCGCAATCAGCACTTCGACAAACTGCTTGGCCACGGCCTGCGCCGTTGCTTCATCCACTTCACGGTTAAAGGCGATGATGCCGCCAAACGCCGAGGTCGGATCGGTCTGCAGCGCCTTTGCATACGCTTCATTCGCATCCGCGCCCACGGCGACGCCACACGGATTCGCGTGCTTGACGATCACGCAGGCCGGCACGTCGAACGTCTTCACGCATTCCCACGCCGCGTCGGAATCGGCGATGTTGTTGTACGAGAGTTCCTTGCCTTGCAACTGCTCATAGTTTGCCAACGCACCAGCCGGCACCGACAGATCGCGATAGAACGCGGCGCTCTGATGCGGGTTTTCGCCGTAGCGCAGATCCTGCACCTTGTCGAACGCCAGATTGAACGTAGCCGGATAGGTGTTGCGCGAGGAATGTTGCAGCTCTTCGGTCAGGCTCGTCAGATAGTTCGTGATCGCGCCGTCGTACTGCGCGGTGTGCGCGAACACTTTTGTCGCGAGACGGAAGTTGGTTTTGTAGCCCACCGCATTGCCGTTCGCACGCATCTCTTCAAGCACCACCGCGTAATCCGCCGGGTCGACCACCACTGTCACATCACGGTGATTCTTCGCCGCCGAGCGCAACATGGTTGGGCCGCCGATATCGATGTTCTCGATCGCGTCTTCCAGCGAGCACTCTTCCTTCGCCACCGTCTGCACGAACGGGTACAGATTCACGACCAGCAGATCGATTGTCGGAATGTCGTGCTTTTCTAGCGCAGCCATGTGTTCCGGCAGGTCGCGCCGCGCGAGGATGCCACCGTGCACCTTCGGATGCAGCGTTTTCACGCGCCCGTCGAGCATTTCCGGGAAGCCCGTGTAGTCGGCCACTTCGGTAACGGGCAAACCCGCATCTGCGAGCAGTTTCGCGGTGCCGCCGGTGGACAGGATCTTGACGCCGAGGTCCGACAGCGATTTGGCGAAATCGACGATGCCGGACTTGTCGGAAACGGAGATGAGCGCTTGCTTGATCATGATGAAGAATGAGAAGCCGAAGGGGAGGTGGCAGGGGCGTCAGGAAACTACAATGCGCTACAGCAGACCATGCTGTTGCAGCTTCTTGCGCAGCGTATTGCGGTTAATGCCGAGATACTCGGCGGCCAGCGACTGATTGCCGCCGGCCTGCTCGAGCACCACCTCGAGCAACGGTTTTTCGACACACGAAATAACCATGTCGTAGACGTCGTGCGGATTGGAGCCGTCGAGGTCCTGGAAGTACATTCCCAGGCTGTCGCGGACTGATTGTTCGATATTGTTCTTGCTCATGCTGCTAGTCGGTCGGATTGGTCCGGCTCGCCGTTCGGGTTGACATCCTCTTCCACGTAGACGAGGCGGTCGGAGAACGCCTTTTGGGCGTCGAAGAACTCGTTGACGGCGAGCAGTTGTTCGCGCGTCGTGTCCAGCGTATTCATGCGGTGGCGGAACACATTGGCGCCAGAAAGGCCGCGAGTGTACCAGCCGATGTGCTTGCGTGCCGTGCGCACGCCTGTAAATTCGCCGTAGAACGCGTAGTGATCTTCGAGATGCTCGTTCATGACCTGCTGGATCTCGTCGATGCGCGGCGGCGGCAACAGCTCGCCGGTTTGCAGGAAATGCCCGATCTCGCGAAACAGCCACGGACGGCCCTGCGCCGCGCGGCCGATCATGATCGCATCCGCGCCGGTAGCGGCGAGCACCTGGCGCGCCTTATGCGGCGAAGTGATGTCGCCGTTGGCGACCACCGGGATGCGCACCGCGGCCTTCACGGCGGCGATGGTTTCGTATTCAGCGTCGCCGTGGTACAGGTCCGCGCGCGTGCGGCCGTGCACGGTCAGCATCGAAATGCCGGCGTCTTCGGCCAGACGCGCCACACTCAACGCGTTCTTGTTGTCGCGATTCCAGCCGGTGCGGATTTTCAGCGTGACGGGCACCGCGTCAGGGCCCACGCCCACCGCGCCTACCACCGCCTCGACGATGCGCTGCACGAGCGGTTCGTTCTGCAGCAACGCGGAGCCGGCCGCCACATTGCACACCTTCTTGGCCGGACAGCCCATGTTGATGTCGATGATCTGCGCGCCGTTGGCGACGTTATAGCGAGCCGCCTCGGCCATCATGGCCGGATCGGCGCCGGCAATCTGCACGGCGATCGGCTCGACCTCGCCCGTGTGGTTCGCGCGGCGCATGGTTTTTTCGCTTTTCCACAACTGCGCGTTCGATGCGACCATTTCCGACACGGCATAGCCCGCGCCCAGCCGCTTGCAGAGCTGACGGAACGGCCGGTCGGTCACACCCGCCATGGGGGCGACGAACAGGTTGTTGCGCAGATTGTGGGAGCCGAGAGCGGGCATGACAGGGGTGCAGCCGCGGCACATCGAATCGATGAGAAACGGTCGCAGATCACGAGGGAAAACGGCTATTTTAGCGTTAACGGATTCCCGCCACCGGACTTGAGACGCTCCTAAGCCATTAAATCTTCTATGAAAGTGCCCAGGTTCATAGACCCGCGGAACGCGAATCACCGCAAGCGGGCAGCGGGGCGAGCCGATGCACTGGCCCGGCGCACGATCCCCGCGCGATGCGATTCCTGAGCCGTCTAGCGGCGCTGTCCGAACATCATTTGGCGTGCCAGTGCGGTCTTGACCGGCGGCACGAATTCGAGCGCCGTCAGCGCGAGCCCGCGCAGCGTGCCGAGAGCCGGAATGTCGACCGTGAAGAGGCGCGCGAGCGTATCGGTGGAGCGGATCGTCAGACGCCGGTCGAGCGCACGGCGCTGGGCGAACAACGCTAGTGCGAGCGGTGTCGCACCGTGTTGCGAGAGCGCGTCGGTGAGGGCGTGGGCGTCGCGCAGCCCGAGGTTGAGCCCCTGGCCCGCTACCGGATGCAACGTCTGCGCCGCATTGCCGATCGCCGCAATCCGGCCCTTGACCAAAGTATCGAGCGCGTTCAGGCCGAGCGGGAACGAAGCGCGGCCTTTGATTTGAGTGAAGCGTCCCATCCGGTCTCCAAACGCGGTGCCGAGCTCGAGCAGAAACGCATCGTCGGGCAATTGCGCGCGGCGCGCCGCTTCCTCCGGGGCGCAGCACCAGACCAGCGCGTAGTCAGCATTGCGCGCGCCGCCGGTCGGCAGAAGCGCAATCGGCCCCTGGTCGGTGAAACGTTCCCACGCGACATGCGGGCGTGGCCTCGATACCGTGACCGTGCCGACGAGCGCCGTCTGACCGTAATCACGCGTGCCGCCGGTGCCGCCGCGTTTCTGTTGCTCATGAAACAGCCCACCTTCGGCGTTCACCAGAATACGCGTGCGCAGCGTGCGTGCGCCGTGTTCGGTTTCCACCGGCAGCGTCACGCCGTCTTCTTCTTGAACCGGCGTCTGCGCGGAGGTGGACTGGAACCAGTGCACGGAAGTCGGCCGCACAGCCTCGGCGAGCGATTGCACGATCGAGCCGTAGCGCAGCACATAGCCAAGTGCGGGCAAGCCATGCTCGGTGTGGTCGATCAGCGTACGGCCGAAATGTCCGCGTTGCGATACATGGATGTGGTGAATCGCGGTCGCGTCCGAGGGCCAGCGCAGCGGCTCCAGAATCATCCGGCTGCCTTGCGACACGGCGATTGCGCGTGGATCGCGCAAAGCGTCTTCCGGCTTGCGTGCATCGATCAGCGCGATCGACAGTCCCTGGGTCGCACTGCGCCGCGCGAGCCAACCGGCCAATGCGAGCCCGACCGGCCCCGCGCCGACGATGGTCACGTCGAAATCGAACGACGCTTCAGCAGAATCTGCGCCGCCAGTGGCGTCTTGTGAGCCGGCTTGCACAACGCCGGCTGGTTGAGAAGCGTCGTTCATGAGCGATCGGTCGGTCCGTTCAAACCGCGCGCGTGGCGCTGGCCGTTGCCTGCGCTTCCCGCATCAGCGCTTCGATCTCGTCGGCCTTGACCGGCACGTCGCGCGTCAACAGTTCGCAGCCGTTGGGCGTGACGACAGCGTCGTCTTCGATGCGGATGCCGATATGCCAGTAACGCTCGGGGACATTTTCCGTCGGGCGAATATAGAGACCCGGTTCGATCGTCAACGCCATCGACGGATGCAAGGTGCGCGACGGCAGCGCGCCTTGTGCATCGCGCGGTGCGCCGCGTTCGCGGTAGTCGCCGCAGTCGTGCACGTCCATGCCGATCCAGTGGCTGGTGCGGTGCATGTAGAAGGGCGCGTAGGCGCGCTCCACGATCACATCGTCGACGGACGAGAAGAGTCCCCGGTCGACGATGCCCGTATCGAGCAGGCCCTGCGACAACACGCGCAGCGCGGCGTTATGCGGGTCGTCGAAGGCGGCGCCAGGCCGGGTGGCGGCGACGGCGGCTTCCTGGGCGGCGAGCACGATGTCGTACAGCTCGCGCTGCGCCGGCGTAAAGCGGCCGTTCGCCGGGAACGTGCGCGTAATATCGGAAGCGTAGCCGTCGAGCTCGCAGGCGGCGTCGATCAGGATCAGGTCGCCGTCGCGGGCAATCGTGTTGCCGGCTGCGTAGTGCAGCACGCAGGCGTTGCTGCCCGCAGCGACGATCGAGCCGTATGCCGGCCCTTGCGCACCGTGTTTGCGGAATGTGTACAGCAGTTCGGCTTCGAGTTCGTACTCACGCACGCCGGCAAAAGACGCGGCCATCGCGCGGCGATGCGCCTGCGCCGAGATCTGGCCGGCACGACGCATGATCGACAGTTCGTGGCTGTCTTTGAAGAGCCGCATCTCGTCGAGCAGCGGCAGCAGGTCATGCGCGGCAACCGGAGCGGCGACGCCGCTGCGGGCTTTGCCACGCACCGCGTCGAGCCAGCGGCGCACCTTTTCGTCCAGATCCGCCGAGCTGCCGAGCGCGTAGTGCAGCGCCGGCTTGTCGGCGAGGATCAGCGGCATCTGGCTTTCGATATCTTCGACAGCAAACGCCGCGTCGAAGCCGAACGCCTCGCGGGCGGCCTCGGGGCCGAAGCGGAAGCCGTCCCAGATCTCGCGCTCTTCGTTCTTGGCGCGGCAGAACAGGATCGAAGCCGGTCCGCTCCCGCCTGCGCTGGCGTCGAGCACGAGCAGGCCTTGCGGCTCGGTAAAGCCGGTCAGGTAGTAGAAGTAGCTGTCGTGCCGGTACGGATAATCGGCGTCCCGGTTGCGCACCACCTCCGGTGCGGTGGGGACGATGGCGACGCCGCCGCCTGCCGCGCGCAGCGCAGCGAGCACGCGCTCGCGGCGCTTGCGGTAAACGTCGATGGCGAGAGTGGGTTCGTTCGGCTGGTTCATAGCGAGATTGTAGCGCCCAATTGAGCCAGGATTGCGGCGCGCACCCCCTGGCCATCTGGCCGGATAGACGTCCGGCGCGGCACACGGCAATGTTGCAATCCGTCCACAGGTCCGGCCGCCGCCAGTCCAGAAGATGGGAGCGGCCGTCTGTATCGCGGTCAACCAACGTATACTTCCGCCCAATTCCAGAAAAGGCAAATGGTGATGATGAAACTCATCGGTTCGCTCGGCAGTCCGTTTGTCCGCAAGGCACGGATCGTATTCGCCGAAAAGAAGATCGACTACAAGCTGGTGCTCGAAAACGTCTGGGCGCCGGATACGAGCATCCATGCCTTCAATCCGATCGGCAAGGTGCCGTGCCTCGTGATGGACGACGACGAGGCGGTATTCGACTCGCGCGTGATCTGCGAGTACGCGGATACGCTGTCGCCGGTCGGCAAGCTGATTCCGCCGTCGGGCCGGGAGCGTGTCGAGGTGCGCTGCTGGGAAGCGCTTGCGGACGGCGTCATGGATGCCGCCGTGCTGATCCGGCTCGAGGGCACGCTACGGGCTGAGGAACACCGTTCGGACGCGTGGCTCGCGCGCCAGCAACGCAAGATCGACGACGGGCTGGTGGCGATGTCGCAAGGGCTGGGTAGCAACCCGTGGTGTGCGGGTAGTCGCTACACGCTGGCGGATATCGCCATGGGCTGCGCGCTCGGCTACCTCGATTTCCGCATGCCGGCGCTCAACTGGCGCGAGGCCTATCCGAATCTCGACAAACACTTCCAGAAGCTGTCGCAGCGGCAGTCGTTTGTCGATACGTTTCCGGCGGACTGAGCTCGCTGCGCAGGCGTGACGGACGACGGCTTCGCCGCCTGCGTCCTCAGGTTCGTTGCAGGTATCAGGTCGCCGCGAGTTCGACCTTTGGCGCGAACGAGTCGGCGCTTGCCACCGGCCACCACTTCTCGTAGATCGAGTAGCGGTGGTTGCCGTTCAGCAGATCATTCGGCTCGAGATACTTCAGCAGATCCGACATCAGGCTCACCTCATGCGACGACACTCGCCGCACGATGTGATGCGCACGCAGTTCCGCCGGATGCTTGAGACCCGCGGCCTGAATGATCTCCTGCAGCGCGTGCAAGGTGTTGTGATGGAAGTTGAAGACGCGGTCGGACTTGTCCGGCACCACGAGCGCGCGCTGGCGCACCTGGTCCTGGGTGGCCACGCCGGTCGGGCAACGTCCCGTGTGACACGTCTGCGCCTGGATGCAGCCGACCGCGAACATGAAGCCGCGCGCCGAGTTGACCCAGTCGGCGCCGATCGCGAGGGTTTTGGTGATATCGAAAGCGGTGATCATCTTGCCGCTCGCGCCAATGCGAATCCGCGTCCGCAGGCCGATGCCTACCAGCGTGTTATGCACCAGCAGCAAGCCTTCCTGCAGCGGCACGCCGACGTGATCGGTGAACTCCAGCGGCGCCGCACCGGTGCCGCCTTCCGCGCCGTCGACGACGATGAAATCCGGCAGGATGCCCGTCTCCAGCATCGCCTTGGCGATGCCGAAGAACTCCCACGGGTGGCCGATACATAGCTTGAAACCGGTCGGCTTGCCGCCTGAGAGATTGCGCAGACGTTCGACGAATTCGAGCAGGCCGCGCGGCGTGGAAAACTCGGAGTGGGTCGCGGGCGAGATGCAGTCGCGGCCCATCGGCACACCACGCGTTTCGGCAATCTCCGGCGTGATCTTGGCGGCCGGCAGCACACCGCCGTGGCCCGGCTTCGCCCCCTGCGAGAGCTTCACCTCGATCATCTTCACCTGCGGCTCGTGCGCCTGTTTCGCGAACTTGTCGGCGTTGAAGCTGCCGTCGTCGTTGCGGCATCCGAAGTAGCCCGAAGCGATTTCCCAGATGATGTCGCCGCCGTGCTCGCGGTGATACTTTGACATCGAACCTTCGCCGGTGTCGTGCGCGAAGTTGCCCTTCTTGGCGCCGAGATTGAGCGCCATGATTGCGTTAGCCGAGAGCGAGCCGAAGCTCATCGCCGACACGTTGAAAATCGACATCGAGTAGGGCTGCTTGCGATCCGGGCCCACGACGATACGGAAGTCGTGGCCGTCGAGTTTGGTCGGCGCGAGCGAGTGGCTAATCCATTCGTGCGCTACCGCCTTCACGTCGAGCTCGGTGCCGTATGGACGGCTGTCGACGTCGTTCTTGGCGCGCTGATAGACGATGCTTCGCTGCGCGCGCGAGAACGGCCTTTCCTCGGTATCGTCCTCGACGAAATACTGGCGGATCTCAGGCCGGACGAATTCGAACATGAAGCGGAAATGGCCCCACAACGGATAGTTGCGCAGGATCGCGTGGCGTTCCTGCGTCAGATCGAACAGGCCGAGCGCGACCAGCAGCACGGGAATGATGATCCAGAACCACGACAGGTGTTGTGTCGCGGCCAGCGCCGCGCACGCGACGAGCAGGGCAACTGCACACCACATGGCCAGGTAGCGTCGAGAAAACATGGGGACTCCGTTGCAGAGAGCGGTTGACCGCTGATTGTTATCTTGCTGCGCCGCTGAGCGCGCCCCTTACCGCGCGGTCAGCAATGCAGCGCTTTGAGGTTGCCGCACGGCCGGCTGTGCAGTTGTTGCGTGTTCGATGATGCCACCGCCAAGACAGATTTCGCCATCGTAGAGCACTGCCGATTGCCCTGGTGTGACAGCCCACTGCGCGTCTTCGAAATTCAGCGCGAAGTGGCCGTCTGCCTCGCCCGAGGTGCTGAATGTGCAGGCTGCATCGGCCTGGCGGTAGCGCGTTTTCGCGCCGCACGCGAAGGCTTCGGTGGGCGGATGGCCCGCCACCCAGCTGGTATTGCCCGCGCTCAAAGAATGGCTCAGCAGCCACGAATGATCGTGGCCCTGTGCGACGTAGAGCGTATTCGACGGAATATCCTTGCCCGCCACGAACCACGGCTCGCCGCTGCCTTCCTTGCTGCCGCCCAGACCGATACCCTTGCGCTGGCCGAAGGTGTAGAACGCGAGGCCGATATGCTCGCCAACCACCTTGCCGTCTGTGGTCTTCATCGGCCCCGGCTTGGTGGGCAGATAGCGGTTTAGAAAATCGCGGAACGGCCGCTCGCCAATGAAGCAGATGCCGGTCGAATCTTTCTTTTTGGCATTCGGCAGACCGATCTGCTCGGCGATCTCACGCACCTTCGTCTTGGGGATTTCGCCGAGCGGAAACATCGTCTTCGACAACTGCGCCTGATTCAGGCGATGCAGGAAGTACGACTGATCTTTCGTGTGGTCGAACGCCTTTAGCAGTTCAAAGCGGCCTTCGACTTCGCGCACGCGGGCGTAGTGGCCAGTCGCAATGGTCTCGGCGCCAAGCGTCATGGCGTGATCGAGGAAAGCCTTGAACTTGATCTCCGCGTTGCACAGTACGTCCGGATTCGGCGTGCGGCCGGCCGAGTATTCGCGCAGGAATTCGGCGAACACGCGGTCCTTGTATTCGGCGGCGAAGTTGACCGCCTCGACGTCGATGCCAATCAGATCGGCCACCGAAACGACGTCGATCCAGTCCTGCCGGGTCGAGCAATACTCGCCGTCGTCATCGTCTTCCCAGTTCTTCATGAAAAGACCGACGACGTCGTAACCTTGCTCTTTGAGCAGCCATGCGGTGACCGACGAATCGACGCCGCCCGACATGCCTACTACGACTTTCTGCTTGCTCATGGGTTGCCTGACTTGCTTGATCGGGTGGGCCCGACCGAATGCGTATGCACGATGTCGAGCGGGAAACGCCGGCCTGCGAGGTAATCGTCGATACAGCGCATCACGAGCGGGGTGCGATGCCGCTCGGGGCACGCGCGCAACTCGTCGGCGCTCATCCACAACGTGCGGACGATATCGGGATCGAGCGCGCGGTTGGGATCGGCCGCCCCGGCACGGCCGCAATAAGTGAAGCGCAGATAAGTGGCGCCAGTCGCGCTGCCGTCCGTATTTCCACCGCCCGCATCCTGCGCTGCGGCGGCAGGGGCGGAACGCCCGAAATGCGCCATATAGACGCCTACCAGCGCCTCGGGCGTGAACGGATGCGCGGATTCTTCGAGCGTTTCGCGCACGGCCGCTTCGACGAGCGTTTCGCCCGCCTCCAGATGGCCGGCGGGCTGGTTCAGACGCAGCCCGTCGTCCGTATGTTCCTCGACGAGGAGGAAGCGTCCGTCGCGCTCGACGATGGCGGCCACGGTGACGTGCGCAGCCCAGGTTTCCGGATTCATGGGGCGGTATTTTACCGTCTATGACGGCTGGCTGCCCGGAAGCGGTCGGCTGCCCCCCGGATTGTCCCTGATTTCGGGGAACCCCCCGGTTTCGGTTACAGTGGCGTCGTTGCCGTTGCAAGTTCAAGCCGGCGTGCCTCGTCGGCAGCTCTGTCGTAACAACAGGAAGGCCGAGGAGGATTCAACGATGCACATCGGAGTGCCAGCCGAGACGCGAGCGCATGAAACACGCGTTGCCGCCACCCCCGAGACGGTCAAGAAATACGTATCGCAGGGCCACCGGGTCACGATCCAGAGCGGCGCCGGAACTGGCGCCAGCTTTCCTGACGAGGCTTTCAGCGCGGTAGGCGCGGAGATCGTCGATGCAGCCACCGCCTTCGGCGCCGATCTCGTCCTCAAGGTCCAATCGCCGACTGAGACCGAGCTGCCGCATCTGAAACGCGGCGCGGTGCTGGTGGGCATGCTCGATCCTTTCAATTCCGACAACGCGGCGAAGCTCGCCACTGCTGGTGTAACGGCATTTGCGCTGGAAGCCGCGCCGCGCACGACCCGTGCGCAGAGCCTCGACGTGCTGTCGTCGCAAGCCAACATTGCCGGCTACAAGGCCGTGCTGCTCGCCGCCGATCTCTACCCCCGCTTCATGCCGATGCTGATGACCGCCGCAGGCACGGTGAAAGCGGCGCGTGTGCTGATACTCGGCGCCGGCGTGGCGGGTCTGCAGGCGATCGCGACTGCCAAGCGCCTAGGTGCGGTGATCGAAGCCTCGGACGTGCGTCCGGCGGTGAAAGAGCAGATCGAATCGCTCGGCGCCAAGTTTCTCGACGTGCCGTATGAGACCGACGAGGAGCGCGAGGCCGCACAGGGCGTAGGCGGTTATGCTCGGCCCATGCCGCCGAGCTGGCTCCAACGCCAGGGGGCTCTGGTCCACGAACGCGCCAAACAGGCCGATATCGTCATCACGACCGCGCTGATTCCAGGCCGTCCCGCACCGACGCTCATCTCAGTCGAAACCGTGCAGGCCATGAAACCCGGTTCCGTGCTGATCGATCTGGCCGCTGGCCGTGGCCCCGAGTACGAAGGCCAGCGCGGCGGCAACTGTCCGCTCACCGTAGCGGACAAGATCGTGACCAGAAACGGCGTGCAGATCGTCGGCTTCACGAACCTGGCCTCGATGGTGGCCGCCGACGCCTCCTCGCTCTACGCACGCAACCTGCTCGACTTCCTGAAGCTGATCATCAACAAGGAAGGCGCACTTAACATCGATCTCGCGGACGACATCGTCGCGGCCACGCTGCTGGCCCGTGACGGCGAAGTCACGCGCAAGGCATAACTGGAGCCGGCGATGGAAGTCATCAACCATACGGTCATCAACCTGATCATCTTCATCCTGGCGATCTACGTGGGCTACCACGTGGTCTGGAACGTCACACCGGCACTGCATACGCCGCTGATGGCCGTGACCAACGCGATTTCCGCGATCGTCATCGTGGGCGCGATGCTTGCGGCCGGCCTGACGGTGGGCGGCACAGGCAAGTTCTTCGGGACCCTGGCGGTCGGGCTGGCAGCGGTCAACGTGTTCGGCGGCTTCCTCGTCACCAGGCGAATGCTGGAGATGTTCAAGAAGAAAGAGCCGAAGAAGCTCCCCGCAGCGGCAAAGGAGAAGGCGCAATGAGTCTGAACGTCGTCACGCTGCTTTATCTGGTTGCTTCGGTCTGCTTCATTCAGGCGCTCAAAGGGCTCTCGAATCCGAAGACCGCGCGCATCGGCAATACGTTCGGTATGGCCGGGATGGCGATCGCGATCCTCACCACCATCGCGTTGATCCTCAAGCAGGCGGCCGGACTCGGCTCGAATCTCGGGCTGGGCCTCGGACTGCTGTTTGCGGCGCTGGTGGTAGGCGGCGCGATCGGAGCGTTCGTCGCCGCGCGCGTCGAGATGACCAAGATGCCTGAACTGGTCGCCGCCATGCACTCGCTGATCGGTCTCGCGGCCGTGTGCATTGCCTATGCGGTTGTCTCGGAGCCGTCGGCGTTCGGCCTCGTGGATCCGGACAATCTGATCCCGGGGTTTCTGCCGTACGGCAACCGGATTGAGCTCTTTATCGGTACCTTCGTCGGGGCGATTACGTTCTCCGGTTCGGTGATTGCGTTCGGCAAGCTCTCGGGCAAATACAAGTTCCGCCTGTTTCAGGGTGCGCCGGTGGTATATCCGGGCCAGCATCTGATCAACCTGATGCTGGCGATCGGCATGATCGGCTTCGGCGTGATCTTCTTTCTGACGCAAGCGTGGCTGCCGTTCATCATCATGACGCTGATCGCGTTCGCGCTGGGCGTGCTGATCATCATCCCGATCGGCGGCGCGGATATGCCGGTGGTCGTGTCGATGCTCAACTCGTATTCGGGCTGGGCGGCGGCGGGCATCGGGTTCTCGTTGAATAACCCGATGCTGATCATCGCCGGTTCGCTGGTGGGGTCGTCGGGTGCGATCCTTTCGTACATCATGTGTCACGCGATGAACCGCTCGTTCTTCAATGTGCTGCTGGGCGGCTTTGGCGCGGAGGCGGGCGCGGCGGCTGCGGGCGGAGCCCAGGAACAGCGGCCGGTCAAGTCGGGTTCGGCCGAGGATGCGTCGTTCATGCTGGGCAACGCTGAAACCGTGGTGATCGTGCCGGGGTATGGTCTGGCGGTGGCACGGGCGCAGCATGCGCTGAAAGAACTCACGGACAAGCTGACCGAAAAGGGCATTGATGTGCGGTACGCGATCCACCCGGTGGCGGGCCGCATGCCGGGACACATGAACGTGCTGCTCGCTGAAGCCGAAGTCTCCTACGACATGGTCTACGAGATGGATGACATCAACAGCGAGTTCGGCCAAGTGGACGTGGTGCTGGTGCTCGGCGCGAACGATGTGGTGAATCCAGCGGCGAAGAACGATCCGAAGTCGCCGATTGCGGGCATGCCGATTATCGAGGCGTACAAGGCGCGTACGGTGATCGTCAACAAGCGTTCGATGGCGGCCGGTTATGCAGGTCTCGACAACGATCTGTTCTACATGGACAAGACCATGATGGTCTTCGGCGATGCGAAGAAGGTGATCGAGGATATGGTGAAGTCGGTGGAGTGAGGGTTGGGGCCGCAACGGTATGCGGCCTTGAACGCTGTCGCTGCAGTTAGCGCTGTTTCACCTCGACGTGCCTCAGAAAATCCGCGAGCCGTCTGCCCTCCATATCGGGGAACGGCTCGACCACCTGCAGTTCGCGAATCTCTTCGACGTCGAAATTGCGGAAGTCTCCGCGCAACTCACACCACGCGCCGATGGTCCAGCGCGCACCCCAATAAAAGAGGCCGAGCGGCCAGACGCGCCGCTCGGTTTGCGCGCCTTTGCGATCGCGATACGCAAAACTCACGATCCGGTTGCGGTCGATGGCCAGATGCAGCGCATCGACCTTCTCCGCGAATTCACCCTTGATGTGAAACGAAGGCGCAAAGATCGGCAGCCGGTCGAGCGTCGCGCGCTTGTCAGCGGGCATGGTCGAGGCGATCTTCGCCAGCGCGCCGCGGGCGCCCTTGGCGAAGCTCGCACCACCCCATGTTTCGAGCATGCGTGCGCCGGCGGCGAGCGCAGCGAGTTCGTCGACGGTGAAGGTGAGCGGCGGCAAGCTCGCCGAGCGGTTCAGGCGGTAGCCGATTCCCGCTTCCCCTTCGATCGGCACGCCTGAGAGCTGCAGATCGCGCACGTCCCGGTAGACCGTGCGCGGCGAGATATGCAGCCAGTCCGCGAGCTGTTGCGCGGTAGTCAGACGCCGGCCGCGGAGCAGCTCGGCGATCTGGAACAGGCGGTCGGCGCGGCGCGTCATCGTGGGCGTCTTGTCGTGTTGTAGTAGGGGCGGGGGTGTTGCGATCGCTTCAGCCGAAACGGAGTGGCCCGCGTCACGGGGGTTGCGAACCGGCGGCCCGCAAACGGGCATTCCCGAGATCATAGCGCCGCGTGACGCTCATGCGGTGCTGCGTGGCCGTCACCCCTGCGCGGGCCAATCGGTCAACCGTTCTTCGGCGAATGCAGCCCGATGCGGTTACCTTCGGTATCGGTAAAGAACCCGATATAGCCGATATCCTGCGGCAGATCGATGACCGGACCTTGCACCTTGCCGCCGGCCTTCTCGACGCGGCCCAGCACGGTGTCGACGTTCGGCTGCGCGTTCAGATAAACGACGACGCCATCGCCGGAAGGCCTGGCGTTGGGGCTCTGGATGATACAGCCGCCGGTGGACGGCTCGGTGTACTGAAAAATGCCGATCGGCTCGCCGCCGAAATTTTCACGCCGCAGCGTCGTGCCGAGCGTAGTCTCGTAGAAACGTGCGGCGCGCTCGAAATCGGTGACCGGAATTTCGAACCAGGAAATGACGTGGGATGCGGCTGCTGACATGACACTCTCCTTGGCATGACCCGAAGGCCCATGTGATGCGCCGGATGGCGTGATCAGGAGTGTGCGGCGGGGCTACTGACAGCGTTCTGTCAGTAGCGATTGGCTGACTGCGAAATTCTTTCCGGCCCTGACTTGCCGGCTTAAGCCGCCGGCGTATCGTTCGCCGGACGTTGCCTGACGCTGCCAGCGATCAGATCGAAGCGAAACAGCCTGCATTCAAGCGCGCCGTTGAAAAGCGGCGTCTTGGTCGATTCGCGCAACCTCAGTTGTCCCGGCAGTTTACGATCCGACGTCAGAATGAACGCGTGCCATCCGGTGAAACGCTGCTTGAGCGCGTCGCCGAGCGACTTGAAGAATTCGCTGTCCGGTGCTTCCTCCTGAGCACGGCGAAAGCTGTCGTCATCGCGGCTTTCACGGCCCGTCTCACGAAGTTCGCCACGCGCGTTGCGGCCACGCACTTCGATCCGCTCGCCGTACGGCGGATTGGCCACCAGAATGCCCGGCTCCGACGACGGCGGCGTCATGCCGCGTGCGTCGACCTGCTTGAGCGAGACCGACGACAGGCCGGCGCGCTCGAAGTTGGCGCGCGCCTTGACCAGCATGTCACCGGAAATGTCGCTGCCGAAGATCTGCAGATCGGTGCGCGACGTGCGGGCGGCGTGCTTCGCATCCAGTGCCGCGGCTTTCAACGCCTGCCACGCTTTCGCGTCGTACTGCTTGAGATTCTCGAAGCCGAAGCGCCGCTCCGCGCCCGGCGCGATATTCAGCGCCACTTGCGCGGCTTCCGCGAGGAACGTGCCGCTTCCGCACATCGGGTCGTACAGCGGTGTACCGGCGGTCCAGCCGGTCAGGCGCAGGATGCCCGCTGCGAGATTTTCGCGCAACGGCGCCGCGCCTTTATCGAGCCGCCAGCCGCGCTTGAAAAGCGGCTCGCCGGAGGTATCGAGATACAAGGTGCAATCGGTCGCGGTGAGGAACGCAAACACGCGCACGTCGGGCGCGCTGGTATCGATGTTCGGACGCGCGCCGCTCACGTCGCGCAGGCGGTCGCAGATTGCATCCTTGACGCGCAGCGTGGTGAATTCGAGGCTACGCAGCGGCGATTTGATGGCCGTGACGTCGACGCGCAGCGTCTCGTGCGCGGAAAACCACTGTTCCCAGCGCTGCTCGAGCGCGAGGTCGTAGATGTCCTGCTCGCTGCGATACGGACGATGCGCGATCTTCAGCAGCACACGGCTCGCGATGCGCGAATGCAGATTGGCCGCCATACCGGCCGCCCAGCCGCCGCGGAAATGCACGCCGCCCGGCACCTGCGCGCCCGCAGTGAACGGTGCTCCGTTCAGATGGCGCGAGGCGATTTCGGCGAGTTCGGCCGCGAGCGCGGCTTCGAGGCCGCGAGGGCAGGGGATGAAAAAATCGAAGGACATTGAAGTTGCCGGGAGGCGTTGAATAAGGCGCTATTGTACGCGGTCGGGGTGTGCTTCCCGCGCGCTGGCGTTCAATGCCCTTCGCGTGATGCGCTGACCGGCCACACCAGATCCAGCGGCCGGTGGAACACCCGGCGCCAGATCGCGCCGCGCAACGAGCGCACATAGTTGCGCCGCAGATCGCGCGAACGCACGGCCATATGAAACGCGAGCGCAAAACTGACGGCCACGTTCAGGATTGCCATGCTGAACGTGCCGGCGATGGCCCACCAGAACTCCGGCAGGTCCAGCGCGCCCTTGCCGAGCACACCGAGTGCGACGCCGATCGAACCCGAACTCAAGGTGACGTGCCGGACTTCGAAGGTGAAAGCGAAGGCGGTGAGGATGGCAGGTACGAGACCAAGCATCAGGCCCAAGGTGATATTGCCCACCACGCCGGCGACGTTGGAGCGGCAGAACCTCGCCAGCCGGGCGGCGCCAGCGACGCCAAGCGTCATCCGCAGGCGGCGGTTGTAGGTCAGCGCGTCCGCGACCCGGTGCAGCACGAACCAGTTGTCGGCCCAGCCCGCGAGCAGGCTCGACGACCACAGCAGCACGCCCGTCAGCGCCGCATAGAGCGGCGTAGGTCCGAGCAGCGAGAACGAATGCAGCGTGGCGTGGGCTTTTTCCGGCGAGATGATGTTCGTATTGAAGACGGCGTGCCACAGCAACTGCACGCCCAGCGACACGGGAAACACCAGCATCACGTTGCCGAGCACGGCGGCAGCCTGGGTGCGGATCAGCGCGACTACCGAGGTGACGAAACTGTCTACCCCTTCAGGTGTACCTGCACCGTCGAGTTCGCGGGCGATGGTCGGCGCCGTCATGGCCGGCTGCTTGGTGGCGAGCGAGAAATGCAGGAAGTGCATCAGCAGGAAGCTCGCCGCATAGTTGATGCCGGCCAGCAAGCCTTCCAGCATTGCATGCAGATGCAAGCCGGTGATCGCAAACTTGACGCACACCGTCACCACGGTGACGAGGCCGCCGCCTGCCGCCATGCGCAGCATCTTCAGATATTCGGCGCGATCGCGGGCAATGTAATGCTCGCCGGTATCCGCGCTATATTCGACCACCTTGCGTGCCAGCAACGAGAAATTGCTGCGCATCAGATGGGCGATGCTCTGACTCGCGTGATTTGCATTGACCAGTTCGGCGACGAGGCGCGAGCCGGCGTGCAGGTCGTCGGACGCCATCCAGGCGTCCAGCAGATGTTCTGCGCGCTGGATGCGCATACGCATGCGCTCTACCTGAAACACGATGTCGACGCTCACGCCGTTGCGGTACAGGTGGGTAAAGACGTTATCGGTGGCGATACGGCAGTCGTCGAGCAGCACACGCAGATAGTTGACCTCGTGCAGCAATTTGCCCGGCTCTGCGCCGCCTTCAGGCGCCTGATGGGCGGCCTCGACCGCCAGCATGGCTCGTGTGAGCCGGTAGAACGGCTGCTTTTCCATGGCGACACGCACGTCGGCGTCGCCCAGACGGCTGCGCACCGTTTGCGACAGCCCGGTGGAGCTGATCTGGCAGGTCAGGTTGTGCAGCGCCGCTAGCAGATCGAGCGAGAACGGCGCCGCCTCTCGCTGATCGCTCGCCTCCTGCTCATAGATGAAAAGCTCGCGGATACGCGTGAGCAGGTGGGTAGGTAGCGCGGCGATCCATTCGGCATCGCGCGCTGACGTGAACATCAACGTGAAGATCGCTGTCAGGTCACGGCGGTTCGGTGCTGGCGGGATCAGCGACGACTCGAAGCGCTCGAACAGTGCGCCGAAAAATGCCGAGTGCACCGGCATGCCGGCATCGCACAGTAGCGAAATGCCGTCGCTTTCGCGCAGCAGCGCACGCAGAATCCCCGCGACGTTCGCTTTCCACGCCGGGTTGCGATCCAGCACATGCAGCAGATAGCGCAAACGCGCATGCTCGCGTACCCGGCGCACATCGTCTTCGGTGGGATCCTGCGTGACAGGAGACACGACCGGCTGCACGCTTCCGTCGCGATGAATCCAGTGAGCTACCTCGATCAGCCATTCGCTGCGGTCCGCATACGGCGCGTTCTGGTCGGCAATCGCCAGCAGCGCATCGAGTTGATGGCCGCTGTTGCGCGACGCGCGCCATTTCTTGACGAAGGTTTTGAGAGAGCGAAACATGGATTGTCAGATGTGTGGCAAGGCGCACTCTTGTGGGCCGAAGCGCTCAGGATCGCTAAATACAGAGGATCCCGCAAGCTGGCCGGATGGGATAGTGCGTAGGCTCGCGGGAGACGGTCGAGTTCGCCGCGCGAGCCTCAGGCGCCGGTCAGCCGGCCGTGCGGTTGCCAGCGCCAGCGCTGTCGAGCGCAGCGCTTGGGCCGGTGGGCAACGGGCACGGCACCGTCGGCGGCATGCGCGCTTGCGTGCCGGATGCGCCTTTTGCGGCGGTACTCGTCGGCATCCGCGGCGCGGCAGCGGCCAAGGCCTTGATGCCGGCGGCGATCTGCGTAGAGATCTGCTGCACGGCCTGCCGATGACCGTCGACCAGCGCGTCATAGCTGCCCGTCACGGGCTCGTTGACGACGCTGCGGCACGTCATGATGGTTTCGCTGCGCACCGAGCGCACGCTCCACACGGCATCGATCAAGGCATGCGAACCCGGCCACGATTCGAACCGTTGCACGTTCACACTGACGCGATAGACCGGCGTGCCTTCCGGATACGGCGTGCCATACACATCGATCGTGCCCAGTTGCTGCGTGAGGTCGGTCGACAGCGCGCGGCGAACCTCGTCACCCGGCAACGAGGCCCAACGTTCCTGCTCGAGCACCTGCACCTGGGTCGGGCCAGTCTGAACCACGAGCTGGTTCTTCGCGACCTGGGACGGTACGTCGACCGGCGCTACTTCGATCAGCAGCGAAGGAGCCGAGATCGTGCCCGCGGCGCTTGGCGCGCCGTTGGCGCCCAGCGTGTAGAAATGGCTGGGCGGCGAAGACGAGCACGCCGCTACCGCCAGCAGTCCGGCACAGGCACCGAGGCACGCGGTGGCGCGGGCAAGCCCGCGCGGCGAACGGGGGAGCCGGGCAAACATCATGGTTTATCTCCTGGTTTTCCGCGCAACAGCGATTCCGGATGGCGTTCCAGATAGTCCGACAGCGCATTCAACGACTGCAGCGTGCGGGTCAATTCCTGCAGCGCCTGATGGACGTCCGATTGCAGCGGCGAGTCCTGCTGCAGCGTCGCCTCGGCCGACCCGAAGGTCTGCTTGGCAGCGGCCAGCGTATCGCGCGCTTCCGGCACCACCTCAGTATTCAGGCGCGTGAACAGCTGGTCGGCGTTCTTCAGCGAACTGTTCAGGTTCGCCCCGATCTGGTCGAACGGCACCTGATCGAGTTTCTTGGCGATATCGGCCACTTGCACCTGCAACTCGTCGAGCGTGTTCGGAATCGTCGGCAGCTCGAGCGGATCGCTATTGACGTCGACTGTAGCCGGCGGCGCCTTCGGGAAGATGTCGAGTGCGACGTACAGCTGGCTGGTAATCAGGTTGCCCGTGCGCAGCTGGCCGCGCAGGCCGTGTTGTACCAGACGCTGCAGCAGCTGCTGACCGGCCACACTACCCGGCTCCGGCGCAGTTTCGCGGAAGCGCTTGCCGAGGCGGTCAGGGTACAGGTTCATCGTCACCGGCATGGTGAAATTGTTGGTCTTCGGGTCGTAGTCGATGCCGATGTTGGTCACCTGGCCGAGCTCGATGCCGCGGAAATCGACCGTCGCTCCAACCGACAGCCCGCGTAGCGACTGATTGAAGTTCATCACCACCCGCAGCGGCACACCGTCCGGCTCGCGCATGGCGTCCGCTTCGTCTGAGCCGAGGCGGAACGTCGTGTTGTTCTGCGCCTGCGTCCCGACCGGCTGCCCGGGCGGCGACTGGAACGACAGGCCGCCGACCAGCACGGTCGCAAGCGACTGCGTGTTCAGCTTGAAGCCGCCCGAGTCGAGCCGCAGATCGACGCCGCTCGCATGCCACCAGCGCGTGTTGATCCCGACGTACTGATCATACGGCGCGGCAACGAACACCTGCATGGTCACACCGGTGCCGTCCTTGTCGAGCGAGAAGCCCACCACCTGGCCGACCTGCACGCGCCGGTAGAAGATCGGCGAGCCGATATCGATCGAGCCGAGCGAGTCGCCATGCAACGTGAACTGATGGCCCTTCTGCCCACCGGTAATTGGCGGGGGCGTTTCAAGGCCGACGAAGTCCTTCTGCGTATCCTGCGAATGACCGGCGTCCACGCCGATGTAGGCGCCGGAGAGCAGCGTGCTCAGACCCGAGACGCCGCTCGCACCGACCCGCGGACGCACCACCCAGAAGCGGCTGTCCTTGACGGCAAAGTTCTCGGCTTCCTTGGTCAACTGGACCTGGATCAGCACGTGTGAGAGGTCTTTCGAGAGCGTGATGGTCTTCACGAGGCCAACGTCGACGTCCTTGTACTTGACCTGGGTCTTGCCCGGCTCGAGCCCTTCGGCATCGTTGAAGCTGATAGTGATCTGCGGCCCTTTCTCGGTCACGGACTTGATCACGAGCGCGACGCCGATCAGTGCGGCGATCAGCGGAATCACCCAGACCAGCGACGGCAACCAGTGGCTGCGCGGCTCGATCTCGGGATCGGGCAGGTTGGGTGGAAGCGTGGGTCCGTTCGAATCGTTGCGCGGCGCGCTGGGAGCGGGCGTCGGTCCTTGCGGGCTAGTCATGTTTGGTCCTGAGTTTGTTGGGTACCGCTTTTTGCATCTTTGGCACGGCGGGCGCGCTTCGCATTCTTTGCACTTTCCGAGTTGTCCGCGCCTTCCACGTTGTCCCAGATGAGCCGTGGATCGAACTGCATCGATGCCAGCATCGTCAGAATCACCACCGAGCCGAACGCGATCGCGCCGGGCCCCGCCGTGATCACGGCGAGCGACTTGAACCGCACCAGCGCGACCGTCAGCGTGACCACGAACACGTCGAGCATCGACCAGCGGCCGATGCGCTCCACGATCCGGTACAGCTTCACGCGTTGCGTGGGGCGCCAGCGTGAGCGGCGCTGAGCCGTAATGCAGAGCAGCACGAGGATCGTGAGTTTCAGCATCGGCACCATGATGCTGGCGATAAAGACAATGACGGCCAGCGGCCAGTCGCCCGAGGTCCAGAAGTAGACGACGCCGCTCATGATCGTGTCGTCTTCCGAGCCAAGCAACGAGGAGGTGTGCATCACCGGCAACAGATTCGCCGGAATATACAGCAATGCGGCTGCGATCAGTAGCGCCCATGTGCGCATCAGACTGTCCGGATTGCGCCGGTGCAGTACCGCGCCGCAGCGCGCGCAGTGCTGTTTCGTGATCGAGCGGATGCGTGGCGCGACGCTGCCGCACGCGTGGCAGGAAACCAGGCCCGCGCGGCGCGCGGTAATGTAATTCATCGTGCGTTATCCCTGATGGGGCGCGGCGGACTGGCTGTCCACGTTCGCCGTGACCGCAGCTGCCGCGCTGTCGGCAGCCGTGCGCGGCATGGGACGCGCACGCCTTGCGTTCAGCTCGTCGGCGAGATCCCACAAGGTGCGCGGATCGAACGTGACGACCACGGCGAACATCAAGGTCAGCACTCCGAAGGCGAACAGCGCCGCTTCGGGGATCACGCGGGCGAGGCTCACCATCTTGACGATGGTGATCAGCACGCCAAGCATGAACACTTCGATCATGCCCCACGGCCGCACGAACTGGATGGCCCGCAGCACCTGGTTAAAGCCCGGCGCCACGAAGCCCGAGCGGATCGGGATCAGCACGTAGAGGAGCGCGACCAGCTCGGTGAGCGGAAACAGCGTGGTCGCGCAGAACACCATGACCGCGACGATCTGCATGTCCTCGTTCCACAACGCGACGAGCGCGCCGAACAGCGTGGTTTGCGAGGTAATGCCGTTGGCGTCCAGTTCGACGATCGGATAGCCCTGGGCGATCAGAAACGTGATCAGCGCGGCGAGCGTCATGGCGCAGATGGCGTCCAGCCGCCGCGAGATGCCGCGATAGAGCGTCGCGCCGCAACGCGGGCAGCGCGCCACCATCCGGCTGCCGAGCAGACGCGGTTTGGTGAAAAGGGTATCGCACTCGTGGCACGCGATCAGGTTGTCATGTTCCATACGGCAGAAGGGCAAAACGACATGAGCGGGAGCGTGCATCGAAGGCTTGCACGGTATGGACTGGCGAAAGAATGGCGAAAGCCTGGAGCAATAGTACCAAAGGCGCTCGCTCGTGCGTAACAGGGCTGCTTGTGCGACGTCCGTCAGGCAAAACGGCAGCACCGCGCAGCATACCCTGACAGCTGTCGGACATTTTCCGGCCCCAATTGTTCAATCCTTCTTGTTAAGCTGTATTTGACGCCGCATAGCCCCGTGCGGAACTTGCCAGCCGGCTTTTTCGGCTTGGAGTAGCATGGCGGCCTTGGCGTGCTTCGCTGTTGTCTGCCGACACTTGGCAGCCGCGTTCTGCGCAGTTCGCATAGGGGGCCTCCACCCTCGTGCGCCGCTAACCTTTCAGCTTGCGTTGAGCTTTCATGGCACCCAAACCTAACTTCGGCTCCCGCGATTCGTACACGCGAACAGCCATCGCGCTTCACTGGCTGATTGCGTTGCTGATTGTGTGCGGCTTCGCGCTCGGTTGGGTGATGACCGATATCCCCGGCTTCACGCCTACGAAGCTGCGCTATTTTTCCTGGCACAAGTGGATTGGCGTGACGGTGTTCGGGCTTTCGGTGCTGCGCATCCTTTGGCGCGCCACCCATGATGCGCCGCCGCTGCCGCGCCGGATATCGTCGTGGCAACGGGGCGCGGCCCATCTCGTGCACCTGCTGCTGTACGTGCTCATCATCGCGATTCCGGTCTCCGGCTATCTGTACAGCTCCGCGGCCAATGTGCCGGTGGTGTATCTGGGGCTCGTGCCGCTGCCGCGCCTGATTGCGCCCGATCCCGTGCTCAAGGTGTTGCTGAAAAATATCCACATCACGCTCAACTACACGCTGCTCGTCCTGTTCGTGCTGCATGTGGCGGCGGCGCTCAAACATCAGTGGCTCGATCGCGACGGCCTGCTGTCGCGCATGATCCCTTTCCTCAAATAAGGAGCGACATGAAGGTTTCGTTTTATCGCTACATGCTGGCGGCGTTTGCTGCCGCGTCCCTCAGTGCGGCGGGCAGCGCGCTGGCCCAGGTCGACATCGCGAAGAGCACGCTCACCGCGACCTCAAAACAGATGAACGTGCCGGTGGAAGGCAAGTTCGGCAAGTTCAGTGCGGACGTGAAGTTCGACCCGGCGAAGCCAGCCGAAGGCAGCGCTCAGTTTAGCGTCGACGTGGGCAGCTACGATCTCGGCGACGAGAGCTACAACGAGCAGGTGCGCGGCAAGGAATGGTTCGATGCGAAGACTTTCCCGCAGGCGACCTTTGTCTCGAGCGCAATTGCGCCGGCAGGCGGCAACCAGTTCAAGGTGACCGGCAAGCTGACCATCAAGGGTAAATCGCAGACCGTGGTCGTGCCTGTGACCGTCACGCAGCAGGGCGGAAGCGAGGCGTTCGATGGGGCGCTGACGATCCAGCGTTCGCAGTTCGATATCGGCACAGGCGAGTGGAAGGACACCTCGGTGGTGGCCGACGACGTCGTCATCAGGTTTCATATCGTCGCAGCGCGTAAGTAAGGCGTACTGCGCATCAGCATTGCCGGCAGGCACGCGCACTAGAACACTCGCACCAAACGACGGCGGTAAACAACAAAGGCCGGTTCCACTGAATCGGCCTTTGCGTTTGTTCCCGACTGTCTCGAACTTCAGACTTGTGCGCCTGCGTTCGGGTCGCTCGGGTCGTGACGTTCCTTCTTTTCCTTGATCAGGTCGTCGCGCTTCACGCCGAGCCACATCGCCAGCGCTGCCGCAACGAACACCGACGAATAGATACCGAACAGAATACCGACCGTCAGCGCCAGAGCGAAGTAGTGCAGCGTTGGACCGCCGAACAGGAACATCGACAGCACCATCATCTGCGTACAGCCGTGGGTGATGATGGTCCGCGACATCGTGCTGGTAATGGCGTGGTTGATGACCTCGATGACCGTCATCTTGCGTTCGCGGCGGAACGTTTCGCGAATCCGGTCGAAGATAACCACCGACTCGTTCACCGAGTAGCCGAGCACCGCGAGCACGGCAGCCAGCACCGACAGCGAGAACTCCCACTGGAAGAACGCGAAGAAGCCGAGAATGATCACCACGTCGTGCAGGTTGGCGATCACGCCGGCTACGGCGTACTTCCATTCGAAGCGGAACGACAGGTAGATCACGATGCCGGCCACCACGCAGGCGAGCGCGAGCAGACCGTTGGTGACCAGTTCCTTGCCGACCTGCGGGCCGACGAACTCGACGCGCTGCAACTGCACCTGGGCATCTTCACCCTTCAATGCGCCCATCACCTGATCGCTCTGCTGGGCCGAGGTGAGGCCGGCCTTGACCGGCAGACGGATCAGCACGTCACGCGAGGTGCCGAAGTTCTGCACTTGAGCGTCCGGATAGCCGAGTTTGGCGAGTGTGCCGCGCACCGGTTCGAGCGGCACCGTGGTCGGATACTGCACTTCGATGACCGTACCGCCGGTGAACTCCACCGACAGATGCAGCCCGCGATGCAGCAGGAAGAACACGGCAGCAATAAACGTCAGCAGCGAGATCGCGTTGAACACCAATGCCCGCTGCATGAGCGGTAGATCTTTGCGAATGCGGAAAAATTCCATGGTCTTGTTCTCCGGGACTCAGCGGGATGAACCCGGTTTCTGCGGCGTGTTGCCGGGGGCATTGCGACGTCGCACCGTCGGCTTGCCGGCGCGGGCCTGAGCCTGGGCCGCGGCCTTCGGCTTGGCGGCTGCTGCGGTGATGGCCCGTCCTGTGTCGGTTTCGGCATCTTCACTGCCGAGATACGCGGCAGCGGCGGCGCCTTCGACCGCTGCCGGCCTCCACACCTGGCCAATGGCCAGCGACTTCAGCTTCTTCTTGCCGCCGTACCAGAGGTTCACGAGACCGCGCGAGAAGAACACGGCAGAGAACATCGACGTCAGGATCCCGATACAGTGCACGATCGCGAAGCCGCGCACCGGACCCGAGCCGAACGCGAGCAGCGCCAGACCGGCGATCAGCGTGGTTACGTTCGAGTCGAGAATGGTCGCCCATGCATGCGCGTAACCATTCTGGATGGCCAGCTGCGCCGGCGCGCCGTGACGCAGCTCTTCACGCACGCGCTCGTTGATCAGCACGTTCGCGTCAATGGCCATACCGAGCGCCAGCGCGATAGCTGCGATACCCGGCAAGGTCAGGGTGGCCTGCAGCATCGACAGCACCGCGATCAGCAGCAACAGGTTGACCGACAGGCCAATGATCGAGACCACGCCGAACAGCAGGTAGTACGCAATCATGAAGACGGCGATGGCCGTAAAACCCCAGATCACCGAGTGGAAGCCCTTCTTGATGTTATCGGCGCCGAGGCTCGGGCCGATCGTGCGTTCTTCGATGATGTCCATCGGCGCTGCCAGCGAACCGGCGCGCAGCAGCAGCGCGAGGTCGGCGGCAGCTTGCGGGGTCGGCTGGCCAGTGATCTGGAAGCGGTCGCCCAGTTCGGACTGGATCGTCGCGACCGTCAACACCTGGCCCTTGCCCTTTTCGAACAGCACCATCGCCATCGGCTTGCCGATGTTGTCGCGCGAGACGCTCGCGACGGCCCGGCCGCCGGCCGAGTCGAGACGGATGTTGACCGACGGACGCTGGTGTTCGTCAAAGCCTGCCGAAGCGTCGATGATGCGGTCACCAGTGAAGATCACCTGCTTCCTCAACATGACCGGCGCCTGGTTGCCTTCGGTGAACAGTTCGTCGCCCGGCGGCACGGCGTCACCCGGATTCGGGTGCAGGTCGTTCGGATCGGCTAGACGCGCTTCGAGCGTTGCCGTGCGGCCGATGATGTCCTTCGCCTTCGCCGTGTCCTGCACGCCCGGCAGTTCGACCACGATGCGGTCGGCGCCTTGCTGCTGGATCACTGGTTCGGCCACGCCAAGTTCGTTGACCCGGTTATGCAGTGTCGTGATGTTCTGCTTGAGCGCCGCGTCTTCGACCGTCTTCTGCACGGCCGGCGTGAACGTGCCGACCAGCTGATAGCTGCCGTCAGGCGCCGTCTGCGTTTCCCACTGGAGCTCGCTGATGCTGCGCGAAAGCTGTTTGCTCGCCGCGTCCGCCGTGTCCTTGTCGGCGAAATTGATCACCACGGTCTGGTTGACGCGATTCACGCCGCCATCGCGGATGTTGTTGTCACGCAGCAGCGTGCGCGCGTCTGAGGCGTCCGAGTCGAGCTTCTTGTTCAGCGCGCCCGCCATGTCCACCTGCAGCAGGAAGTGCACACCGCCGCGCAGGTCGAGGCCGAGGTACATCGGCAACGCGTGCAGGGCAGTCAGCCAGCGCGGCGACGCGCTTTGCAGGTTCAGGGCGACGACAAAATTCGGGTCGTTCGGATCGCTGTTCAGCGTCTTCGACAGCAGGTCTTTCACGCGCAACTGCGTGTCGGTATCCGACAGACGCACGCGAATATTCGCGTTGCTCGACGAGTTGTCGTACGTCACGTCGGAAGCGGCGATCTGATTGGCGGCCAGCGTGGCTTCGATTTGCGACAGTGTCGACGAATCGAGCTTGACCGTTGCCTTGCCGCTCAGCACCTGCACCGCCGGCGCTTCGCCGAAGAAATTGGGCAATGTGTAGATGAGGCCGATGGCAAGCGCCACGACCATCACGACATATTTCCAGAGGGGGTAACGATTCATGGAGTGGTCCAACGGGAAAGTTGGCTCGTAAGCGATGCGTCCGGCGATGGGCGCGGAAGGCGCAGCGTACCTGTTGGCATGGATGGCATGACAGGCATGCTGGCCTCAGTTTCGCGAGGCCGCGCCGGACGCGAGAGAGCAGGCCTTACAGCGACTTGATCGTGCCCTTCGGGAGAATCGTCGTGACCGATGCTTTTTGCACGGTGATTTCCGTGCCTTCGGCGATTTCGACGCCGACGTACGCGTCGCTAACCTTGGTCACCTTGCCGACGATGCCACCGTTCGTGACCACTTCATCGCCCTTGGCCATAGCGGCGAGCATGTTGCGATGTTCCTTCTGGCGCTTCATTTGAGGGCGAATCATGATGAAGTACAGCACGCCAAACATCAGGATCAGCGGCAGGAAGCTCATCAGGCTTGATTCTGCACCGCCTGAGCCTTGAGCGAAGGCGTTGGAAAAAAACGACACGTTGGTCTCTCCGTTATAACGAACAAAAAAATCAGCCGATTATTCTACCACCGGCATTTGGTACGACGGCACGGCAAATGAGCTTTCCGATCAAGCTGTTAAAGGCTTCTTTGGGCCGTCGCGAAATGGAATTGTAATGTTCAGGTCTCGCGCCGACGGTTTCTTCGGGGGAATCCGTCGGCGGGCGCTATTGTGCGCCTTCCTTGGGTGCTTGCTTGCGTCCGCATCTTCTTTTTTGAGTTCGGGCGCCGGCAGCGAAATCTTTCAGCGGGGCTTTTGTAGAAACCCTCTAGGCGGCCTGTTCGACACCCCGTGCCCGGTTCTCGTGGAAGCGCTTGCGGAACGCCTCGAACGTCTGCGTCTCGATTGATTCGCGGATCTCGCTCATCAGTTCGAGGTAGTAGTGCAGATTGTGGATCGTGTTGAGCTGCGCGCCAAGAATTTCGCCAACGCGATGCAGATGGTGCAGGTAGCCACGGGTGAAATTCCGGCAGGTATAGCAGCCGCAGGTTTCGTCGAGCGGGCGCAGTGAGTTCTTGTGCGTCGCGTTGCGGATCTTGACGTCGCCGAAGCGGGTGAAGAGCCAGCCGTTGCGCGCGTTGCGGGTCGGCATCACGCAGTCGAACATGTCGACGCCGGCTGCCACGCCCGCTACCAGGTCTTCCGGCGTGCCTACGCCCATCAGATAGTGCGGCTTGTGGGCCGGCAGCTTCGGGCCGATGTGGTTGAGCACGCGCATCATGTCTTCCTTCGGCTCGCCCACCGACAGGCCGCCGATCGCATAGCCATGGAAGTCCATCTCCGCGAGACCTGCCAGCGATTCGTCGCGCAGATCCTCGAACATGCCGCCCTGGACGATCCCGAACAGCGCGTTCGGATTGCCCAGCCCGTTGAATTCGTTGATCGAACGCTGGGCCCAGCGCATCGACATGCGCATCGAGTCGGCTGCGTCCTTGTGCGAAGTCGGGATGTTGTTGGTGGCGTAGGGCGTGCATTCGTCGAACTGCATGACGATGTCCGAGTTCAGCACCTTCTGGATCTGCATCGACACTTCGGGCGACAGAAACAGCTTGTCGCCGTTGATCGGCGAGGCGAACGTGACGCCATCTTCGGTAATCTTGCGCAGATCACCCAGCGAAAATACCTGGAAGCCGCCGGAGTCGGTGAGGATAGGCCGGTTCCAGCCCATGAAGCGGTGCAGGCCGCCGTGCGCGCCGATCGTTTCGAGTCCCGGACGCAGCCACAGGTGGAAGGTGTTGCCGAGGATGATCTGCGCATGCATCTCTTCGAGCTCGCGCGGCTGGACTGCCTTCACGGTGCCGTAGGTGCCGACCGGCATGAAGATCGGTGTTTCGACCACGCCGTGATTGAGCGTCAAGCGGCCGCGGCGCGCCTGGCCGTCGGTATTGAGCAGCTCGAATTTGAGGCCTTTGTCGGGACGTTCGGCGGAGTTGCTGTCGTGATTGGCGCAGCTTGGACAATTGGCGCTCGAGGCGCCGGTATCGTGATTATGACCTTCGGTCATGAGAACTCCTGTGCCACCGGAGAACAGTCCGGCGCATGACATGAACGCCGCCGGGCTAGCCCCGACGGCTGGGTAAAGAAATCAAGGTGCGGCAGACTACCCCGAGCGAGCCGCGCGCGCAACGCTAGCGGACGGCATATTCGCCATGCGGATGCCTAACTACAGGGGCTCAGCTCAGCCGTCTTTGCGCGTGAGCAGCATGGCGTCGCCATAACTGAAGAACCGGTAGCGCTCTTCAATGGCATGCCGGTACGCGGAACGGATCGTCTCGATGCCCGCGAACGCCGACACCAGCATCAACAGCGTTGATTTCGGCAAATGGAAGTTCGTCACCAGCCGGTCGACCACACGAAACCTGTAGCCCGGCGTGATGAAAATATCGGTCTCGGCGGCGGTCGCGGCAAGCGGCTGGCCGGCGGTTTCGGCGTCGCGCGCGGCGGCTTCGAGCGCGCGCATCGACGTCGTGCCTACCGCGATCACCTTGTTGCCGCGAGCTTTGGTCGCGACGATCCGGTCCACCAGCGTTTGCGGCAACTGGTACCACTCGCTGTGCATCTTGTGCTCGGAGATATTCTCCACCCGCACCGGCTGGAATGTGCCGGCGCCGACGTGCAACGTGAGCGTCGCGCGTTCCACGCCGCGCTCGTCGAGCCGCGCCAGCAGCGCGTCATCGAAGTGCAGCCCGGCGGTCGGAGCAGCCACCGCTCCCGGATTTTGTGCGAACACCGTCTGATAACGGGTTTCGTCAGTCGCGTCGGGATCGTGCTCGATATAGGGCGGCAGCGGCAGCCGGCCGAACTGTTCGATCAGCGTCAGGCAGTCTTCGGGAAAGTGCAGGGTGTAGAACGGCTCAACGCGCTCGCCGACGGTCACGTCGAATGCATCCGCCAGACGCAGCGTCGTGCCGGGCGCCGGGCTCTTGCTGGCGCGGACCTGCGCGAGCGCCGTGCGCTCGCCGGTCAGCCGCTCGACCAGCACTTCGATCTTGCCGCCACTGGCCTTTTGGCCGAGGAAGCGCGCCTTCAGGACTTTGGTATCGTTGAACACTAGCAGGTCGCCTGGCGCGATGCATTCAGGCAGCTCCGCGAAGCGGCGGTCGGTGAAACGCGCCGGCGTGGCGAAGCCGTCCACTTCAAGCAGACGGCTCGCGCTGCGCTCTGGCAAGGCGGTTTGCGCGATCAGATCGGGCGGCAGGTCGAAATCGAAATCGGAAAGCGTGAACATGCGGACTGGCTGGAAGCAGGACGTGAACGAAACTGGTTTAGGCCGAAGCCGGTCGGATTAACACCGAAGCCTCGCGGCCTGCGGCTATGATTGCGGGACGCCGCAGCGGCGTTGCGAAACCTTTGAAAGCCGATATTGTACTTGCGAAGCAACCCATGCCTTTGTCCGACCGCCGTTTGCCCTCCGCTACCGACGAAGTGAGCGCCGAGCCGAAGCGCCCCGCCGCTCGTGGCAAGGGGGGCGAACTGCTCAACCCTGGGCCGTCGCAGGAAGCCAGATCGGTGAAGGCGGTCAAAGCGCCTAAAGAGACGAGCGCATCCGGCGAGGCCAAAGCGCCCAAGGGAGCGAAGGCACCCAAGGCGGCAGAGAAGCCCGCTCCGGCGCTTGCCAAAACCGCTGACAAGCTCGCCAAGCTCGGGCTCACGAGCGACATCAATCTGGTCCTGCATCTACCCATGCGCTACGAGGACGAGACCTCGTTGACGCCGATCGCGCACCTGCTGCCGGGTGGCATGGCGCAGACCGAAGGCGTGGTGTTCGATAACGAAATCGCCTATCGCCCGCGCCGCCAGTTGCTGGTCAAACTACGCGACGACACCGGCGACGAACTGGTGCTCCGCTTTCTGAATTTCTATGGCTCGCAGGTCAAGCAGATGGCGATCGGCGCACGCCTGCGGGTGCGTGGCGACGTCCGTGGCGGTTTCTTCGGCATGGAGATGGTGCATCCGGCCGTGCGCGTCGTCGATGAAGACACGCCTTTGCCGCAAGCGCTCACGCCGGTGTATCCGAGCACGGCGGGCGTCAGCCAGGCTTATCTGCGCAAGGCGATCGACAACGCGCTGTCGCGCGCGGCGCTGCCGGAATTGTTGCCCGAGGCCGTCGCCAGGACGTATCTGGATCCGCTCGGCGTGCCGCCACTGATGCAGGCGGTGCGCATGCTGCATCACCCCGGTGTCGACTCGGACGAAACGGCCCTGATGGACGGTACGCATCCGGCCTGGATACGCATCAAGTTCGAGGAACTGCTCGCCCAGCAGATGTCCCTGAAGCGCGCGCACGATGAGCGCCGCACGCGCACGGCGCCTGGCATGCCACGACGAACTGCGGACGATCCAGCCTCACTCGTGGCGCGGCTCCTGAAAGCGCTGCCGTTTTCGCTGACCGGCGCCCAGCAGCGCGTGGGCGGTGAAATCGCACTGGATCTGACGCAGCCACATCCCATGCAACGTCTGCTGCAGGGCGACGTGGGCAGCGGCAAGACCGTCGTCGCCGCGCTTGCCGCCGCGCAGGCCATCGACGCCGGCTATCAGGCCGCCTTGATGGCGCCGACCGAAATCCTCGCCGAACAGCACGCACGCAAGCTGCGCGGCTGGCTGGAGCCGCTCGGCGTGAGCGTCGCGTGGCTGGCCGGCAGTCTGAAAACCAGAGAGAAGCGCGCAGCCATCGAGGCCGCGGCGCTCGGCACCGCGCAACTGGTGATCGGCACGCACGCGATTATTCAGGATGCGGTGGAGTTCGCGCGACTTGGACTCGTGATCGTCGACGAACAGCACCGTTTCGGTGTGGCGCAGCGCCTCGCGTTACGCGCCAAGGCGCGCAACGCAGCGGAAGGCGCCCGCGATTTTCAGCCGCACCAGTTGATGATGTCCGCCACGCCGATTCCGCGCACGCTGGCCATGACCTATTACGCGGACCTCGACGTCTCGACCATCGACGAACTCCCACCCGGCCGCACCCCGATTCTGACGAAGCTCATTTCCGACGCGCGTCGCGAAGAAGTGATTGGCCGCGTGCGCGAGGCGGCGCTGACCGGACGCCAGGTCTACTGGGTCTGTCCGCTGATCGAGGAAAGCGAGACGCTGCAATTGCAGACGGCCGTCGAAACCTATGAAACGCTGGTCGCCGCGCTGCCGGAACTGAACGTCGGCCTCGTGCATGGCCGGCTTGCCCCGGCGGAGAAAGCCGCGGTGATGGACGCTTTCACCCGTAACGAAGTGCAATTGCTGGTCGCGACAACCGTGATCGAAGTGGGCGTAGATGTGCCAAATGCGTCGCTGATGGTGATCGAGCATGCCGAGCGCTTCGGCCTCGCGCAATTGCACCAGTTGCGCGGCCGCGTCGGGCGCGGCAGTGCGGCTTCCGTCTGCGTGCTGCTTTACACCGGACCGCTGTCGATCACCGCCCGCGCCCGTTTGCAGACCATGCGCGAGACGACCGATGGCTTCGAGATCGCCCGCCGCGACCTGGAAATCCGGGGCCCCGGTGAGTTTCTCGGTGCGCGCCAGTCAGGCGCGGCGATGCTGCGCTTTGCCGATCTGGAGCAGGACGGCTGGCTGATCGAACCCGCTCGCGAGGCGGCGGCCCATCTGCTGGAAAAGTATCCGGACGTGGTCACCCAGCACCTGGCGCGCTGGCTCGGGGCGCGTGAGCAATACCTCAAAGCCTGAGCCGGCGTCCGTTTGCGGGTTTTGAACAGCGCGGCGTTACGGTCGGTAACGTTTCCGGGCATTCCCTGTGCTGGGGGAGGTTGGCGAATTGGCCCCATAGGTGTATAACTGAAACCTATCGAATTCATCGCACTGATTGGTCCCCAATGACGCTCACTGAATTGAAATACATCGTCGCGGTTGCCCGCGAGCGGCACTTCGGCCGCGCGGCAGAGGCGTGTTTCGTCAGCCAGCCGACGCTGTCGGTAGCGATCAAGAAGCTCGAAGACGAACTGAATGTGCAGATTTTCGAGCGTGGCACGAGTGAAGTGAGCGTGACGCCGATCGGCGAGCAGATCGTCACCCAGGCGCAGCGCGTCCTCGAACAGACGCTCGCTATCAAGGAGATCGCCAAGCAGGGCAAAGATCCGCTGGTCGGACCGCTGCGCCTCGGCGTTATCTACACGATCGGGCCGTACCTGTTGCCCACACTCGTCAAGCAGATGATCAAACGCGTCCCGCAGATGCCGTTGATGCTGCAGGAGAACTACACGCTCAAGCTGATCGAACTGCTCAAGCAGGGAGAGATCGACGTCGCGATCATGGCGCTGCCGTTCCCCGAAACCGGCTTGATGCTGCGCCCGCTTTACGACGAGCCGTTCGTCGTCGCGCTGCCGTCCGGCCATGCGTGGGAGCATCGCAAGAAAATCGATCCGGACGATCTCAAGCAGGAAACCATGCTGCTGCTCGGCAGCGGCCATTGTTTCCGCGATCACGTGCTGGGCGTGTGCCCTGAGCTGATGCGCTTCTCACAGAACGCTGACGGCATCCAGAAGACTTTCGAAGGCTCGTCGCTCGAGACGATCCGTCATATGGTGGCGAGCGGCGTCGGCATTACCGTTTTGCCGCGCATGTCGGTGCAGGAAGTGAAGCCGCACGCAGGCGGCATCGATTCTGGCCTGCTCAGCTACGTGGCTTTTGACGAACCGGTGCCGGATCGCCGCGTGGTGCTGGCCTGGCGGAAAAGCTTTACCCGCATGCCCGCCATCGACGCGATCTGCGACGCCATCAACGCCTGCGATCTGGCCGGTGTGAGCAAACTCGAACTTCCCGTCGCGGTGAATTGAGCGTTTCAAAGCAGGCCCGGCGCCATCAGGTGCTCCGGGCCTGCCCGTATCAAAGGCCGATAGCGTCGGCCCCTATCGAATAGATAAAATTAATCAAATATAACTTTTCGATAGCATAGGTATAGTTTCCTCCATGGGTCGCCCGATTCCGATCGCGACTAACACGATATGGAGGAAATCATGACGCAGCCCCAAGCGCAGCAGCCCCAGCAAGTTTCCACCCAAAGCGCCACACCGGCGAGCCGCTTCGCCATGTCGGCGAATAGCGTGCGCACCGTCGCAGTCTCGTTGCTGGTCGACCGCGCGCTGAGCGCGTAAGACCTCGTCCGGTCGGGCGAGCTGCGCCGCGAAAAAGACGGCGCGCGGCCCACAGCCCTGTTTCCAGCCGTACAAAAAAACTCTCATCAGGAATACACGATGTCCGAAAGCAAACTTACCTCGGCAGCCGGCGCACCTGTCGCCGACAACCAGAATTCGATGACCGGCGGCGCCCGTGGCCCCGTGGTGTTGCAAGACGTTTGGCTGCTCGAAAAGCTGGCGCACTTCGACCGCGAAGTGATTCCTGAGCGCCGTGTGCATGCGAAAGGCTCGGGCGCGTTCGGCACGCTGAAGGTTACGCACGACATTTCGCGCTTCACGAAGGCGAACGTGTTCTCGCAGGTCGGCAAGGAAACCCCGCTCTTCATGCGCTTTTCGACGGTAGCTGGCGAGCGCGGCGCTGCCGACGCCGAACGCGATGTGCGCGGCTTCTCGATCAAGTTCTACACGGAAGAGGGCAACTGGGACATTGTCGGCAACAACACGCCCGTGTTCTTCATCCGCGATCCGCTCAAGTTTCCGGACTTCATTCACACGCAAAAGCGCGATCCGTACACAAACATGCGCAGCAACGTGGCGGCGTGGGACTTCTGGTCGCGTCATCCGGAATCGTTGCATCAGGTGACGATCCTGATGAGCGATCGCGGTATTCCGCAGAACTACCGTCAGATGCATGGCTTCGGTTCGCACACATTCTCGTTCATCAACGCGAACGATGAGCGCTTCTGGGTGAAGTTCCACTTCAAGTCGATGCAGGGTATCGAGAACTACACCGACGCCGAAGCGGCGCAAGTCGTTGCGCAAGACCGTGAGAGCGCACAGCGCGATCTGATCGATAACATCGATAACGGCAACTTTCCGAAATGGCGTTTCTGCATTCAGGTGATGCCGGAAGCCGATGCGCTCACGTATCGCTACAACCCGTTCGATATCACCAAGGTGTGGCCGTACAAGGACTATCCGCTGATCGATGTCGGCACGATCGAGCTGAACCGCAACGCGCAGAACTACTTTGCCGATGTGGAGCAGGCCGCCTTCACGCCGGCCAACGTGGTGCCGGGCATTGGTTTCTCGCCGGACCGTTTGCTGCAGGGGCGTCTGTTTTCGTACGGCGATACGCAGCGTTACCGGCTCGGGATCAATCACCACCAGATCCCGGTGAACGCGTCACGCGTGCAGCGTCAGCATTCGTTCCATCGCGATGGCGCGATGCGTACTGACGGCAATCTCGGTAGCACAGCGAACTACGAGCCGAATCGCTTCGGCGATTTCGCGCAGGACCGCAACGCGTCCGAACCGCCGCTGGCTGCGGGTGCCGTGGACCGTTACGACCATCGTGAGGACGAGGACTACTACAGCCAGCCGGCTGCACTGTTCCGCCTGTTCGATGCGGCGCAACGCGAACGCTTCTTCGGCAACATCGCGCGCCATATCAATGGCGTGCCGCAGGAGATCCTTGCGCGGCAGCTCGAGCATTTCCGCCGGATCGATCCGGCGTACGCAGAAGGGGTGATCGCGGCGTTGGCGACGCTCAATGAGAAAGCGAAGTAAGCATCAAACGAAGTATCACTGCGCCGGCGAATGAGGCCGGTAAGAGCAGCGGGCTCGGGCAGTCAGGCAGTACCGCCTGGGCCCTATCCGATAATCACGGTGGACGCATGGGCGTCTTGCCAGTTCGAAGTCGAAGGGGAACGGACATGGTTCATATGTTAAGCATCGGCAGCGCATGGCTCGCACGTGACGCACGGATTGTCTTTGGCGGCAACTTCTCGCGCAAGCTGGTTGGCCTTGCCATCCTGACGAGCGGTTACGCGCTGATTGCATCGCACGCGCTGCAACACCTGTCGGGTCACTAGGACTGACTGGCGGAGCGCTGTTGCGCGCACGCAGCTTTACTCCTGAACTTTTTATATGGAGGTTGTCATGTCACTTCATTCCACCCGCAATACGTTGGCCGAAGCGATTCGGCGCAAGTCTGTCGATCTGCTTAGTCAGTCGCTCGTCACCGCGATTGACGTGCAACGGCAGGCTAAGCAGGCACACTGGAACGTGAAGGGTCCGAATTTCATCGCGCTGCATCTGCTGTTCGACGAGGTTCACACCGCCGCTATCGAGTGGGCCGATCTGAGCGCCGAGCGCCTGGTTGCACTTGGTGGTACGGCCGATGGCCGGGTCGAACACGTGGCCGATAAAACGCAGCTCGAGTCGTATCCGCTGGAGTTGACGGATGGCGCCGACCACGTTCGCCAACTCTCGGCGGCGCTGGCGAAATACGGGCAGCAGACCGTAGCAGCGATCAACGAGTCAGGTGACGCTGGAGACCCGTCGACCTCCGATCTGTTCACGGAAATTTCGCGCGCAGTCGATGATTACCTGTGGAAGGTCGAAGCCCACAACTACGCAAAGTAGCGCGAGCAAGGTGCATAGGGTCTGCACATTTGTACGATAAACTGGCGGACGTTCGCAGATTCATGGTTAGCGCGTGAGCGCGCCATGCTCTGCCTGCTGTTTCGTATCACTCTTTACAGGAGTCGTCATGGCCAAAAAAGAAACCGTACAACACATCAATATCGGCATTAGCGACAAGGATCGCAAGAAGATCGCGGACGGCCTGTCGCATCTGCTGGCGGACACGTACACGCTGTACCTGAAGACCCACAACTTTCACTGGAACGTCACGGGTCCGATGTTCAACACGCTGCACCTCATGTTCGAGACGCAGTACACCGAACTGGCGCTGGCTGTCGATCTGATCGCTGAGCGGATCCGTGCGCTGGGCGTGCATGCGCCGGGCAGCTACAAGGAATTCGCGAAGCTGTCGTCGATTCCGGAAGCGGATGGCGTGCCGGCAGCGGAAGAGATGATCCGTCAGCTGGTGGAAGGCCAGGAAGCCGTGGTGCGTACCGCGCGCGGGATTTTCCCGGCAACTGAAGCGGCCAACGACGAACCGACTGCCGACCTGCTGACGCAGCGCATGCAGACGCACGAAAAGACCGCGTGGATGCTGCGCGCGATGCTGGCGTAAGCGGTCAGCGTATCTGAAGTACCGGGCCTCCCCGAATCGCATTCGTGGGAGGCTTTGTTTTTTGTGGCCCGGATACACAAGGGCATTGGGACGCACTGGCTCACGGCGGCGGCGTTCTGCGGCTTCCCTCGCGCACATACCTTAAAATGTCGTCACTGCCCGCACTTGACGACGCCCGCCCATGTTCGCCCGACTCCCTTTGTATCTGCGCCTCGTCCGCATGGACAAGCCAATCGGCAGCCTGCTGCTGCTGTGGCCGACGCTCAACGCGCTGTGGATCGCGTCGGACGGGCACCCGCCGATGTCGCTGCTGGCGATTTTCGCGCTCGGCACGGTGTTGATGCGCTCGGCTGGCTGCGCGATCAATGATTACGCGGACCGCGATTTCGACCGCTATGTGAAGCGTACCGAGAACCGTCCCATCACCTCGGGCAAGATCAAGGCGTGGGAGGCCATCGTGCTCGCGGTTGTGCTCGCGCTCCTGTCGTTTCTTCTGATCTTGCCGCTCAATACGCTGACCAAGGAACTGTCGGTGGCGGCGCTGTTCGTCGCGGGTTCGTATCCGTTCACCAAGCGTTTCTTCGCGATCCCGCAGGCGTATCTGGGCATTGCGTTCGGCTTCGGCATTCCGATGGCGTTTGCCGCCGTGCAGGATCACGTACCGATGCTTGCCTGGCTGATGCTGCTGGCCAATGTGTTCTGGTCGGTGGCGTATGACACCGAATACGCGATGGTCGACCGCGACGACGACATCAAGATCGGCATCCGCACTTCGGCGCTGACCTTCGGCCGCTACGACGTTTTCGCGATCATGCTGTGCTATGCGCTGACGCTCGGGATTTATATCCGGATTGGTCTCACGCTCGGTTTTGGCTGGTTGTACTGGCTCGGCTGGGTGGCTGCCGCGGGCTGCGCCGTCTACCACTACACGCTGATTCGCGACCGTGACCGCATGGCGTGCTTTGCCGCCTTCCGTCATAACAACTGGCTGGGCGGGGCGCTGTTCGCGGGGATTGCCGCACACTACGCCGCGGCCTCGTTCTGAGCGCTCTCCACTTGGCGCTTCACCGCGCCAACGCACGCCGAAGGGGACTTCCTGCGGCGCGAAGGACCTGCGGCGCCGCAGTGTTTTCGTAAGAACCCGGCGCGGGTCGGCGCGGCCAGCAGCAACGCCGCTTTATTGCTTGCCGAACTCGTCGCCCATTTCCTTGGCGCGTGCATCGGCCGCCAGCACGCCGCGCACAATCGCTTCCTTGATCCCACTTGCCTCAAACGAAACGAGCGCCGCTGCAGTGGTGCCGCCTTTTGACGTCACCCGTTCGCGCAACACGCTGGGCGGCTCGTCTGACTGGGCCGCCAGTTGCGCCGCGCCGGTGAACGTCGCAACAGCCAGCGCGCGGCCTTGCGCTTCGTCCATGCCGAGCTGGCGCGCGGCTTCCTGCAGCGCTTCGATGAAGTAGAACACGTAGGCCGGGCCGCTGCCCGAGATGGCGGTTACGGCGTCGATCTTCGCTTCATCGTCGAACCAGACGGTCTGGCCCACGGCGCCTAACACTTGAGTCGCCAGTTCACGATCCGCAGCGTCGACGCTGCCAGTCGCCGAAAGACCTGCCACACCCATGCCGATCAGCGCCGGCGTATTGGGCATCACACGCACAATGCGTTGATGGCCGTTGAGCCAGCGCGACATATCGGCGGTGCGAATCCCCGCAGCGATGCTGATGACCACCTGCGTCGCGCCCAGATGCGGCGCCAGTCCTTCCGCTACGACTTTGAGAACCTGCGGCTTTACGGCTAGCACGATCGCGTCGAACGGCGCGAGCGCGGCATCTGCGGCTGCGCCCGTGCGAATACCGAATTGCTGCTCGTTGCGCTTGCGCGCTTCTTCGTTGGGGTCGATCGCGTAAAGGTCGGCCGGCGCGACGCCGTGCCTGATCAGACCGCCGATGATTGCAGCGGCCATATTGCCGCCGCCGATGAAGGCAATTTTCATGATGTTCCGGGATGGTTCAGTGAGAGTAGTCGCGGGCGCCGAAAATCGCGGTACCGACGCGCACGATCGTTGCACCCTCGAGCACTGCGGCTTCGAGATCGCTCGACATGCCCATCGACAGCGTGTCCAGTTCGAGCCCATCGGCGCGTAGCTGCTCGAAGAGTTCACGCAACTGCCGATGCGGTACCCGCTGAGCGTCGATGGTTTCGGAGGGCTCGGGAATCGACATCAGACCGCGCAGGCGCAGTTGCGGCAGCGCGGCGATAGCGTGTGCGGTTTCTGCAGCTTCCGCCGGTGTCACGCCGGCCTTCGACGCTTCGCCGCTCACGTTCACCTGCAGACATACGTTCAGCGGCGGCAAATAGGCAGGGCGTTGTTCAGCGAGCCGTTGCGCAATTTTCAGGCGATCGACCGAATGCACCCAATCGAAATTTTCCGCAACCGGGCGCGTCTTGTTCGATTGCAGCGGCCCGATGAAATGCCATTCGAGTGAAGCGCGCAGATTGGCCAGCGTTTCGATTTTCGTCAACGCTTCCTGCACATAGTTCTCGCCAAACGCATGCTGTCCGGCCGCATGTGCGGCGCGGACATCTTCGGCGGGAAACGTTTTCGAAACCGCGAGCAGGGTGACCGAGCGCGGGTCGCGTGAGGCGAGTTGCGCGGCGAGAGCAATGCGCTGCTGAACCGCGGCGAGGTTGTGGTCGAGATCGGGCATGAGAAGACGTCAGAAGAAATCTGCGCAGAGACGATGTACCCGATTATACGGACCCGCGCTCCCCACTTTGCCCTTCACGCGTACAGCATATGCTCGACCAGTTCGATCCAGTGCGCCACCGGCGTCGATGTGCCGCTTTGCAGATGGGCGATACAGCCGACGTTGGCCGATACGATCACCTGTGGCTCCTGAGCCTGCAGCTTTTCCAGTTTCTGGTCGCGCAGCGCGTACGATAGCGCAGGCTGCGTCAACGAATACGTGCCGGCCGAGCCGCAGCATAGATGGCTGTCGGCCGGCAGGCGCACTTCGATGCCGAGCGCAGTAAGGAGGTGTTCGACCTTGCCGCGCAACTGCTGACCGTGCTGCAGGGTGCAGGGCGGGTGGAACGCTACGGTATGCACGGAGCGGCGGCGCGTCACCGCGACCAGCGCTTCCTCGAACTCAGGCAGAACTTCGGAGATATCACGCGTCATTTCCGTGATGCGCTGTGCTTTCCCGGCATACGCCGGATCGTCGCGCAGCAGATGTCCGTATTCCTTGACGGTCGCGCCGCAGCCGGAGGCGTTCATCACGATGGCCTCCGCGCCTTCTTCGACATGCGGCCACCAGGCGTCGATATTGGCGCGGATATCGTCGAGTGCTTCGTCGTTGTAGCCGAGATGCAGACGGATCGCGCCGCAGCAGCCGGCTTCCGGGGCCACGATCGTCTCTACACCGAGCGCATCCAGCACGCGTGCCGTGGCGATGTTGACGTTCGGCATCATCGATGGCTGTACGCATCCTGCGAGCATCAGCATCTTGCGCGCGTGCTTCCTCGCCGGCCATTCGAGCGGCCGCTGGCGCGCCGGCACCTTGTCGCGCAGCTTCTTGGGCAGGAACGCGCGCACGTGCTGGCCGAGCCGCATGGCCGGCGTGAACAGTGCGCTATTCGGCACGACGCTCGCCAGCACGCGCCGCAACATCCGTTGACCGAAGGGCCGCGTCACCTTTTCTTCCGTGATCTTGCGGCCGATTTCCACCAGCCGTCCATACTGCACGCCCGACGGGCAAGTGGTCTCGCAGTTGCGGCAGGTCAGACAGCGGTCCAGATGCGTTTGCGTACTACGGGTCACCTCCGCGCCTTCGACCATCTGCTTGATCAGATAGATGCGTCCGCGCGGGCCGTCGAGCTCGTCGCCGAGCAACTGGTAGGTGGGGCAGGTGGCCGTGCAGAAACCGCAATGCACGCACTTGCGCAGGATCGATTCTGCTTCGATGCCGTCAGCGGTGTCGCGAATGAAGTCGGCGAGGTTGGTTTGCATCGCGCGCTCAGAAGTCGGGGTACAGCCGGCCGCGATTGAAAATGCGGGCTGGGTCGAAAGCGGCCTTCAGGCCACGGTGGATTTTCATTAACGGTGCGGGCAGTGGTGTGAACACTCCGGCGCTGCGGTCATAGTTTTGCCCGGTGCGGAAAATCGTTGCGTGGCCACCGGCCTGTTTGGCGCTGATGCGCACGGTTTGCGCGTCGGTGTCGGTAATCCACCAGCGCTGGCCGCCGCCCCATTCCATCAGCTGGGCGCCGGGTAGTTGCAGCGGCTCTGTAATGGATGGCAGCGCGAGGCGCCAGAGCGCAGCCTTCGGCGCGATGGCCGCGAAGAAGGGATCCGTTTGCTCACGCAGTCCAGCCCAGAAACGTTCGGCCTCGACCGCGTCGACGACTTCGCCGCCGAGCGCCGAGCGCGCCGATTTGACCGCCGCTTCGGCGCCGCCGAGGCGCACGGCGAGCGTGCCGTGGCGCCAGGCGCTGGCCGTAATCGGCAAGGGGCGGCCGCCCCACTCATTGAGCTTGCGGACCGCGTCGGTGCCGTTCATGTCGAACTTGAGGGTGGCTTCGGCCTGCTGCAGCGGCAGCACCTTGATCGACAGCTCGAGGATCAGTCCAAGCGTGCCGAGTGAGCCAGCCAGCAGCCGCGACACATCGTAGCCGGCCACGTTCTTCACCACCTGGCCGCCAAAGTGCAGCACCTGGCCCTGACCGTTCATGATGACCGCGCCGAGCACGAAGTCGCGCGGCGCGCCTGTCGATGGACGGCGCGGCCCGGCGATTCCGGCCGCAATGCAGCCGCCGAGGGTGGCGCTAGGGCCAAAATGGGGTGGTTCGAAGGGAAGCATCTGGGCGTGGTCGGCCAGCGCGGCCTCGATCTCTAGCAACGGCGTGCCGGCACGCGCCGTGATGACCAGTTCGGCCGGATCATAAGAAATGATGCCGCGATGCGCACGCGTGTCGAGGATGTCTCCCTCCAGCGTCTGCCCGTACCAGTCCTTGGTGCCACCGCCGCGAATGCGTAGCGGTCGGCCTTCGGCGGTGGCCGAACGGATACGTTCGGACCATGCGGCGACGGTGTCGTCCTCTTCCATGTTGTCCTGCGTCGTTGTGTTTTGCTCGATTGTACCGGTCGGGGACTGACTGACAACCCGGAGCGGACCCCTAGCGGGTTGTCCGGAGGCTGGGGCCGGAATGGCGAACGGGGCGGCCTGCGGGGAACGCGTGTCCGCTCGCCGCGCCTTCCACGCTTGCCGATGCCACCCGCCGTCTGTCGGAAGCCTTAGAACCGCGGCAGGTCTGGATGCGGCAGTAACCCGCCGCGAACGTGCATCTTGCCGTATTCGGCGCAGCGCGCCCGCGTCGGGATACCTTTGTCGGGGTTCAGCAAGCCGGGCGGATCGAAAGCCCGCTTGACCGCATGGAACGCATCGCGCTCTTCGGGCGAGAACTGCACGCACATCGAATTGATCTTTTCGATGCCCACGCCATGCTCACCCGTCACGGTCCCGCCCAGTTCGACGCAGGTTTCGAGGATGTCGCTGCCGAACGCTTCGGCCCGGTGCCACTCGTCCATATCGTTGCCGTTGAACAGGATCAGCGGGTGCATGTTGCCGTCGCCGGCATGGAAAACGTTCATGCAGCGCAACTGATACTTCTTTTCCATTGCTTCGATGCGTGCGAGCAGCGGTCCGATACTGCGGCGCGGCACGGTGCCGTCCATGCAGTAGTAATCGGGTGAGATGCGGCCCGCGGCCGGGAACGCATTCTTGCGTCCGGACCAGAAGCGCAGGCGTTCCTGCTCGGAGCGGGAGATCTGGATGCGCGTCGCGCCCTGTTCGCGCAACACCGCCGTCATTCGGACGATTTCGTCGGCCACTTCTTCAGGCGTGCCGTCCGATTCGCATAGGAGAATCGCCGCAGCGTCCAGATCGTATCCGGCCTTGACGAACTCCTCGACGGCGCGCGTCGCGGGTTTGTCCATCATTTCCAGTCCGGCCGGAATGATGCCCGCCGCAATGATGCCGGCGACTGCATCTCCGCCTTTCACCACGTCGTCGAAACTCGCCATGATGACCTGCGCGGTCTGCGGCTTGGGGATCAGCTTGACGGTGATTTCGGTGACGATGGCGAACATGCCTTCGCTGCCGATCATTACAGCCAGCAGGTCGAGGCCCGGCGCATCGGGGGCGAGCGAGCCGAACTCGATCACTTCGCCTTCCATCGTAACGGCCCGCACGCGCAGCACGTTGTGCACGGTGAGGCCGTACTTGAGGCAATGGACCCCGCCGGAATTTTCCGAGACGTTGCCGCCGATCGTGCATGCGATCTGCGAGGACGGATCGGGCGCGTAGTAAAGGCCGTAGGGCGCGGCTGCCTCGGAGATTGCAAGATTGCGCACGCCCGGCTGGACGGTCGCGGTGCGCGCGTACGAGTCTACTTCCACGATCTTGCGGAAGCGCGCCAGCGATACCACCACACCGTGACGGATCGGCATCGCGCCGCCCGACAGCCCCGTGCCCGCGCCGCGCGGGACGATGGGCAGGTCGAGCCGATGGCAGATCTGCACGATTCGCTGCACTTGCGATTCGGTTTCCGGCAACGCGACGGCGAGCGGTAGCCGGCGGTATGCCGCGAGGCCGTCGCACTCGTAGGCGACGGTGTCTTCCTCGCGGTACAGCAGGCAATGGGTCGGCAGCACGGCCATCAGTGCCTGCACAACCTCGCGTTGGCGCTGCGCGAGCACTTCAGCCGACAGCTCGGCGGGTGCATTCATGGTTCCTCTCCTCGTACTCCGGTGCGCCGGGCGCGCGGCTTTGCCGCGCGAGGTATGACAAGTGCCAGCAGGGGCGGCCTATAGGGTGATCTATCGATGCCCTAAGCGGCCCACGCGAAAATCTTGCCGGGATTCATGAGGTTACGCGGGTCGAGCGCATGCTTGATCGAACGCATGGTATCGACGGCGACCTCACCGTGTTCTTCCAGCAGGAAGCCCATCTTGTGCAAACCGACCCCGTGTTCGCCCGTGCAGGTGCCGTCCATGCGCAACGCGCGCTGCACGATGCGCTGGTTGAGCCGCTCGGCTTCCGCTAGCTCTTCGGGCTTGTTCGGGTCGATCAGGATCGCGACGTGGAAATTGCCGTCGCCCACATGACCGACGATCGGGCAGGGCAGCGGCGAGGCCAACAGGTCCTGCTCCGTTTCGACCACGCATTCCGCGAGCCGCGAGATTGGCACGCAAACGTCAGTGGTGACCGCGCGGCAGCCGGGCTTCAGTTGCAACATTGCGAAGTAGGCGTTGTGCCGGGCGTTCCAGAGACGGCTGCGGTCTTCCGGACGGGTGGCCCATTCGAAGCCTTCTCCGGCGTTTTGCGCGGTGATTTCCTGCACCGTTTCCGCCTGTTCCTTCACGCCGGATTCGGTGCCGTGGAATTCGAAGAAGAGCGTGGGCGCCTCGCGCAGCGTGAGATTCGAATGGCGGTTGATCGAACGGATGGCGAGCGAATCCACGAATTCCACGCGTGCAATCGGCACACCCATCTGGATGGTCTCGATGACGGCGCGCACGGCGTCGCCCATCGAAGGAAACGTGCACACCGCCGCCGAGACGGCTTCCGGTTGCGGATAAAGCCGCAAGGTAATTTCGGTGATGACGCCGAGCGTGCCCTCCGAGCCGACAAAGAGGCGCGTCAGGTCGTACCCCGCCGACGACTTCCGTGCCCGTGTACCGGTCTTGATGACGCGGCCGTCAGCCAGCACCACGGTGAGGCCGAGCACGTTCTCGCGCATCGTGCCGTAGCGCACGGCGTTCGTACCCGAGGCGCGCGTTGCCGACATACCGCCGATACTGGCATCCGCGCCGGGATCGATCGGGAAAAACAGACCCGTGTCGCGAAGCGCTTCGTTGAGCTGCTTGCGTGAGATGCCCGGCTCGACGGTGACGGTAAGGTCTTCCGCGTTGATCGATAGGACCTTGTTCATTTCCGACAGATCGATCGACACGCCGCCCTGTACCGCCAGCAGATGCCCTTCCAGCGACGAACCGTTGCCGTAAGGAATGATCGGCACGTCGTGCTGCCCGCATAATCTGACAATGGCCTGCACCTCTTCCGTATTGCGCGCGAAAACCACGGCGTCAGGCAATTGCGGATCGAACGGCGATTCGTCGCGGCCATGATGGGCGCGCACGGCTTCGGCAATCGAAACCCGCTCGCCAAAGACAGATTTAAGCGAAGTGAGGAGTTCAGCGGGGAAGGGGCGGCGCAAGGGTGCCGGCGGCGCGGGATGATTCACAAGTGTCTCCTGAAGACGGGCTTGGCGTCTGTAGCTTCTGATTCATTTTACGCCGAACACCGGGCTTTACGCCGAACCGCGGCACCTCGCCGGCTGGCCGAACCTATAATGGCCGCGATATCGGGATCGGCATCGGGCAGGCCGCCACGCGGATGCATCCCACACTGAAAGGACGGCACATATCATGGGTCACCGTTTGAGCAAGATTGCCACCCGGACGGGCGACGACGGCACCACGGGTCTCGGCGACGGCCGCCGTGTCCGCAAGGACGAGGCGCGGATCACAGCCATTGGCGAAGTGGACGAACTGAACTCGAATCTCGGCGTGTTGCTGTGCGAAAACCTGCCTGAGAACGTGCGCCTGGCGCTGACCGCCATCCAGCACGACCTGTTCGACCTAGGCGGCGAACTTTGCATTCCGGGCCACACGATCATCACGGACAAGCATTTGGCCCAGCTCGATGGCTGGCTTGATGACTACAACGCGACATTACCGCCGCTGAAGGAATTCATCTTGCCTGGCGGCTCGCGTTCAGCGGCGCTTGCGCATGTGTGCCGAACGGTGTGCCGCCGGGCCGAACGCGCCATCGTGGCGCTTGGCCAGAGCGAGGCAATTAATGCCGCGCCTCGTCAATACGTGAACCGCCTGTCCGATCTGCTGTTTGTGCTGGCGCGCGTGTTGAATCGCGTGGATGGCGGCAGCGATGTGCTCTGGCAGCACGAGCGCGGCGCGAAGTAAGCAGCCTAGGCGCAGCGATAAAGACGCGAGGTGCGCGACGACGGCAGGTGCGAAGCGCCTTAGCCGATCTCCAGCGTGACCGGCTTGCCGATCCGGCTCATCATTTCGACCAGCGTATCGATGGTGAACTTGGTGGTCTTTTTGTTGACCACGTCCGACACGCGCGGGCGCGACACCTTCAGGATCTCGGCGGCATCGGCCTGCTTCAGATGGTGTTCGTCGATCCATGTAGACAGTTCGGTCATCAACTGTTCCTTGAGGAGCCGCGTGTCGTTGATTTCCTTTTGCGATACGGCGTGCAGCTGTGCGGCTTCCTCAGCGGGGAAACCCAGCTCGAGGAACAGGTTTGCACCCGGTTTCGTCACATGACGGATTTTGGTGTCGATGGTCATTGATATGTCCTTGTCTCGTTGATCACTGCGCGATAGCGCGCCTCAGCAATATCCCGGTCGTGCCGGCTCGTGACCTCGCTCTGTTTCTGGAAGCAGTGCAGCACGTAAATGGCTTCCACGAACTTCGTCACGTACATCACGCGGTAAATACCGTTCGCTTCACTGATACGGATTTCACGCGTACCGGAGCCGACGATAGCAAACGGTTTCCAGTCGTCAGGGTCGAGGCCGGCCTGAACTTTACTGGGTTGGAAACCGGCCTTCCGGCGTGCCTCGTCCGGAAAGGCCAATAAATCGTCAAAGCTGGAACCCATCCAGCAAATTTCTTTGTCCCACTGCATGCACGTCCTTGATGTATAAAATTGTATACCAATCCCCCAGAAGCAGCAAGATGCATCTGCTTCCACCATGGGTAGTGACAGTACAAGGACGTGACATAAACGAACATTCAGCCGGATGGCCAGTGCAAAGGCAAACGGCCCAACCGACGTAGGCCGGTTGGGCCGTTTTGGCAGGCAGACGATCGCGCTTGCGAGCTTGCTAATGCGCGCAGGCGAGCACGCGGTCGATCTCCGCTTAATTCCCGCTGCCGCGAGCGACGCGGCGCTGCTTGACCGCTTCGGCCAGGCCTTCCAGCACGCCGAGACTTTCGTCCCAACCGATGCAGGCGTCGGTCACGCTCTGGCCGTAGGTTAGCTCGCAGCCTTCTTTCAGGTCCTGGCGGCCGGCCACCAGATGCGATTCCACCATCACGCCGATGATGCGCTCGTCGCCACCGGCGATCTGGCGGCCAATATCTGCGCACACCGGAATCTGGTTCTCGTGCTTTTTCGAGCTATTGGCGTGGCTCGCATCGATCATCAGACGCGCCGCGAGGCCTGCCTTGCCGATATCGGCGCAGGCGCCGTTCACGCTGTCCGCGTCGTAATTCGGCGTCTTGCCGCCGCGCAGAATGATGTGGCAGTCCTCATTGCCGGCCGTCGAGACGATCGCGGAGTGACCGCCCTTCGTCACCGAAAGGAAATGGTGTGGCTGCGATGCGGCCTTGATGGCATCGACGGCAATCTTCACGTTGCCGTCGGTGCCGTTCTTGAAGCCCACCGGGCACGACAGGCCGGAGGCCAATTCGCGATGCACCTGCGACTCGGTCGTGCGCGCGCCGATTGCGCCCCACGAGATCAGATCGGCGATGTATTGCGGGCTGATCATGTCGAGGTATTCGGTGCCGGCCGGCAGGCCGAGTTCGTTGATGCGCAGCAGCAGTTCGCGCGCGGTGCGCAGACCGTCGTTGATCTTGAAGCTGTTGTCCATATGCGGGTCGTTGATGAGACCCTTCCAGCCCACCGTTGTGCGCGGCTTTTCGAAGTACACGCGCATCACGATCTCGAGCTCGCCCGCGAAGCGCTTGCGCTGTTCGACCAGACGTCCCGCGTATTCGAGCGCCGCCTTGGTGTCGTGGATCGAGCACGGTCCGATGATGACGATCAGGCGGTCTTCCATGCCGTGCAGGATGCGGTGCATCGACTGGCGCGAATGGTAGATCAGCTCGGACACCGACTCTTCGCAGGCGAATTCGCGGATCAGATGGGCGGGCGGTGTGAGTTCTTTCAATTCTCGAATTCGGACATCGTCAGTGTTGTGCGGGGGCATGGTGGTTCTCCAGGATTCAATTCGTAGCGTGCGTGTTGTGTTCGCTTGGGGCGAAAAAAAACCGCCAGACTCGCTGGCGGTTTTTCGGGAATTTCGGGTGCCTTACGTGCACTAACACCCCTCTCGATCCGCCAGCGGTCTGAGATGCCAGAAAAAGTAAAAATAAAACTTGGCGGACATGGCGAAGTAAGGTCGTGCGTCAAAAAGGGTGGTTGACTTTATAACCCGGGTAGTCTCGATTGACAACCGGTGGGCGCTAAAAATGCGGATTATCCGCATACTTCGTGAAAAATTTGCACGAAGTATGCGTTTTTGGCGATCAGGCCGTGCCGCCCACCGTCATCCTCTCGATGCGCAGGGTCGGTTGGCCAACGCCCACCGGCACGCTTTGACCTTCCTTGCCACATACGCCGACACCGGAATCCAGCGCCATATCGTTGCCGATCATGCTGACGAACTTGAGCGATTCCGGGCCGCTGCCGATCAGCGTCGCGCCCTTCACCGGATACGTCACCTTGCCGTCTTCGATCATGTAGGCCTCGGACGCCGAGAATACGAACTTGCCGTTGGTGATGTCGACCTGACCGCCGCCGAAATTCACCGCGTACAGGCCGTTTTTCACCGAGGCGATGATTTCCTGCGGATCCTTGTCGCCGTTCAGCATGTAGGTGTTGGTCATGCGCGGCATCGGCAGGGCGGCGTACGACTCGCGGCGCGCGTTGCCCGTCACCGGCATCTTCATGAGGCGGGCGTTCAGCGTGTCCTGGATATAACCCTTCAGGATGCCGTCCTCGATCAGCGTGGTGCACTGGGTCGGATTGCCTTCGTCGTCGATATTGAGCGAGCCGCGGCGGTTCGGCAGCGTGCCGTCGTCGACCACCGTGACGCCCTTGGCCGCGACCCGTTCGCCGATGCGTCCCGCGAACGCCGACGATCCCTTGCGGTTGAAGTCGCCTTCCAGACCGTGGCCGATCGCTTCGTGCAGCAGCACGCCGGGCCAGCCCGGTCCCAGCACGACGGTCATTGCGCCGGCCGGGGCCGGGCGGGCGTCGAGGTTGACCAGCGCAGCATGCACGGCGTCATCGACGTACTTCGACAACACGGCGTCCGTGAAATAGCCGTAATCAAAGCGGCCACCGCCGCCGCCGCTGCCGATCTCGCGGCGGCCGTTCTGCTCAGCGATCACCGTGACGGAGACACGCACCAGCGGCCGGATGTCCGCGGCGAGCGCGCCGTCGCTGCGCGCCACCAGCACCACGTCGTATTCGCCGGCCAGACCCGCCATCACCTGGGTGATACGCGGATCGCGGCTGCGCGCCATCTGTTCGACGCGCTCGAGCAGTTTGACCTTGGCGGTCGCGTCGAGCGAATGCAGCGGATCGGACGGCAGATACAGGTCGCGTCCGGCAATGCCGGTCAGCGAAGGGGCAACCTTGATCTTCTGCTTGCCGCCGCCGGCCTTGGCGATCGAGCGAGTGGCGAGCGCGGCCTGGCGAATGGCCTCGGGCGACAGATCGTCCGAGTAGGCAAACGCGGTCCGGTCGCCCGAGACGGCGCGTACGCCCACCCCTTGATCGATGCTGAAGCTGCCAGATTTCACGATACCTTCTTCAAGGCTCCAGGCTTCGCTGCGGGTGGCCTGGAAATACAGGTCCGCGTAGTCGATGCGGTGCGTGAAGATTTCGGCGAGCGTGCGTGACAGCAGAGCTTCGTCGAGGCCGTAGGGCGTGAGGAGCACGTCCTTGGCAGTGGCGAGATTACGGATACCGGGTTCGATGATGTTCATGCGAAGTGTCTTCTGCTCGATACAAAGGGGTTCGGTTGGCGCACGCGCATCACATACATGGGTGGGCGGCGTCGGACTTTCAATGTCTGGTGCAGTTTTAACTCGTCAGTACGCGGTGACGCCAGGCCGGCAGGCTCTGCCGGACTTCGTCGATGCGTGCCCGTTCGAGATTGCCGGCCACCACGCCGGCACCTTCCTCGCGTACCGCGACGATCTCGCCCCACGGGTCGATCAGCATGCTGTGTCCCCATGTGCGGCGGCCGTTCTCGTGCTTGCCGCCTTGCGCCGCAGCGAGCACGTAACACTGGTTCTCGACGGCGCGGGCGCGCAGCAGCATTTCCCAGTGCGCGCGGCCGGTCGTGTAGGTGAAAGCGGAAGGCACCACGATCAACGCGCAATCGCCCAGCCGGCGGTACAGCTCCGGGAAACGCAAATCGTAGCAGACCGACAGGCCGACTCTTCCGAACGGCGCCTCGAAGGTGCGGACCTCGGAGCCCGGGCGGATGGTGCGCGCTTCGTCGAACGATTCTTCACCTTTTTCGAAGTTGAACAGGTGAATCTTGTCGTAGCGCGCGGCTTCCTCGCCCTTTGGGTTGAATACCAGCGTGGTATTCAGGACGCGGTTCGCTTCGGGCGCCGTGATCGGCAATGTGCCGCCTATTACCCAGACGCCGTGGCGGCGCGCCGCGTCGGAAAGAAAGCGCTGGATCGGGCCGTCGCCATAGGGTTCGCGTACGCTGAGCTTGTCGGTGTCCTTAAAACCCATGAAACAGAAGTATTCGGGCAGCAGGACGAGCTGCGTGCCGTCGGCAGCGGCCTCGGCAATGAGGCGTTCGGCTTCGGCGAGATTGCGGTCGCGATCCGGCGTGCTCACCATCTGCAATGCGGCGACGCGGAAGGACGGGCTAAGGGAGGGGGGATTGGCGTGTTGTTCGCTCATGAGCGTTTCGAAGACTCCCGGCTGGGCAACGCCGACCGCAGGCGCTGCATACGTCGATCAAGGCTGTACCGCCGCCGCTTCGCCACCGCGGGACCACTGAACCCGGCGATATGGGCTCGCTGCGGGGCTCACTGCGCTTCCACGGTCGAAGCCGGCAGGTCCATCTTACCGCGATCGCCGCGCACCCGCTCGACGTGGGGTTTTGACCATGAACCGGTGATGGCGTAGTCCATTGCGAACGCCTTGGAAATCGACTTCGACAGCGCGAAGTCCGCCACCAGCGCAGCGAGGCCGAACAGCGGATTGATCACCGTGGCCGCCACCACGCCAGCGCCCGCGCTGACGGTCGGCACGATGTGCACGTGCAGGTCCTGGGTCTCTTGCGCGAGATCCACCGAGCCCGCCATCTCGGCGCGGGCCGGGGCGGTCACCATCCTGAAGTTGTCGGTGCGGCCGATGCCGTCGCTGATCTGTCCGGTTCCGGTCACGCTTTCAAACGGCAGACCTTCGCCGATCACGTCCTTGAAATTGAGCGTCGCAAAGCGCGCAAGGCTTTGCAGGCTCAGCACGCCCAGCAGCTTGGCGACGCCCGGATCGACCTTGAGAATCTGGCCATGGCGCATGTCGACGGCCAGGTTGCCGTTCAGCGTCGGATAGTCGATGCGGGTCGGGCCGCCGCGCCAGACGACCTTGCCCGACAGCGTGCCGCTACCGCCCTTGAGCGTGCGCGGCTGGCCGAACTGCTGGAGCAGCGCGCCGGCATCCTTGATATCGAGCTTGAAGTCGAACACGGTGCGCTTTGGCGTGTCTTCGTCGGCATTGGCGCCGAGCTGCGTCGAGGTGCGCCAGTTGGCGGTGGCGGTCAGCGTGGCAGCCGGGTTGGTGATGTCGAGCTTGTCCAGCTGCCAGACCGGCACGCCGTCTTCCTGGAAGTTATGCGCGTCGACTTCGAGACTGCCGATGTTGTGGTCGCGCACGATCAGTTCGTTCACCACCAGATCGATCGTCGGCATATTCTGCGCCGGGGCCGAGATCGCCTGGCCGAGCAGATCGTTTTCGGTGGCAGACGGAATCACCAGGCGGGCGAGACGGGCCTGCAGTGTCCCCGGCGAACCTTTGACGGGGCCGGGCAGCCAGGCCACGTGTCCGGAAACCTGATTCGAGGCGATGTTGGCCTGCCAGTTGCCGTTGTCCCGCGATGCGCCGACGATCACGCTTTCCCAGTGGCGCTTGAGCAGCGTCAATGTGCCGATATGCACGGCAAAGCGGTTCGGCAGGAACTGCGTAAGCGTCGGGTTGGGGGCGCTCGCCGGAGTGCCGGGCGGCGGGGGCGTTTCCTTGCTGCGCATCTGGGTCACCAGGGCGCGCCATTGATCCGCGTCGAACGCGTCGATGTCGACCGCGGCGATCACGCCTTCGCTCGGCAGTTCAGCCGGCTTGTTGACGCCGACTGCGCCGACCACCACCTCCGGCGGCTGGCCCGGCGTGTGGCGCAGCAGGTAGGTGGCGGCTATCGGGCCGAACTTGAGGTCGGCGCGTTGCAGGCCGGCGTCGCTTTCCGGGGCGGCGGGCTTGAAGGTGAAATGCAGCGGCATCGGTTGGCCGAGCGGCTTGTTGAACGGCGCGGGGAAATCGAGCGCGAGGCTGGTCAGGTCGGAGTTGGCCGTGACATTAGGCAGGCGCCCCTTGGCTCCCGTTACGTTCAGCTCGTAGGGCGCGCTGCCGTTCATGCGCGTGAGTACCTGGGCGGCTGGTCCGTGCAGATTCAGGCCGCGTGCTGCGTCGACGGCAATGTGGCCGTTCAGATCAAGCGCGTAAGTGCCGTTGTTCTGCACACCGCCGTTGGCGTGCACGTCACCGCCCATGAACTGGCCGCTCAAGTGATCGAGCTGGGCGGTGTGTTCGGTGAAGTGAACCTTGCCGGTCAGTTGCGACAGCGGCGGCACGTTGTCGGTGCTGAGACGGTTGTTCTGGAAGCCGATTGCACCCTCGACGGCGATGTGCGGTTTCGGCGTACGCGGCACTGTCAGCTTCAGTGCTAGCGACGCGGGCCCTTCGGCCTGTACCTTTTCGCCGACATGCTTCGAGAGACTGCCGAGCGAACTCGCATTGACGTAGTCGAGCATGTCGGCGAGCGGCCCGTGTCCATCGCCGTTGATGACCAGGCTCGATGCCTTGGTGCCCAGATCGTCGATCTTGCCGCTGACCTTGCCGAGCGCGACGCGCTTGTAGTGCGCGCGATCGACGTCGAAGCGCAGCACGTTCTCTTTCAGCGAGAAGGTGCCGTCGATACCATCCAGCGGCGGCCACACATTCGGCGTCACGCCGTCTTTCATCATGCGCGGCGGGAACGGTGACGGGTCGAACTTGCCGCCCTTGAACGGCGCCACGATCTGGAACACGCCGGCAGTTGGGTCGCGCGAGTAGGGGAATTTGGTGAGATCGCCGTGTATCTCGATCACCCCGCCGCGCGAGATGCCGGCTTGCAGCCCGTGACCCAGGTAGGTGCGCAGCTTCTCGGGGATGCTGGTGGGCAGGTAGCGGACGATCCGCGTGACCTGGGCGTGCTCGAACTTCGCCGTCAGGTCGAGCGAGCCGCGACCGTGGCCGGGATTGCTGTAGTTCGCGGTCGCCGAAGCGACCGCATCCGCATTGGCGACGCTCAGTTCCGGGACGGTAATGGCAAACGCCTTGTGGGCTTCACCTGGCGCCGCCGGCTTGACCGTCCAGCTGCCGCGACCCTTCAGGCGGTCGAATCTGAGGCGCGGGTTATCGAAAACACCAGGCAGCGTAAGGGCCACGTTGTTGGTGTCGATGCTCATGGCGCCATGATTTTCGTCGGCGTCGACGCTACCCCACAGATTCTCCACGCCAGGCAAGCCGGCCCGCGGGTGACCCAACGGGGTGAGCCCTGGCGGCGGCTCCTGGGCCGCGACGCTGATGCCCTGCAGGTCCGCCTTGAAGCGGTAGCGCACGATCGGCTCGGCGCCCCCTGCATTACGTTCGCTGGCCGCCTCGCCGGATTCGGGCCTGGCCCGTTCGACCTCGATCAGGTAGTTCGCCACCAGGCCGCGAGGATCGAAGCGCACCAGTTCATTCAGCAGATGTCCCGAGAGCGGGAGCGCACGACTGAATTCGGCGAGTATGCCGAGATCGACACGGTCGCCGGTCACGCTGAACAACTGGCCGTGCTGTACCGATGCGCGGCGGTAGTGGCCGCTTAAAGTGGTGAGGGCCAGCGTGCGGGTGAGCGGCGTGCCGTCCTCGAGCGGCGGCTGGCCGAGTTCCGCGTGCAAGTGGTTCAGTTGCAGCGTGTAGTCGTCCGGCCCCGTCTCGACTTTCCAGGAAAAGCTCGCGACCGGCACGTCCAGGCGCGGCTGGGTCGGCCGCACGCGCAACGAGATATCGGAGCCGCTCAGCTCGCCGCTCGCCGAGGTCGTCCGGCCTTGGGCGAAGTCGATCCAGATAGCGTTGTCGATCCGGCCCGCGAACGTCTCGATCGGGAAATCCATGTAGTGAGCTAGCGCGGGCAGATCGACCGGGCCGGTCGACACGTAAGCCTGGCCGGTCCAGTTGATCGGCTTGCCGATAGCCGACAAAGGCGCATGTTTGAAGTACACGCGGAAATCGAGCGGGCCATGCAGGACCCGGCCGTCCGGCGGCGCCTGTAGCGCGAGGTGGTGGTTATAGCCGTCGTTGAGAATGGCCAGACGAATGTTCTGCAGCGCAAGTTCAGGCGCATCGTGGCGTGCGTCGTGCCACCTTAGCGTGCCGCCGCGCAGCACAATGGCCTGCTGGCGGAGTAGCCACGAGCTGAAGGTGTCATTGCCGGTATGGGTGCTCGGCGCCACAACGCCGGCGACCGAGAGCGAGCCGTCGCTGCCGCGCTCGATCAGCACATCAGGCTGATTGACGATCAGGCTCGAGAGGATCGGCTTGAATTGCCACAGCGAACTCCACGAGACCGTGGCGGTCGCATGCGGGATGTTCAGCCCGACCTTGCCCTCGCGGTCCCGGATCATCAGGTTGGTGACGTCGATGCCGGGCTGGAAACCGGTCCAGTGCGGCGCCAGTTTGCCAATAGTGAGTTGCGCGTGGATCTTCTCGGAGACGAGGGTTTCGATGCGCGGCCGGAAAGAATCGACATACGGCAGCAAGCCGTAACGCAGACCCATGAACAGAGCCGCTGCAATGAAATAAACGACGAGCGCGATCCCCAGCAGCACTCTCAGGGTGTGGCGCAGCACCACGTGGTGGTCGCCGCTCACTGACCTGACTTGTCCGGCTTCCTGTTGCGCGGCGGATTCGTTTCGCTCGGACATGCTGCGGCGGGGATGGGCGTATGGTAGTTTTGCGATCTGACGACGAAATGTAACACACGGGCCAGTCGCGACGAATATCCTTCAAAGCCTGTGCCCATGCCGTCTCGCGACCTGTGCGACGCGGCGCCTGGCTCCGTGATGAGATGGATACAGCAACGAACGATCCACACCTTTGATGACCCAAGCCACACTCCTGAGTTCCAGCTATTCACATTACGCAGCGCGCGCGCTGGCGGCTCGTCCCGAACTGGCCGAACGCATTGCGACCTTGGCTGCAGAACCCGTCACGCGCGAACGGATCGAAGCCCGCTTCGACGATCTGTGCGCGGCGTTGGCGAGTTCCGCCGATGGTTCGTTGACCGAAGAGGGTCTCAAATGCGCGCTTCGTCAGTTACGCACCGAGGTGTTTTGCGCGGTGATGGAGCGAGATCTGGCTGGGCGCGCCGATGTTGCGGAAGTCACCGGAGCCATGACCGATCTGGCCGAAACGACCATCCAGCGGGCGATGGCGGTGCTCTCCGCCGATCTCGAAATGCTCTACGGCGAGCCGCGCGGCCCCGAGGGCGAGCGTCTTGCGCTCGGCGTGGTCGGAATGGGCAAGCTGGGTGGACGCGAGCTGAACGTATCGTCTGACATCGACCTGATCTTCATTTACGAAGAAGACGGCGAGACCGCTGGCGGTCAGCGTCCGGCGATTGCCACACAGGACTTTTTCACGCGTCTCGGCAAACGCCTGATCGCCGCGCTAGCCGAAGTGACTGCCGACGGTTATGTATTTCGCGTCGATATGCGGCTGCGGCCGAACGGCGATTCGGGGCCGCTGGTGTGTAGTCTTGGCATGCTCGAAGAGTATTTTTACGTGCAGGGCCGCGAGTGGGAGCGCTACGCCTGGATCAAGGGGCGGCTCGTGTCCGAAGGCAGTAGTGACGCTGCACGCCGCATGCAGAAGCAGCTCGATGCGATCTGCACGCCGTTTATCTATCGCCGCTATCTGGACTTCGGCGTGATCAGCGCGATCCGCGCGCTGCATCTGCAGATTCGCCAGGAGGCACAGCGCCGTGCCTCGATGCGGCCGGACAAGGCCGACGACATCAAGCTTGGCCGTGGCGGCATCCGCGAGATTGAATTTAGCGCCCAGGTGTTCCAGTTGATTCGCGGCGGCCAGGACGCGGGCCTGCGCGTGCGGCCGACGCTCACCGTGCTGCGCCACGCCGCAACGCATGGTCTGATCGCGCCGGTCGTGTGTGTGGGGCTCTCGCAGGCATATCGGTTCCTGCGCGAACTCGAGCATCGGCTGCAGTATCGCAATGACGCGCAAACGCATGCGATGCCGGTGGATCCGGAAGAGCGCGCGGCGCTGGCCCATGCGATGGGTTTCGACGATTACGCGGCGCTGATGGTGAAGCTCGACGCGCATCGCGAGATGGTCGAGCAGCAGTTCGACCAGATTTTCGCCGACAAGGTGAACGGCCGCGACGGTTGCGGTGCGCCGGAAGACGGTGCCGCGGTGTGGGTCTGGAGTAGCGCGCTGGCCGACGATAGTGCGGAAGCTGCGCTGCAGGCGCGCATCGCCGAACTGGGAATTCCCGAGCCCGCCGAGTTGCTCGCGCGCCTGCGCGCCGTGTGGAATTCGTCGCGCTACGCGGGGCTTGCGGAGCGTAGCCGGCAGCGCTTCGATATTGTCGCGCAGCGAGCGCTCGAAGCCGCGCGCACGTTGGAGCCGCCCGCGCGGCGTGGCGACACGGTGGCGCGCTTCTTCGACCTGCTCGAGGCCGTGAGCCGGCGCGGCGCGTATCTGGCGCTGTTGACCGAATATCCGCAGGCGTTGCACCGCGTACTGTCGGTGCTGGGCGCCTCGCATTGGGCGGCCGGTTATCTGATCCGCCATCCGCAACTGCTCGACGAACTGCTCGATGACGAAGCGATTGCGAGCCCGTTCGACTGGGCCGAGTTCAAGCGCACGCTGCGCTTGCGCCTTGCCGCGGCGGACGGCGTCGAACAACAGATGGATTTGCTGCGCCATGCGCACCAGGCTGAAGTGTTCCGCATCCTGCTGATCGATCTGGCCGGCAAGCTGAGCGTGGAACACGTGAGCGACCGGCTCTCCGAACTGGCCGATGCCGTGCTCGACGTGACGCTCGAGGCAGTCTGGAAGCAACTGGCCAAACGTCATCGCGAGGTGCCGCGTTTTGCCATCATCGCGTACGGGAAACTGGGCGGTAAGGAACTGGGCTACGCGTCGGACCTCGACCTGATCTTTCTCTACGACGACCCCGACGATGCGGCCGCCGACGTCTATTCCACCTACACGCGGCGTCTGATCACGTGGCTGACCATGGCGACCGGTGCGGGCACGCTGTTCGACGTGGACCTGCGGCTGCGGCCGAACGGCGAATCGGGACTGCTCGTCACCGATCTGGACGCGTTCAGGCGCTATCAGCTACGCGAGGGCGATGCGGCTAATACGGCGTGGGTGTGGGAACACCAGGCGTTGTCGCGGGCACGCTACTGCGCGGGCGATGCCGAGATTGGCGCGAGGTTCGAAGCGATCCGCGAGCAGGTTCTGACCACGCCGCGCGAGGCCGGGCCGCTCGCCAAAGAGATTGTCGAGATGCGCGAACGTGTCGAGGCCGGCCATCCAAACCGTACCGAGCTGTTCGATCTGAAACACGATCGCGGCGGGATGGTGGATATCGAATTCACCGTTCAGTATTGGGTGCTGCTGCACGCTGCGCGTGACCCCGAGCTGATCCGCAATACCGGCAATATCGCGTTGCTGCGTGAGGTGTCGCGCTTTGGGATGATGAGCGAGGAAGAGGCCGAGACGGTTGGCGCGGCTTATCGCACGTATCGCAAGCTGCAGCACAGGTTGAGGCTCGACGGGATGGAGAAGGCGCGCGTCGAGCCGGAGACCGTCGAGGCGGAGCGTGCGGCTGTGCTGGCGTTGTGGAAGCGGGTGTTTGGGTGACGCGAGGGCGGGGGGCGCTGTCGTAACTGCCGTCTACGCCGCCAGCATTTCCTTCGCGTGCTTGCGGGTGGTGGCGGTGATCTCCAGCCCGCCGAGCATGCGTGCCACTTCCTCTATCCGGCTGGCCTTGTCGAGCGACGTGACGCTGCTGACCGTGCCGCCTTTCTTGTCCGATGCCTTGGCCACCTGGAAATGATGGTCGCCGCGCGCTGCCACTTGCGGCAAGTGCGTAACACATAGCACCTGGCGAGCACGTCCGAGTTGATGCAGCAGACGCCCGACTACTTCGGCGACGCCACCGCCAATACCGGTATCCACTTCGTCGAAGATCAGGGTGGGGGTCGGGCTGGCGGCGCTCGCAATCACAGCGAGCGCGAGGCTGATCCGCGCTAGCTCGCCGCCTGAAGCGACCTTGGCGAGCGGCCGGAGCGGCACGCCGGCGTGCCCGGCAACGCGGAATTCCACCTGTTCGAGGCCATGCGCTCCCCCTTCCGGCAGCGCGACGAGTGCGACCTCGAAACTGCCGCCTTTCATCGACAGTTCCTGCATGCCCGTGGTGACCGCCGAGCCGAGCGCCTTGGCGGCCTTGGCACGTGCTTTGGACAGCTGTTTGGCATCGGCCAGATAGGCTTCCTTTGCTTTGGCCTCGGCAGCGTGCAGGCTGTCCAGATCCGCGGCGGCGTCCAGTGCGGCCAGTTGCGCGCGACGCGCGGCGTGTTCCTCCGGCAGCGTCTGCGGCTGCAGACGGAATTTGCGCGCGGCCGAATGCAAGGCGTCGACGCGTCTTTCGATCTGGGCGAGCCGGTCGGGGTCCAGTTCGAGCCTTTGCGCGTAGTGGCTCAGCGAATAGGCAGCTTCCTGCAGCTGGATTTCAGCAGGCTCGAGCGCAGCGAGCGCATCGTTTAACGCCGGATCGATTTCCGCCAGGTCGCGCAGCTTCGAGACGATCGATGCCAGATGCGTGATCATCGCCTCGTCCGACTCGGAGAGGGCGTTGAGCGCTCCCTGCACGCCTTCGATCAGGTTGGCCGAATGCGACAGACGGTTGTGTTCTGCATTGACCTCTTCCCATTCACCCGGCTGCGGGGCGAGCTTGTCGAGTTCGGCCAGTTGCCACGCGAGCCGCTCTCGCTCGAGTTGCAGTTCGCGGTCGCGCGTTTTGGCTGTTTCGACCGCCTGTGCCCGGTCGCGCCAGGCGCGCCAGGCGCGGCTCACCGCGGCAGCCTTGTCGACCAGTCCTGCGTGCGTATCGAACAGCTCACGCTGCGCATCCGGGCGCATCAGTAACTGGTGGGCGTGCTGTCCGTGAATGTCGACCAGCATTTCGCCGACCTCGCGCAGTTGCGCGAGCGTCGCCGCAGTGCCGTTGATGAAGGCACGCGAGCGGCCGTTCGCATCCACCACACGCCGCAGCATGACGGTCTCGTCGTGCGAACCGGCGCCGTTTGCACCGTGCGTACTATTCGTGCCGCTCGCCGAGCCTAACGCCTGCTCGTCGAGCCACTGATCCACCTGAGCGTGCGTTTCGAATTCCGCGGTGATATCCGCGCGGGCCTCGCCGGTGCGCACGACGCTTGCATCGGCGCGGGCGCCAAGCGCGAGTGCCAGGGCGTCGATCAGGATCGATTTGCCGGCGCCTGTTTCGCCCGAGAAAACCGTGAAGCCGCTGTCGAATTCAAGGTCGAGCGCGGCGACGATGACGAAGTCGCGTATCGAGAGGTGGCGAAGCATGGAGGTCGTCTGGTAGCTTGGGTTACCGGCTGCGGCCAGGTGCTCAGGGTTAGCTCAGGATCGGCGCAGTGTTCGTTCAGGATTCAGGATTCGGGATCGGTTCAGGGCTTGATGTCGTCTTCGTGCGACGGGTATTCATTCCAGTGCAGCTTCTTGCGCAACGTCGCGTAATGGCTGTAGCCGACCGGGTGCAGGAGCGGCACGGTATGGCGTGAGCGGCGCACTTCGATCTTGTCGTTGTGTTCGAGCGCGGTAAACGACTGCATGTCGAAGTTGACGTTGACGTCGCGGCCGGAGACGATCTGGATGCTGACCTTTGAGTCGTCCGGCAGCACGATGGGGCGATTCGACAATGCGTGCGGCGCAATCGGCACCAGCACGATGCCTTGCAACTGTGGATGCAGGATTGGCCCGGCTGACGACAACGCGTAGGCGGTCGATCCAGTCGGCGTGGCGACGATCAGTCCGTCCGAGCGCTGGTTGTACATGAAGCGGCCATCCACGGCCACGTGCAGCTCCGCCATTCCCGAGAAACCGCTGCGGTTGACCACCACGTCGTTGAAGGCCAGCGCGTGGTAGATGGGGCTGCCGCCGCGCATGATGCGCGCTTCCAGCAACATGCGTTCCTCGCGCTCGAAATTGCCGCTCAGCATCTGCGGCACGAGTTCCTGCATGGCTGAAATCGGGATGTCGGTGATGAAGCCGACCCGCCCATGGTTGATGCCGATCAGCGGCGTGCGGTACGGCGCAAGCTGGCGGCCGATGCCGAGCATCGTGCCGTCGCCGCCCAGCACCACGGCCACGTCGGCGCGGGCGCCGATTTCCGCGGGGCGCAGGGCGGGGTAGTCGGTAATGCCGATCTCCGCAGCGGTGTCCGCTTCGAACACCACGTCGAAGCCGCGCCTGGCGATGCACGCGGCGAGCGCGGTCAGCGGCTCGCCAATGCCTGGCGTGTTGTTGCGCCCGACGAGCGCGACGGTCTTGAACTGACTGGTAACTTGCATGCCGGCATTACACCATAGGTGAGGGCTGAAAAGAACCGTCCGCGGCCACATGGGTGGCCGGCGCCACGCGGGCGCGCCTGTCGGGCTGCAGGCCCGTGCCGGCCGGCCTGCGCAGGATTATCGGCAGAATGATGAACTCCTCGTGACAGCGGGATGGTATGCGTTGCGTCGAACCCGCAGGTGCGGGTTCGCGCCAGGGGTTGTGCGGGCAAACCGGCACATGCAGCCCATGCCTCGCCAACGAAGGCGTGAACGCTGTTATTGTTAGCGCTCGCGGTCGTCGCGTCATTAAGCTAAACTTTTCCGTCATGCTAGATCCCCGCGCACAAACCCTCCTCAAAACGTTGATCGAGCGATATATCGCTGAAGGTCAACCGGTCGGCTCGCGCACGTTGTCCCGCTACTCCGGTCTGGAGCTGAGCCCGGCGACGATCCGCAACGTGATGTCCGATCTGGAAGAGGCGGGGCTTGTCATCAGCCCGCACACCTCGGCGGGCCGCATTCCAACGCCGCGCGGCTATCGTCTGTTTGTCGACACGATGCTCACAGTCGAGTCCGCGGCGGACGAGGAAGCGGTCACCCGTACCGTCAAGACCACGCTGCAGGCGGGCGAGCCGCAGAAGATCGTTGCAGCGGCGGCGAGCGTGCTGTCCAGCCTGTCGCAGTTTGCCGGCGTGGTGCTGACCCCGAGGCGCAGTCACGTCTTCAAGCAGATCGAGTTCATGCGCCTGTCCGACAAGCGCATCCTGCTCATCATCGTCACGCCCGAAGGCGACGTACAGAACCGCATCATGGCGACGCAACGCGATTTTTCGCCGTCGCAACTGGTGGAAGCGTCCAATTACATCAATGCGCACTTTGCCGGCCTTTCCTTCGACGAAGTGCGCCGGCGCCTGCGCGAAGAGATCGACGAGCTGCGCGGCGACATGACCACGCTGATGCACGCCGCCGTCAAGGCCAGCACAGATGAAGCTGACGCCGGCGAGACCGTGCTGATCTCCGGCGAGCGCAATCTGCTCGAAGTGGCCGACCTGTCTTCGGACATGGCGCGGCTGCGCAAGCTGTTTGATGTATTCGACCAAAAGACCAGCCTCCTTCAGTTGCTCGACGTATCGAGTCACGCCCAGGGCGTGCAAATCTTCATTGGCGGCGAGTCGAATCTCGTGCCGATCGAGGAAATGAGCGTCGTGACCGCGCCGTATGAAGTGAACGGCAAGATCGTCGGTACGCTCGGCGTGATCGGGCCGACGCGCATGGCCTACAACCGTGTGATTCCGATTGTCGACATCACCGCGCGCCTGCTCTCGCTGACGCTCAGCCAACAATAAGCGTCTGCGCCCCGGTACCGCGGCACGTTTCATTGCCTTGCCATTGCCCGCATCTCCGTCGGGCAGGAGCCCGAATTGCATGCTGCAAATGATGCGATGCGGCGCGCGGCTTGCCAATCGGCCGAATGGCCAGGTATCGGCTGCGGACCGCCCCGCTATAATGACTCTCACCTGAACCGATTTCCCGCTGTACGCGGCTAGCCCTGTTGCCTATGCGTTTCGATCTCGAGCGGCCATCGCAACCCGCCACATCTCATCGTGTTGCGGTTTTGCTGATCAATCTGGGCACGCCCGACGCACCGACGCCACGGGCCGTGCGGCGCTACCTCGCGCAGTTTCTGTCCGACCCACGTGTCGTGGAGATTCCCGCGGTCCTCTGGCAGGTGATCTTGCGGCTCCTGATCCTGCCGGTTCGCGGGCGCTCGTCGGCCAAGAAATATGCTGCGGTATGGACACCGGAAGGCTCGCCGTTACGCGTGTTCACGGAGAAGCAGGTGGAAGGTCTGCGGCATCTGCTGCAGTTGAACGGCTACACGGCGATCGTCGACTACGCCATGCGCTACGGCATGCCAGGCATCCCGGACATGCTGAATCAGCTCAAGCTGGCGGGTGCCGAGCGCGTCCTGCTGGTGCCGATGTATCCGCAATACTCGTCGTCGACTACGGCTACGGCATTCGACGCTGCATTCTCGGCGCTCAAACGCATGCGCAACCAGCTGGAAATCCGCACCATCCGCCAATATGCCGATCATCCGGCGTATATCGCGGCGCTGGCGGCGCAGGTACACCAGTACTGGCATGCCCATGGACGCCCGGATTTCGCGGCCGGCGACAAGCTGGTGCTGAGCTTCCATGGCGTTCCCAAACGTACGCTCGATCTCGGTGACCCGTATCACGACCAGTGCCAGCAAACGGGGGCACTGTTGATGCAGGCGCTCGGGCTGACAACGGTGGAGTGCCGCGTCACGTTCCAGTCGCGTTTCGGCAAGGCTGAGTGGTTGCAGCCCTATACCGCGCCGACGCTCAAGGAGCTGGGCGCGGCGGGGGTGCGCCGCGCGGATGTGTTTTGTCCGGGCTTTACTGCCGATTGCCTGGAAACTATTGAGGAAATCGGCATGGAAGTCCGCGACGAGTTCGTCCATGCGGGCGGCAAGGAGTTTCACCGCATTCCTTGCCTGAACGCCTCGCAGGCGTGGATTGCGGCGCTGGGGGAGATCGTCGCCCAGAACCTGCAGGGCTGGCCGGTGCAGGTGGCCTCCGCGCAAGGTACGGTGCCGGCGTGAGACTGGTTGACGGAATCGTTTTCAACGCGCTTGATGCGCAACTTGCGACGCCGCTTCGTACATAGGGCGCCAGACTAGCTGATGAACTACAGGATTTCGACCGAACCCGGCGCGCGCCTGCGCATCGACAAGTGGTTATGGGCAGCGCGTTTCTTCAAGACACGCTCGCTGGCAGCGGATGCCGTTGACAAAGCTCACGTAAGGATTGGCGGTGCTGCAGTCAAGCCGGCCAAGGAGGTGCGGGTCGGCGATCTCGTCGAAATCGAGATCGAACGCATCGTATGGCAGGTGGAAGTACTGGGTGTGTGCGACGTGCGCGGCCCGGCGAGTGTGGCGCAGACGCTTTATGCGGAAACCGAGGAAAGCAAGGTGAAGCGGCAGATGGAGCAGGAGCGGCGTAAAACGTATCGCGAGCCGGCCGCCGCTTTGCACGGGCGTCCGACCAAGCGCGACCGGCGCACTATCGACAAACTTTCAGGTGGGGATTGAACAGTTGTTCCATCGTCGCGTGCACGCCGCCATATTCGGTCGTGCTGTCGTTGACGGCCCCGGACATGCAGATGGTCGTGGTTCCCGCTACGAGCACCAAGGCGACCACGGATATTGCGAAGGTCAGTTTCACGGTACTCCCCCGAAATGATGCTGGACGAACGCGCGATGAGTTAAGTGAAGTGGTATATACCAGGTTAGGGTAAACGTGCCTTCCCGGGTGGACAGCTGAAGTTTAGGTCAGTCCACGAGGCCGCTCAATCTCTATCTGATTAATGGTTGTAACGAGGCATTTCTGCCGCACTGTTGCGGTGCGAAAAGTTCCTTTTGACCGCTTGAAATCGTGCTTTGAGACCCAAACTCAGTAGGCGATGAGCGGTGGTTTGTGTGGCGTTTCTGCAACGCTCAAGCGGGCCTTTCAGAGCACCACGCGGCCGCCCTTGGCTTTAACTTTTTTACGACTTTCAGCGACATGGAAAACACGCAAGAGAATCCGACGAGCCAGAATCCCACGCCCGCCGAAGAAGCCGCGCGCCAGGCTGCCGAGGCCAACGCAGCTCAGCCGGAAGTCAACCCGGCTGAAGCTGCTCCGGCCGGCGCCGAAGCCGCGTTGGCCGAAGCGCAGACCAAAATCGCCGAGTTGCAGGAGAGCTTTCTGCGTGCCAAGGCCGAGACCGAAAATGTGCGCCGGCGTGCGCAGGAAGATGTCACCAAGGCTCACAAGTTCGCGATCGAGAGCTTTGCAGAGCATCTGCTGCCTGTAGTCGACAGCCTCGAGGCCGCCGTCGCCCACTCGTCCGACGACCTGCAGAAGGTTCGTGAGGGTGTCGAGCTGACGCTGCGCCAGTTGAGCGGTGCGCTTGAGAAAGGCCGCGTCGTGGCGATCAATCCTCCGGCAGGCGAGAAGTTCGACCCGCATCGTCACCAGGCTATTTCGATGGTTCCGGCCGAGCAGGAGCCCAACACCATCGTCTCCGTGCTGCAAAAGGGTTACGTGATCGCCGACCGCGTGCTGCGCCCGGCGCTCGTTACCGTCGCCCAGCCGAAGTAAGTCGAAGTAGACCTCAGGCATCGCTCAGGCGCTCCCGGGCAGGCATCCCCGCTATCATGGCCAACCTTCCCGTCGATTCCACGGCTTTTGCCGTGTTCGAGATGCAGGAATTGAGCGCAGAGTCGTTCGACGCCGCGCTCGAAGCGGTTGGCGATGAGGTGGCGGTGGTGTTCTTCTGGGGACTCGACTGCTTCAACTGCGAAATAGCGAAGAAGGCGATGCTGGCGCAGCCCGACGCGATTCGCGCGCTCGGGCTTAGATGGTTTCACAGCAACGTCTACGAGCACCGTGAGTTGGGCCGCCGTTTCATGCTGCATGGCGTGCCGACGTGGTTCTTCTTTCATCGTGGCAAGCGGCTTGGCCGGGCGACTGGCTGGCACGGCCTCGGGCAGTTCGAGGCAGCGGTGGCAGCCGCGCGGGGGAAGGTTGCCGCAAAGGCCGTTTCAAAGGCGATGGATGGCGTGGCCGGTACTGGCGGTTAGCCGGGGTGGCAACAAGTCGGGCAATCCCCGGCAACGCCAATCCCGAAGCCGCAGGCGATTGAAAAAAATTAAAGACCGCATTGCATTCAAGGTCTTGAAAACGATGCAGACGCACTTATGTTGAGTGCAGGTTTGAATTGAAGGCGGGTTGCCTTGCCGCCAGATGGGCACAAGGCAACCTACCGCAGCGATCAAAGTCAGGAGATTAGTAAAAATGGGCAAAATCATCGGCATCGACCTCGGCACGACCAACTCGTGCGTGGCGATCATGGAAGGCAATTCGGTCAAGGTGATCGAAAACTCGGAAGGCGCGCGCACCACGCCGTCGATCATCGCTTACATGGAAGACGGCGAGATTCTCGTCGGCGCGCCTGCGAAGCGTCAGTCGGTCACGAACCCGAGGAACACGCTGTACGCGGTCAAGCGCCTGATCGGCCGCCGCTTCGAAGAAAAAGAAGTGCAGAAAGACATCGCGCTGATGCCGTACAAGATCGTCAAGGCCGACAACGGTGACGCCTGGGTCGAAGTGCGCGATCAGAAACTGGCTCCGCCGCAAATCTCGGCTGAAGTCCTGCGCAAGATGAAGAAGACCGCTGAAGACTACCTCGGCGAGCCGGTCACCGAAGCGGTGATCACGGTTCCCGCGTACTTCAACGACAGCCAGCGTCAGGCCACCAAAGATGCGGGCCGCATCGCCGGTCTGGAAGTCAAGCGCATCATCAACGAACCGACCGCAGCTGCGCTCGCGTTCGGCCTCGACAAGAACGAAAAGGGCGACCGCAAGATCGCCGTGTATGACTTGGGCGGCGGCACGTTCGACGTCTCGATCATCGAAATCGCCGACGTTGACGGCGAGAAGCAGTTCGAAGTGCTCTCGACGAACGGCGATACGTTCCTCGGCGGTGAAGACTTCGACCAGCGCATCATCGATTACATCATTGGCGAGTTCAAGAAGGAACAAGGCGTCGACCTGTCGAAGGACGTGCTCGCGCTGCAACGCCTGAAGGAATCAGCTGAAAAGGCCAAGATCGAACTGTCGTCGAGCCAGCAGACCGAAATCAACCTGCCGTACATCACGGCAGACGCGTCGGGTCCGAAGCACTTGAACCTGAAAATTACGCGTGCGAAGCTCGAAGCGCTGGTGGAAGAACTGATCGAACGCACCATCGAGCCGTGCCGTCTGGCTATCAAGGACGCTGGCGTGAAGGTTGGCGAAATCGACGACGTGATTCTCGTCGGCGGTATGACGCGTATGCCGAAGGTGCAGGACAAGGTTAAGGAATTCTTCGGCAAGGAACCGCGCCGTGACGTGAACCCGGACGAAGCCGTGGCCGTGGGCGCCGCGATTCAAGGTCAGGTTCTGTCGGGTGACCGTAAGGACGTTCTGCTGCTCGACGTGACCCCGCTGTCGCTCGGCATCGAAACGCTCGGCGGCGTGATGACGAAGATGATCAACAAGAACACCACGATCCCGACGAAGCACGCACAAGTGTATTCGACGGCCGACGACAACCAGGGTGCCGTCACGATCAAGGTGTTCCAGGGCGAACGCGAAATGGCAGCCGGCAACAAGTTGCTGGGCGAGTTCAACCTCGAAGGTATTCCGCCCGCACCGCGCGGCGTGCCGCAGATCGAAGTGAGCTTCGACATCGACGCGAACGGTATTCTGCACGTCGGCGCGAAAGACAAGGCGACCGGCAAGGAAAACCGCATCGTCATCAAGGCGAACTCGGGTCTGTCTGAAGCCGAGATCGAAAAGATGGTGAAGGACGCCGAAGCGAACGCTGAAGAAGATCACAAGCTGCGCGAACTGGCCGATGCCCGCAACCAGGGCGACGCACTGGTCCACAGCACGAAGAAGGCGCTCACCGAATACGGCGACAAGCTGGAAGCGGCTGAGAAGGAAAAGATCGAAGCAGCGCTGAAGGACCTCGAAGACACGCTGAAGAGCGGCTCGAGCGACAAGGCGGCGATCGAAGCCAAGATCGAAGTCGTGGCAACGGCCTCGCAAAAGCTCGGTGAGAAGATGTACGCCGACATGCAGGCTGAGCAAGGTGCAGCAAGCGCAGCGGCCGGTGCCGCGGGCGCAGCGCCTGGTGGTGCCTCGGCCGGTGGTGCAAGCCAGCCGGAAGACGACGTGGTCGACGCCGAGTTCAAGGAAGTCAAGAAGGACTAAAGCCAGGTCGCCATCTGACCGTAAAGCCGCACACAGCAATGTGTGCGGGTCGGCTGCAAAACGGTTTGTGTCCGTCTGTGAGGGCATAAACCTGCAAAGCGGTTATCGCGCCTGGTGAGCCTTTTTGGGCTCTCCGGGCACATTTGTTTTATGGAGGGCGTTGCTCAATTCGTGCAAACGAGGGGCGAGCAACGGCCGGACGAGTCGTAAGACTCCAGCATTCAAGAGGAGCCGCCGTGCCTTGCTGCGCGGCGGGCGTTGAACCGATATGGCGAAACGGGATTACTACGAGGTTCTGGGCGTCGCAAAGAACGCGAGCGACGACGAAATCAAGAAGGCTTATCGCAAGCTGGCGATGAAGCATCACCCCGACCGCAATCCGGGCAACAAGGATGCGGAAGAGCATTTCAAAGAGGTGAAGGAAGCCTATGAAATGCTGTCGGACTCGCAGAAGCGTGGGGCGTACGACCAGTATGGCCATGCAGGCGTCGACCCGAATATGGGCGGTGCCGGCGCGCAGGGCTTCGGCGGATTTGCCGACGCATTCGGCGATATTTTCGGCGACATCTTCGGCCAGGCGGCCGGCGGCGCTGCACGTGGCGGTGGCCGTGGCGGTCCGCAGGTGTACCGCGGTGCCGATCTGCGCTACAGCATGGAAATCACGCTGGAACAGGCCGCGCACGGCTACGACACGCAGATCCGTGTGCCGAGTTGGGTGTCGTGTGAAATCTGTCACGGTTCGGGCGCGAAGCCCGGTACCAAACCGGAAACCTGCCCCACCTGTAACGGCGCGGGTTCAGTCCGGATGTCGCAGGGCTTTTTCAGCATTCAGCAGACTTGCCCGAAGTGCCACGGCACGGGAAGCCACATTCCCGATCCGTGTGTGAATTGCCACGGCGCTGGCAAGGTCAAGGAAACCAAGACGCTGGAAGTGAAGATTCCGGCGGGTATCGACGACGGCATGCGGATCCGCTCGGCCGGTAACGGCGAGCCGGGCATCAACGGCGGTCCGTCGGGCGATCTGTACGTCGAGATTCATATCAAGCAGCACTCGGTGTTCGAGCGCGACGGCGACGATCTGCATTGCCAGATGCCGATTCCGTTCACAACGGCGGCACTTGGCGGTGAAATCGAAGTGCCGACGCTGGCGGGCCGCGCGAGCTTTACGGTGCCCGAAGGCACCCAGTCGGGCAAGACCTTCCGTCTGCGCGGCAAGGGCATCAAGGGGTTGCGTTCGAGCATTGCAGGCGATCTGTATGTGCACGTGCAGGTCGAGACGCCGGTCAAGCTCACCGAGCCGCAGCGCGAGCTGCTCCAGCAGTTCGAGAAGTCGCTGGTCGAGGGCGGTGCGCGTCACAGCCCGCAAAGCAAGAGCTGGTTCGATCGTGTGAAGAGCTTCTTCGATTAATGGAAGTTTGAAGTTGGTGGCGGGCAAGATGGTGGATGATCGCGACGCCGTGTTTGCATTGCTCGACGATTGCCACGCGACGGCGGCGCGGCGCTCGAGCCGCCTTTACACGCGGTTTTTGCATGAGCGTGTCTGCGTGGATACGGAGCAGCTCGATGCGGTATGCGATGCGGTGGCCGCTGATTTGCGGCGTGGTCTGCATGCCGTAATGCTCGGCGATTATGAGTTCGGCCGTCAGCTTGTGCTGCACGGTGCGCGGTCCGCCGGCGGCCAGTCCCGCCAGTCAGAGAATAAAACGCAGCGTGACGATGCCACGCTGCGTTTTTTATTGTTCGAGCAATGCGCGAAGCTCTCGCGTGACGAAGCCGACGCGTGGCTGGTGCAACGCGACGGCGGCGCGGAGCAACCGTCGGTGGCGGGTACCACCGCCGCGCGCGCCAGCGTCGATCTGGCGCAATTCGAAGCAGCCATCGCGGCGATTCATCACGCGCTTAGTATCGGCGATTCCTATCAGGTCAACTACACGTACCGGCTCAGGTTCGACGTCTTTGGCACGCCCGCTGCGCTGTATCGCCGGCTGCGGGCGCGGCAGCCGGTGTCGTATGGCGCGTTGGTCGCCTTACCCGGCGACCGTTGGGTGTTGTCGTGCTCGCCGGAGCTGTTTGTCGAGAAAGCGGGTGTCACGTTACGCGCGCGTCCGATGAAGGGCACCGCGCCACGTACCCCGGACGATCCCGTCGCCGACCTGCATGCCGCCGAGTTTCTCGCCAACGATCCGAAAAATCGTGCGGAAAACGTGATGATCGTCGACCTCTTGCGCAACGATCTGTCACGAGTCGCCGAGACGGGTTCGGTCAAGGTGCCAGCGCTGTTCTCGGTCGAACCGTACGCGTCGGTGTGGCAGATGACGTCGACTGTAGAGGCGAGGTTACGTGCCCAGACTTCGTTTGCGGACGTGCTGCGCGCTTTGTTTCCGTGCGGATCGATTACCGGTGCACCGAAGCATCGGACGATGCAGTTGATCGACAGGCTTGAAACCTCGCCACGCGGTTTGTACACCGGCGCGATCGGCTGGCTCGATGCCGCCAGCTACGTCGCAAACGCTTCTTCAGATTCGGCAAACGCGTCCGATGTCTCAGATGCCTCGGGCGTGACAAACGACTCGCACGCTCCAGAAGCGGCGAGCGCCTCAAACCACACCCACAACATCTGCGGCGACTTCTGTCTGTCCGTCGCGATTCGCACCTTGACGCTTGATGCGCCGGACAGCAGAACCGGCACCCGTAGCGGCAGCATGGGCGTTGGCGCGGGCATCGTGCTCGACAGCGTTGCCGCTGACGAATACGCGGAGTGCCAGTGGAAAGCGAGATTCCTCACTAACGCCGATCCAGGCTTCGAGCTATTCGAAACGATGTACGCGACGCGTGAGGACGGTGTCCGCCACGTGGCGCGCCATTTCGCACGGCTTGCGGCGAGTGCGGCGTGGCTCGGTTTCAGGTTCGATGAAGCGGATTTGCGCGAGCGAATCGAAGCGCAGTGCGCTGCGCTGTCAGCCGGAGTACCGCATCGCGTACGACTTGCTCTCGCCAAAGGTGGCGCGGTGCAGATTAGCGCAGCAGCGCTGACGCCACTGTCCGACGATGTCGTCGGCGTACTGCTCGCCCCCGATCACGGTTTCACGGCCACCCAGGCGAGCGACATGCTGTTGCATCACAAAACCACGCGCCGGGCGGAATACGACCGCGGCTGGCGCAACGCCGAGACCCTGGGCGCGTTCGACACGCTGTTTTTTAACGAGCGCGGCGAGTTGACTGAAGGCGGCCGTTCGAATGTATTCGTGAAGCTGGATGGGCGTTGGTGGACGCCGCCGTTATCGTCAGGCGTGTTGCCTGGGGTGATGCGAGGAGTGCTGCTTGAAGATGCGGAGTTGGATGCGCAGGAGCGTGTCCTGACGCGCGCTGACGTATTGAATGCAGAGGCGCTTCTTATATGTAACGCGTTGCGGGGCGCCTTACCGGCGCGTGTCGCAGGGTAGGATCCGGCCACGACGACAGGCTCGCGAGGTTCGTGTACGGCAGCAGGCCGGTTAGGCGGCCGCTCCGCCAGAGCAGGTCGCGCTGCGTGTAAGGGAAGTAGCGCGGCGCTGAGACAAGCGTCATTCAAGCGCAGCAGATGCGCAACAGGCGCGCCACCCAGTCGATCAGGCGTACATGCCACGTGGATCGCGGCATGTCGGTGAGGTGCAAAGCGTGATCGCGGATTCCCGCGACGTTGATCAGGCAAATGGGGCCCATGAACGTTTCTCTTCGGTTTGCGGCGGGGCCGCGTAAATGAACCGAAGAAGATAGACGTCCAGGTATTCAACGAAAATCGGACGGGTCTCAAACCGGATGGGACACCAATCTCAAAACGTATGTTCCGGGCCGGGGAACGAGCTGTCCTTCACCGCGCGCACATACGCTTCGACGGCCGCGAAAATGCTCGGCTGTCCCTGCATGAAATCTTTGACGAATCGCGGACGCTTGCCGGGGAAAATCCCGAGCATGTCGTGTAGCACGAGCACCTGCCCCGAGCATTCCACCCCCGCACCAATGCCGATGGTCGGAATCCGCAACTGCCTGGTGGCTTCGGTGCCGAGCTGAGTCGGGACCGCCTCGATCACGACCAGTTGAGCACCCGCGTCCTGGATAGCGAGCGCATCGCGTAGCAACTGGCTTGCGCCGGCTTCCGTCTTGCCCTGCACCTTGAAGCCGCCGAACGCGTGCACCGACTGTGGCGTGAGGCCAATATGCGCGCACACCGGAACGGCCCGCTCCACCAGGAAGCGCACCGTATCGGCGAGCCATTCGCCACCTTCCAGCTTGACCATCTGGGCGCCCGCGCGCATCAACTCCACGGAGCTGGCGAACGCCGTCTCCGATGTGCCGTAGGTGCCGAACGGCAGATCGGCGACGACCAGCGCCGACGGGCGTGCCCGCGCAACGCAGGCCGTGTGATACGCGATTTCTCCGAGCGTGACCGGCAGCGTCGTCGTCTGGCCTTGCAGCACATTCCCTAACGAATCGCCGATCAGCAGCACGTCGATGCCCGCGCGGTCCAGCAGCGCCGCAAAGCTCGCGTCGTAACAGGTGAGCATGGCGATCTTTTCGCCCGCGTCGCGCATTGCCTGCAGTTTCGGAACGGTAATGGCGTTCCTACTCGTTTCCTGCAAATAGCTCATGGGGTGTTCCGTTGGAAAAGGAGGAGGGCACCGTCGCTCAGAGCGACGTGCCTTTGACAAAGAATTCCTTGCGCCCGCGCATCGTCTCGATGCGTTCGACGAGCAGCGCAAGGTCCGCGTCCGAGTCGAGCGGATTCAGGTGTTCGGCGTTGACCGTCAGCACCGGCGTGCGGTCGTAGTGATAGAAGAAGTCGTTATACGCGTCGCATAGGGAGTGCAGGTACGCGTTCGAGATCTGCAGCTCCATTGGGATCGCGCGTTTCTGGATCCGCGCAAACAGCACTTCCGGGCTGGCCTGCAGGTACACCACAAAATCCGGCGCTGGGGCGGTGCCCGGACTTCCCGCGGTGGTTCCGCGTGGGGTCTGTGCATCGATCTGCTTTGCGAGTGCGCGGTACAACTGCCATTCGTCTTCAGGCAGTGTCAACCGGGCGAAGATCTCGTTTTTCTCCGTCATGAAATCGGCGATCAGCGCTGTGCCCGCCGCGTACGCTGCCGCAACCTCCTGCGCCTGTTGGGCACGCTGAAGGGCAAAGTGCAGTTGCGCGGCCAGCGCGTAACGCCCGGTGTCGCGATAGAAGCGTTCGAGAAACGGATTGTCCTGTGGCCGCTCGAACACCGGTTGCATTGACCATCGTTCAGCGAGGCGTCGTGCCAGCGAGGTCTTGCCAACCCCGATCGGCCCTTCAATCGCGATATAGCGAAACGGCGGGCGTAGCTGGGGGGCGGTGACCGTCAGCGGAGACGTGCTCATGAGCAACCGCCTTTGGTGGATTTGCCGCTAGTGCCGGCTTCGCTATCACTGCCGCCACTCAACGCATTGAGCACCGGACACTGACAGGGCGACTTCATCTTTTCGATACGCTGATCGGCAACGGCCGCGAGAAACGCGTCGGCGCGACCGTGTTGTGGAATCGTCAAGTCAGGGTCGACTTCGACGAGCGGCACCAGTGCGAACGCGCGCTCGATCAGACGCGGATGCGGCACGATCAGATCCGGTTCCTCGATCGAGTAGTCGCCGAACAGCAGAATGTCGAGATCGAGCGTGCGGGGGGCGTTCCGAAACGGCCGTTCGCGGCCGAAGTGCAGTTCGATCTTGTGGCACAGCGCCAGAAGATGCCGGACCGGCAGCGTGGTATCGAGCTTCACGACGCAGTTGTAGTAGTCGTCACCGCCCGCGTCGATGGGCGCAGTGCGATACAGGCTCGACTTGGCGAGCACGGTGATGGTGTGCTGTTGGGCGAGACACACTACCGCGTCTTTCAGGGTCTGGCGCGCATCCCCGAGATTCGCGCCGAGGCCGAGATAAGCAACCGTCATGGCATAACTTCCTGCGACTATCGTTCGACGGCGAGCAACATGGCCGCGTCAGTCTTCGTGTGAGCCTTCGTGACTCACGTCGTCTGCTGCGCGCTCCACGGTCGCACCGCCCTCCATTCCGTCGCCCGGTTTGCGGTTTCTGGCGCCACTGCTGCGCCTCCGGCGTTTTTTGGGGCTCCGGTCCTTCCCGCCTTGCGTGAGTAATGTCTCGCGCGCGACGGCGTCTCCTTCGATGAACTCCGTCCACCACGCACCGACCGACTCTTCGAGTTCGCCCGATTCGCAGCGCAACAGGAGGAAATCATACCCCGCTCTAAATCTTTGGTGTTCCATCAGCTTCAGCGCGCTGCGGCCCGAGCGTTTTTCGAGGCGCAACTGCAGGCCCCAGATCTCACGCATATCCGACGAGAAACGCTTGTGGATGGCGAGTTTCTCGGTTTGCATGTCGAGCACTTCGTCCATCGCCCGGTGCAGCGCAGGCACCGGATATTCGCCGTTTGCCTCGAACGCCTGCCAGCGCTGCTGCACGTCGTGCCACAGCAGGGTAGCGAACAGGAAGCCGGGCGAAACCGGCTTGCCGGCGCGCACACGGTTATCCGTGTTGGTGAGTGCGAGCGTGATGAATTTCTCGCCGTGCGGCTGTTCGAGCACTACGTCGAGCAGCGGCAGCAGGCCATGATGCAGGCCTTCCTGGCGCAGGCGCTGCAGACAGGCAAGTGCGTAGCCCGACAGCATCAGCTTGAGCATTTCGTCGAACAGACGCGCAGCCGGCACGTTGTTGATCAGATCCGCCATTTCCTTGATCGGCGCGCGAGTCGTGTCTTCGATCTCGAAGCCGAGCTTGGCGGCAAAACGCACCACGCGCAGCATGCGTACCGGATCTTCGCGGTAACGGGTGGCCGGATCGCCGATCATGCGCAGGAGGCGGGCGCGCATATCGGCCATGCCGTTGTGATAGTCCAGCACGGTTTGCGTGGCTGGATCGTAGTACATCGCGTTGATCGTAAAGTCGCGGCGGGTGGCGTCTTCGTGCTGCTCGCCCCAGACGTTGTCGCGCAGCACGCGGCCGCTGGCGTCGACCGCGTGGGTGCGGCGGTCCAGTTCATCGCGCTTAAGTCGCCGCGGCGGGGCGGCGTCGGCGGCGGGAGGATCGACCAGGGCGCGGAACGTCGAGGTTTCGATGATTTCCTGACCGAACTGCACGTGCACGATCTGAAATCGCCGGCCGATGATGCGCGCGCGGCGGAACAGCTTCTGCACCTGCTCGGGCGTGGCGTCGGTGGCGACGTCGAAGTCTTTCGGCGCGATGCCGAGCAGCAGGTCGCGTACGGCGCCGCCGACGATAAATGCCCGGTGGCCGGCCTGCTGCAGCCCCTCGGTGACGCGGATAGCGTTCCTCGAGATCAGCGCCGGGTTGATGCCGTGAACGTCAGCGGGAATGATCACCGGCACGTCGGGCTCGGGTGCGGCCTTGGTGGTGTCGCGTGACGCCGCCGGTTTGCGGCGCGGTCTGGCCGTAGAGGTAGTGCTGCTGGCGTCGCTATGGCCGGTTTTTGCCGGGGCGCGGGACGCTTCGTCTGCTTCGGAGGGGGCGGTGTTGTCAGCGGGTGCCGGATCCTGTCCGAACAGCTTACGGATAAATTTTTTGATCACGTGGGTTGAAAGAGTTCGAGGATGCGCCAGCCGTGTGCTTGCGCATGAGCGCGCAGCGTGTCGTCCGGATTGGTCGCAATCGGGTCAGTGACCTTTTGGAGCAGCGGGATGTCGTTATGCGAATCGCTATAGAAATAGCTGCGCTCGAAGTCCGACCATGTCTTGCCGAGCGAAGCGAGCCACGCCTCGGTACGGACGATCTTGCCTTCCTTGTAGCTGGGTGTGCCGGTGGGACGGCCGGTGTAGTCCGAGTGCGGCTGGCCGTCCACGGTTTCCGCTTCGCAGGCGATCAGTTTGTCGACACCGAACACGGCGGCAATCGGGCCGGTGATGAATTCGTTGGTGGCAGTGACCATGCAGCACAGGTCGCCCGCGTCGCGATGCTGGCGCACCAGTTCGAGCGCGACCGGCACGATGGTGGGCTTGATCACTTCGTGCATGTACATCTGGTGATACTCGGCGAGCTGCGCGCGCGAGTACTTCGCGAGCGGCGTCAGCATGGCGACGAGATAGGCGTGAATGTCGAGCTTGCCGGCCTTGTAGTCGGCATAGAAACGGTCGTTTTCACGTGCGAAGTTTTCGGCGTCGACCATGCCGTGCTTCACCATGAAGCGGCCCCATTCGTGGTCGCTGTCGGTGGGGATGAGCGTGTGGTCGAGATCGAAGAGTGCGAGATTAGCCATGGGGGCCTATTTTACTTGAAGCGGCTGCAACGGTTGCCGTTCTCGACTCTTCAGTGTCCGCCGGGGATGCCAGCATGGCGCGCAGCAGCGGCAGGGTGACCGCCCGTTTCTGTTCGAGCGAGAAGCGATCGAGCGCGTCCAGCAAGGCCATCAGGCTGGGCATGTCGCGCCGGAAGTGAGTGAGCAGGTAGGCCGGCACGTCGTCGGCGAGCGCGATGCCGCGTTCACGGGCGGCGTGCTTGAGCACGGCAGCCTTGACGTCGTCGGGCAGCGGCGCGAGGTGAAACACCAGACCCCAGCCGAGGCGCGTGCGCAGGTCTTCACGTACCGCGAGGCCGATCGGCGCCGCATTGCCGGCCGCCACCAAAGCGCTGGTGGGATGCGCACGCACTTCATTGAAGAGGTTGAACGCGGCGATCTGCTGGGCGCCGGACAGGCCGTCGCAATCGTCGATGGCGTAGAGCGCCACGCGCGGGTCGAAGGCAAACGCGGCGAGACTGCTCTGGGGGCTTGCAAAGCACGCGTGCCCGGGCTGTGCCTCGTGGACCAGCGCCTGCAGCAGATGGGTGCGGCCGCTGCCCGCCTCGCCCCAGATGTAGAACGAGCGATCAGCCACGGGTCCGGCTGCGAGCGCACTTTCCAGCCCGCGCAGCCGCGTGACCAGCTCTGCGTTGGAGCCGGCGAAGAAGTTGTCGAATGTCGAGGGCGGCGGGGTGCCGAGATCGAGCGTCAGTTGACGAAGCACAGTAGTAGAAACCGGTAATGAGAACCGCGGGTAGCCGTTGAGCGCTTGGGTCAGTTAGCCAGGGATCGTCAGTTCTTGTAAAGCGTGCTCGACAGATAGCCTTGCCGCAATTCGCGCAGGGCCACCGACAAGATCGCGCTAACGGGCAGCGCCAGCAACACACCGAAGAAGCCGAATAGCTGGCCGAACGCGAGCAAGGCGAAGATCACGGCGAGCGGATGCATGCCGATGCGTTCGCCGACGAGGCGCGGCGTCAGGAAGAAGCTCTCGAGAATCTGCCCGACGCCGTAAATCACCGCAACCGCGCCGAAGCCATACCAGTCGCCGAACTGCAGCAGCGCGGCGATCAGCGCCAGAGCGAGGCCGGTGGCATAGCCGATATACGGAATAAAGACCGCGACGCCGGTGAAAATGCCGATCGGCAGCGCGATCTCGAAGCCGGCGATGGTCAGTGCGATCGCGTAGAAGACGGCCAGCACGGCCATCACGAGCAGCTGGCCGCGCAGGTACTGGGAGAGCATCCGATCCATGTCGCGGGCAAGCTGCACGGTCTTTTCGAGCCAGCGGCGCGGCACGAAGCCCTCGGCGCGCTCTAGCATGCGGTTCCAGTCGTACAACAGGTAGAACAGGACCAACGGCACCATCACGACGTTGCCGATCACGGTCATCATGACGTTACCGCTGGTGCGGATCGAGGTCCATGCGTAGAGGGCGACGGTTTGCGCGCTGCCTTCGAGCTGATTCATCACGAGATCGCGGATGCTGGCGAAGTCGAGCGAATCGGCGAGGCCGAGCAGGGCCAGTTTGGGTTGCAGCCAGGCGCTAACGTGCGTGAACAGCACGGGTACCTGCAGTTTGAGTTGCGGACCTTCCTTCTGGATCACGACCAGCACCAGCAGGATCATGATAGTAAGGAGCACGGTGAAGACCAGCATCATCAGCAGGGCGGCGAGGGCGCGCGGCACGCGCCGGCGCACCAGCCACGCGACGCCAGGCTGGAGGATGTAGGCGAGAATGGCGCCGAGCAGGAACGGCGTGAGCACCGGGCTGAGCAGCCAGAGCAGGATGCCGAGGCCGAGCGCGATAGCGACCCAGATGAAGGCGCGGCGCTGATACGGTGTCAGAATCGAGGAGTTCTGCTGCAAAATGGATTTCCTGAGGTACGACGCGGGTGAATATGTCCGGCCAGGTGGCCGGCAACCCTGTATGGGACCAGAGTAGGCGCTGAAGCGCCAACTCTGGATCGGCATCGGGTAAAATCGCATTTTACCGACCTTCTTGCTCCTCCCCATGAATCAACCGAAATCCGCCCCTGACGCTCAAGGTCTGTCGTATCGCGACGCCGGCGTGGACATTGACGCGGGCGACGCCCTTGTCGACGCGATCAAGCCCTTTGCCAAAAAGACGTTGCGTGACGGTGTGCTGGGCGGCATCGGCGGGTTTGGCGCGCTCTTCGAGGTGCCGAAAAAATACCGCGAACCGGTACTCGTCTCGGGCACGGACGGCGTCGGCACGAAGCTGAAGCTGGCGTTTCATCTGAACAAGCATGACACGGTCGGCCAGGATCTGGTGGCGATGAGCGTCAACGATATTCTGGTGCAGGGCGCCGAGCCGCTGTTCTTCCTCGACTACTTCGCCTGCGGCAAGCTGGACGTCGGCACGGCATCGACGGTCGTGAAGGGCATCGCACAAGGTTGCGAACTGGCTGGCTGCGCGTTGATCGGCGGTGAAACCGCGGAAATGCCGGGCATGTATCCGGATGGCGAATACGATCTGGCCGGGTTTGCGGTTGGCGCGGTCGAGAAGAGCAAGATTATCGACGGCAGCACGATTACCCCGGGTGACGTGGTGCTGGGTCTGGCTTCGAGCGGAATTCATTCGAACGGATTCTCGCTGGTGCGCAAGATCATTGAGCGGGCGCAGCCGGATCTGTCGGCGGACTTTGACGGCCGTTCCCTGGCCGATGCGTTGATGGCGCCTACACATATCTATGTGAAGCCGCTGCTTTTGCTGATGGAGCAGGTTGCCGTGAAGGGAATGGCGCATATCACCGGCGGTGGGCTCGTCGAAAATATTCCGCGAGTTTTGCGGGATGGATTGACTGCTGAGCTCGATCATCGGGCCTGGCCGTTGCCGCCGCTGTTCTCGTGGTTGCAGAAGCATGGTGGTGTGGCTGACGCGGAAATGCACCGCGTGTTCAACTGCGGGATCGGGATGGTTGTTGTGGTTGCTGCTCAGGATGCAGATAAGGCTATTGGTCTTTTGACCGCCGCCGGTGAGCAGGTTTGGAAGATCGGCTCTGTGCGTAATAGTGCTGAGGGTGAGGCGCAGACTGTGGTGGTTTGATTTTTTTGGCCTGCGCGGCGCTTTGGTGGTTGTTCTCGCTGCTTGGGCCTTTCCTTCCATTCCCGGTGGTCTATTAGCGTCGCCCCGCACAGGGGCAACACAAGCAAACCGATAAGAATGCAAGGAGAGGCCAGCCCCAAAAGAAAAAAACCAAGGCGCCGCAGGCAAACCCTCCGCCTTAGGGGCAAAAAAATCACCGCCCAATCATCCCCTCAACAACCCCCAAAACCTGCTCAACCGAATCCCCCGCACAACAATCCACAACAATCCGTTCACTCATCCCCCGCAGCCACGTAAGCTGCCTCTTACACAACTGCCGGGTAGCAAAAACCCCCTTATCCCGCATGGAAGCAAAATCCCCAACACCATCGAGATACTCCCACGCCTGCCGATACCCCACACACCGCATCGACGCCAACCCCGGATGCAAATCCCCCCGCGCCCGCAGCCGCTCCACCTCATCAATAAACCCGGCAGCCAGCATGGCATCAAACCGCTCAGCAATGCGTGCATGCAAAACACTGCGATCTGAAGGCTCCAGCGCCACCGGCACAAAACGCCACGGCAACGCCAAGTCGTCAACCTGAGCAGGCGCAGCCAACAACTCGGACATCGGCTGCCCCGTCAACGTGAACACCTCCAGCGCCCGCTGGATCCGTTGCGAATCATTCGGTGCTAGCCGAGCAGCTGTGACCGGATCGACCTCAGCCAGCCGCGCATGCAAAGCCGGCCAGCCGTCACGCAACGCGTGCGCATCGAGCGCGGCCCGCACTTCGGCATCAGCCCCCGGCAGGTCGTTCAAACCCTGTGTCAACGCCTTGTAGTACAGCATCGTGCCGCCCACCAGCAACGGTACCCGCCCACGCGCCGTAATCTCACCCACCAGTCGCAACGTATCCGTGCGGAATTGGGCGGCGGAGTAGGTATCGGCGGGATCGACGATGTCAATCAGATGGTGCGGTACGCGCTCGCGCTCTTCCGCCGTTGGCTTTGCCGTGCCGATGTCCATCTCGCGGTACACCAGCGCCGAATCCACGCTGATGATTTCCACCGGATGTCGCGCGGCCAGTGCCAGCGCAGCGGCGGTCTTGCCGGAGGCCGTCGGGCCCAGCAGGCAGACAATCGGAGTGACAGGGCGTTGCGTCATGAATGGCGGACCCGCAGCGCCTGCGGCTGCGGTATTAACTTGGCGGCGCGCAGAGTCATTGACCGCGCATGAACAGTCGATCGAGGTCCGATAGCGTCAGCTGATACCACGTCGGGCGTCCGTGGTTGCACTGGTCCGCGCGCTCTGTTGCTTCCATCTGGCGCAGCAGCGCGTTCATTTCATCCAGCGTCAGACGCCGGTTCGCGCGCACCGCGTGGTGGCAGGCCAAGGTACCAAGCAGTTCGTGCTGACGCTCGGTCAGGACCCGCGAGCCGCCGTATGCGTGCAGATCGGTCAGCACCGCCCGGGCCAGCGCCTGGAGGTCGGCGTCCTTGAGCAGCGCCGGGACCGCGCGGATCGCGAGTGTCGTCGGCGACAGCACCGCCAGATCGAAGCCGAGTGCATCGAGTGTCTCGCGCTCTTCCTCCACCGTGCCGATTTCGACCGGGTCGGCCTGCATCGACAACGGAATCAGCAACGGCTGCACCGCAATCGCCCGGTCGGCGAGCGCATTCTTGAACTGCTCGTACAGGATCCGTTCGTGCGCCGCGTGCATGTCGACGATCACCAGCCCCTGGGCGTTCTGCGCCAGCACATAGATGCCATGGATCTGGCCAAGAGCGAAACCAAGTGGTTGTTCATCCGCGCTGTGAAATACCGCGTTGCCCGCTGACGGCGGGGCGAAGAACGATGGCGTATCCGCACCGGAATCGCGTGCTTCCAGCGTGGTCGTGCCCTGCGCTGTCCCGACGCCGTTGTCCTTGCGGCCGCCGAATAATGCATCGTAGAGCGCAAGCGGTTGAGCGACCGGCAGCGTGCCTTGAGTCATGCGTGCCTGACGCAGCCAAGTGTTGCCCGCCTGGGCTCCGAAACCATTACCGCCGCTGTTGCTGCCCCCGCCGGCGCTACCGCCCAAGCCATTCGCTCCGTACCCTGCGCTGCTAGCGCCAAGGCCGCCACCGGCGCTCCCGCCGGCGCCCGCACCTAAGCCACCACCGCCTGCTGCGGCTCCAAACGCCCCCGAACCGCCCAGCACCGGCTCAAGATGCGCAGCATGACCACCCGCGGTGGTCTCCGGCGACGCTCCTGCATGCCGCGCCAGCGCCCGCTGCACGGCGTGGAAGACGAACTGATGGATCGAGCGCGAATCGCGGAAACGGACTTCGATTTTCGACGGGTGCACGTTCACATCGACGCCCTCAGGGGGCAGGTCGAGAAACAGCACATACGACGGGTAGCGATCGCCGTGCAGCACGTCTTCGTAAGCGGCGCGTACGGCGTGCGTCAGCAGCTTGTCGCGTACGAAGCGGCCGTTGACGAAGAAGTATTGCTGATCGGCCCGGCCGCGGCTGGCGGTGGGCAGGCCGGCGCAGCCATAGACCGCCAGCGGTCCGGCCGATTCGTCGAGCGGCAGATGAGCCGTGGCGAAGGTCTCGCCCATGATCTTGCTGACGCGGGTGGCCGGATCGCTGGCGTTCCAGTGTTCGACCGCGCGGCCGTTGTGCAGCACCGAAATCGCTACGTCTGGCCGCGCCAGTGCGGTGCGGCGGATCATTTCGAGGCAGTGGCCGAGTTCGGTCTGCTCGCTCTTCAGGAATTTTCGGCGCGCGGGCGTATTGAAGTACAGCTCGCGTACTTCGATCGTCGTACCCTGCGTACCGGCCGCTGGGCTCAGCACGCCGGTTTGCGCTTCGATGCGCATCGCGTGCCGCGCTTCGGCCGTGCGGCTGGTGATGAACAGCTCCGACACCGACGCAATCGACGCCAGCGCTTCGCCACGAAACCCGAGCGTACCGACGGCTTCGAGTTCGGCGAGCGTGCGGATCTTGCTGGTGGCGTGGCGCATCAGGGCGAGCGTGAGTTCGCCTTCCGGGATGCCGCAGCCGTCGTCGGTGATCGAGATGCGCTTGACGCCGCCTTCGTCGAGCAGGATGCGCAGCGTCTGCGCACCGGCGTCGATGGCGTTCTCCAGCAACTCCTTAACGACCGACGCCGGCCGTTCGACCACCTCGCCGGCGGCGATCTGGCTGATCAGCAGGTCCGGCAGAGGTTGGATGGCCCGCAACGGACGTAGGACGGGCGCCACAGCCTGGGCGGCGGGATCGACAGGCGTTTCGGAGAATTCGGACATGGCGAAATTATAGCGACTTGCCGGGAAGCGGCAGGTAACCCGCTACGTCCACTGAGCGCGGACTCATCTCCCGCGTGCTTGCTGGCGTCCGGTGTGCGTCTTCGTCCGCAGTTTTTTTATCGTAGCCGGGCACTTTCGGTATCATGGCGCGGTCAATTTTCGGCGCCTTCGGGCCTCGGATCGTTGCCCATTTCATCTCATGGCACGACGGCCTGCCCATTCCGCCGCTCGCACCACTCGCTCAATAAGGGACGCTTTTGGACACGCTGCTGCAGTTCGTGAATCTTGTCTTGCATATCGACAAGTTTCTGGGGGTTTTCATTCAACAGTACGGTGCCTGGGTGTATGCGGTGCTGTTTCTGATCGTGTTCTGCGAAACCGGGCTCGTGGTGCTGCCGTTTCTGCCGGGCGACTCGCTGCTGTTCATCGGCGGCGCGTTCTGTGCGAGTGGCGAAATGAACCTCGGCCTGCTGATTCTGCTGCTGCTGGTGGCGGCGGTCGGGGGTAATACGCTTAACTATCTTATCGGCAGGGCGATCGGACCCAAAGTGTTCGACTCGCATATTCCGCTGCTCGAGCGCTTCCTCGATCGGGCAGCGCTGCAAAAGACCCACAACTTCTACGAAAAGCATGGCGGCAAGACCATCGTGCTTGCACGTTTCATCCCGGTGGTGCGCACGTTTGCACCGTTCGTCGCGGGCGCATCGCAGATGACCGTGAGCCGCTTCCAGTTGTTCAACTTCGTGGGTGCGTTGTTCTGGGTGCTGCTGCTGGTGCTGCTTGGGTACTTCTTCGGCAACATCCCGTTCATTCGCCAGTACCTGAACGTGATCGTGCTGGTCGGTATTGGCGCTGCGGTTGTGCCCGTGCTGCTCGGCGCATTATGGAAGATGCTGCGCAAGCCGGCGCCCAAAGCGGGTGGCCGCTAGGTTCCAGCTCACGACAGCAGAAGTAGCGCTCGCTCCGGACTTAGTTCGCGGCGCGCCGCACGAGTGGCGTTTCCGGCGTCGGGAAGCCCGCTTCGCGGAAGGTCTCGATGATGGCCCGGTTAGTGTCGAAGTAGACCTGCCAGTAGTGGTCGGTATGCGTGTACGGACGCACGCATAGCAACGGACCTTCCGGTGTGAAGGAGAGCACTTCGATATCCGGCGCCGGACTGTCCGCGACGTTAGGAATCTTGACGATCGCCGCCCGCAGTCGATTAGCCGCGTCGATCGGATCGACGCCGTTAGCGATCTTCGCCGTCAGCTCGACCCGACGCACCGGCAAGACGCTGTAATTAGAGATCGTGTCGGAGAAGATCTTGTTGTTGCCGACGATCGTGGTGACGTTGTCCGGCGTGATGATGGTGGTGCCGAAGAGGCCAAGCTCCTGGACAGTGCCCGTTACGCCGCCGGCCATGACGAAATCGCCGACTTTGAAGGGGCGCAGCACCTGCATGAAGATGCCGGCCGCGAAATGGGCGAGCAGGCCGCCCCACGCCGTGCCGATGGCGAGACCGAGGCCGGCGAGCAGCGCTGCGAACGAGGTGGTCTGGACTCCGAACACCTGCAGGATCGCGAGGATCAGCAGCAGGTTCAGCAAGGCGCCGAGGATCGAGCCGAGATAGTGCGCGAGGGTGGGGTCGACGCGTCCATTGCGCGACAGCAGCTTGCGTAGCAGGCCGGTGATCACGCCGATCACCCAGCGGCCAATGATCCACAGCACAATCGCGCCGAGGACCTTGGTGCCGAGGTCGATGCCTCGGGTCATGAGGAAGATGCGTACGGTGTCGAGATTCAAGATGGCCTCGCTCGGGTCGGTTGCGCGTGACTGATGACGAAAATACTTCGATTCAACACAGTAGATGCAATGCCAGATGAGGAGCGAGATCCTTTCACTCTCGGTCTTCGCAAGTTATAGCCGACGGCTCGCGCGTGCGCAAGGACCATTCCTGCCCGTATGCGAAATGGTTCGCGGGTATTAACGGCGCGCGTGATCCGCGCTATTGTTTCCCGCGAGTTTCCCGCGAAAGTTTCCCTTGAGATTGATTTAACGATTTGATGAGGTAGACCATGGTTCCAAACAGAGACGTTCATTTGATCCCGGCAAACCTCGCGGCGCTGCGGCCTACCCAGATGACGGTGGGCTATCGCGAGGTCACCTTGAAGCGCGATCACTGGAAGACGTTGAACAAGAAGGAGCGCAGCGCAGCAATCGACTCGCACTCGTTTCCTGCTGTGCTGGGGCCGGAGAAGCTTTACTACATCGTCGACCATCATCACCTCGGACGGGCGCTGCTCGAAGAGGGTGTGAAGCAAGTGAAGGTGATGGTGCTGAAAGATCTTTCCTGGCTCGACTTTGAGATCTTCTGGCGCATGATGGAACACAACCAGTGGGTCCATCCGTTCGGCGCCGACGGCTCGCGTTACGAATACGAACACCTGCCGAAGGAGATCACCGAAATGACGGACGACCCCTATCGCAGCCTCGCCGGCGAGCTACGCAATGCTGGCGGCTATGCGAAAGATGCGACGCCGTTCAGCGAATTCCTGTGGGCCGACTTTCTGCGGCCGCGGGTCCCGGCGAGCAAGATCGCGAAGAACTTCGCGAAGGCGCTCGATCTTGCGAAGGCGCTAGCCCATAAGCCTGAGGCGCGTTATCTGCCGGGCTGGTCCGGTGTGATCAAGGCCTGAGGAACGGGGCGGTCCGATGCCGGCGCGACTGATGCGCTACTACATTGGCAGATGGGACTCGGTGTAAGCCGAAGTCCGGATGACCAGTACGTCGTCGGTCTTGGCCTTCGCCCTGCGGACTCGCGTGCGGCTGGCGCAGTAAAGCGCGAGCGCACAGGCAAGTGCATAGGCGCTCGCACGCTCGGCGAATGCGCTGGGCGTGCTGAATTGGCCGTAACGACTCCGTGCGTCTGCGAATACCAGAAAGGTCAAAGCCGCATCGAACACCAGGGCGGTCGACGCCAGCAAGAGGTACGCATAGCCGCCGTTCAAGGCGAGATCCGGCCGGGCGAGATTGCATAGGTGACACGCGACCAGCAGCGTTGCGAGGATCACGAGGTTCGCGGTCAGATCGAACAGAAAGTTGCTCATGGTATCGGAATGAAAGCGCGGGTTTTTCGGCTGTGCGGTTGCGTGTGTCGTGCTGCGGCAAGAATGCGCAACATACTGCCGGCTCACTGGACGCGATCATTGCATGTCTTGATGTCTCGATAAATGAGAAACTTCGGACTCCGATTGAGTTAATTTTTGAGAGTGCCGTAGGTATTTGCGTTGCTTGGGTGGCATGTTCTTATAGAGAGGTTCTGGTTTTCTGTCGGGACGGAGCGCTGCGACGAGGGGGCGAGCGCGTGATCCACGCCGGTGACGCTCTATCGTTCGATCGCGTTATCGACGATCGCCGCGAGTCGCTGGCCTAAGGTCGGTGAGTTGAGTTGCTGATATTTCGAAAACGCGCGGGCACCGATCGAGCGAATCGACTCGGGCGGCAGGTCCCAGATTCTTTCCAGAGCGGCGGCGAGTGCGGCGGCGCCGCCGTCACGGGGATAGCGGAAGCCGGTCATCTCGTCTTCCACATACTCCGGCTCGGGTCCCATGTGCAGTTCGAGCTGGTCGTGAACCAGCGGCGGCAAACTCAGTCCGAACATATGGACCACGCTGAGGCCGGCGTCGCCGGGATAGCAGCCGATCCGGCAAGTGCGGCTGATCGAGGCAATTTCGTCGTCGTCGAAAATGGCGCCGTGCCAGATCAGGGAAGGGCTATTCGCATGGATACTCTGGAGCCGCTCGCGATGCTCGCCATCGCCTACCAGATGTAGCACGATGTCGTGACCCTTGTGGTGCAATAGCTCGACCGCCTCGATCAGGCATTCGACGTTTGAGCCGTTGCGCAGCCGTCCCAGAAACAACACGCCCCGCTCTTTCCCGTTCTTCTCGACGGGGCTGACGGTTCGTGTCACGCGTAGCGAATTGTCCGCGACAATCAGCTTGGAACTCGGGCACCCGATGCGCTCGAGCGACAGTCTTGACGCTTCCGAATAGCACACATACCGGCTCGACAAGGCGACCGCCGCCCGATAGCAGACCGTGCGCGCCAACCTAGGTCTGGCGTGCCGGTACAGCCCCTGACCATGGATGACCACCGGCACACCTAAGGCTCGCCCCGCAAGCAACGCAAGCCACAGCGACAGATAGGACATGTCTGCAAAGATCAGCACGGCGGCAGGACGCACGCGCACGATCTCCCCGAACACGCGCGCCTGAAGCTTGATCCGCCGCGTGAATATATGGGTGATGCCGGTCTCCACGAATTCGTCGCAAGCGGGTGCCTCGCGTGAAAAGCCGCGCGACTCGATCCCAGTGGAGTTCGCAAATACCCTGACCTTGAACAGTCGGCTGAGCGTGTCGATGACCTCGATGCGATAGCGCGTCACCAGCGGCTGCACGTAAAACACCGTAAGTTTCGCCCGCGACGATGCGCGGCCAAGCGTCACCGGTGTATCGCTCATAGTGTCCTCACCATTTTTGTGCATCTGCCCGACACACCTGGAAACCAGGTCGCCTCTGCGGGCAATTGCTTTCGATTACTAACTATCTGCGCTTGCCGTGCGCGCTTGATCGGCTGACTGGCTGGCGAGGGCGTAACCGGTCATGGCCTCGTTTTGTGCAGATGCCCGCATGCTAGCAGCGTAAAAAATGGCACAAGAGCAGTGAGCGGAGAGAGGCGAATGTTAGGCGTCGTTTGACTGGGTGATGCAATCAGGAGGACAATGAACAGGAATTTAGTACTGCGAATGTATAGATATGTTGACTGATTCGGAAATTGCGACTGTCGCGCAAGTGCGTGAATGACGGTTGCCAATCAAGGAGCCGCAGCAGTGACGGTGCGAGGTATGTGAAGCCACCGAAGTCCGCATGGCCGACTCCATCACAACTGGCGAAACCCGCTGCTTGGGGCTGTGCCTCGCGGTGACATGTCCTGCAGATCCGCCATGACCTCGCACACTTTGGTGTAGACATCGTGCAGCGGTGCGTCCGCGACTGAGTCCTTGAACTTGCCGTAGTTGATGTGGAAGACGTGCACTGCGATGGTGTCCGCGACTATCCGGCGGGGAATGAAGGCCCTGAACCGATAGACGCGCCCCGGCAACGTGATGACCTCAAAGCCGTTGCCGAACACGGTCTCGATATCACCGGCGCGACGTGCTCGCACGGTGAGCGTGGCCGGGTTCGCCGCGTTGCTGACTATCGAAAGAAACGCATTGGAAAGCAAAAGCCGCATCGAAGCCTCCGTGCACTTGCGCCGCGGTTAATGGGTTAGCTGCAATTCAATAAATCCGCACCTAATTCACTTCCCAACTGCGACAGAATTTCGCTGGTAATACGCGCCGCTTTCACAAAAAGCCGCATGCACGCTTCCAATCAGCGTCATTTTCATGAGCTGATCTGTATTTGCCAGGAACGTGCGTATTCCGTCGTTTACTCAAAAGGCAGTAAATTCGCAATTTGCGTAATTCCGAATCGCCGTGGATGGAATGCGTATCGACAAAGATGACGGCGAGCCGCTCCCAGTTAGCATCGACACTTTGGACTTAAAACGGTCACAAAAAAATGTTTCAAAATTATGTCCGAATGGAATGCCCGGGTTGCCTGTCAAGCCGTAGCGGCAGAGTGGTGCATCGGCACTTGTTTGAATCGATTTTTGTTGATATTTGGTGCGAGATATTGCGGGCGCACTAATTTGGTTAGATATACACGGACGTCGGAATTGGCACGGAGTTGAGTGGCCTTTAAATCTTCGCAGGCGTTTCTCGACGTGCGCCCACTGGGAGACTTCTAAAACGATTGGCGCAGATCCGTCGAACGATCGCGAATCTTTACAACTGCTGGAGCTTTTTGGCGTGCTGTCGCTTCAAGTGCTTTTGCTTGTACATCATTGCGTCGGCTCGCGAAACCAGTTGCTCGAACGATTCGTCTATAGTCAGATCACTGCTTGCTTCACCGACGCTGTAGCTGATCGGATAGCGTCTGTCGGCGCCCTGGTTCATGGCCGCGGCGCTTTCATCCATGCGCGCCATGGCAATTTTTGCGTTGACGCCATCGTCGTGGATAACGACAGCAAATTCGTCGCCACCGATCCGCGCGACGATGTCAGAACCTCGAAATGTGCTGCGAAGCAACGTCGCTATTTCCACGAGGAATTGCGATCCCGCTTCGTGACCAAAACTATCGTTGACCTGCTTTAAGCCGTCGAGATCGAAGAACAGAACAGTCAGAGCAGACTGGTCCCGTTGCGCCTGCAGTACCGCTTGCTCGCCGAGCAGGTTAAATCCACGACGGTTCAGGACTCCTGTCAGTTCATCGGTGAGCGACATGTCACGGAGATCGCGCTCGAGCGCATTGATACGCCCGGCCATCAAGATAACCAGAGCGAACAACGCAATCGAGATAACCGATGCGCTCAATGCTGCAGCGTAGGGCGCGGACAGCCAGCCCTGCCGCGTCGTATATGCACTGCCACTTACCATCAGGAACGGCAGGAACAGCGCGAATGGCAGAACGGCTCGTGCGATGCGACTGCCTATTCCGATTCCCAAAAGAACGGAAAAATGACCACTTTCTGCCCGACGGCCGACTTTAACGAAAACCAGTAGCGCCATGCAAACAAGGGTATGAGGCGACGTTCGTGTGTCGGCCGACTGACCAAAAAGCCCTGCTGCTCCAAAACAGTACCCGGCAAGAATCACCAGCGTCAGAACCACGATCGCAAGGGTGAGCACGTCGACCATGTTTGAGATCGGACTTTTGCGAGCGCGGGCAAACAGCGATGTCACGCCAAGCAGTATAAAAAACACCGACGTTTGCAGAGCCATGCGCCCGGGGATGGTCGATGTCGGATCGGCGGCCAGCAGGATATCGAATCCGCTTGTCTTTCCGGTCAGATGCTCAAACAACACCGATCCGGCGATGACGACGATCGCTGCGGCGAGAATGCGTCCCAGCATCAGGTGACGGGCGGTTTGCCTGTTTCGGGACAACGTCAGGTTGCCAGTTGAAAGCAGCAGGCATAACGCGGTATTGGCCTTCATAAGCGACCAACCGTGGGGGAGCAGTGTAGCCAAGGCGGGAATCAGCCAAGCGCAGAGCACGGTCCCCGCGGTCAGGGCAACGAGCGCAAGGGAAACCATCTGAAGAGAGGCGAGCCGGGCGATGACCTTGAGGTCGGGCCGACTGGATAACGTTTTTAACGGGTCGGCTGCGGGCATTGGGACGAAATCACTATGCTAGAAACCTTACTTGAGTGTGCCGGCCGAGTGTAGCGGTTTCAGCGCTGGAAGGCAGAGGCAAGGCGGCGGGTGAAGGGGCTTCGCAAGGTTCTGCTTCGGTACGCGTGCGACAAGCGCTCACGCGAGAGGAAACACAATTACAACGATCGAACTGGATTTGTGTCGACCCAAATGCGTACGCGGTTCAGTAAAATAGAAAAGGGCTTACATGCATGCGCATGTAAGCCCTTGAATCTTTTGGTAGGCCGTACGGGATTCGAACCTGTGACCAACGGATTAAAAGTCCGCTGCTCTACCAGCTGAGCTAACGACCCAAAAGAGAAGCGGAATTATAGCGATACGGCGTGCCGCCTGTCAACCCGGCCGCTGTCGCGCAGAAAAACGAAAAGCCCAGAGCAACGGCTGCCCCGGGCTTTCCGGCGAGAGGCGCGCGTGACGTTTAATTCGACACTACGCGTTTGCTGCGAGCTGCAAATTACTTGATTTGCGACAACTTGCCTTGCGCCGACTGAGCGACGTCCGAGCTGCCGTATTGCGCCACGATCTGCTCGAGGGTCTTCTTTGCTGCTGCTTTCTGACCTTGTTCGAGCTGATTGTTGGCAATCGCGAGCAGCGCTTCCGGCGCACGCGGATGCTGCGGGTAATTCTTCACAACGCCTTCCCACGTAGCCGTCGAGCCCTTGTAGTCACGCAGTGCATACAGTGCGTTGCCGAGCCAGTACTGCGCGGTCGGCTGATAAGGGCTCTGCGGATACTTGGCGATGAAGCTGCGGAAGGAGGCCGCCGCACTCTTGAAGTCGCCATTGCGGAACTGCGTTGAGGCCGCATTGAACGCATCCGTCTCGCCAGGCTGTACCGTGCCGTCTACACCGTCCACGGTCTGCTGCTGCGGCTCGAATTTCTTGAGCCGCGTGTCGAGATCGGTGTAGTAGTCCTTCTGCTGCTTTTGCACTGTGGCGAGCTGGTTTGCCATGTCCTCGTTCTGTCCGCGAAGCGTCGCGACCTGCTGGTTGAGCTGATCGAGGCGGTTGGACTGATCGAGGATGGTCCGCTGCGCGGCCGACAACTGACTCGACAGGCTATCGGTCTTGGTACGCAGATCGAGAATCGCCTGACGGGCTTGGTCGTCGTCGAACATGCCGGCGTGAGCCGGCACGGCCGTCAGGGCCGAGCCCACCACGCAGGCGGCTGCAGCAAAGCGCAGCCAGGAGAAACGTTGCGTCATACGGCTCATCACCTATTACTGTTGGTAGACGAGATCAGCGCGGCGGTTTTGTGCCCACGATTCTTCGTCATGACCGGTTGCCTGCGGCTTTTCCTTGCCCAGACTCACGGCTTCCATCTGCGAATCCGGCACGCCAAGCAGCGACAGCGCGCGACGGACAGCTTCAGCTCGCTTCTGGCCGAGTGCCAGGTTGTACTCGCTCGTGCCGCGTTCGTCGGTGTTGCCCTGGATCAGCACGTGACGTTCCGGATGTGCCTTCAGATAACGCGCGTGTTGTGCCAGCAGCGACTGGTATTCGTCCTTGACCGAGTAGCTGTCGAAGTCGAAGTAGATGCTACGCTTGGCGAGCGGGCTGTTCGGATCGTTCAGCTCGTCGACGTTCACCTGTGCGACTGCATTCGGGTTCGGTTGAGTTGAGACAGCGCCGCCCTTATTGGCGTTCTCGTCGAGCTTGACGCCCGAATGACATGCAGCGAGTGCACCGACCAGCAATGCGGCAAATACGATACGAAGTTTAGACATCATTGTTACTCTCCTTGTGTGTTATTGCATAAACGGGCCCCAGGACGGCTCGCGAACGACGCCGCCCTGAACGGACAGGACCTGCCGAGTGCGACCGTCGGTCGATACTGCGGCCAACACGCCACGGCCGTTCACCTGTGTGGCGTAAAGAATGTACTGACCATTCGCCGCGAAGCTCGGCGATTCGTCATGTGTTGTGTCGGTCAGGCCGGTTGCGGAACCGGACTGCAAGTCCTGAACATACAGCTTGAAAGCGCCGCCCACACGCGAGATATAGGCGAGCTGCTTGCCGTCCGGGCTCACGCGCGGGCTCGTATTGTAGCTGCCCGTGAACGTGACCCGCTGGGCCGCGCCGGCGCTTTCGCCCTGGGCCGGCATCTTGTAGATCTGCGGTTGACCACCACGGTCGCTGGTGAAATAAATCCACTGTCCGTCAGGAGAGTAGTTCGGTTCGGTGTCGATCGAGCTGCCTTGAGTCAGCCGGCGCAGACCGCTGCCGTCCGCATTGACGGCGAAAATCTGCGTGTTGCCGGTGCGCGAAAGCGCCACAGCCAACGTGCGTCCATCCGGCGACCAGGCCGGCGCACTGTTATTTCCCTTCTGGTCCGAAACGATCACGCGACGGCCCGTGGGCAGATCGTGGATGTAGACGATCGGCTTTTTCTTTTCGAAGGATACGTAGGCGACCTTCGTGCCGTCAGGCGACCAGGCGGGCGAGATGATCGGCTCGGGGCTCGACAGCGCGATGTGCGCATCCTGGCCATCCGAATCGGAAATCTGCAACTGGTAGCGGTTGCCGGTCTTGATGACGTAAGACAGACGGGTGGCGAACACGCCGCGATCGCCCAGCAGCTTCGCATAAATGTAGTCGGCCACCTTATGCGCGCTCATCCGCAGGCCGCTTTCAGGGCTCACCAGCACGAGGCCACCAAGGCTTTCGCCCTTGACCGTGTCGTACAGTTTGAAGCGCACTTCGTACTGACCGTTCGGCAGATGGTTCACGCTGCCGGCCACGAACGCGTTGGCGCCCTTGGCCTTCCAGCTGCCCAGATCGACCGAATCGGTTTCCGAAACGGGCGCGCTGCCGGCGTCGACGTTGGTGAATTTGCCGCTGCGTTGCAGATCCTGGCGCACGATCGTGCTGACCTGTTGCGGCGAGTTCGCTTCATTGGCGAAATTCGCCGTCGCGATGGGGAACTGGGTAGCTCCGACGCCCGTAACGAGGACGTTAAGTTGGGCGTGTGCTGCGCCGCCCGCTGCAATCAGGCACGACGCCACCAATGTCCGCAGGCCTAGCTTGGTCATCAAAGTCATGCTGTATGGATTCCCAAAAAATACGATTTCTATCACGGTATGACAGCAGACAGACCGGGAAACTCTCAATTCGTTCCCGGAGACGCCCCGCTGGACGGGGCGTTGGGCCTGCTATCAACCAGCCGGGCGTAAGGTAATCTTGAAGCTCGACGGCGTTTTACCATCAACATCGACCGGCATCGGATCGGACGCCCTGACGGCTCGCTCAGCGGCTGCATCCCACTGGGGATTGCTGCTGGGACGGGTGACCGTCACGTCCAGTAGCGTGCCCGTAGGCGAGCAACGTACGGAAATTTCGGTTTCCAGACCTTGCGTATCACCCGACCAAACGATGTTGGGCCGCACGCGCCGTCTGACCTTGTCCGCATACCCCGGCGAAGTCGACGTGCCGCCGGAGCCGCTACCGGTGCCGCTCTTCGCAAGACCGTTGCCCGTCGAGCCTTCGCCCCCGGCCATACCTTGCATCTGTGCAAGCCGCGCACGACGCTCCTGATCGAGCTTCTTCGCTTGCGCTGCGTCGGCCGCCGCTTTAGCCGCCTTCGCCGCCTTCTGCTCATCAGCCTTCTTTTGCGCGTCCGCCTGGGCCTGCTGTTGCTGCTCCTGCAGTTGCTGCTGCTTCAACTGATCCTGCTTTTGCTGATCAGCCAATTGCTGCTGCTTGAGCTTGTCAGCCTGCTGCTGTTGCTGCTTCAGCTTGGCGGCCTGAGCTTTCTGGGCGGCCAGCTGCGCAGCCTGGTCGGCGAGTTGTTGCTGGCGCTTCGCATCGGCCTCCTGCTGGGCTTGCAGCTGCTGTCGCTGCTGTTCGGCAAGCTGGGCCTGGCGTGCGGCTTCCTGCTGCTGACGTTTCTTTTCCTGCAACGCAATATCCGCCTGTTCATCAGGCAGCGGCGGAGCAGGGGCTACCGGCACCGGAGGCGGCGGGGGCGGCCGCGGCGTCGTGACGTCGGGCACCTCCGTCCACAGTTCGGCTTCGGCGCCCGCCGGCGTGCTGTTCTGCCATTGAATGCCGTGGTACAGAAAGAACGCAAGCAGCGCATGCATCACCAGCGCGAGCGCGAACGCTCGCCAGGTACCGCGTTCACGCGGCGGCTGGAGCGGGTAAGTGGAATTCTTGCGGATCATTGCGATTTGACGAGCAGGCCAACGCGCTTGACGCCGCGAGCCTTCAGGTCGGACATCACGTTCATCACGGCTTCGTACTTCACCGTCTTGTCAGCGGCGATCACAACCGGCTGGTCCGGGTGCGACTGCTCGCGGTCGGTGACGAAGCTATCGAGATCCGCCCGCGTCATGCTTTCCTGCTGCATGGCGCCATTGTCGTCTTTATATTTGACGTTCATGTTGCCATCTGCGCGGATATTCACAACAACCGGCGGTGTCTGCTGTTGCGGAGCGGCCCCGCCGACGGTAGGCAGATTGACGATCGACGGTGCGACGAGCGGCGCGGTCACCATGAAGATCACGAGCAGCACGAGCATCACGTCGATATACGGCACGACGTTGATGTCGGCCATCGCGCGGCGCGAACGGCTGCCGCGCATACTGGAGGAGCGACTGGAGGAACCGGCCATCGTGGACTCCTTAGTGCGCCTGACGTTGCAGGATGTTCGAGAATTCTTCGATGAAGGTCTCGAAGCGGATCGCCAGACGGTCGATGTCGTGCGCGTAACGGTTATAGGCCACCACCGCCGGAATGGCGGCGAACAGGCCGATTGCCGTTGCGGTCAGCGCCTCGGCGATACCTGGCGCGACGTTGGCGAGCGTGGCCTGCTGGACGTTGGCGAGGCCGCGGAACGCATTCATGATCCCCCAAACCGTGCCGAAGAGACCGATGTACGGACTGACCGAACCCACCGAGGCGAGGAACGCCAGATTGGCTTCGAGCACATCCATCTCGCGCTGGAACGCGGCGCGCATCGCGCGGCGGGCGCCGTCGAGGATCAGGCCCGGGTCGTTAAGACGCTTTTCCTTGCCCTTCAGGAATTCGCGCATGCCGGACTCGAAGATGCGTTCGAGCGCACCGATCGTATGGCGGTTGTTCGCAGCGCTTTGGTAGAGCGCCTGCAGGTCGCCACCGGACCAGAAATCGCGTTCGAAACGCTCAGTCTGCGCGCGTGCGCGGCGGATCGCAAACCACTTGCGGAAGATGAAAGTCCACGACAGCAGCGACAGCAGCAGCAACAGTGCCATCACTGCCTGGGCCAGCAGACTCGCATTAAGAACGAGAGAAATGATCGATAGATCTTGTGTAGTGTTCATATAGGTTCGCTGTAACGTCCCGGAAGGGGGCGTCCGGCTGCAAGGTCAGTCGAAGCTTGCCGTGAGGAAACCGGAAGCTTCGGCAGACCGCGGGCCGAACCATGCTTTGTGTTGCTTGATCGATACGAGTTCACTGGCCCCGTAACAACGATGTTCAACCGTTGTCCGTTGACACGTTGCACATACTTACATCGGCCCCTCGACGCAATGCGGCGAGGACAGATGCAGGAATCGCGGCAGGGCGCAGCGTTACCCGGTCGACGCAGCCGACCCGAATGGTCCCCGTAGCAAGCAGCGTGCCCTCGCGCCAGGCCTCCTGGAAGAAATCGACCGACGCGCGGCCAATTCGTTCTGGGCGGCTAACAATTTTGACGAGATCGTCAAGCCGGGCGGGCGCGAGATAGTCGAGCGCGGTGCTGCGTACGATGAACAGGGCGCCCGTTTCCTGCACCAGGCGGTCCTGCTCGACGCCGCATGCTCGTAGCCATTCGGTACGTGCCCGCTCGAAAAACTTCAAATAATTCGCGTAGAACACGATGCCGCCAGCATCGGTATCTTCGTAGTACACGCGAATCGGCCAGATGAAGCCGATTCCCGCATCGGGCTCGCTGGGGGACATATTCATGCGGCGCATTTTACCCGGAACGCAAAACCCCACGTTATTTCGTGGGTCAGTCCGGATAAGGCAGCCTCAGCCGCGATGCACCGACAACCCCGCAAACGACTGCGCGACGGGCATCAGTTCGATCGTATTGACGTTGACGTGTGCCGGGCGCGTCGCGGTCCAGTAGATCGCATCGGCGATGTCTTCGGCGGTCAGCGGCTGCACGTTCTGGTAGACGTTGGCCGCCTTCTCGTCGTCGCCGCGAAAGCGCACGTTGGAAAACTCGGTACCCCCGCACAAGCCAGGCTCAACATCGGTTACGCGCAACGGCGTGCCGGCCAGATCGGCGCGCAGGTTCAGGCTGAACTGCCGTACGAACGCTTTAGTGGCGCCGTAGACGTTACCACCCGCATACGGCCAGTTTGCCGCCGCCGAACTTAGGTTAAACACATGGCCGCATTTGCGCTCGACCATCCCGGGTAGCAATGCATGCGTGACGTGCACGAGCCCGGAGCAGTTCGTGTCGATCATGGTTTGCCAGTCGTCGAGGTTCGCGCGTTGCGCAGGTTCAAGGCCAAGCGCGAGGCCCGCGTTGTTCACCAGCACGTCGATCGCCGCAAAGCTCTCCGGCAGCGCAGCGGGGACGGCGGCGACGGCGGCACGGTCGCGCACGTCGAGCTCGAGCGGCAGAAGCGCTTCACCAAGTTCGTCGGCAAGCGCCTGCAGACGGTCTTTACGGCGCGCGGTGGCGACGACGCGATGGCCGCCCTTGACGAAAGTACGGGCGATGGCAGCGCCGAATCCTGCGGACGCCCCGGTGACGAAGACGATCATTGCGTTTTCCTGATGGGGAGAGGGGAAAGTCGCCAAGCCTACTTGCAATGCGGCGCTGCGGCAAGAACGCCCTTGCCGCCAGTGGAGTGTCTCCAGACGCGCGGATGCGACGTGAGAGACCGGTGAGTCATTCACGGCCTGGCCGTCGGCCTCGGCGGGCGCTACGGATGGCGGGACGGCTCCTGCTCGTAGTGGAATTTCGTCTGATGTTTGCAGAGCGCTTGCCCTTGCGGCCCACGCGGCGGGCCGGTTGCCTATTCCAGGCGGTTCCAATAAACTAACGCGCTCATCCCTGCGTGACTGGCGATAGAACCAAACAGGTTCAAGGTGGAGCGTCCCACCGTGAAGCGCAGGGTGCCGTTTTGCCGTTCGCCTGGGCAGCCGTGATCCGCGCGCAGTCAATTGCGCCGCCGGTGGCTGTCCTGCCTCGCGTGTGCGGCTTATCTTCATCCGCCACGTCAGGGCTGGCACAGCCGCCAGCAGCGCCGCGTACCCACTACGCTTTCTGCACGAAATTCGGCGCACGATCCGGTCAACCTGAAAACACTCAACGGAACCCGTATGTTTGACAGAGCCCAAAGCACCATCGCCAACGTCGATCCTGAACTCTGGAAAGCGATCGAGCAGGAAAACCGCCGTCAGGAAGACCACATCGAACTGATCGCGTCGGAAAACTACACGAGCCCGGCTGTCATGGCTGCGCAAGGCTCGCAACTCACCAACAAGTACGCGGAAGGTTATCCGGGTAAGCGCTACTACGGCGGCTGCGAATATGTGGACATCGTCGAGCAGCTCGCTATCGACCGCGTCAAGGAACTGTTCGGCGCTGAAGCTGCGAACGTGCAGCCGAATTCCGGATCGCAGGCGAACCAGGGCGTGTTCTTCGCCATGCTCAAGCCGGGCGACACGATCATGGGCATGAGCCTCGCGCACGGCGGCCACCTCACGCACGGCTCGCCGGTCAACATGTCGGGCAAGTGGTTCAACGTCGTCAGCTACGGTTTGAACGAAGCGGAAGACATCGACTACGACGCGGCTGAGAAGCTCGCCCAGGAACACAAGCCGAAGCTGATCGTGGCCGGCGCCTCGGCCTTCGCGCTGCGCATCGACTTCGAGCGTCTGTCGAAGATCGCCAAATCGGTTGGCGCGTACCTGATGGTCGACATGGCGCACTACGCCGGTCTGATCGCCGCGGGTGTCTACCCGAACCCGGTGCCGCATTCGGACTTCGTCACCACCACGACTCACAAGAGCCTGCGCGGCCCGCGCGGCGGCGTGATCCTGATGAAGGCCGAGTTTGAAAAGGCGATCAACTCGGCAATCTTCCCGGGCATCCAGGGTGGTCCGCTGATGCACGTGATTGCCGGCAAGGCCGTTGCGTTCAAGGAAGCGCTGTCGCCGGAATTCAAGGAATACCAGCAGAAGGTCGTGGACAACGCCCGGGTGCTGGCCGAAACGCTCGTGAAGCGCGGTCTGCGCATCGTCTCGGGCCGTACGGAAAGCCACGTCATGCTGGTCGACCTGCGTGCGAAGCACACCACGGGCAAGGCAGCGGAAGCGGCGCTCGGCGCGGCGCATATTACCGTCAACAAGAACGCAATTCCGAACGATCCGGAAAAGCCGTTCGTGACGAGCGGTATCCGTCTCGGTTCGCCTGCCATGACCACGCGCGGTTTTGGCGTGAAGGAAGCGGAGCAGGTGGGTAACCTGATCGCTGATCTGCTGGACAACCCGGAAGACGTGGCGACGATCGAACGCGTTCGCACGCAGGTCGCCGAGTTGACCAAGCGCTTCCCGGTCTACAAGTAAGCGATGCGCTGCCCCTTCTGCCGGCATGACGATACGCAGGTCGTGGACTCGCGCGTATCCGAGGACGGCGCCGCGATTCGCCGGCGCCGCCGCTGCCCGGCCTGCGACAAACGTTTTACGACGTATGAGCGGGTTGAGCTGGCGTTGCCCTCGGTCGTCAAGAAGGATGGCAGCCGCACCGAATTCGATCGCCGCAAGATCGTCGCGAGCATGCAACTGGCGCTGCGCAAGCGCCCGGTTGCGGCGGACGCGGTCGACGCGGCTGTCGCCCGCATTGAATACCAACTGCTGGGCAGTGGCGAGCGCGAAGTGCGCAGCGAGCGTCTTGGCGAACTCGTGATGAACGAGTTGCGCGCGCTCGACACGATTGCTTACGTGCGCTTTGCTTCTGTCTACCGGCGTTTCGAGGATGTGTCTGAATTCGAAGACGTCATCGAAGAGTTTCGCCGCGCGGCGACGCCGCCTAAGCCTACCCGCAAGCGCTGATTGTTCGCGCAATAGCATCTTTTATTCCCCCTGTAGCCGTCACACCGACATTGTTGCGGGTGACGCCGCTCGTCCGCTACCTGGCCGTTCGGCAGATTGTCGACGCACTCCTGCTTGCGTAAATTGATCGCATTCTTTTGAAGTTGAGGAATGCAGATGAAGCAGGATGCAGATTTACCGCGCGTGGCCCGCGGTTTTACGTTGATCGAAACATTGGTCGTGGTTGCCGTGCTGGCGGTCATCGCGGTTATGACGACACCGTCGTTCGTCGCGTGGCATACGCGAGACCAGGTCGATGCGCGTGCGCGAGCCCTCCTTTCGACGTTGTCATACGCGCGCAGCGAAGCTGTCAGGCGCGGTGTGCGTGTGACTGTGTGCCGGGTCGACGCGGCAAGGCACTGTCTTGCCTCCGGGCAAGCTTGCCGCACCGGATTAGCCGACTGGTCATGCGGTTGGGCAGTGATGGTCGAGCGCGCTGGAACGCCATCGGTGTTACGTGCGCAGGCCGAACTGGCAGCGGTGAGTATTGCCGGGACCGAGACGAATCTCACATTCACGCCGCCCTCCGGTCAGTTGATCGGCAGCTTCCGTAGCTTCGACATCGCACCGCACGCCCCTTCGCGGGCGACACAAGGGCAGTCGTGGCGGCGCTGCATCCGTATCGCTGCGGGTGGACGGCGCGCATCGTCGACGGCGCTTGCGGAGCGACGTCATGATCGCTGCACAGGCCAGATGGTCGCGCGGCGCATCGCTGATCGAGGTCATGCTTGCGGTTGCGCTGACAGCAGTCACGGCCCTCGGCCTGATTGCGACGCAGTTATGGATTGCGCGAGACACACGTGCTGCAGCACTGCGGGAACGCGCCGCGCTTCTGTCGGACGCCTTGGCGGAGGCGGCACGCGCACCGGCAGGTGGCGACACCGCCTTGCGACAGTGGAGCGATCGCACTGCGAGTCTGCTGCCGAAGGGCGACGCGTCGATTAGCGAGCACGGCCAGGGAGTCTCGTTCGCGCGCGTCATATGGTCGGCTGTGGCCAAGACGCCCGCATCGGTGCAGGTGATAGACAAGCCCGATTCGTGCGGCGATCTGCCGGTTGCCGCTGGACTGTCGTGTTCTGCCGTGGCGTTTGTCAAATGAAACTACGTGCCATTTTTCCGCGCGGCCATACGCTCGTCGAAGTGACGATTGCCCTGGCGCTGGGGCTCGTCGTGACCGCTGGCGCCGTTTCGCTGTATCGCTCGCAACGGGCAGCGTTTGGCGAAGCCGGCGACGCGCTACAGATGCGCGAAGCGGGTCTGGCAGCGCTTACGGTGATCGGTCAGCAACTCCAGATGACCGGGTTCATACCCGGGGACGCACCTTTGCCGCAACTCCGACCGACTCTGTTCGGATGTTCGTCTGCGAGGCCCACAGGCACCGACGACAACCCCACGTGCGAAGCGCTGGCCAGTCGGTCGGACGGTATTGCGGTTCGGTATGTCGGCGATAACGTTTCGACGTGGCCGTCGTCGACCGGGCAGTCGACCGATTGTCTCGGCCAGGCGGTGAGCATCGGCGACGCAACGTTCGGTGCGGGACGCGTGTTGATCGTCAATCGGTTCTATGCGAAGCAAAGCGGCTCGACGAGCGAATTCGAGCTGTATTGCGACGGCAACGGCAAATCCGGCTCGGCGCAGCCGCTGGTGGAGGGCGTCGAGCGGCTACGGATCCGGTATTGGCTTGCGGGGGCACAAAGCGCGCTGGACGCGTCCGCAGTCGCAACAGCCCAATGGGCGAACGTCGTTGCCGTAGACCTCTGCGTGCTGGTGCGCGGTGCACCGCAGGGCCGGCGCGTGCGTTACGTCGATTGCGATGGTGCGAGTGTCATCGGAACGGACATGCGCGCGCGGCAGGCCTTCTGGCGGCGTGTGGCGCTTCGGAACAACGAAGGCGACGCGTTATGACGGCCTGCCAGTCAAACGACCCGGCGCCGGTGGAGCGGCCGCTGGCGCAAGCGTCACTGCGCGTTCCCGGTCTACGCCGCGCCTCGCATACGCCCGATCACGGCGCGTCCACCCAACGCGTGCGCGGCGCAGCCTTGCCAATCGTCCTGTTGATCTCATCGATGATGCTGGTGACGTCGGCCGCCTGGTTCGAAGCCTCATTGGCGGCGTCGCGCTCCACGAACAACCTTCGGGAGACCTTGCAAGCCTTCCACGCCGCCGATTCGGCGCTTACCTTATGCGCCCGGGCGGTTCTGTCGGGCGCGGCGCCCGTCGTCGGTGGAATCGCAATCGCCGCCGAGCCAGCCGGATGGAAGCTCGAGCCGACCTTCTCCGCCGGAGCTTTTACACCAATTTCACAGTGGTCCGGCTCAGCCGCTCCCCCGCAATGCCTGGTGGAAGCCTGGCAACTGACAACGCGTCCCGAGGCAAAGGCGTATCTGCTAACCGCACGGGGATTCGGCCGCACCCAGGAGACGCAGACGTGGCTGCAACTGGAACTGGTCGTGGACGGCGAGAAGATCGAGCGGCACTGGCGGCGGGTCGCTGCACGCCCGTTTTAGAGAAGTAACGGTATGAATGAGCACTATTCACATGCGAACTCGAAAGCGCATCGTTCGGCCTTCAGGGCCTTCAATGCCTCCAGGGCTTTCACGCTGCTCGAACTGATCATTGCGCTCGCAATCGCCGCAATACTGGTGGTCTACGCTGTGCCGTCGTATCGCGGACATGTCGCCCGTTCGCATCGGGTCGACGCAGCATCGGCGCTTTATCGGGCCGCGCAGTTTATCGAAGCCGGCGCCCCCGGCGAGGTGAGTCCGCTGCCGGCCGGTCTGGATCAGGCGCCGCCTTTCGGGACAGCGGTCTACCGCTTGCGCACGCTTCCAGCAGACGAAACAAACGGTGGCTACGCGGTGGAGGCTAACCCCACAGAGACAGGGCCGATGAGCGACGACCCGTGCGGGAGTTTCATACTCGATGCAACCGGCTCACGGGCCAATCGCACAGCCGAGAGGGTGGCAACGGCAGACTCAGACGTCTGCTGGAATACGAGATAAGTCCATCGTCCTGAGAGCCCGCTATCCGGATCCAGCCAGTCACGAGCCGCCCGCGCCCGCCAGACGCAAGACTCAATCCACACGCTCGCCCACGACATCGCCCGTCGTCCGGCGCGACTCGTTCTTCATCTGTTGCCAGATGCGATACGCTTCCCACGCCGCCAGCCCAAGACTGCCCCACTTGAGCACCGGCTTCGCGCTCGCCACGACCGTTGCCCGCAACGGCTTGGCAAGCAGCATCGAAGCAATCGAGCTGATCAGCGGATATTCCTTCAGCAGCGAGCCGATCCCCGCGCTGGCGGTCCGGGCTTTACCCCAGCGCATGCCGGCAAAGCCCGGCACGATGAACTTGAGCCAACTGAAGTGCGTCACCGCCTGACGCAAGTCGACCGTGGCCTGCGCGAGCTCCATGCGCTCGACGTCCGCGCGTACCAGCAGCAGTTCCTTGCGCAACGCGCGCAGATGCGGCGCGCTCAGATCGCGGGCGGCCGGGCGTTTGCTGCGAAAGGCGGTATCGGGGTGGCTGGGGCTCATGATGTCTGGCAGCAGGGGTGGTCGGGAAGGCCAACGGCGCTGGCGCGCCGTCGCCGGGCCTGGATCAGGATGTCACGGTTTGCGAAATATCTCGCGGTCCTTTTCGAACTCGGCGAGCGTGGCTTCGAACACCAACGGTGCATTGTGCAAACCGCTGCGCGCCTTTAGTGCACAGGCGATCGCCGCGATTGCATAGACGGCTGTAATGCCGGCCAGCGCCTGCCACCGGTAAGTGTCCCAAAAGGCGATCGCAATCAGCGCCGTGAGCGCGATCAATGCCATGGTGGCGAGCATCATGGCGGCGAGTCCGAGAAACAGCACGCCCAGAAGGCGGTCTTTTTCCTCGGCGAGTTCGATGCCGATCAGTTCGAGCCGCGTCTGCAAAATCGCAAACACGGAACTGAGGATGCGGCGCAGTGGACTGTGCTCCACGCGCTGCGATTGATTGTCGATCGTCATGGCTTGAGCGCGTTGCCTGAGATGCGTGAGATGCGCCAGAAGAAGCGGACCGGCCATGGCTGCGCCGGTCAACCTGAGTCAGCGGCATGCGGGCAAAATCGCCCGGCAATACCGACTGTTTTTACTTGCGGTTGATCAGTAGGCCGACCAGAACACCAACGCCCGCGGCGATGCCGATCGAAGCCCAAGGATGCTCGTGCACGTAGTCATCCGTTGCTCGGGCAGCCTTCTTGCCTTTTTCGACCACCACGACCTGCACGTCAGCGGCCTTTTCCTTGGCCTGTTTCAGGCGCGTCAGCGCCGTTTCACGCAGTTCGGAAGCGCGTTCGCCGGTGGCGCTCGCGGCCTGTTTCAGCAGGTCTTCAGCGTCCGCGAGGACGGTTTTGATATCCGACATCAATCTCTCCTTGTTGACTTCCGACATTTACAGCTCCCATCTTGGTATGTCATGCGTGAATCGTAACCAAAGAAACGTCAGGTGGCGAGCGCAGCAGGCATATGCCGACTATCGCACGAACCATTCCCGGTTGATCCGCGGGCCGTCGAGCACGATTTTTTTGCTTCGTGCACGCGCATGGCTGGCCTCAGATCATGATGGAGTTGATCTGTCCCGCAAAGTTTCCTCTATTCCAGCGGAAATTACAAAAACTCATAAAGTTGTGACGCGATGTTCGTTCGTGGTGTACGCGCGCTCCCGTATGCTCTAAATTTGCGGAGTACCGCAGGCGTAAGCCTGAACGGACCGTCCAACAAACTAAGGAGCATGCATCATGAGTCTACGTCTTGGCGACATCGCACCGGACTTCGAACAGGAATCGAGCCTGGGCCGTATCAAGTTCCACGAATGGCTGGGCGATAGCTGGGGCGTGCTGTTTTCCCACCCGGCAGACTTCACGCCTGTTTGCACCACCGAGCTTGGGTTGACGGCAAAGCTTGCCAGCGAATTTGAAAAACGCAATGTAAAGACCATCGCGCTCTCCGTCGACAACGCGGAGTCGCACAAGGAATGGATCAAGGACATTAACGAGACGCAGGCCGCCAGCGTCGGCTTTCCGATTCTTGCCGATGGCGACCGCAAGGTCTCCGAGCTGTACGACATGATCCATCCGAACGCAAACGAGACGCTCACGGTCCGTTCTCTTTTCGTGATCGATCCGAAGAAGAAGGTGCGTCTGATCATTACGTACCCGGCTAGCACCGGCCGTAACTTTGACGAAGTGCTGCGCGTGATCGACTCGTTGCAGCTTACCGACAGCCATCAGGTGGCGACACCGGGTAACTGGAAGCAGGGCGATGACGTAGTGATCGTGCCGTCGCTGAAGGACGAGGAAGTGATCAAACAGAAATTTCCGAAGGGCTACAAGGCACTGCGTCCGTATCTGCGTTTGACGCCGCAGCCGAACAAGTAAGTCGCGTAAGTTCTACGGCAATGTAAAAGGCCAACCGCTTGCGGTTGGCCTTTTACGTTTGGAGATCAACTGGGCTGAACTCGCCTCTCCGCCGCAAGACGGTCAGAAGAACGCCTGTATCCCCGTCTGCGCGCGACCGAGAATCAACGCATGGATGTCATGCGTACCTTCGTAGGTATTTACAACTTCGAGGTTCACCAGATGCCGTGCGATGCCAAATTCATCGGAGATACCGTTGCCGCCCAGCATGTCGCGGGCGAGCCGCGCGATCTCAAGCGATTTGCCGCATGAGTTGCGCTTCATGATCGAGGTGATTTCGACAGCCGCGGTCCCTTCGTCCTTCATACGACCGAGGCGCAGCACGCCTTGCAGCCCGAGTGTGATTTCGGTCTGCATGTCGGCAAGCTTCTTCTGGATCAACTGGTTAGCGGCGAGCGGCCGGCCGAACTGCTTGCGGTCCAGCACATATTGGCGCGCGGTATGCCAGCAGGCTTCGGCAGCACCGAGCGCACCCCAGGCAATGCCGTAGCGCGCCGAGTTCAGGCAAGTAAACGGACCCTTGAGGCCGCTCACCTTCGGCAGCATGTTTTCTTCCGGCACAAACACTTCGTCCATGACGATCTCGCCGGTGATCGAGGCGCGCAAGCCGACCTTGCTGTGAATCGTCGGCGCGGACAGGCCTTTCCAGCCCTTCTCCAGAATGAAGCCGCGAATCGCGTCCTTGCCGTTCTCTTCGAGTTTGGCCCACACGACGAACACGTCGGCGATCGGCGAGTTGGTGATCCACATCTTTGCGCCCGAGAGCGAGAAGCCGCCGTCGACCTTCTTCGCCCGCGTGACCATGCTGCCCGGATCGGAGCCGTGATTCGGTTCGGTCAAGCCAAAACAGCCGATCCACTCGCCGGTGGCGAGCTTCGGCAGGTACTTGGCCTTCTGCGCATCCGAGCCGAATTCGTAGATGGGCACCATCACCAGCGACGACTGCACCGACATCATCGAGCGGTAGCCGGAATCGACGCGCTCCACTTCACGCGCGATCAGCCCGTAGCTCACGTAGTTGAGGCCCGGGCCGCCGTATTCCTCGGGAATGGTCGGTCCGAGCAGCCCGAGTTCGCCCATTTCACGGAAGATTTCGATGTCGGTCTTCTCATGCCGGAACGCTTCCAGCACGCGCGGCTGCAGCCGGTCTTGCGCATAGGCTGCGGCGGCTTCGCGCACCATGCGTTCTTCTTCGGTGAGCTGCTGATCGAGCAACAGCGGGTCTTCCCAGTGAAACTGCGCGGCGTCGGCCATGATGCGTATCTCCTGAATCGAATCTTGAGTGACTTGAAACGCTTGACTTGAGTTCCGCTATGCGAAACAATGTTTTGCAAATGAGCCCTGAGTGTATCATCCACTGATGCCTGCATCTACTCCCCTCGATCCCCTGGACGAGCGAAAATTTGTCGCCGCACTCGCTCGCGGCCTTGATCTCTTGCGCGCGTTCCGGCCCGGCGAAACGATGCTCGGCAACCGCGATTTCGTCGAACGCACGGGCTTGCCGAAGGCCACCGTCAATCGTCTGGCTTACACGTTGACGGTGCTGGGCTATCTGCGTCTCGACGAGACGTTAGGCAAATATGCGCTCGACGCCGGGGTGCTGTCACTTGGCTTCGCGCTGCTTTCGGGTACCGACACGCTCGAACTTGCCCGGCCGCACATGCGCACATTCGCTCGCGAGGTGGGGGCGGCGGTGTCGCTGGGATGTCGCGACGGCCTCGACATGATCTATCTGGAAACGATCCGCAGCGAGACAGCGCTCACGCTTGGCCTCGCGTCCGGGTCGAAGCTGTCGATGCTGACCAGTTCGATGGGGCGCGCGTATCTCGCGGTCCAACCGCTCGATATGCGCACGGCTTTGCTGGCGGAGTTGAAGAATGCGGCCGGCGAGGAGGGCGCCGCGCTGGTGGCGGATGCGGAGAAGGAGATTGAAGCCTTCTCCCGTGAACGCTGCTGCTACTCGTTTCGCGACTGGCACGACGATGTCAATGCGGTCGCGGTGCCGTTTCGCGAGCCGCGCGAGGGTCGCTGGATGGTGCTGAGTTGCAGCGGGCCGGCTTCGTCGATGGGGGAAGAGGTGTTTCGCGAGACGGTCGGGCCGCGTCTGAAGGCGCTGGCGCGCCGGCTGGGAGACACGGGCTGATGAGGCATCGCGGCATCGCCGCATGAAGTGTCATTTCATGGCATCGCGAAAGGCGCTTCCTTCGCCTCGTACCAAGGCCTCGCAGCAGGAGGACACGTTCCGCCGAACCTCAAACCGCCCCATCATGACTGTGCACCGCAAAGAGCGGTCCCTGCACGAAGCGCACGTCATACTGTTGCAGCAGATCGAACTGAGCTTCGGTTGCCACCCGGTTGAAGATCAACGGTATCCGCAGCCGGTTCGCATAACCCACTAGCGGCTTCACCATCGCATCGCGCAACGCGAGGCCCGCATCCATCTTGATGAAGTCGAGCCGCGCCATGTCGGACACAGAGAGAATCTGACCGGCATTCGGCAGATTGCCCGCCACCTTGAACCCATACCGCTGATAACTCTTCGTCAGATAGCCGAGGAAGGTGCGGTGCGCGACCGCTGCCGCCGGCAACTCGATGACAATCCGCGATGGATTAAGCCCAAACGAAACCAGCACCGTCGAGAAGTGACGGCCGTGGTCGTACTTCACGCTCTTCAGCAGACGTTCGTGGACGCGCAGAAACAGCAGCCCGTGACGTTGTGCACCGAAGAAATTGATCGCGTGCAGCGCGCGCGACATGCGATCGAGTGTGACCAGTTGCGGGTCGTCTTCGATCCGGTCGAAAGGGGCGAGCGGGTCGAAGGGCTCGCCGTCGAGCCTTCGCGTGACGGCCTGGAATCCGAGTTCGTCGCCGAACCGGTCCACGCTCTCCGGCGCGGAAGAGAGCGACTGGGCCAGCGCGTGCACGCTGATATCGAAGATCGGCTCATAGGCGCTTGCGAGTTCGAGCCCGTCGAAATGAGCGACCGCGGTGTCGTGATGGATGCCCTCGCCCAGCGCCAGATACTCGCCGAGAAACGGATGTTCGGCGGCACGTGCGACGAGTTGGGGGACAGTCTGCGGAATCATGAGTGGTTGTGGTGGCGCATCGTTGGCGCGTCGAAGCGCGGCCCTGGGCCGCATCTATTGATGGTAGCAGTCCGCACAACGGCGTCATGAACTAATTGCTGATAACCATATGGGGTTCGTATGGAAATTCAGGGTTAACGTTAATTTCACTATTCGTAATTAGTTTTACCATTCGTAAATTGCGGGATAGCCGCGATGGTGAAGCCATGTGCGCCCGAGATTGCGGAGCCGTACGCGCCACTAAACAGTCCGATGCAATCAGGACGAGGAGACGACTCGATGAACGCCCAACCAGGGTCTGCCAACGTAATCGAAGTGGAGCGCGTGCTCGGGGAAACGCATCACCCGGCATTTCAGTTGATGTTGCTCGTGTTGTGCGGCTTGTGTCTCGTGATCGACGGTTTTGACGCGCAGGCGATGGGCTATGTGGCGCCCAGCGTGATTGGCGAATGGCACGTGTCGAAGGCGGCGCTCGGCCCGGTGTTCAGTGCGAGCCTGTTCGGGATGCTGCTGGGGGCGCTAGCGCTGTCGGTGCTGGCTGACCGCATTGGAAGGCGGCCGGTGCTGATTGGCGCGACGCTGTTCTTCGCACTGGCGATGCTGGCGACACCACTCGTGACGACGATCCCCGCCTTGCTTGCGCTGCGCTTCGTCACGGGCCTCGGGCTTGGCTGCATCATGCCGAACGCGATGGCGCTGGTCGGCGAATTCTCGAGCACCGCTCACCGCGTCAAACGGATGATGCTGGTTTCGTGCGGCTTCACGCTTGGCGCGGCGCTGGGTGGCTTCATCAGCGCGGCGTTGATCCCGTCGTACGGCTGGCGTGCGGTGTTCTGGGTGGGCGGCTCGGTGCCGTTGCTGCTTGCCTTCGCGATGCTGGCGGCGTTGCCGGAATCGCTGCAATTTCTGGTGCTCAAGGGACGTCATGAACGCGCCTTGCGCTGGCTCAGCCGGTTCGATCCGAGTCTGCCCATCGGCGCTGATACGCGCCTCGTCGTGCGCGAAAAGGCCGCGAGCGGCGCGCCCGTTGCGGAACTGTTTCGCGTCGGCCGCACGCCGGTGACGCTGATCCTGTGGGCCATCAGCTTCATGAACCTGATCGATCTGTACTTCCTGTCGAACTGGTTGCCTACCGTCATGCACGAGGCCGGCTATACGCCTGCCACAGCGGTGATCGTCGGGACCGTGCTGCAGACCGGGGGCGTGGTGGGGACGCTACTGCTCGGCTGGTTTATCGAACGCTTTGGCTTTGTACGCGTGCTGTTCGTCTGTTTTGTCGCTGCCACTTTGACGGTCGGCATGATCGGCATGGTCGCTCATGCGCTGCCGTGGCTGCTGGTCGTGGTGTTCGCCGGCGGCTTCTGCGTGGTCGGCGGCCAGCCTGCCGTCAATGCGCTCGCGGGGCATTTCTACCCGACCTCGTTACGCTCGACGGGCATCGGCTGGAGTCTGGGCATCGGACGAATCGGCTCGGTGATCGGGCCGCTCGTCGGCGGTCAACTGATTGCGCTTAACTGGTCGAACGCGGCGCTGTTTCATGCGGCCGCCGTGCCGGTGCTGTGCTCGGCGCTACTGGTAATTGCCTTGGCCGGTGCGACGCGGCAACGCAATGGCGCAGCGGCGCAAGCGTTCTAAAGACAAGCCGAAGAGGGCATCAACGTGGCCTGATAAAGGCAAGTGCGATCTGGAAGCGGTCTAAAAGCGGCTTGCGGCTTGCCACAGGCCGGAGTTTTAACGGAGAACCTGCATGAACAACCCCACAGACAAGGCTTCGAGCGTGGCTCTCAATGGCCATACGAGCGGGCACGCCGCCCAGCGGGTCGACCACAGCGCGCGCCCTGACATCGTGCCGGGCTATCAATCGGGCTTTGCCAACGAGTTCGCCACCGAAGCGCTGCCGGGAGCGTTACCGCAAGGCCGCAATTCGCCGCAGCGGGCGCCCTACGGTTTGTACGCCGAGCAACTGTCGGGCACCGCCTTTACCGCGCCTCGTAGCCACAACCGTCGCTCGTGGCTGTACCGGATCCGTCCGGCGGCGGTGCATCAGCCCTTTACCGCGCTGCCTTCGCACCGTCTGGTCGCGAATTTCCACGACGTGCCGCCAACGCCGCCCAACCAGTTGCGCTGGGACCCGCTGCCAATGCCTGCCGAGCCGAGCGATTTCACCGACGGCTGGGTGACGATGGCCGGCAACGGCTCGGCCGAAGCGATGAGCGGCTGCGCGATTCATCTGTATGCGGCCAACCGTTCGATGCAGGACCGCTTCTTCTATAGCGCCGACGGCGAGCTGCTGATCGTGCCGCAGGAAGGGCGTCTGCACATCGCAACCGAGCTGGGGCTGATCGACGTCGAACCTTTCGAGATCGCCGTGATTCCGCGTGGCGTGCGCTTTGCTGTTTCGCTGCCTGACGGCACAGCGCGCGGCTATATCTGCGAGAACTTCGGCGCCTTGTTGCGTCTGCCGGACCTGGGGCCGATCGGTTCGAACGGTCTCGCCAACCCGCGCGACTTTCTCACACCGCGAGCGGCATATGAAGATCGCGAAGGCGCCTTCGAACTCGTGGCGAAGCTCAACGGCAACCTGTGGCGTGCGGACATCGGCCACTCGCCGCTCGACGTGGTCGCGTGGCACGGCAACTACGCGCCGTACAAATACGATCTGCGCCGCTTCAACACGATCGGCTCGATCAGCTTCGATCATCCCGACCCGTCGATCTTCCTGGTGCTGCATTCACCGAGCGATACGCCCGGCGTCGACACGATCGACTTCGTGATTTTCCCGCCCCGCTGGCTCGCTGCGGAAGATACCTTCCGCCCGCCCTGGTTCCACCGCAATGTGGCGAGCGAATTCATGGGGCTGGTGCACGGCGTCTATGACGCAAAGGCCGAGGGCTTTGTGCCGGGCGGCGCGAGTCTGCACAACTGCATGTCGGGTCATGGTCCGGATGCGGATACCTTCGAGAAAGCTTCGCATGGCGACACCTCGAAGCCGCATAGGGTTGGCGACACGATGGCCTTCATGTTCGAAACCCGCACGCTGATCAAGCCGACTCGTTTCGCGCTGGAAACGGCGCAACTGCAGGCGCATTACTACGAGTGCTGGCAAGGTCTTAAGAAACACTTCAACCCGGAGCAGCGATGAACGTGTCGAGCGATCTTCAGGCGACGCTCGATGCGTCGCGCAAAAGCTGGATCGAAGCAGCGAACGAGCCCGCGTGCGACTTCCCGATCCAGAATCTGCCGTTTGGGATTTTCAGCGACGCGCACGAGGGCGCGCCGCGCGCAGGTGTGGCGATCGGCGAGACGATTGTCGACCTGGCGGTGCTGCAAGCGGCAGGTTTGCTGCGTCTGCGGGGTACGGCAGCAGGTCAGGACGTTTTCTCTCGCGACACGCTCAACGATTTCATTGCCCTCGGCCGCGACGCGTGGCGCAGCGTGCGGATCCAGTTGAGCAGCCTGCTCGCCCGCGAGACCGCTACGCTGCGCGACGACGCTGGCTTGCGCGAACGAGCGCTGGTGCCGCGGGCCGACGCCACGCTGCATCTGCCGGTACAGATTCCTGGCTACACCGATTTCTACTCGTCGAAGGAGCACGCGACCAACGTCGGTTCGATGTTCCGTGATCCTAAGAATGCGTTGCTGCCGAACTGGTCGGAAATGCCGATCGGCTACAACGGGCGCGCTTCATCGGTGGTGGTGAGCGACACGCCGGTACGGCGTCCGAACGGTCAGCTCAAACTGCCCGACCAGGAGCGCCCGGTATTCGGTGCGTGCCGCAAGCTGGATATCGAACTGGAAACCGGCTTTATCGTCGGTCGCGGCAATACGCTTGGCGAGCCGATTGCGTGTGCCGACGCGGAGGACCACATCTTCGGCATGGTGCTGCTCAATGACTGGAGCGCACGCGACATCCAGCAATGGGAATATGTGCCGCTCGGACCGTTCAACGCCAAGACTTTCGCCACAACCATTTCGCCATGGATCGTCACGCTCGACGCGCTCGAGCCGTTCCGTGTTTCACAACCGACGCAGGAACCTCAACCGCTGGAGTATCTGCGGCATGACGGTGCGCACGCGTTCGATATTGCGCTCGAAGTCACGCTACGTCCTCAGCAGGCGCAACAGGCGACCACCATCTCGCGCACCAATTTCCGTCACATGTACTGGACGATGGCGCAGCAGCTGGCGCACCACACCGTATCCGGCTGCAACGCGCGGGTGGGCGACCTGATGGGCTCGGGCACGATCAGCGGACCGGCCGAAGACGCTTATGGCAGCCTGCTGGAGCTGACGTGGAACGGCAAGAATCCACTAGAGCTGAAGGAAGGCGGCAGCCGTGCGTTCATCGAGGACGGCGACGAACTGACGCTCGCCGGATGGTGCCAGGGCGATGGTTACCGGGTGGGTTTCGGCAAGTGCGTCGGGGAAATTCTGCCGGCGCACACGCACAAGTAGAAGCAGGAAGCGCGCTGCGGGTTAACCGGCCACCGCAGCAGGCGGAGTACGCCGCTCCAGCGAAGCCGACCACAGCGTCAACCCGAGCGCGCCGACCGCAGCGGCGACGCCGACCCACGGCAGCGTGGTCAATGGCGCGCCCGCGCCAATCGCCATGCCGCCGAGCCATGCGCCGGTGGCATTGCCCAGATTGAAGGCACCCTGATTCAGCGTGGAAGCGAGGTTCGGCGCATGACTCGCACGATCGACAATCAGCATCTGCAGCGGCGGCACGATTGCAAAGGCGAGCACACCCCACATGAAGATCGTGGCCATCGCGGGCACGGCCGAGTGCATCGTGCCGGCGAAGATCGTCAGGATCACTACGATGGCGAGCAGGAACGCCACCAGCGAAGGCATCAGGCGCCAGTCGGCGAGCTTGCCACCGAGCGTGCTGCCCACCGTCAGCCCGAGGCCAAACAACAGCAGCACCAGTGTGACGGCATGCGGCGTCAAACCGGTGACGTCTTCGAGGATCGGCGTGATGTAGGTGAAGGTGGAAAAGAGGCTTGTCGAGGCCAGCACGCTGATGCCAAGCACCATCACCACTTGAGGGTTTTTCAACACGCTGAACTCGCGCAGAAGGCTCGCCTTCTGCATCTCGATCTTTGCGGGCAGGCACACGGCCAACGCTGCGGCGGCCAGCATGCCGATGACGGTTACAGCCCAGAACGTGGCCCGCCAGCCGACGGCCTGACCTAGCGCGGTGCCAAGCGGCACGCCGAGCACGTTGGCGAGCGTAAGACCGGTGAACATCAGGGCGATCGCCTGGGCCCGCCGGTTCGGCGCCACCAGGCCGGCTGCGACCACCGAGCCGATCCCGAAGAAGGCGCCATGGCAAAACGCCGTCACGATGCGCGCGACCATCAGGACACCGTAGTTGGGCGCCATGGCACATAGCAGGTTGCCGACGATGAACACGCCGATCAGGCTCATCAGGGCTTTTTTGCGCGGCATATTGGCGACCGCGATGGCGACGATCGGGGCGCCGATCGTCACGCCGAGCGCATAGGCCGACACCAGCATGCCGGCTGCGGGGATCGAGACGGCGAGGTCGCGTGCCACGTCGGGCAGCAAGCCCATGATGACGAATTCCGTGGTACCGATTCCAAACGCGGCAACAGCAAGGGCGAGCAGAGGCAAAGGCATGATGTGGAGATCGGTACGAAGGCTGCGCATTCCACGCATTGCCGGCGCGCGTTTTCGAAGTGAGAGCGCGAGCGCAGGCAGGGCAAACAAGTAAGGGATTGTACCTAAGCCAAAACGGCGTAGGTGGGGCGCGATCAAGTTGTTGTTTTTCGTTGAAGGCGTTGCCCCGCAGGGCTGCCGGCGAGGTTAGCCGCCGCCAGGTTCAAGTGCGTCGCCATGTCGTCCAGCGCCCTCGGCAAAGCGCAGCGCGCCTGCTACTCCCTCCGCGAATACCGCTTGATATCCTCCCTCGCCCTCGCGGCGGAAGGCCTCGGACAGATCGTCGAGGGCGCTGCTTTCGAGAGCCGAGCGGCGGTCCGCCAACAATGCGGCCTGGGGAAGTGTCGCCAGTTCTGCGGCAAGCTTTTCGGCAGCGGTGCGCGCGGTGCCGGTTGCCACTACCCGATTCGCAAGCCCGAACGCCAGCGCTTCCTGCGACCCGACTGCGCGCCCCGTCAGGATCAGATCCAGCGCGCGCGACAAGCCAATCAGCCGCGGCAGCCGGATCGTGCCACCGTCGATTAGCGGAATGCCGACCCGTCTGCAGAAGACGCCCAGCACCGCATCCTCTTCGACCACCCGCAGGTCGCACATGGCCGCGAGTTCGAGGCCGCCCGCGACGGCGTATCCGGCAATCGCGGCGATCACGGGCTTGGTGAATACCATGCGGGTCGGACCCATCGGCCCGGGACCGCTGCCGTCGGCGTGCAGTTCGTTGCGACGGGTCTCGTCGCCGAGCGCGGTGAGGTCGGCGCCCGCGCAGAAGGTGCCGCCCGCGCCGAACAGGACCGCCGCCCGCCACGCCGACTCGGCTTCGAAACGCTCGAACGCCGCTCGCAACGCGTCCGCAGTTGGACGGTCCACCGCGTTGCGGCGCGCGGGCCGCTCGAGCACGATCGTGGCAACCGCATCGTTTGCTTCGATCCGCACGTGGGCACCGAAGTGTTCTGAAGTCATCGCCGTCTCCACTGTTATTCGTCTTCGCCACATACGCCATATACGCCACATGCTGACTGATTAATGCAGGGCGTTGTCACATATACTTCACAGGGCACCCGTAGCGTAAGCGCTTTTTTAGCGTGCCGCGTGCTGGTGCACCGGCCCATTGAGTCTGCACCTGTTATTGTCCATGTCATCACCCACGCCGACTCTCGAATCCTCCATGGCGGAACCCATCTGGATCGTTCCGCTGTCTGAACATGCGTGGTACGACCACGTCCGTCTCAAGCGTGTGTTCGTCGCCGACGGCACCCGTCACCAGGTGGTGCTCGTCGATGCGCGCAAGCTGCTCGAATGCGCCGATCGCGACAATACCGACTACGTGCTGAAACCTGTCAACGAATGGCATACCGGTAAGGTGCGTGGCATTCGCGAGTTTCTCGATCCCGCCAATCCGCGCATTCCGCAGATGCCATATGTGACCATCTCGAAGCGCCGCGCGCCGGGCCTGATGGGTTGGCTCGGACTCGAACACGAGGGAGTGGTGGCGTTCCGCAATGGCCAGCATCGCGCGCGCTATCTGGCCGAAGCGGGCGCACGCTGGTTTCCGGTAGAAGTCCACGAGCGCGAAGTCGCGTTGCTGCGTGAAGTATGCGGCGCCGCGGACGACGCGCGCACGGCGGTTCGCACTGCGATGGATGGGCGAGGGCGCTAGCCGCGCACCTGCACCACGTTGCGCGGCGTACCGGCGAGCCATGCGGCCACGTTGCCGAGTGTCGTCTGCGCGATCTCGTTCATCGCCTCGCGGGTGAAGAACGCCTGGTGAGCCGTGACGATCACGTTCGGAAACATCAGGAGGCGCGCCAGCACGTCGTCCTGCAGCGGCCGGTTGGAATGGTCCTCGAAGAACAGGCCGCCTTCTTCCTCGTAGACGTCGAGCCCCAGGTTGCCGAGCTGGCCGCTCTTGAGCGCGCCGACCAGCGCATTGCTTTCAACGAGGCCGCCCCGGCCCGTGTTGATCAGCATCGAGCCGCGCTTCATTTTGGCAAGCGCGCCATCGTCGATCAGATGGTAAGTGTCTGGCACCAGCGGACAGTGCAGGCTGACGACATCGCTTTCGGCAAGCAGCGTATCGAGCGGCACGTAGCGCGCGTCAAGCGCCAGCAGATCCTCTGCGGGTGTGCCGGGGTCGTATGCGAGGATCTGCATGCCGAAGCCGGCCATGATGCGCCCGAACACCCGGCCGATCATGCCGGTGCCGACCACGCCGACCGTCTTGCCATGCAGGTCGAAACCGAGCAACCCATGCAGCGAAAAGTCGCCTTCGCGGGTTCGCGCTGCGGCGCGCGGCAGGCGCCTGTTGAGGGCGAGAATCAGCCCCACCGCGTGTTCGGCGACGGCATACGGCGAATAGGCCGGTACGCGCACCACGGTGATGCCCAGGCGTTCAGCCGCAGCCAGGTCGACGTGATTGAAGCCTGCCGAACGCAGTGCGATCAGGCGCGTGCCGCCGGCATGCAGCCGCTCCAGAACCGCTGCGTCGGCACAGTCGTTGACGAACGGGCAGACCACCTCGAAGCCGTCTGCCAGCACGGCGGTTTCCGCGTCGAGATGCGACTCCTGAAAGTGCAGATCGTAGCCATGCGCGGTGTTCGCTTCGCGAAATGTCTCGCTGTCGTACTGACGGCTACTGAACAGGATCATGCGCATGGGAGACTCCACCGACGGGATGCCGATAGTTTAAGCCCCCCGCGGCGCATGCAGACCGGTGCGCATTTCTTTCGCCATGGGTGGTGGCGTCTGTGCTGGCGGTTCCGGCATGGATACGCCATTCGTGTCCGGCATGCGTGAGGCGTCGACGGCGGCGTCCGCAATACCTGCGATGTCTGCGGCGTCGGATGCGTCCCACGGGCCTGCCGCCACACGGCTGAAATGCTCGAGCGTATGCTCCACGAACGAGCGTGTCCTCGCCGGCAGGAACTGCCGGTTCGGATACACGATCGACACCTTGAGGTCCGGATCGTCCACGCGATGATCCGCCATGATTCGCTTCAAGGTACCGGCGGCGAGATCATCGGCCACCATCTGCCATGGCAGGATCGCAATGCCCATGCCGGCCAGCACCCCAAGCCGCACCATCTGCGCGTTGTTGACGGAATACACCGGTTGAAGTGTGATCTCTTCGGTGCGATGCGAAGGCCCGCTGAAATGCCAGGTGATGCTGCCTTGCTCCGATGGCAGCGCGACAAACGCTTGCAATGCCAGTTGTTCGGGCAGTTGCGGCTCGCCGTGCTCGGCGAGATACGCAGGCGCCGCGCAGACCACCAGCGAATGCGTGCCGATTGGCCGTTCGACCAGATCGTGGCTTGGTGCCGTGAAGCCGGTGACGATACCGACGTCGTACCCATCTTCAATCAGGTCGACGCGCCGGTCGGTCAGCGTGAGCCGCACCTTGATCTTCGGATACAGCCTGCGAAAGCTGTCGAGCAAGGGTGTCAGCGAAAGCAGCGAGAGCGCACCGGAAGCGACGAGGCGCAACGTACCCCCAGGCTCGGCCTGGGTATCGCCCAATGCGGTTTCCAGACGGTCCAGTTCTTCCAGCAGCCCACGGCATCCTTCGAGGTAGCGCGTGCCGGCCTCGGTCAGGGCGACGTTGCGGGTGGTCCGGTTGATGAGCCTGGTTTTCAGATGAGCTTCGAGCGTGGCGATGGCGCGCGTGACGAGCGCGTTCGACACCTCGAGTTGCTGGGCGGCGCGGCGGAAGCTCTCAGTCTCGGCCACCCTGACGAAAACGCGCATTGCATGAATCTGGTTCATTGGAAACCGCCCTCGTGTATTTGTTGGAGGCCACGTTATGAGCCACGTAGCGGCAGCGGGCCAGCTCGGAATCGCCCGGATCCTGTCTTGCGTCTTCTGTTGAAAATAATATTGACTATTCCAAAAAATTACAATATTTATTGATAAGGCATGCTGAATTTGAAAGTGTGTACATTCCGCCAACTGTCTGTAATGAATCAGGGATTGGCGGAATTATCCTGAATTAGTCAAACAATTCCACGGTGCAATCATGCCCATAACCCTTTGCATAAGGTGTGGGGCCACTTCACGAGGCAATCGATGCGTGTCGTCAATGTGAGCTGTACTGTATGTCTTCACCGCACTGCCGCATGACGGCGTTAAACGTCTTCATGGCCCGTCACGAAGGTGCAATAAAACCTGAATCGAATGGTGGATGTTGCGCCCCTTTGATGTAGTAGCTCGTCCTGGCTCAAAAATATCCCGAAATAGGCTTTTGAAAATTTCAAGGCTATTTTTTCTCATAAATATTCTGAATTCACCGTAAAGAGACGAACCGGAACATGATCGGCGAATTGCTCAGGTCGCAGCCGGAAATCGCGTTGTTCGCGAGCCTTGCGCTTGGATATTTCATTGGCTCATTCAAGATCGGACCCATTCAGCTTGGCGGTGTCTGCGGTACGTTGATCGTGGCGCTACTGTTGGGTCAAACCGGCGCCCGCCTCGCGCCCGATCTGAAAAATATCGCTTTTGCACTGTTCATCTTCGCGCTGGGCTTCACCGGCGGTCCGCAGTTTTTCGCCAACATCGGACGTGGCTGGCGCTATGGACTGCTGTCGATCGTCGAAATCGTTTCCGTGCTGATCCTCATCATGCTCGCGGTGTTCGCGCTGCGTCTCGATGCGGGTACCGCCGCCGGGTTACTGGCGGGCGCTGCCACGGAGTCGGCAGTGATCGGCACGGCTTCCGAGGCGATCTCCAAACTTGGTTTTGCCGACGCCGAGACGGCGCGTCTGCAGGCCAACATCGTGACCGCCTATAGCGTCAGCTACCTGTTTGGCCTGATCACAATCGTGCTGTTTACGAGCCAGTTTGCGCCACTGCTGCTGCGCGTCAATTTGCGCGAAGAAGCGGAACGCGTGTGGCACAAGCTCGGCGGTGACGGTGCGCTAGACGAAGGACAACGGATGGGTGCGCCTGCTTTGGTGGGGCGGGCGTTTCGCGTCGGTCCCGCAGCGGGATTGTCGATCGGGCTGCTCGAACAGCGTTACGGTTCCAATCTGACAGTCGAACAGGTCGACCGGAACGGCGCGAGTGTGGCCATCGCCCCTGGTGTGCTGCTGGCAACCGACGATCTCGTGCTGGTAGCCGGCCGCCGTGAGGCGCTGGTCGCGGCGGCTGCGGTAATCGGCACGGAGGTCGCTGATGCGCGCTTTGGCGCGCTGCCGGTCGAGCGCGTGGACGTGGTGTTGACGCGGCGCGAGGTGCACGGGCAAAGCGTTGCCCAACTGCGCGAACAGGCGGGACCGGAGCAAGTGCGAGGCGTCTACATCGCCGCGGTAACACGTCTCGAAACGCGGATTCCTGCCCTACCCGGTACCGAACTGAACCGCGGCGACGTGCTGACCCTGGTTGGCGCGAAGGCGGATGTGGCGCGCGGTGCGCGTCAGCTCGGCTATGTGCTGCCGCCTACCCAGAAAACGGATTTCGTCTATCTCGGACTGGGCGTGCTGGCCGGCATGGCGATCGGACATCTGGGCGGCCGGGTCGGCGGTGTTTCGGTCGCATTGGGTACAGGAGGCGGCTGCCTGCTGTCCGGTTTGCTGTTCGGCTGGATCCGCTCGCGCTATCCGCTGATCGGCTCGTTGCCGTCCGCCGCCGCGCAGATCCTGAAGGACTTCGGTCTTGCCACCTTTATTGCTGCGGTCGGTCTTTCAGCTGGGCCGGATGCGATCAAGCTGGTTCGCGAATACGGCGTCGCGTTGCCGTTCGTAGGGATCCTGATGGTGCTGATTCCTGGGCTGCTGTCGCTGTGGATCGGTCGCATGTTTCTCAAACTGGATGCCCCCATGTTGCTCGGTGCGATTGCCGGGCAGCAGTGCAGCACGCCGGCCATCAGCGCGCTGGTCGGCGTCACCGGTAATTCGACGCCGGTGATCGGCTACACGATCACCTACGCACTTTCCAACATTCTGCTGCCGTTGATGGGGCCGGTGGTCGTCGGCCTTGCGGGCAAGTTCGGATAAGCACAGTGACAGCAATCGCAGCACAGACGCCGCGCGTCGAACTGATGCCGCGCGGTGCACGAAAGCGCATCGCACGAATGCGCGGTGTATGACGCGCGGGGCAGGTTTGGCGCATGGCTAGCGCAATCAAGGGCGCAGATGGGAGTGCCGCAACGTTGACTTCCATCGGCCATCACACCGGGCAGTCCGGTCAATATTTATTGCGAGGGCAAGATGGACTGGCTACACAACATCTTTCATAAGTCACCTGAGATCGCGTTGTTTCTTTCTCTGGCAGTGGGCTACTACATCGGCCAGATCAATTTCGGCAAGTTCCAGTTGGGCGGTGTGGGCGGTTCGCTGCTTGCCGCGGTGGTGATCAGTCAGGCCGGGGTCACGATCGACAATGGGGTGAAGTCCGTGATGTTCGCCGTGTTCATTTATGCGGTCGGCTACGACTCGGGACCGGGCTTCTTCAACTCGCTCAATCGCAAGACGCTGCGCGAGATCGCGATGGCGATTTTCCTGGCCGTATCGGCGCTGATCACGGTCATTGTGTGTGCGAAGCTTTTTCACCTCAACAAGGGGCTCGCGGCAGGGCTCGCGGGCGGTGCGTTGACCCAGTCGGCCATCATCGGCACAGCGGGTGACGCGATCGCGCGGCTTGATTTACCGCTCGATCAGATCAAGTCGCTGCAATCCGACGTGGCAATTGCCTATGCCGTCACGTATGTGTTCGGCTCGTTGGGGGCGATCATCGTCTGCGTGAATATCTTGCCGAAGTTCATGGGGCAGGGCTTGCGCGAGGCGTCGATCGAGGCCGAAAAGGAGTTGGCGGGCAATGCGCCGGCACAGGCAGCCGGTCAACTGTCAGCGTTGCCAGAGGTCGTAGGACGCGCGTACCGGGTGGGAACGGGTGCGGGTCGCAAGGTCTCCGAGATCGAACTGGCGCAGAAAGACATGATCACGATCGAGCGCATCCGACGTGGCGGCAAGGCGCTCGAGCCGGCTGCGGATCTCATGCTCGAAGCGGATGACGTGGTGCTGGTAGTAGGGCGCCGCGAAGGCGTGGTCGGCCTGTGGAATCTGATCGGCGACGAACTCGCGGAAACCGATGGCGTCAGCATCGTGATGCAGACCCGTCAGGGCGTGTTCACACGCAAGGGCATGAATCACACCACGATCGCGGAAGTGCGCCAGAACGTGGATCGCGATCTGCGTCACGGCGTCTATATCGAGGGCGCGACGCGTGCCGGCCAGCCGCTGCCCATCCTGCCGGAGACCCGGCTTGAACACGGCGATGTGATCACGTTTTACGGCTCGCCGAAAGACACCAAACGTGCGGTCGATGCTGCCGGCTACGAACTGCCGTACAGCAACAAGACTGACTTTATCTACATGGGCGTGGGCCTCGTACTCGGTTTGCTGATTGGTCTGGTTGTGCTCGATGTGGGCGGCATTCCGCTGACGCTTGGCTCGGGTGGCGGTTGCCTGCTGGCCGGCCTGCTGTTCGGCTGGATGCGCGGCAAGCATCCGATGTACGGCGTGCTGCCCTCGGCCGCCTCGCAATTGCTGAAGGACTTCGGCCTCGCCGCGTTCGTCGCGGTAGTGGGCCTGAACTCCGGTTTGCAGGCAGTGGTCACGGTCAAGCAGAGCGGCATGACCATCTTCCTGCTCGGCGTGTTCGTCACGCTATTCCCGCTGCTGCTGACGATGCTGTTCGGCCGCTACGTGCTTGGTTACCGGAACGCCGCGATTCTGGCCGGTGCACTGTCCGGCTCGCGCAGTGCGAACCCCGCGTTCGGCGGTGTGCTCGACAAGGCGGAGAGCGCCGTGCCCACCGTGCCGTTCGCTATCACTTATGCGATCGCCAATGTGGCGCTGACCCTGCTTGGGCCGCTTGTCGTGGGTCTCGTCTGACGCTGGCTCACTCTCACAAGGTTCGATCAAGGCTTGATTCGCAACCCTTAATTCCTTCACGCCGGCGCTGCCGCAGGAGCGCGCCCGCCGGCGCATCCCACCCTTGAATGGAGAATGCATCATGGCAAAAGGCAAAGGCGAAACCGAACAGGACAAGCTGGCAGCACTCAGCCCGTTCGAACTGAAGGATGAACTGATCAAGGCCGCCGGCGGCGGCGCGGTAGAGCGTCCCGCAAACGTCTCGATGCTCAATGCCGGCCGCGGCAACCCGAACTTTCTGGCAACCATTCCGCGCCACGGCTTCTGGCAACTCGGTCTCTTCGCGATGCGCGAATCGGAGCGCTCGTTCGCGTATATGCCCGAGGGTGTGGGCGGCTTTCCGCGCCGCGAAGGACTGACCGAGCGTTTCGATCTGTTCCTGCGCGAAAACAAAGGTGTGCCAGGGATCGATTTTCTGAGAGGCGCGGTTTCGTATGTACGCGATCAACTCGGTCTTTCCGCTGGGGACTTCCTGTACGAAATGTGCGAAGGCATCCTTGCCTCGAACTATCCGGTGCCGGACCGCATGCTGAAGCTTTCCGAGGTGATTGTCGGCCAGTACCTGCGGCGCGAGATGATCGGCAAGCATCCGTTTGTCGGCGAGTTCGACATTTTCGCGGTGGAGGGCGGCACCGCGGCGATGACGTACATCTTCAACACGATGCGCGAAAACCATCTGATCAAGGCTGGCGATACGATCGCGCTCGGCATGCCGATCTTCACGCCGTACATCGAGATTCCGCGTCTGAACGACTACCAGCTCAATGTCGTGAATCTCGAGGCTACGGTGGAAAGCGGCTGGCAGTACTCGAACAAGGAGCTCGACAAGCTGCGCGATCCGAAGGTGAAGGCGTTCTTCCTCGTCAATCCGAGCAATCCGCCTTCGGTGAAGATCAGTGACGAGAGCCTTCAATACATCGCCGAGATCGTCAAGGAACGCCCGGACCTGATCCTGCTCACGGACGATGTCTACGGCACCTTCGCCGACGACTTCGTGTCGCTGTTTGCGCTGGCGCCGAAAAACACGATCCTCGTGTATTCGTACTCGAAGTACTTCGGGGCGACCGGCTGGCGTCTCGGCACGATCGCGACGCATCGCGACAATGTGCTCGACAGACTGCTCGCAGAATTGCCGAAGGACGTGAAGAAGGAACTGCATACGCGCTACGAATCGATCACGACCGAGCCGGACAAGCTCAAGTTCATCGACCGGCTGGTCGCCGACAGCCGCACCGTCGCGCTGAATCACACGGCCGGTCTGTCGACGCCGCAGCAGGTGCAGATGGTGCTGTTCTCGCTGTTCTCGTTGATGGATACGCCGGACGCATACAAGAACGCGCTGAAGCGCCTGATCCGCAGCCGCAAGGAGGCGCTGTACGAAGAGGTCGGCATCTCGTTCAAGGACGACGATCCGAACCAGGTCGACTACTACACGATTCTCGATATCGAGTTCCTCGGGGAACGGATGTTCGGGCGCAAATTCGTTGAGTGGCTGCTCAAGAATACCGAGCCGAGCGAATTGCTGTTCCGGCTCGCGCGCGAGGCGCGGGTGGTGCTCCTGCCGGGTAAGGGCTTCGGCACGCAGCATCCGTCGGGGCGGGTGTCGCTCGCGAACCTCAACGAGTCGGACTATCGCCAGATCGGCCGGGCGATGCGCAGGCTGATCGAGGAGTATGTCGAACGGTACAACAAGGACACGGGCGGCAAGCTCGACAAGCATGCGGTGAAATAAGCACAAGCGCGGGCAATCCGTCCCGTGCTGGCGGGCGACTAGCACTGTCAAAAAACTTGCACAATCGCCCGGATCGGTTAATGATCGTCGTTCAGGATGTGAGCGGCCTCGCCAGCGTCAAGATTGGTGAGGCCGTTTGCATCTGGGCAGCCTGACGTGTTCATGCGTCGCTTCACGATCATGAGCGCGTTCAGCCTCTGCCGCACTTTGAAATCCTCCGTACCGATCAGATCATGCCGACCACATCTTCCACGCCCGTCCCCTGTCCCGACGTCGAATCGCTCGACGCCATCCTCCCCGAAGAACCGTTGCTGATGATGGGCGCCGGCCCTGTGCCGATTCCCGCCGCCGTCGCCAAGGCCAATACGGTGGTGATCAATCACCTCGGCAGCACGATGGTGAAGGTGATCGGGCAGGTGAAGACCATGGCGCGCTACGTGTTCCAGACGCATTCGAAGTGGGTGCTGGGTGTGGCGGGTCCGGGCTCGGCCGCGATGGAAATGGCTATCTCGAACCTGGCCTGGACTGGCACGCGCGTGCTCAGTATCAAGAATGGTTTTTTCAGCGAACGGATGGCGGAGATGGGCCGGCGCGTCGGCGCCGAGGTATCGATGCTCGACGTAGCGGACCGCACGGTCGCGAGTCTCGATCAGGTCGCCGAAGCGATCCGCCGCGAGCGGCCCGAGATCGTCACGATCGTGCAGGGCGAGACCTCCAACACGGTCGTGAATCATCATCTTAAGGACATCGCCGCGCTGGCGAAGGCGGCCGGTGCGCTGGTGATCGTCGACGCCGTCTGCACGCTGAGCACCATGCCGCTCGAGATGGACGCGTGGGGCATCGACGCGGTGATTACCGGTGGGCAAAAAGGGCTTTCGTCGATTCCGGGCGTCTCGCTGATTGCTTTCTCGGACGCGGCGTGGGCGCGCGTGAAGGGTCGCAAGGCGCCGAACGCCCATTGGTGCCTCGATGCCTCGCTCGCGGAAAACTTCTGGCACAACGCTGGCTATCACTACACCGCGCCGGTTTCGGGCGTGCTGGCCTTGCATGAGGCGCTGCGTCTGGTGTGCGCAGAGACGCTTGAGAAGCGGTTTGCGCGACATCTGAAGTGTTCGGTGGCGCTGCAGGAAGGCATTACGGCGCTAGGTTTGCAGCTCTATGCGCCGCAGGAATGCCGTCTGAATTCCGTGGTCGGCATCGAGGTGCCCGGTACCTTGAGCCCGGCGGATATCTGCGGCCACATCTCGCGTCAGCATCAGGTGGAAATCTCCGGCTCATTCGGCTTACCGATTGTGCGGATCGGGCAGATGGGCGAGCAATGCCGCGAGCACAATCTCTTCCGCACGTTGCATGCGCTCGGCCGCACGGTGCTGGATCTGGGCGTCGCGGTCGATTTGCCGGCGGGTGTGGCGGCGTTGGAGAAGTCGCTGTCCGGCGGCGCACGTGGAGCGGCGGCGCGCTAGATCACTTCATTGTGCGGGCGGGCTGGCGAGTTGCCCGCTTTTGCGCGTCAGATCGCCACAGATGGCGTCAGCTTTTTTGGAATAGAGCCTCAAACTGCGACTGCAGGTCACGTGCCAGGTTTGCGTTTCCTTACTATTATTACAACTCAACGATGACGCAAATCAAGGCTAACAGGGCAACAGTGATTTCTCATGTGAGGTGTCACGCCCCGCCTGTAAAGGGGGTACCAAATGAGCAAGACCATCCATCACGAACGTCTCGCGTTACTGGAGACTATCGCCACCGAAGTACTCGGCATCGACACGCTTGAGCAGACCGGAAAGTTGACGAAGGATCTGCATGTCATCCATATCGAGGATCTCGCCCATGTGCTCGAGGCTGCCTACGATGCAGGATTGGTGGTCGGGCATCGCGTAGCCCGCGGCGGCGACGCCGGTCCGCAAACATCGCAAGAAGTTTTCTTTCCTTGAACGTCTGAACCCCAGCAGGCTCGCCCCAAACGGGGCTAAGCCTGTCAGTCAGGTCGCAGCCGGCGCGTTCGGTACGCGGGCGTTCCGCAGGTACAGCATGGTCGACAGCGCCACGGCTGCAGCCGCGGCCACCGCGGCAAACAGGAACACCGAGCCGTAGCCAAATTCACCCGCAATGTACCCGGCGAGCGGTCCGGTGATCCCCAGCGACAGGTCGAGGAACACCGAGTAAGCGGACAACGCCGCGCCGCGGCTAGCCGGCGGCACGAGGCCCACGGCTTCGACGCCCAGCGCCGGAAACACGAGCGCAAAACCAAAACCGGTCAGAGCGGCCCCAGCCAGCGCGAAATGGGGCTCGGGCGCGAGCCACAGCATCAGCAGGCCAACGCATTCGAACGAGAACGACGCAATCGCCACCCGAAAGCCGCCATACGTCTTGATGGTATTGGCGAACAACAGGCGTGCGCCGATGAAAAGCGTGCCGAACACGGTTAGTGACAACGCCGCATTCGGCCAATGCCGCGCCGCATAGAACAGTGTGATGAAGGTCGCGATCGAACCGAAGCCGGCCGAGCCGAGCGCGAGCCCGATCCCATGCGGCAGCACGCGCATGAACACGCTTCGGTACGACATCCGTTCGCCGTGCACGACCGGTACGGGCGCGATCAGCCGCGCCAGATAGTAGCCAAGCGCAGCCAGCGCGATGACCACGATACCGAGCGCCGTATAGCCGACCGTATGCGCAATCGCCACGCCGAGCGGCGCGCCGATGGCCAGCGCTCCGTAGGTAGCGATGCCGTTCCACGAGATCACGCGGGCGTTGTGCGACACGCCGACTCGCCCGATCCCCCACAGAATCGCCCCCGTCCCACACAGGCTTTCGCCGAAGCCGAGTACCAATCGGCTCAGCACCAGCAGCGCGAGGCTCACGCCGGGCCAGCGGCCGCACAGCACGGCGAGCAGCAGCATGATGCCGCTCGTGCCGCAGCCGATCAGTCCGATTGCCACGGTCCGCTTCGGGCCGAGCGTGTCCGCAGAGCGGCCAGCGAGTGCACGCGAGGCCAGCGTGGCCAGATACTGCACGCTGATCGCCGCCCCGGCGATGATCGCGCTAAAACCGAGGTCGTCGTGGACGTAGCCAGGTAGCACCGCCAGCGGAATCCCGATGGTCAGGTAGCAAATAAACGTGAAAAAGACGACCGGAATGATCTGCAGAGTGGTCGCAAATTCGCTGCGCGATGTGGCTGTGTCGGCGGACATGGGGAAAACGAGACTTGAAAACGGCGGAAAGCCGTGATTTTCCCATGGAACCGATTCCCTTGCAGGATTTGCTTAATATTTTTCGCGTCAAAAATACGGCGGCGGATCGATATAGAGGTGCGATTTTGAAGGCTGACGGGCGGCTAGGCCCGATCTAAGAACTGGCGATATGGCTGAAATAACGTATTTAGCATGAAAATACGGCAATCAACCACGCTAGATATAAGTCCGATTCGCTCAAAACCTATCTCCTTATCGTCCAAACGATATGTCCCGCATGTGCTCCTCGCTATGGGTTGCAGATATTGACGGTGATAGCGTTCGAATCATCAATGCAGCACTGTCCCCGCGGACATAGAACAATCCCCGAGTAAGAGACATGACCCAGCCGATCCGCTTCTACCACCGCAACGCGATCCGTGAGATTACGAACGCTCCCGTCACCCGCACTGTGCTTCAGTACCTGCGCGAAGATGCGCACTGCACCGGCACCAAGGAAGGGTGCGCCGAAGGCGACTGCGGCGCGTGCACGGTCGTGGTCGGCGAGCGCGACGAAGCGGGCGGTGTCAACTTCAAGGCAGTCAACGCCTGTATCCAGTTCCTGCCCACGCTCGACGGCAAGGCGCTCTTCACGGTCGAAGACCTGCGCCAGCCGGACGGGTCGCTCCATCCGGTGCAGGAAGCGATGGTCGAATGCCACGGCTCGCAGTGCGGCTTCTGCACGCCGGGTTTCGTGATGTCGATGTGGTCGCTGTACGAAAAGCACGGCCACGAACACAGCTGCGCCAACAAGACGGTGCCCTCGCGCGATGACATCAGCAACGCGCTGACCGGCAACCTGTGCCGCTGCACCGGCTACCGGCCGATCGTCGACGCAGCCGTGCGCATGTTCGAAGCTCCCGCGCCGAAGGCACCGGTCGACGTCGCCGCGCTGTCGGCTAAACTCGCCACGCTCAAGCGCGGTGAGACGTTCCATTACGAATTCGCCGGCCAGCAGTTCGACGCGCCACGCACCGTCGAAGCGCTCGCGCAGATCAAGGCCGCGCAACCGGCGACGCGCATCCTTGCCGGCAGCACCGACATCGGTCTTTGGGTCACCAAGCTGATGCGCGAACTGGGCAATATCGTCTACGTCGGCCAGATCGAAGCGCTGCGCCGCATCGAGGTGTCGAACGACTGGATCGAGATCGGCGCGGGTGTGACCGTCGAAACCGCGTACGCCGAACTCGCGAAGCACTATCCAGAACTCACGGAAATGTGGAAGCGCTTCGCCTCGCTGCCGATCCGCAATGCCGGCACGCTCGGCGGCAACATTGCAAACGGCTCGCCGATTGGTGATTCGATGCCCGGTCTGATCGCGCTGGGTGCCCACGTGGTGGTGCGCGGCGGCGAGATTGAGCGCGAGATGCCGCTCGAAGATCTGTACCTCGCGTACCAGAAGAAGGACATGGCCGAGCATGAGTTCGTGGTCGGCCTGAAGGTGCCGACCCGCACCGGCGTGCGCCAGAACCTGCAGTTCCGTACCTATAAGCTCTCCAAGCGTTTCGACTCCGACATCTCGGCGGTGTGCGCCGCGTTCTCGTTTATCGCGGATGGCGATACGATCCGCGAGCCACGCATTGCGTTCGGCGGCATGGCCGCGACCTCGAAGCGTGCGACCCACGCCGAAGCAGTGCTGCGCGACGCCGAATGGCACGAGGCCACCGCGCAGGCAGCGATGATCGCGCTCGGCAACGACTACGCGCCGCTCTCCGACATGCGCGCCACCAGCAACTACCGCCTCGACGCCGCGAAAAACACGCTTTACCGGTTCTGGCTCGAAACCCGTCCGCATAACCCGCTGCCCAAGTCTGCGCTCGACGTGCGCGCGGTCCTTGCAGCCGGCGCGAACGCCTGAACCAGTCCTACGGATACGGAGAACGACTCGAATGAATCAGCAAGCAGAACCGTTCCTGAAAGACATTCAGGACCTCGACAATTTCGCCCAGGTGCATGTCTCGCGCCCGCATGAATCCGCACATCTGCACGTGAGTGGCCGCGCCACCTATACCGACGACATCCCTGTGCTGGCCGGCACGCTGCATGCCGCGCTCGGCCTGTCGCCGAAAGCGCATGCGAAGATCGTCTCGATGTCGCTCGACAAGGTGCGCGCCACGCCGGGCGTGGTCGCCGTCTTCACGGCCGAAGATATCCCCGGCGTCAACGACGTGGGCCCGATCATCCACGGCGACGATCCGATTCTCGCTGATGGCGTGGTGCAGTATGTCGGCCAGCCGATGTTTATCGTGGTTGCGGTTTCGCACGATGTGGCCCGCCTCGCCGCACGCCGCGCCGAGGTTGTCTACGAAGAGTTGCCGGCGGTTCTCACCGCGCAGCAGGCGCGCGCCGCCAATCAATATGTGCTGCCGCCGATGAAGCTCGCGCGCGGCGAAGCCGGTGCGAAGATCGCACGTGCTGCGCACCATGACGCGGGCGAAATGCTGCTAGGCGGTCAGGAACAGTTCTATCTGGAAGGCCAGATTTCGTACGCAGTGCCGAAGGACGACGACGGCATGCACGTCTATTGTTCGACGCAGCACCCCACCGAAATGCAGCACCTGGTGGCGCACGCGCTGCACGTGCCGTCGCACAACGTGCTGATCGAATGCCGCCGGATGGGCGGCGGTTTCGGCGGCAAGGAATCGCAATCCGGCCTGTTCGCCTGCTGCGCGGCGATTGCCGCGTGGAAGCTGCTGTGTCCGGTCAAGCTGCGTCCGGACCGCGACGACGACATGATGGTCACCGGCAAGCGCCACGACTTCCACTACACCTACGAAGTCGGCTACGACGACAAGGGTGTAATCGAAGGCGTGACGGTCGACATGACCTCACGCTGCGGTTTCTCCGCTGACCTGTCCGGCCCGGTGATGACGCGCGCGCTGTGCCACTTCGACAACGCCTACTGGCTGTCCGATGTGACGATCGACGGTTTCTGCGGCAAGACCAACACGCAGTCGAACACGGCGTTCCGCGGCTTCGGCGGTCCGCAAGGCGCGTTTGCGATCGAATACATCATGGACAACGTCGCGCGTTCGCTGGGCGAGGATTCTCTCGATGTGCGCCGCCGCAATCTGTACGGCAAGACCGACCGTAACCAGACGCCGTATGGCCAGGTGGTCGAAGACAACGTGATTCACGAACTGATCGACGAACTCGAAGCCACCAGCGACTACCGTGCGCGCCGCGCCGAGATCCGCGAGTTCAATGCCAGCAACGAAGTGTTGAAGAAGGGCCTGGCGCTCACGCCGGTGAAGTTCGGCATTGCGTTCAACGTGACGCACTTCAACCAGGCCGGCGCGCTGGTGCATATCTACACGGACGGCTCGGTGCTGGTGAATCACGGCGGCACGGAGATGGGGCAGGGCCTCAACACGAAGGTCGCGCAGGTGGTCGCGCATGAACTCGGCATCAGCTTTAACCGCGTGCGCGTCACGGCGACCGACACCAGCAAGGTGGCGAACACGTCGGCTACGGCCGCTTCGACCGGCTCCGATCTGAACGGCAAGGCGGCTCAGGACGCCGCTCGCCAGTTGCGCGAGCGCCTCGCTGCGTTTGCCGCCGAGCGTTTCGGCGCCGGCGAGGTGAGCGCGGCGAGCGTGCGCTTTGGCCATGACCGCGTGAAGGTGGGCGACGCCGTGCTGCCGTTCGAAGAGATCATCGCGAAGGCCTACCTGGCCCGGGTGCAGCTCTGGTCGGACGGCTTCTACGCGACGCCGAAGCTGTACTGGGATCAGTCGAAGCTGCAGGGCCGCCCGTTCTACTACTACTCGTACGGCGCCGCGGTTTCGGAAGTCGTGATCGACACGCTCACTGGCGAAATGCGTGTGCTGCGCGCCGACGCGCTGCATGACGTGGGCGCTTCGCTGAATCCGGCGCTCGACGTCGGTCAGGTGGAAGGCGCCTTCATCCAGGGCATGGGCTGGCTGACGACGGAAGAGCTCTGGTGGAACCCAGGTGGCAAGCTGATGACGCACGCACCGTCCACGTACAAGATTCCGACGGTGAACGACACGCCGCCCATCTTTGACGTGAGGCTCTTCAAGAACCGGAATCTGGAGGACAGCATTCACCGTTCGAAGGCAACCGGCGAGCCGCCGTTGTTGCTGCCGTTCTCGGTGTTCTTCGCAGTCCGTGACGCCGTGGCGGCTGTGGGTGACTACAAGGTCAATCCGCCGCTCAACGCGCCTGCGACGAGCGAAGAGATCCTCAAGGCAGTCGTCGCCGTGCGCGCAGCAACAGCTGCCGCGCCCGCGGTCCGACAATAAGCGGAGCTAACGGGAATGCTTGCGATCAACGCACCTTCTTTCATTCAGATCGGCCGTCGCAGCAGCCATGCTGCGACGCGCCGGGCGCCGATGCATATCGTGCTGTTCGGCGCCGGCCATGTTGGGCATGCGCTGATCACGCTGCTGGGAAGTCTGCCGTGCGTCGTGCAGTGGGTGGACGAGCGCGACGAGCTGTTTCCCGATGAAGTGCCCGCCAATGTGCAGGTGGAGGCAACCGACTCGCCTGATGCGATCGTCGACAGCGCGCCCGCCGGCGCCTACTTCCTCGTGATGACGCACAATCACGCGCTCGATTTCTCGCTCGCTGCACGCATCATGCGGCGGCGCGATTTCACCTACTTCGGGATGATTGGCTCGAAGACCAAACGGGTAAAATTCGAGCGGCGTTTGATCGAGCGTGGCGTCGATCCGGAACGAATGGGGGCGATGACCTGCCCGATCGGCGTGTCCGGGATCGTCGACAAGGCGCCGACCTCGATCGCGATTGCAGTATGCGCGGAGCTGTTGCAGGTGCGTTCAAGCGAAACAGCGCGCGTGCCACGCGAACTCTGCGTCAGCGTCTGAACCCTCGTCCCCAGCGCCGGGAACTCTCTACCGCCCCGCTTCCGACGCTTCCCGCTGCACCGCAGGCGCGCGCTTCACGCGCCGCGCCTTCTGCGACACCAGTCGCTCCGACACGTCCGACATCAACGTCCGCAGCCAGCCGATATCGCTTGGCCTGTCCGGCTGCGGATGCCACAACTGATAGCACTTGATGCGTGGAAACGGAATCGGCACGTCCACGACCGCGAGCGGCAGCATGTTTGCGTAGTGCATCGCAAAGCGGCGCGTCGTGGTGAAGATCAGGTCGGACTGCAGCAGCACCTGTGGTACCAGGCCGAAGTAGGGCAGTGTCGTGACGATGCGGCGCTCGGCACGTGCCCGCGCAAAGCCGGTATCGACGGCGCCGCCCCGCGCGCCGCTATACGGCGTGGGTGCGAGATGCGGAGCGGCGAGATAGGTTTCGCGCGTCATCGGCTGCTGCGCCAGCGGATGATCGGCGCGCATCAGGCACACCACCGTATCCGAGAACAGATCGCTTTTCTCGAAGCGAGGATCGGGCTTTGGCCAGTTGCCGATCACCAGATCCAGTTCGCCGGCCTCTAGCGCGGCAGCGTGGTCGAGCGTGGGGTTCAGCGAATCGATTTCCAGACGCGCGTGCGGTGCCGCCTCGCGAAACTGTGCGATGACGGTCGGCATGAAAAAGTCGTTCAGATAGTCCGGGGCCGCGACCCGGAAGGTGCGTCGCGAGCGGCCCGGATCGAAATCTCCATGCGGGGTCGCGACAAAATCCACTTCACGCAGCACCCGTTGCGCGGACGGCAGCAACGACGCGCCGTATTCCGTCGGCACCATGCCGGATTTACCGCGTACGAGGATCGGGTCGTTCAGCGTTTCGCGCAGCCTGCGCAGCGCGGTGCTGATGGCAGGCTGGGTCTGGTTCAGGCGCTGCGCCGTCAGCGTGACGCTTCGCTCGACGAGCAGCGTACGCAGCACGCGTACGAGCCAGATATCGAGGGAGGCAGCGGTGTCGTCCATGGATCAGGTGGGCGGATCAGACTCTGTGAGTGCGCCGTTTGGAGCCCCAGCCGAAGAGCTCGCGAAGCGGGGCGCGAAGTCTATAACCTTAGGCCTGTTTGCCGTGCGCCCGCCATAGCGGGCGCGGTATGGCCGGGATCACACACCGCGAGCCCGGCAGTACCTGCGGCGAGCTCGCAAGCCTACATCCCGGAGGGCAGCGAACTGATGCGCTTCACTTCCTTCGATTCAAGCCAGTTCGGCGTGCGCGCGCTGTACAGCACCATCGGCAGGGCATCCTCTCCCCAGAACAACTGGTCGTTAAGCCAGAAGGTCGGCACGCCGAAGACACCGAGCTGGATCGCATCCGCCGTGTTGCGGCGCAGTTGCGCCTTGATCTCTTCGTCCTGGATCAACTGGGGACCGTCAGGCAGGCCAACCCGTTCGCACAGCGCGGCAAAACCTTCCTCGCTTGACGGATCGCGCCCTTCGCGCCAGATAAAGCGAAAGATCTCGCGTGCGCAATGGATGTCGGCCTTGGCGGCGACGGCGAGCAGCAGCGGTTTGGTCGAATCGAACGGATGGGCGGGCGGCATCTTGAACGGAATGCCGAGCTGATCCGCGCGAAACAGCGCGTGACGATACATGTACACGCGCTTGGTGGGCACGCCGTAGGCGGGACGCTGGCCCCAGTGCTGGTACAAATCGTTCAGTACAACCGGCGTGAAGACGAACGGAAATCCCGGCCACTTGTCATGTTGCTCGAGCAACAGATACGTAAACGGCGAGACGAAGTCGTAAAACCACAACGGTTGCCTGGCGTCGATGCCATTGGTCATAGGTGTCTCCCGGATTGCTCGGATCTGGACGGAACTCGCAGGTTTTATAAGCGTCCGCTACGCGTGTCTGCTAAACCATCCAGTCTGCTGTGATCTTACGCGGAGCCGGGGCCGAGTGCAGCGCTCGTTGCACCGGCCAGACATCTCACGCGGTCTGAGGCGGCGCAGCGGACGGCCCACCCGAAGCGCCCGGCGCGTCGGAATCGTCCTCGCCGCCGGAGGCACGCGCCGCTTCCTGCGCAGCCTCGTGCTCCTGCTGCAGCGTCAGCCGTTGGCGTACGAAGCCAATATGCTCGCGCAGCACGTAGAACTGGTCCGCATAGGCGAGCGGCATCTTCAGTCCGTTGACCGATCCCTCGATCTCGTCGAGCTTTTCGATCAACTGTTGACGCTCTTCGGGCGAGGTGTAGTTGAGCGCGCCGCGTTCGAGGGCGATCAGCGCGCCATACCAGCGGTAGATTCGTGACTTGACCCGCCATGCGTACAGCGCCGGCACCAGCCGCAGCGCCGGCACCAGCAACACGATCAGCGGCACCACGACGACCAGCAGGCGGTCGGCCAGACTCGCGATCCAGAACGGCAGTATCCGGTACAGGAAGCTTTTGCCGGACTTGTAGTAGCGCGCGGCGTCGTCGCTGATCGGGAAGTCGTGCGCGAGCGGTGCCGGGAATTCCCCCGCACGCTGCATGACGTTAGCGCGGCCGTGCACTTCGCGGGCCGCTTCGATCAGCAGATCGGATAGCGCCGGGTGCAACGAGTCGCGCGCCACCAGTTCCTCGGTCGGCGCGACCATCTGGATCGGCGCCGGCGGCAGGTTCTTGCCGAGGTCGAAGGCGCCCATCGGCAGATGGATCTCCGTCAGGTAAGGAAAGCGCCGCGCATACGCTTCAGCCTGCGTGAAATTGTAGAACTGCACATTAGGTGTGCGATACAGCTTGCCCATCACCGGCGGTTGCGCGGAATCGCCCGTCAGGAAGGCCGCGTCGATCTGACCGGAGACCAGCGCCTGGGCGGCGTCGTCGCCAGACAGCGGCAGCAGGGTGGTGGGGCCGCCCGGCTCGATGCCGTTCGCCTTCAGCAGGGCCAGCGCCAGTTCGCGCGTACCGCTGCCCTCGGCGCCGATCGCGAGGCGCAAGCCCTTGAATTCCGACAGCCGCGTGGCGGTGCGGCCGTGATAGAAGATCGCGAGCGGCACGTAGGCCACGCTGCCGAGCGACATCAGCCCGTCAGGCACCGGTCCGGGGGCGACACCGTCCTGCACGAAACCCACGTCGACCTTGCTGTCCGGATTGGCGAGGCGCATGAGGTTCTGGGCCGAACCCTCGGAGGTCAGGACGTTGAGGGTGATGCCGTTGCGCGCGAGGATGGTCTTGTACTTCTGCGCGGCATTCCAGAACGAACTGCCCTTGGGACCGGCGGTGATGGTCAGCGTGTGGGGCGGCGCGGGCTGGATCAGGCGCACGGCTACCCAGATGGCGACGGCGGCGATCAACACAATCGGACCGAACGACACCGCGAGATCGCGCCAGGAGATGGCCACGAAACGGGCGACCAGGCGGGGCGGTTTGCGGCCGGAGGAAGACTTCATGGGCTGACGTGAGGGCTACGGATCGTTCGATGAATGCGGTGGCTATAGGCACGCAGGGGGCACGCAGGGCACGTGGCGGCTCGCGGCAAAGCCCGCTGCGGCATGTTCGCGCCGATGGTACATGAGATTGTCGCGGCTTCGGCGCATGAGCGGTGGGGATGGGCTGACAAACCCGTAACAAAACGTGAGATGCGCGTGAGATGCGCGTGAGATGCGCGTGAAACTTGCGTTAACTGCCATTGAATCTCGCTCGAGATAGCGGCAAAACCCGCATAACACCGGCCTGCAACCGGCACGCAATTGACGTAAAACCCAGGAGAAACCCACCTGAAATGGGGTCCACGATGCCTCCGAACCTTACGCGCCGGGCCGCGGACCTTCGCTAAACCCTTTGCGCTTCTCGCGCGCGTAGATTAAATTGTGCATCGCTGCCGCGTTTCAACGTTTGCGCAGCGCGACCCGGCGCGACAAAGTAGAACCGGGCGCGTTGGCGGACCTCACGGCATGCTGGCTTGTGCATCGCGATGCGATCGCCGGGCCGGCCACTCTCGCCTCTCGCAACTCCGTGTCGAAGCCCAATCGGCCGTGGCCCAGCCGTGCCTTGTCGCGCGCTGTCATGGCAGTCCGGAGTCGTAACGAAGCCGCTTGGTAGATGCGGTCATAACCGAAGTAAAAGGAGAAATCATGAAATCGGTCGATTTTCTGAAGGCGCTGGGTGGTGTGGTGGCGGTGGTGATAGCGTGCAACACGTATGCGCAATCAAGCGATGCAATGGCTGCGTCGGGCGCGATGGCTGCCCCGAGTGCCAAGGCCGTCAAGAAAGAAAACCGCACACTGGGCCGCAAAGTGCGCAGCGCGCTCGCCAAGGCTCAGGGTATCGACGTGTCGAGCATCTCTGTGCGCGCTCGTGGCGGCGCAGTGACGCTGACGGGTTCGGTGCCTGACCAAGGCCAGATCGACAAGGCTGGTGACGTCGCCAAGGGTGTCGACGGCGTGACCTCGGTGTCGAACAAGCTGACGGTGGTGCTGCCGAACTGATGGAGGCCGCGGGCGTGATCGCCGCGGCCGGATGATCGGCCGTGGCTCGCGCGCCGTTGCAAGCGGCGCCGGCCTGCAGGCCCGTGAGGCTCCTGCAGGTTCGGCCTGCACAGGTTTCCTGATGATGACCAGCGCCTGAGCGCGTCGCGCTCGGCTATACCCAGAACGGGCCCCGATGAATCGCCGGGGCCCGTTCTGCTTTTGGCGAGGCGATGCGCCGTGGGTAGCGCGGCATGGCGTTCCGGTGCTGGCCGACGCGAGCTATATCCGTCGTGCGCTGTGACACACAAATTTCGCTGGTTGAAGCGTACTGTTGAGGTTGGGAGCCGGCCTGCACCCGGAACACACCCGGAGCGAACCAAAATGGACGCTATGCTTCAGCGCTACACGGACCTGCCAATCGGCGAACGGGCAGCCTTTGAACTGGTGTGCGCACGGCACGGCTTCGCGCCGGCGCATTTTGAAATCACCGGGTCAGCCGATCCGGACGACGTTGCTCATCACCGGCGCCTCGTGACCGTGCGGCGCGGCGGCTGGGCGCAGTCGTATCGCGTCGATGACGCCGGCCATTGGGTGCGCCAGTTCGAAACCGATCTGACCTGCCGGTTCTTCAAGTAGAAGTCGAGCGGCAGCGGTGAACCGGCGTTTGCCCGGGTGTACCGGGCATATACGGCGAGGTAAGGCGAGGGTCTTCGCAGAGCCCTCTGCTGGTGGCGTGCGTCAGGAAAGCACCAGCCTTACGCCCACCAGCGTCAGCGTGGCGGCGAGGACATTGCGCAGCAGCGCATCCGGCGCTCGAGCAGACAGATAGCTGCCGATCGCGATACCAGGCAGCGAACCCACGAGTAGCGACAGCAGCATCGACCAGTCGATCGAGCCGAGCAGCCAATGCCCGGCACCGGCGAGCAGCGTGAGCGGCACGGCATGCGCGATGTCCGAGCCGACGATCCGCGTAGTGGGCAGGCGCGGATACAGCAGCAACAGCACCGTGACACCGATCGCCCCGGCGCCCACCGAGGTCAATGACACCAGAACCCCCAGCACCGCCCCGGTCAGCACGGTCAAACCGAGCGTGCGGCCTTGCGTGAGTGAGCTCTGGCGGCCTGCGCCGAGTTTCGCCAGTTGCGGCCTGAACACCAGCGCCACCGAGGTAATCAGCAACGCCGCACCGAGCACGATCTGGATCAGCCGGCTCGCGCCCGGCGTGTCCATGCCGTAGCGGTGCAGGAGGATCAAGGTGACGGTTGCGGCGGGGACGCTGCCGGCGGCGAGCCGGGTTGTCACCTGCCAGTCCACCGAACCCTTCAGGCCGTGCACGAGTGTGCCGGTTGCCTTGGTGGCGGCTGCGTAGAGCAGATCGGTGCCCACCGCGGTAGCGGGATGGACCTTGAACAGCAGGACCAGGATCGGCGTCATCAGCGAGCCGCCGCCGACGCCGGTCAGCCCGACGAGAAAGCCGACAAACAGGCCGGAAAAGGAATACAGCAGTTCGATATGCGGGAGTGACATGGAGCGGACCGCTGGCGGCCGTGTGGGGTTGCGAACCGCATCCGAACGCCGGCGCGCCTCACGGCAAACGTGGACGCGGCGGCGCGAACTGGCGCGGCAAAGGCGCTATTGTCGCAAAACTGGAACGCGAGCGTGTCGGGTGCGTGAACGCTCAGAGCGCGCGGCGAATCTCGACCACGCCGAATACCGCCAGCGCCATCCCCACGCCGCGATCGATCCACCTCCGCAGTTTGCTGCCGAGGGCATGACGGGCCAGCGTAACGGCCGTGACGAGGCAACACCACCATGCAATCGAACCGCAGAACACACCAGATACTGTTGTCAGCGCAACGGTCGTCGAGAACGGGCCGCGTGGCGCAAGCGTCGTGAATAGCGCGGCGAACATGATGACGGTCTGTGGGTTTGTCAGCGTGAGAAGCAGTGCGCTCGCATAGGCTCGCGCCGTGCCGGCGTAGCTGTTGCGGGCGGAGCTGCCGTCGTTTGCGGCGTCAGCGGGCGTTTTCTGCAGCAGCGCGCGCATTCCGAGGTAAAGCAGGAACAGGCCGGCGGCGAAATGCAGTGGCCGGTCGTAGGCGAGCATGAAGTGCGATAACCCGACCAGTCCGAGTGCCGCGACGAGACCATAGACGGCATCGCCGCTGGCGATTCCAATGCCGATGGCGAGTCCCGCTTGCGGGCCTTCGGTGAGCGTGCGACGGATGCACAGCATGCCCATCGGTCCGACGGGTGCCGCAACCGCCAATCCGACGCCCGCAGCGGTGAAGAACAGAGCGGTACTCGACATATGAGTTCCTTGCTGGTTGACCAGAAACTAAAACGGCGAGCCGCGGGGACTTTCGTCCCCGGCTCGCCGTAAGCAGCGCTGCACCGTTAGGTGCGGCGCATGCCGGCGTTGATTAGCTCAAGCTTAATGCTTCTTCGTTGTCGACGACGAAGCGGGCGCTACCCGAATGGGCGGCGAGCCTGACGGCAGGGTGGTGGGCGTCGGCTTTTTGGCCTGCTTCGGTTTCTTGACTTCGCGATTGCTGCGCATCTGACCTTTTGCCATGACAGGACTCCCTTTTGCGTGTGTGCTCGTCGAAATTGTTCGAGCCTCCACTCAGTGTGCGCTGAATTGCGCGCGCTGTCGCGCAACATTTGCGCCGGCTGGGTGCCGTCGTTTCAGACAGGAAGCCACCCGCGCTGGCTGTTGCGCTCAGGCGACGCAAAACAGGTGATATAACGCACTTTATTTAGCGTTATTTCGCCTCTAACGCGTGTGAATATCATCCATCCGCCAAATGTCTGAAATCGCCGATTGATCTTTGTGCACCGGCAGATCATATTGCGCTAAACCTGCTGACCTGTAAGCAGGATCTGCCTGTTATCGCAACGTAGGTAGCGGTTCGGACAATGCTTAGTGATATAACCTCCGATCAGCGCGATTCGACACAGTGCCGGCACTGTGGTGTGACACTAGCCACCAATCTGCTGTCCTGTCCGTCTTGCGGGGCCAATCAGCTCGATCCGCTCGGCTGGTATTCGCCGTCTGCCGCTTCTGCCAGCGTCCGTCTTCCCCCTCCCGCTTCCTCGATCGCGCCGCAACTGGCGGCGCCTGCGGCGTGGAACACGCCGGCGGGTGTGGAGGACGACCGGTTTCACGCCAAATATGATCCGTGGTGTGCGCCCAGGCGATCTCCGTTTGTCTGGGTCATAGCGGGACTTGTGGTGTTGTTCCTCGTGGCGGCGGTGGCCGGATATGTTGCCTTGCGGCCCAGTAGCCCGGTGGTTGCCGTGGTGCCAAAGGCGGTGTCCGGCACGGTGTTGACGCAGCAGGCCGTGCCGCGTACCGCGGTTCCTGCGCCGCCCGCGGCGAGTTCTGTGGTGACGACGGCGCCGTCTGCGCCTGCGTCCCTTGCGGCGAAGCCCGCTTCGCCCGCGACGCTCGTAGCGAAGCCCCCTGCTTCTGTGCCGCTTGCAGCGAGGCCGGCAATGCCTGCGCCGCTCGCAGTAAATCCTTCGCTTGCGGCTAATCCCTCTGCCTCCGTGCCGCTTGCAGCTAAATCGAATGCTCCCGCGTCACTCGCGACGAAACCCGCTGCGTCCGCAACGCTCGCAGCCAAACCCGCCGCGCCCGCGTCGCTTGCGTCAAAACTGCCTGAAGCCGAGACTGCCGCACCTAAAGCAGCGGCTCCGAAGCCGGCGTCTCAGTTCGCGAACTTGCCGCCTGCGGTAGCGCCGAGTCGGACCATCACTCAGGCTGCGGTCTCACCGGCTCCGGTTGCGCAGAATCCGGCTGCGCACGTCGCAACGGCACAGAGTTCGGCCGCCCGAAGCGCAGCCGTGCAGAGTTCAACGGCACCGCGCCCGATTGCGCAAACGCCTCCCGTGTCGAAGCCTGCCTCGTCCACATCTGCCATTGCAACCGCCTCCAGGCCATCGACCGTCGTGCCCAAGCCGGCGCAAAAGACACTGGCCGCGGCGCCGCATCCCGCGACGTCGTCAACGCCTGACGTCAAGCGCGATGCCATCACGAAGTCCAATGTCAATGGCAAGCCAGATCAGGTGCGTCCAGAGGTAACGAGGAATCTTCAGATCGCTCGGGCGATGCTGCAAAAGGACAACCTGAGCGCAGCCGAGTCGCATCTCTCAGCCGCCCTCGCTACGCAACCGAAGAATCAGGAGGCGCTCGATATGCGCACGGATCTGACCGGCCGCGAACAGCAGCGCGACGCCGCGCTCGATGTCGCTCGGGGCTGTATGTATATGGAGCGTTGGAACTGTGCCTGGCACAACGCCGGCAACGCTCTGGTCGTCGATTCGGGTAGCGCGGAGGCGAAGAGCATCATCGCGCAGGCCATGAATGAGGCGCAGCCGCCCGCGAAATCAGCGGCGACCCCGCCGCAGCCTATCCAGTCGCATGAGCCGCCCGACCACCATTGAGCGCGGGCTGCTGGCGCGATGGTTCGAGCCGGGCGGATGCGGACGTAAGCGAAACCCCGCGCCCGACAACGACGCGAGACAATTTCCATCGCAGCAGCTAAGCGAAGTCCGACGGACCAGGTTCTGGCACACCCGGCGGCGTGTCGGTATCGCCAATCAAGCCGGCGCTCGCATTGCCTTTATTCTTCTCTTTCTCCTCGGGCTCATCCGCTGGCTTTTCGGGCAGCGGCTGATCTAGGCCAGGTTCGACAGGCGTTGGGAGGGCGTCGCCAATGGGTCTCGAAACGTCAATCGGAGGGCCATCAGCGGGCTGCTTCGTGTCCTTCTCTACATCGGGAGAATGGCTCGTCACGTGGATCTCCGGGCAGGAATGGGGATAGTTTACAAGCCAGCAATCCCCGTACCACTTCCTCTCCTAAACCTGCCAGCCCAGACTGACATCGACCTGCCCAGGCATGCGCAAACACCCACGCAGACCCGCTTATTGGGAATTCGAAGCAACCTGCAGTTCACCCCACATCACGAGGATTTTCTGAATGCTGCGCGCGTAAGCGTCGCGCAGCTTCGGCGATTCCGAGTGGTACGCGCCGATCGCGCGCCATGTGTTGCCGTACTTGACCATCTTCTGCTTCAGCAGCCACGCGGCCACGTAGACGTTCACGCAAGGATCGGTGAGCGCGCGATGGGGCACCCCCTCGCGGGCCAGGTCGCCGAAGTGGATGGAATTGATCTGCAGCTGGCCGACATCGATCGAGCCGTTCGCGTTGCGGTTGATCGCGCTCGCGTCGCCTTTCGATTCGAACCAGGCGACCGCGCGCAGCACGGACGGGTTGACGCCCTGATACGCGGCGGCCTGATTGAAGCAGTCTTCCTGCGCGTGCACTGCGCCGCACAACAGCGAAACGGCGAGTGCTGCGTACGCATGCCGCAGCAGGTTGTGGCGGGAGCGGCGGCGCAGTGGCGCCGCGGCGATAGGTAAATGGTTGGACAACACGGGTCATGCCTCCGCGTGCTTGCGATACGTAATGAAGCCCGGTGTTAAGTGGGCGTTCGCGGTTGAACAGGAATTGCGCGACTTACGGGACTTGCGAGACTTAGCGAAATTGCGGGAACTGCACGAACGACGGGAATTACGTGGGTTGCTACGACTGTGGGTAGTAGGGCGTTATTTGGCCAGGGCGAGATCGAGTTGCTTTTCGATGTTGCCGAGGTACGCGTGCGATGCATCCGACACAACCATGTGCGGGACCGGCGCGATGCTCTTGCGGTCCGGTATGCGGATTTTCTTTTTCCGCTGCTGCGAGAGTTTGGGCTGCGGATCGTCTTCGTCGTCGCTGTTCGGCGGCAGCATCGCCAGGGTCGGCAACGGCGGATAGACCTTGTCTGATGCGGCGGGTGCGCCTGGCATGAAGAGCGCGCTCGCAGCGGCGGGTGGCGCTGCGCTGGCGGGCTGGCCCGCAAACGCGGATGTCGCCAGCAGCAGACTCGTTGCCATTACGGATAGGCGATACATAAACCCAGCTTCCTTATGGCGTTGGCTTGATCGACACGCTGTACGGCTGGTTCGCGCCTGCCGTCAGGTTGTCGAGATTCAGTTTCACCGCATGTTGCGCGGGCACGCCTCGCCAGATGGCCTGGTTGAGGTACGGCAAGTCCTGCCCGAGCGCGGTCACGAGAATCGTCGTCGGCTGTTTCTGTGCCGCCGCCAGCGTGCCCACTTTGGCGAGCACGGCGGTCAGTTGCGGATCGCGAGCGCCGAGCGCATCCGGCGGGATCGTGAAATTCATGATATCGGTCGAGACAGGCGCCTTCTCTGGCTGCGTGGCGGTAACCGGGGGCACTTGCGCGCATCCGGCCAAAGCGAGAAGGGCCACGAAAATCAGTAGCGGCTTCACAAGATGCTCCCTCAAGTGGCATTGACGCTATAAACGCGTTTTCGGCAGCCTGGGCGGTGAACTTGATATGCAATTCGCAAACGTTTGGCAAAAAAGAAAACGTGACTCAATAATGAGGGCCAGGCGTGCGTCTATGGCTTCGCAGTGCGCGTCCGGAAGTGAAGTTGCCCTGCCTGTTAAACAGGCAGGAAAGCTGCTTTTTGTCGGATGAAAGGCGGTGGGCGCGGAATAACAAAGATCAGACAAGAACCGTCGCTCCGGACGTTACGACGGCGGAGCGTAACGGTTCGATCCATCCTCGGAGCGAAAAAGATATGAGCGGTAAGGTCAAGGAGCTTGCAGCACAGCTCATCAGAAACTTCAACGATGCCGAACTGGGTGCGGAGGTTCGGCCGCCACTGTATGAAACGCTGTGTACGCGTCTCGCGATGGGTACGGCGGCGCAGAAACTCGGCGCGTCGATCGATATCGTGGCCCCGGGCAAACGCTCGTGTCCCTATCATTTTCATTACGCGCAGGAAGAGATGTTTGTGATTCTCGAGGGCGAGGGCACGCTACGGGTGGCAGGAGAAATGTTGCCGATCCGCGGTGGCGATGTCATTTTCATTCCGCCGGGTCCTCAGTACCCGCATCAGATCATCAACTCGTCTGCCGCACCCTTGAAATACCTTTCGATCAGCACGCGCGACGATCCGGAAGTAGTCGAGTATCCCGACTCCGGCAAGTACCAGGCAATAGTGCGCGGCGCGGGAGCGAGCCGCGCGTTCGTCGGCATTCAACGCAAGGAAAATTCGCTCGATTACTGGGACTCCGAGCCCTGAGCCCTGAGCCCTGAGCCCTGAGCCCTGAGCGTGGAGCGAACTGAACGCGCAGCGAGCGAGTTGGAGCAGTTAGAGCGCGAGCAGGATTATGCGAGCGCACCGCGGTATTTTGGAGGCAGCGACGCGCCCCGAAGATTGCAGATAGAATGCGGCCTCCGCGCGATCCAGGCGGTTGATCTCGATCTTGCGCGAAGGAGTGCGGTTGTGAATCCCAGCCATACCGTCAGAAAAGCACGGCCTACCGATCTCCCGATGGTCTACAAGGGTGAGCTGAACTACATCCAGACGATCGAACCCGAGCACGAGCAGCGTTGGAAAGATGCGATGCATGCGCATCTGCGGCAGTGGACCGGTGCGCTCGAGCGCATGTCCGTCGTCGAGCAGGATGGCGTGCCGGTTGGATACTGCTTCTGGGAGATCATCGACGGTGCGGCGTGTCTCGCATCGATCCACGTGGTGCCCGAATTGCGGCAACGCGGACTGGGCCGGCTGCTCCTCGATCACTACATGAACGACGCGCGCACGCAGGGCTTTGCGAAACTGACGTTAAGCGTGTTCCGCGGCAATGCGGCCCAGTTTCTGTATGAGTCAGCCGGATTTCAATGCGTAAGGAAGGGCGAGGAGTACCTCGACTACGTCTATCCGGATGTCACGGCGTCAACCGAGGACTAGAATAGGGACCCCGCGTTAAGGAAACCATCCATGTCCCTCTCGCAAGAAGCCAATCCTCTACTCGAAGAATGGCAAACACCGTACGGCTTACCTCCGTTCGACCGCATTCTCCCCGAGCATTTTCCCGCCGCCTTCGACGCCGCGATGCTTCAGCACAAGCGCGAAATCGAAGCCATTGCCACGGCCGCGCAGGCCCCCACCTTTGAGAACACCGTAGCCGCGCTCGACGCGTGCGGCCAATTGCTACTCCGCGTCGAACTGGTGTTCGACAATCTCTCGTCGAGCGAAACCTCGCCCGCGTTGCAGGCCATTGAGCTTGAGTATTCGCCGCGTCTGGCGGTGCATGCAAGCGCGATTTACCAGAACGAAGGTTTGTTCACGCGACTGCACGCTCTTTACGAGCGGCGCAGCAGTCTCGGCTTGTCGACCGAGCAACAGCGCCTGCTCGAACGCTTTCATCTGGACTTCGAGCGCGCAGGCGCCAAGCTCGGCAAAGACGACAAGGCCCGCTTCGCTGCGATTGCCGAAGAACTGGCGATACTTACCACGCAATTTTCCCAGAACGTGCTCGCCGATGAGTCGTCGTTCGCCTTGACGGTTGCAGATGACGAGCTCGCTGGCTTGCCATCGTTCGTGCTTGCCGCCGCATCGCAGGCGGCGCGTGAGCGCGGGTTGCCCGAGGGCGCTCACGTCATCACGCTGTCGCCTTCGCTTGCCGAGCCGTTCCTGACGTTTTCCGAGCGCCGTGATCTGCGCGAACAGGTCTGGCATGCACGTCGCCAACGCGGTGCCTATGCGGGCGATCACGATAACCGCCCGTTGACTGCGAAGATCGTTGCGCTGCGGCAGGAGCAGGCCGCGCTGCTCGGTTACGCGACGTTTGCCGACTACAAGCTGGCCGATCGCATGGCGCCTTCGGTGGCGGCTGTGGATGAACTGCTGCAGCGTGCGTGGAAGCCTGCTATCGCCAAGGCGCAGCATGATCGCGAACAACTGACGGCGCTGGCTACTGAACTGGGGCAGCCGACACCGATTGCCGCGTGGGACTGGCGTTATCTGTCCGAGAAGGTGCGGCAGAAAAGCTTTGCCATCGACGATGCCCAGGTCAAGCCATATTTCTCGCTCGATGCAATGCAGGCTGCGATGTTCGATTGCGCGTCGCGGCTCTTTGGCGTGCGCTTCCAGGAACGCCACGGCATCCCGCTCTATCATCCCGATGTCCGCCTGTGGGAAGTGACGGACTCCGAAGGAAAGATGATCGGCGTGTTCATCGGCGACAACTTCGCGCGGCAGACCAAGCGAAGCGGCGCGTGGATGAGCATCCTGCGCTCCCAGTCGGGCCGCAACGGCGGTACGCTGCCGATCGTGCTGAACAACAACAACTTCGCGAAGGGCTCGCCGACGCTGCTCGGCTTCGACGACATCCGCACGCTGTTTCACGAGTTTGGACACGGCCTGCATGGACTGCTGTCGAACGTGCAGTATGAGCGGCTCGCGGGCACGCGAGTACTCGCGGACTTCGTGGAACTGCCGTCGCAACTGTTCGAGAACTGGGCCCAGGAGCGCGAGGTGCTATTGCGTCACGCCCGGCACGTTGAAACCGGTGAACCAATTCCCGCGGAACTGCTTGAGCGTCTGCAGGCTGCGAGCCGCTTCAACCAGGCCTTCACGACCGTGCAGTATGTTGGCCCGGCGTTGATGGACATGGCCTTGCATGCGCGGACCGATACCACGCCGGTGGATATCACGCAGTTCGAAGCGGAGCAGGCTGAAAAGCTCGGCATTCCTGAAGATATCGGCATGCGTCACTATCTGCCTCATTTCAAGCACCTGTTTTCCGGGGACCAGTACGCGGCGGGCTACTACGTCTATATGTGGGCCGAGGTGCTCGAGGCCGACGGCTACGCGGCGTTCGAAGAGACGGGCGATCCGTTCGATCGCGCGACTGCGGAGCGTTTGCTGAAGTGGATCTACAGCGTGGGCAATTCGATCGATCCGGGTACAGCGTTCAGGACGTTCCGTGGGCGCGAGCCGGCGGTCGAGCCGATGCTGGAAAAGCGTGGTCTGCTCGACGCGGCTGTGCCGGGTTGATCTGTCGAGTGGCGAACCCTTCGCCACTCGCTCACTTACTCAACTCCTCACTCACCACGGGTTCGCCCCGCTCGAATCGAAGAACCCGCCGGTGGGTCCATCTTCCGGTAGCAATGCAAGACGAATCGCTTCGGCCGCGCCTTGTTCAATGGTTTGATAGCCGCGATGCTGATTGAGATCGGTCGCGGTAAAGCCGGGGTTCGCGGAATTGACCTTGATCGGCGTGTCGCGGAGTTCGGCGGCGAGTTGCACTGTGAGCATGTTCAGCGCGGCCTTGGATGCGTTGTAGCCCAGAAACTTGACGCTCGCAAACTCCCAGGCGGGATCGCCATTCAACGTGATCGAACCGAGCCCGCTGGACACGTTGACGATGCGCCCGGCTTCCGACTTTCGCACAAGCGGTAGCATGGCCTGCGTAACCGCAAGCGTGCCGAAGAAGTTGGTCTCGAAGACGCGCCGTACGGTATCGATATCCGCTTTGGTCGGCGGACCGTCGCCTGCAACGGCGATGCCCGCATTGTTCACAAGCACGTCGAGCTTGCCGGCATGCTTTTCGATCCACGCGGCCGCGTCCCGCAGAGTCTCGGGGCGGCCGAGATCGAGTTCGATGAATTGCACATCCAAACCCTCTTCCTTCAACTGCGCAGCGGCTGCGCCGCCCAGTTTGGCGTTGCGTGCGCCGAGCAGCACGCGCATGCCTTTGCGCGCCAGCGTCCCCACGATTTCCAGTCCGATTCCCTTGTTGGCGCCTGTGACCAGCGCGATTTGTGACGATGAACTTTGCATTGCGATCCGTCCGTACTTGAAGAATGGTTTAGGATTCCAGTTTATGAAGGATTCTTCAGCTTTACCATTCGCATATGGATAGCAAGCACGCCCGGGCGCTCACGCCAAGAAAGACGCCACGTCAGGCCCGTTCAACGGTCACCGTCGACGCAGTATTCGAAGCCACCATTCAGGTTTTGCTGAGCGAGGGCGCGCAGCGTCTGACCACCACCCGCGTGGCGGAGCGGGCCGGCGTCTCGGTGGGCACGCTGTACCAGTACTACCCGAACAAGCAGGCGCTTCTCTATGCGGTGATGCAGCGTCACCTCGAGCACGTCGCCACAGCCGTCGAGCAGGCCTGCGAGCGGCATCATCACGTACCGCTCGGTACGATGGTGCAGGGGCTCGTGCATGCATTCGTCGCGGCCAAGACGGCTCGCGTGGACGAAGCCCGGGCGCTGTACCTCGTGGCCGCCGAGCTGAACGCCGCCGAACTGGTGCTCGAGATCTCCGGACGGACGCGGCGCGCGACCTCGGCGATGCTGACAACGGCGACCGACGCCTCGTTCGAGGATCTGCCAACCGTGACCTTCATGGTCAACAGCGCCATGGTCGGGGCGACCCGTGCGGTGCTCGAGGGCCGCGCGCCGCCGAAAATGCTCCGGGTGCTGCGCGAACAGCTGATCACGCTATGCGAGGCTTATCTGAAGCGCGTGGCGCTGCCCGTGACGGCGCGAGGCGAGAAAGCGCGCAAGACTGCGTGAAAGGACAGGGTGAACAGCTCGTTTCCGATGAAAAGAGCGCGTCGTCAGCCTCGCCTGCCGAAATTTGGCGTGGTCAAATTGCGTCCCCATTGGCTGTTTGTACTTTTTGTTGTACGGCGTGCGCCTGATTGTTGGCGTGACGAGCAAGGATGTGTTTCCCCGCTTTGACGAAGCGTTGCCATTTCGGGCCCGCTGGCCCCGCGAAGCGCCCGCGCCTTGAGGGTAGCGGAAGCAAGGCCGGCAGCGCGGAAAGCGTTGCCACGCGGTGCTTTTGCCCGCCTGACAAGGCAGATCGCAGGCGCAGCGAGTGACCCCCGAATCCACCGGATCAGCACGGCCGAGGCAGCCCGAAAGCCGACCATTATGTCAAGGTCTGGAAGCGTATTCTGGTAAACACGCCTATACTCACGGGCGCGCCCTAAAAGTAGTCCGTGGGCCGCGTCGGAGTCCGGTGCGCATTCGTCTGCAGTTCCCGACGGTGCAATCCAGCTGGCTCAGCGCGACCGACGCTCTGTTTACCAATTCACCAAGCACCACCTCAGATATGTCTACATCGCCGAAGATCATCTACACCCTTACCGACGAAGCGCCAGCTCTGGCGACCTACTCGCTGCTGCCGATTGTGAAGGCTTTCACGCGCTCATCGAACGTTGCTGTGGAAACACGCGACATCTCGCTGGCCGGCCGCATCATCGCCGTGTTTCCGGACTATCTGACTGCGGAACAGAAAGGGTCCGACGATCTCGCCGAACTCGGCGCGCTGACCACCCGTCCCGAAGCGAACATCATCAAGCTGCCGAACATCAGCGCTTCGGTGCCGCAACTGAAGGCCGCGATCGCCGAACTGCGCGATCAGGGCTACAAGCTGCCGTCCTATCCGGACGTCGCCACGACCGACGAAGAGAAAGACGTCAAGGCCCGCTACGACAAGATCAAGGGCTCGGCCGTGAACCCGGTGCTGCGCGAAGGCAATTCGGATCGCCGGGCGCCGTTGTCGGTCAAGAACTACGCCCGCAAGCATCCGCACAAGATGGGTGCATGGAGCGCGGACTCGAAGTCGCACGTCGCGCACATGAACAACGGCGATTTCTACGGCAGCGAAAAATCCGCGTTGATCGGCGCAGCCGGCAACGTGAAGATCGAACTGACTGCCGCTGATGGCAGCAAGACGGTTCTGAAAGAAAAGACCGCGGTGAAGGCTGGCGAAATCATCGACGCGTCGGTGCTGAGCAAGAAAGCGCTGAGCAGCTTCATCGAAGCGCAGATCGCCGACGCGAAGGCCAACAACGTGCTGTTCTCGGTGCACCTGAAGGCCACCATGATGAAGGTCTCGGACCCGATCATCTTCGGCATCGTGGTCTCGGTGTTCTACAAGGACGTGCTGGCCAAACACGCGGATGCGCTGGCGAAGGTCGGCTTCAATCCGAACAACGGTATCGGCGACCTGTACGCACGCCTGAAGGATCTGCCGGAGCAAACGCGCGACGCGATCGAAGCCGACATCAAGGCGCAATACGAACAACGTCCGCATCTGGCGATGGTCAACTCGGACAAGGGCATCACGAGCCTGCATGTACCGAGCGACGTGATCGTCGACGCGTCGATGCCTGCCATGATCCGCGAGTCGGGCAAGATGTGGGGCGCCGATGGCGCGCTGCACGACGCCAAGGCAGTGATCCCGGACCGTTGCTATGCCGACGTGTATCAGGCTGTGATCGAAGACTGCAAGAAGCATGGCGCGTTCGATCCGGTCACGATGGGCAGCGTGCCCAACGTCGGCCTGATGGCGCAAGCGGCGGAAGAATACGGCTCACACGACAAGACATTCCAGATCAAGGCGAACGGTGTGGTCCGCGTGACCGACGAAGCCGGCACTGTCCTGCTCGAGCAGACGGTTGAGGAAGGCGACATCTTCCGCATGTGCCAGACCAAGGACGCGCCGATCCAGGATTGGGTCAAGCTGGCGGTGAACCGCGCCCGCGCGAGCAACACGCCAGCCGTGTTCTGGCTGGACGCAGCACGCGCGCACGATGCGCAGATCATCAAGAAGGTCGAGACGTACCTGAAGGACCACGACACGAGCGGTCTGGATATCCGTATCCTGACGCCGGTCGAAGCCACGAAGTTCTCGATCGATCGCATTCGTGCCGGCAAGGACACGATCTCGGTCACCGGCAACGTGCTGCGTGACTACCTGACCGACCTGTTCCCGATCATGGAGCTGGGCACGAGCGCGAAGATGCTGTCGATCGTGCCGCTGATGGAAGGTGGCGGCCTGTTCGAAACAGGCGCTGGCGGTTCGGCGCCGAAGCACGTTCAGCAGCTCGTCGAAGAAGGCTTCCTGCGTTGGGACTCGCTCGGCGAATTCCTGGCGCTCGCCGCTTCGCTCGAACATCTGAGCAACGCGTATCACAACCCGAAGGCGCAGGTTCTGGCGAAGACGCTCGACCAGGCTACCGGCAAGTTCCTCGACAACGACAAGTCGCCGGCACGCAAGGTTGGCGGTATCGACAACCGTGGCAGCCACTTCTACCTGGCCTTGTATTGGGCCGAGGCGCTGGCTGCGCAAACGGAAGACGCTCAGTTGCAGGCTCAGTTCGCTGGTGTGGCGAAAGAACTGGCTGCGAACGAAGCGAAGATCGTTGAGGAACTGGCTGCAGTGCAAGGCAAGCCGGCAGACATCGGCGGTTACTATCGTCCGAATACCGACCTGACGAGCAAGGCCATGCGTCCGAGCGCGACGCTCAACGCGATCGTGGATGCGGTTGCGTAAGGTTCGGCTTCGGTTGTAGCTGGCTGGACGTTAGAGCTGGAGGCAGTAGAAAGAAAATGGCGCCCTCGGGCGCCATTTTCGTTGTGGCGGGGCGTGCCTCGCCGTGATCTGTTCAACTGTCGTAGGCGGCCCCACCTAAGCGGTCCCACCTAAGCGGCCCTACTACCTAGGCGGCCCTACCTAGGCGGCCCCATCAAACGTGAACGATTTCCCAGTCGCCGATCTTCTCCGGTATCTCGAGCATCGAAGTATCAGCCTCGGAGAGATGCGGACAGCACACACCATTGGCGAGGTCGTCGGCGGCCTGCTGAGGGCTGGCAAATGCGCCAAGCGTCTCGTTGCCGAACGAAGCTTCCCAGCCGTCCTTGCCGGGCAAAATGTAGAACGATCCTTCCGTCGAACCAAAGCGAAAGCCTTTCATTTTTCGTCTCCCGATCATCGTAAAAAAATGCATTTGCCTGGCTGACCTGCGTGCGGGACGCGGGCCGATCCTGGGATGGTCTTCGCGGGTCGGCTACCGTGGCCCGCTAAAACCAGTCGTCCAGAACGCCGGCTCATGTAAAAGAGTCTACGTGAGCGAGTCGCCAGGACAGCACGGATAGTGAGATCGGCATATAAAAAATTATCTATAAAAAACAATAACTTATTGTATTTGTTCCGGATTGTGGAATGTGGGACGGCATTGCGAAACGGCTGGTTTGTGCCATGCACCACGATTTTTTGTAGTGCAATGGATCGTTCCACATCGTGAAATTTCCCGATATTTGGTCGTTCGGTGCGGCGCTTCGGGATGGACCGTTAAGGGAGCGCTTCCTCCTTCGTCCCGTCCTGATCGGCGGAGGAAGCAACAACGCCCCGGCAAATGCGTTGGGAATACCCGTTCGGGCATAATGCGCCGATGTTGATGACCTGGTGAAGCTGACATGCTTTATGACCAATCGTGGATGGGTTACGGCATCGTCGGCGGTATGGAAGCGGGAGCGATTGCGGCGGTGATCGGATTCTTTGTGCTGCTGCTGCTGCACTGGCTGACGCGCAAGCAACCGTGGAGCCATGGCCGCGAGCTCGCCGTGGCTTATCTGCTGTCCGTGCTGCCCAGTTCCAGCGGCGATTTGTGGAACATGTTCTATTTCAACTACGCTGACCTCCAGTCGCCGGCTCTGATGCGCGCGTCCCTTGCCGGAATTCACGATCCGGACGGCATCGGCACACGCGTGCTATGCGAGTTCCTGGGTGTGGCGGTGGGAGTATCGTTGGCTTGGGCTTTGATGTTTTGGCGCGATCGTTCGCGCGCCGGCAGCGCATGACATCGCTTCATGCGATAGGTAGATAACCCGGTCGTTCAGCGGAAAACCCGCATGCCGCCTGGCGCACGGGCATCCGCTTGAGCGAGGGCTCTACGTGGCGCTGCCGTAGAAAACATCCAGCGTCGGAAACGCAGCCTGCCCGCGCAGGCAGTCCCACAGGTAGATTGCGAATCCCGGGTCTCCGGTCCAAAGCGAATAGCGCAATTGTCCGTAAGCCGCTTCATCAGCCTCAGTCTGCGCAATGCCATGCATCGCAAATGCCCTCGCGCGCTGGAGCCATTTGATATCGCCGGTACGCTGGTAGAGCACCAGAAACGCATAACCATTGCCGCCCGTCCCGTGACACAGGTTGGAGCCCTTCGCTAGCGGTCCCGCAGCCCATGTCGCCTCACCACCCGCAAGCAGCAGCGAATCCAGTTCACGGCTCGGCAACTGCGCGAGGCAGACAATGAAACCAGGTGCGCCATGGCACAACTGCATGAGCCAGCGCGGCGTGCGGCCTTCCGGTAGCGTGAGAAACGCGCGCCAGCTTGCGTGGTTGTCCTCGAGCGTCGCGGTGCGTTGCACGGTATTGACGATGCGTTGTTCCCATTCGCTCCAGCTGGCGGCGTCGAGCAGATGGCGACCGCGAATCAGCGGCAACGCAGTTCCCACGAAACCATGCACGCCGTCGAGATAAGTCGTCCGCGAGCCATACATGTCCTGCGTCCAGTAGTGGCAGCCATGTTCCTCCGACCACTTCAGTTCGCTCGCCAGTTGCGCAGCGGTCTTTCGAAACAGCTCGGCCCAGCGTTCGTCCCGAGTGTGCTCATGAAGGAACGAAGCGGCGAGCAGCGTGCCCGGCGAACCCCACATGAGCTCGCGGGTGGGATTGTCGAGATTGCCATTGATCTGATCGGCAAGCTGCCCAGCCAACGCTTCGCTCGGCGTGCGTCCGTATTCGAGCATCAGCCACGGCGTTTCGCCCATCATCCACGAAGCGAAGAATGTGCACGCTTCCTTTTCGAGCCACCGCCGATTCAACGTGCGCAGCGTTGCCGCATGCGCCAACGGATCGCGCTGAAGCTTGACCGCGCCAACCGCTTCAAGATAGCCAAGTGCCCAAACGACTCCACACGCGCCGTGATAAAGCGGCGTTAGCGGCGCGCGTGGATTATCTTCATCGCTGCCGTCGCGAGGGTGGGCCGGCCACAGTCCGTCCTCGTTCATCTGAGTTTCCGTTTGGCTGACGATCCGGGCGATGCAATCTCTCACCCGTGTTTCATCCCATTCGATTGCTTGCAGAGGCTCGTGACGGCTCGGATCGAAAAGCATGCATACCTCGCTAGAAATAGAAAAGAGGGTGGCGTCGCGCGGGCATCAGCGGATGTCATGCGCGGCGAATCGATGGGCGCGTCGAACGTGTGTTGAACGTCGAATCCGCTTGCGCAACGACTGACGCTGTCCGATCATTTAGCCCTCGCCGCCCTGACCGATGCCGATGATGCCTCAGGACGCGCACGTTGTCGAAAGGCGCCAGATTCCGCATCATTTGTGCGGTTTGCATTGATGCGTTCAACATGAATTAACTCGGAGGAGGGAAGGCATGACCTACGCGCTTTATTATTCGCCCGGCGCGGCGAGCATGGCGGTTCACTGGATGCTGCTCGAGGCGGGCATTCCCTTCGAGGCCCGGCTGATCAATATCGACGAGGGCGCGCAACACGACCCCGAGTATCGGCGTCTCAATCCAGCAGGCCGCGTGCCGACGCTCATCGTCGACGGTGTGCCGCGCCACGAATCCGCCGCCTTGCTGATGTTGCTCGCCGAGCGTCATCCGGATGCCGGTCTTGCGCCGGCGCCCGGCTCACCTGATCGCGCCGAGTGGTTCGAGCTGATGGTATTCATGGCCAATACCGTGCTCCCGGCAATGCGTGACTGGTTTTACGCCGACGAGGACGGCGACCCCGCTGGTGCCGAAGCAGTGCAGGCGCTCGCGCAGCGCCGTATTGAGCAGTCTTGGGAGCGGCTCGACGCGCTGGTCGCCGACGGCCGCAACTGGCTGGTGGGTGGAAAGCTCAGTACAGCAGATTTTCTTGCGGTGATGCTGATGCGCTGGTCGCGCAACCTGCCGTGCAAGGCTACGAACTGGCCGCACCTGGTGCCCTATATCCAGCGCTTGCGCGCGGTGCCGTCGTTTATCGAGCTGAACACGAGAGAGGGCTTGAGCAACTGGAGCAATCCGGCGAGCTAGCGCGAACCAGGGACGCGTCTATCAGTCGACGCGGATTCCAGAACCACGAGAGACTGCAGCAGCGCCGAGGTTAGAACCCCGCTTTTATGATTCCACTAGTCGAAGGGTTACGAGTCGCGGTAATCTTGCCGCGCCTCGTTCCTTTGGAAGCGTAAATGACAGCAACGAAGAGTTTGACACTGACAAAGAATTTGATACCAACAAAATCTGTTCTTGCCTTAACGCTCGCAGTCGCGTTTGTCTCCTCCGCCGCCTGTTCGCCTGCATGGGCGGCCGACGGCCCGCCCGTCGCCCCGGTACGTCCCGTCACCGATACCTACTTCGGCACACCAGTAGTGGACAACTACCGCTACATGGAAAACCTGAAAGACCCGCAGGTCCAGCACTGGATGAAAGCGCAGGCGACCTACACGCGCAAGGTGCTCGATGCGATTCCAGGCCGTGCCGCGCTGGCGAAGCGCATCCTTGCACTCGGCGGAAAGGATCTGCGCCGCGATGCATTTACACGCCGCGGCGAGCGGCTCTTTTACGAAGTGATGGACCCAGGCGCCAACCTGCCCAAGCTCGCGTATCGCGATGGCATCAACGGCGAGGAACACGTTCTGGTCGACCCGGCGAAGCTCGCGAAAGATCGCGCGCATCACTTCGCGCTCGACTGGTTCTCGCCGTCGTGGGATGGTCGTTACGTGGCTTATGGCGTTTCCGAAGGCGGCTCGGAAGAGAGCGTGCTGCACATCGTCGATCTGAGCACCGGGACGCAGCTTGCCGAGAGCATCGACCGTACTTCCGATTGCGTGGTCTCCTGGCGCGACGACAACCGCTCGTTCTTCTATCTGCGCTATCCGAAGATCGGCCCCGACACGCCGCCATCGCAATCCGAATATAACGCGGTGACGCGCCTTCACGTACTTGGCCAGAATACCGATGGCGAGGGCGACGTGGCGGTGTTCGGCAAGGGCGTATCCGCGAGTCTCGATGTGCCGGAAGGCCAGGCGACTTACGTGTTGCTGACGCCGGATTCGCCGTACGCGGTGGCGGTTGCCAATCACAACATGGACGACGCGCCGAACTCGTTTTACGTCGCACCGCTCGCGCAGATCGATGGTGCGCAGACCCCGTGGCAACAGATCGCCGCGCCCAGGGATGGCGTGACCGCTGTGCGGCTGCACGGCGACAAACTCTACTTCCTGTCGAACAAGGGTGCTTCCCGCTATCAGATCCTGTCGACGCCGCTTGCGCATCCGGACATCGCGCACGCCGACGTGGTGGTGCCCGAAGGCCCGAACGTGATCGACTCGTTCTATCTCGCCAGCGACGCGATGTATATCAGCGAACGTGCGGGCCCGAGCTTTCAGCTCAAGCGCGTATCGTTCGACGGCAAGGACACGCAGACGATCGGCTTACCGTTCGAGGGCAGCATCTCGAGCCTGACCACCGATCCGCGTCAGCCGGGCGTCCTGTTCGACCTGCAGGGCTGGGTCAAGGCACCGCGCGAACTGGCCTACGATCCAGCTACCCACGCGGCTACCGACACTGGTCTGATTCCGCCAGCGAAGACCGAGTCGGACGACATCGAGGCACACGACGAGTTCGCTACCAGTTACGACGGCACGCGCATTCCGGTATCGATCATCGCCAGGAAGGGCACGGTGCGGGACGGCTCGCATCCAACCATCGTGACGGGCTACGCCAGCTATGGCACTTCGTCGGATCCGTACTATGACCCAACCTTGCAGGCGTGGATCGAGCGCGGCGGCATCGTCGCGGTCTCGCATATGCGCGGCGGCGGCGAGTACGGCGATGCGTGGCATCGTGCCGGACAGAAGCTCACGAAGATCAACACGCTGCTCGATTTCGTCGCCTCGGCGCAATACATGGCCGACCAGCACTACACGCAACCGAAGTTGCTCGCAGCGAACAGCGCGAGCGCAGGTGGCATCGTGATGGGCGGTGCGCTCGAGATCGACCCGGGCCTGTTCCGCGTGATTCTCGATGACGTCGGCGACTCCGACACGCTGCGCTCCGAAACCGAGCCCAACGGACCGCCGAACGTGCCAGAGTTCGGATCGACCTCGACGGAAAGCGGTTTTCACGGCCTCTATTCGATGAGTTCCTATGCTCACGTGCATGACGGCACACCCTATCCGGCGGTGTTGTTCACCACTGGCGCCAACGATCCGCGGGTGGCGTCCTGGCACATGCTGAAGATGACGGCGCGCGTGCAGGCAGCGACCAGCAGCGGGCGCCCGGTGCTGTTGCGAGTCGACTATGACGCGGGCCATGGCATCGGCTCCAGCCTGTCGCAAGAGGCCGATCAGCTCGCCGACGAGTGGTCGTTCGCACTCTGGCAGATGGGCGAGCCTGGCTTTCAGCCGAAGCGTTAGCACGGTGATGGCGCTTTATTGACCCTCTAGTCGTCCAGCCGCAAGTCGCGGTAATCTTGCGGCGCCTCATTCTTTTGGAAGCTCGAATGAAACAGAACAAGTCTTTTCTGGCTGTAACGCTTGCTGCTACCCTGCTCGCCGCCAACGGTGCGGCGCAGGCTGCCGATGGCCCGCCGGTGGCGCCCGTGCGCCCGGTCACCGATACCTACTTCGGTACGCCGGTGGTGGACAATTACCGCTACATGGAAAACCTGAAGGACCCGGAAGTCCAAAGCTGGATGAAAGGGCAGGCAGCTTACACCCGTAAGGTGCTGGACGCGATCCCCGGTCGCGCATCGCTTGCACATAGCATCGAATCGCTGATGGGCAACGATCTGCATCGCGGCGAATTCATGCGTCGCGGTGACCGGATCTTTTATGAGGTGCTGGAGCCGGGCGCCAATCTGCCCAAGCTCGCGTATCGCGACGGCGTGAACGGCGAGGAACACGTCCTCGTCGATCCGGCGAAGCTCGCCACGGACAGCGCGCATCACTTCGCGCTCGACTGGTATTCGCCGTCGTGGGACGGTCGCTATGTCGCTTACGGCATCTCCGCCGGTGGCTCGGAAAAGAGCGTACTGCACGTGATCGATCTGCAGACCGGCAACGATCTTGCCGAAGTGATCGACCGCACGAGCGATTGCGTCGTCTCCTGGCGCAAGGACAACCAGTCGTTCTTCTATCTGCGCTATCCGAAACCCGGCCCGGACACGCCGCTCTCGAAGACCGAGTACAACGCGGTGACGTACATCCACGTGCTCGGCCAGAACACCAACGGCGATGGCGACGAGGCCGTGTTCGGCCGCGGCGTCTCGCCGAAGCTCGATGTTGCCGAAGGCCAGGGGACCTATGTGTTGCTGGCGCCGGATTCGCCGTACGCGGTCGCGGTGGTGAATCACAACATGGACAACAACCCGAACATCTTCTACGTTGCGCGGCTCGATCAGATCCATGGCGCGGATACGCCCTGGAAAAAGATTGCGGACACGGATGACGGCGTAACGGATGTGCAGCTGCGCGGCGATCGCCTGTATCTGCTGAGCGAGAAGGGTGCTTCGCGCTTCCAGATTCTGTCGCTGCCGGCGGCGCATCCGGATCTCGCAACGGCCGATGTAGTCGTGCCGCAAGGCACGAACGTGATCGACGCGTTCACGCTGGGTAGCGACGCGATGTATATCGGCGAGCGGGCGGGCGGCAGCTTCGAGTTGAAGCGCGTGTCGTTCGACGGCAAGGACACGCAGTCGATCGATCTGCCTTTCGCGGGCAGGGTAGCGGGCCTGACGGCCGATCCACGTCAGCCGGGTGCGCTGTTCAACCTGCAGGGCTGGGTCAAGGCGCCGCGTGAGTACGCCTACGATCCGAAGACCAATGCTGCCACTGACACCGGCCTGATTCCGCCTTCGAAGACGGAATCGGACGATATCGAGGCTCACGATGAATTCGCCACTAGCTACGACGGTACGCGCATTCCGGTGTCGATCATCGCTCAGAAAGGTGTGAAGCGCGACGGCTCGCATCCGACCATCGTGTTCGGCTACGGCAGCTATGGGTTGTCGATGGATCCGGTGTACCGTCCGCAATGGAAGGCGTGGGTCGACCACGGCGGCATCGTCGCGGTGTCGCATATGCGCGGCGGTGGCGAGTACGGCGACACGTGGCACCGTGCGGGTCAGAAGCTCTGGAAGATCAACACCATGCTCGATTTCAACGCGAGCGCGCAATACATGATCGACCAGCATTACACGCAGTCGAAATACCTGGGCGCGAACAGTGCCAGCGCCGGCGGTATCGTGATGGGCGGCGCGATGGAGATCAACCCGGCGCTGTTCCGCGTGGTGATGGACGACGTGGGGCTGTCCGACGCGCTGCGCTTCGAAACCGAGCCCAATGGGCCGCCGAACGTGCCTGAAATGGGTTCGTCGTCGGATGAAGCGGGCTTCCATGGTCTCTATGCGATGAGTGCTTATGCGCATATCCATGACGGCACGCCGTACCCCGCTGTCATCTTCACGACGGGCGCCAACGATCCGCGTGTGTCCTCATGGCACATGCTGAAGATGGCGGCGCGCATGCAGGCAGCGACGAGCAGTGGCCGGCCGGTGTTGTTGCGCATAGACTTCGACGCGGGCCACGGAATGGGCTCGAGCATGTCGCAGCGTGCCAACCTGCTGGCCGATGAGTGGGCGTTTGCGCTGTGGCAGATGGGTGAGCCGGGCTTCCAGCCGAAGCACTAAGCCGGTGGGGGACTGGGCGTCGGCGGTTCGGCGTCTGGTCCCCGTGTGCGTTGTTGCGACTCGCGTGTCGTTGAGGAATCGATCTTGAGACTAGCCAGGCGTTTTGCGCTCGCTGTACTCGGCATCGTCTGTGCGGGCGTGCTTGCGCTTCTCTTCCTGCACCACGACGGCTCGATAGAGACGGACATCTCGATCGACGGTCCGCCGCAGACGGTCTGGAAGGTACTTACCGCGACGGCCGATTATCCGCGCTGGAATCCGGAGATCTCGCGGCTCGATGGTGAGCTGGTTGAAGGCAAGGTGATCGAGTTTGCCGAAGGATCGGGTCAGGATGCGATGGTGTTCCGCCCGACCGTGCTGACGGTTCGTCCCGGGCACGAATTGCGCTGGAAAGGAGCGCTGTGGGTTCCGGGTCTCTTCGATGGCGAGCACCGGTTTCAACTCGAAGCGTCGGGCAACCGTACGCACTTTATTCAGAGCGAACAGTTCACGGGGATTCTCGTAGGAAAGCTGAGTGACGATGCCTTGAAGGATACGGCTGAGAGTATGAAGGCGATGAATGCCGCCTTGAAAACGCGTGTGGAAGCGTTGAATGCGAAGTAGGCCACGCGAAAGTGGCCCGCCCAAAAAAGTCGGCAACTCGAAGAAGTCGACCGCTCGAAAACCGGACCAGCCTCGAACATCCGGGCTGATCCAGTCAAACAAGGTCGTTAAGCGCTGACGCTCGCCCGCTTGGGCGTCACCAACGACACCACAAACGTCACGACGATATTCGCTGCCAGCGCGATCAGGCCGATATACAGCGGATAGGTTGCATCACCGAGATGCAGCGCAAACACCGGCTTCAGGCCCTGCGAAATTGCCATCCCGCTACCCAGCACGATTCCCACCAGCCAGCCGAGGAACAGACCCGGCGTATTCAGGCGGCGCGTGTACAGCGAAAACACGATGGCCGGGAAAATCTGCAGGATCCATACGCCGCCGAGCAGCTGCAGATCGATCGCGTACTGGGTGGGCAGGAACACGATAAACAGCAGCGCACCGAACTTCACCGCTAACGAGACGATCTTCGCAGTTGAGGCTTCCGCGCTGGACGACATGTCCGGCGACACGATCGGACGCCACAGGTTGCGCGTGAACAGGTTCGCCGCACCAATCGACATGATCGCCGCCGGCACCAGCGCGCTGATCGCAATCGCCGCGGCCGCAAAGCCGACGAACCATGACGGGAACAGCGTGCCGAACAATGTCGGCACAACGTCTGAAGCCGACTTCACATGCACGCCGGCCGCGATCGCCATATAGCCGAGCAGCGCGATCAGACCAAGCAGCAGCGTATAGGCGGGCAGGAAAATCGCATTCTTGCGCACCGTCGCGGCGGAAGACGACGACAACACCGCCGTCATCGTATGCGGATACATGAACGCCGCCAGTGCCGAGCCCAGCGCGAGCGAGGCATACGCGGTGAACTGCGTCGGCTTGAGGATGATGCCGGTCGCACCGCCCTTGGCCTTGAAATACGTATCCGCCGCATCGAACACGTGCGCGTAGCCGCCGAGTTTCGCCGGAATCAGCCACACGGCCGCGATCACGACGATATAGATCATGATGTCCTTGACGAACGCGATCATCGCCGGCGCCCTCAGGCCGCTGGTGTAGGTGTAGAGCGCAAGGATCACGAAGGCGACGATCAGCGGCATTTCGCCGGTGACGCCCAGACCCTTGATCACCACCTGCATGCCCACCAGCTGCAGTGCGATATACGGCATGGTCGCAACAATGCCCGTCAGCGCCACCGCACCCGGGAACCACTTGCCACCGTACTCGCCCTGCACGTAATCGGCTGCGGTGATGTGATTCTTCGCATGGGCGATCTGCCAGAGCTTCGGCATCACGGCAAACACGAACGGATAGACGATGATGGTGTAGGGCAATGCAAAGAAGCCATACGCACCCACCGAATACACGAGTGCCGGCACGGCGATCACCGTGTAGGCGGTGTAGAAATCGCCACCCACCAGGAACCACGAAATGATCACGCCGAACTGCCGTCCTCCAAGCCCCCACTCATGCAACTGCGTGAGGTCGCCGCGCTTCCAGCGCGCCGCGAAAAAGCCCACGACGGTGACCAGCAGGAAGAAGAAAATGAAAACGGCCATGGCGACCGGATTGACTGGAATCGCATCGCTCATTTGAGCCCCCTGTAGACAACGTAGATCAGCAGGGAGGTGAGCGGCACCCACAGGAACTGATACCAGTAGAAGAACGGGAAGCCGGCGAACGACGGATGCGTGTCGTTATAGAACGGCAGCCAGAGCAGCGCGATATACGGTATCAGCAGGATGAGCCATAGCCAGGAGCGGCCGGCCGGAGCAGTAGTTTTCAAGAGATCCCCAAGATTGTATGTAGTGGAAACGGGTATCGGTGGTTTCGCGTCAGCGCAGGACTTGTACGGCATCCGTGTCGGTGACGGTAGCGCGCATTATCTTAGAAAATGTGGCGGGATGCTCTGGGCAGGACCGCCACGCCGTGCCTAAGGGTGCCGGAGTGTATCGGCGCCGCGCCTCTACAGGCAAAATAGCCGGCGATGCGACCCGCATCGAAAGCGTTGCAGGCCGGCACGTAAAAGGACACCCGACACCGGGCAATCCGGCGCCGAACCGGTCCAGGCGAACATGAAGCGCCTATGACAAAACGACACAAATATAGACGAACGATCCACAGATCGCGCGGGCCATTCCGTTTACGATCCGTGCTTACCGGCCCTGCATATCGCGCTGTCGCGCAATCCTGTTAGCAATGCGTAGGGTGCTGCGCCAAACAGTCCTCGTACTGCGGCCTGGATCGACGGCGCATGTAATTAGGCATACATATAAAGCGAATTCGACGTGCTTGAAATCATTCAAGGATTGGATGTGAGTTTGAACCTGTCGTCCAACGGCCCGGCGTTCACCGCTTGCGAAACCCGGCAAGGCGTGCCGCTTGGGTACGTCAGCGAAAAGCTGGCGCACGCGATCATCGATACGCATGCGGCCGGCGTGGCGCATCCTGAGGCCCGCAAGCGTCTGGCCCACGTCATGTATTCGCAAACAAAGGCGTTTCTTGCGCTGCACAACGTGCTGGCCGTCGCCGATGCCCCCGGCTTGCCCGAACAACTCCTCGGGATGGAACGGCACGAACTGCACAGCTGGATCGCCACAGTCGTGACCCATGGTGATCTGCTCGGAGCCGGTGAGGTCTGACTACCGGTACAAGTGACTCGCCGCCGGCGTAGGCTTCCGTCAAGCTTTCCGTAAACGTCCGTAATGAAACCTGTAACGCGAATAATATGCTCCGGTTCTAGACTCCTGCTGGTTCGGAAAGCGGAAATTACTGCTGTTCTGGACTGGCAAGCGTTCTCCCCATCAGTGGGCGCGTCATCCGGATTGAGCTATGTGGCCTACCGTTCAGCCAATCTCTCGCGTAGCGTTGGTTCTTTCGCCAGCAATCGGCGACTCCTTGCTGATGATGACGATCGCGCGAAATCTTCAGCAAAACGGCATTGCCGTGACCATTTTCGGCCGGCAGATCCAGTCGCTGGGCGCGTGGTTTCCCGAAGTCGAAACTCTCGATGACCTCTCGGTCGCGGACCTGACAGCAAAGCTTTCCGGGTTCGACCGGGTGATCCAGATGCACCGGAACAAGCCGTTCGTGGGCCTCGAGCAGTATCACCCGCGGGTTAGTTTCCTCGATCACATCTGCCGGGTGCGGTCCTCCGAATCCATGGCCGACCGGCTGGCGAAGTTTTGCGTCGACGAGTTTGGTCTCGCGGGCGCCGACAAGAGCAACGGCATGACGCCGCCGCCGGGACTGCAACACCGGAAATACCCGCTGCGCGTGGCGATTCACCCCACCGCCAGCACCGCCGACAAATGCTGGCTACCGTCGCGCTTCATCAGACTCGCGATCCGGCTGCGCGAACTGGGCTTCAGCCCTGAATTCGTCGTAGCGCCCCAGGAGCGCGCGGACTGGCTCCATATCGAACGCCTCGGCCTCAAACTGCCCGATCTGGGTTCGCTCGATAACGTCGCCACCTGGGTCTACGAGTCCGGCTGGTTCATCGGCAACGACTCGGGCATCGGCCATCTGGCCTCCAGCCTGCACATTCCTACCTTGTCGCTGTTCATGCGCCGCGGCATTGCGCGGACCTGGCGGCCGGACTGGGGGACAGGGCAGGTACTGATAGGCAGCACCTACCTGCCAACCGGATTCCTGAAAGAGCGGTACTGGAAATACATGTTGTCGGTCAGGCAGGTCTCTCGCGCATTCGAGCAACTGCGCGCCAGCTTAAGCTTCGCATGAATCCCCCCACGTTTTTCAATTTGCCAGGGACCGCGTCTGGATGCGCCCCATTGGCGGCGCTCGACGTGCCGCGCGGCATACCTCTCCCGATCTGCATCTCTCCGATTTGATGACTTCAAAATGCCAGGCTGTTTTTCTCCACACCGGTTACCGAACGGCCGGAACGTGGCTGTGGTCGTGTTTTCGTAAGCTCGACAACGTCACGGCCTACTACGAACCGCTGCACGAGATGCTGGCGACCATCGATCAGGAGAAGCTGGCGACCAGTACCGCCGATAGCTGGCGTTCCGGACACCCCGCACTTGAAGCCCCTTATTTCGCGGAGTATGCGCACCTGTTGGAACCGGGCGTGAAAGGTATCCCCGGTTACGAGGCGGCTTTTTCGGTCGATCGCTTCGACCGCCAGGTCCCGGAGCGCGCCGGGCGCATCGAAGCATACGTGCGCGGATTGATGCTCGCAGCGCACGAGCAGGGCCGCGTGCCGGTGCTGAAGTTTTGCCGCTCGCTCGGCCGGCTGGAATGGTTCCGCACCACGTTTCCGGACGCCGTGCACATCGTGGTCGAGAAGAATCCGATTTCGCAATGGCAGTCATGCTGGCACCTGTTTGCCGCGTACCGCAATCCGCACTTTGTGGCCGTGCCGTTTGCCGTGCTGGCGTTGAACCGGGATGTGCCGGTCGTACAGCAGACCATGAGCGCGCTGGGTGTCGAGTTGCCTCCGCAGCCAGACGGTGCGGTTGCGCAGACGATGGAGTCGTACCTCACGCTATTTAAGGACCATGTGGCGGCGATTACGCCGCTGCAGGCTTACCGCGCCTTTCTCGCGCACTGGCTGTTGACGCTAAGAGACACGGCGAAGTACGCCAATGCGATTTTCGATTGCGATCTGGCGGCACATTCCCCCGCGTATCTGGAGGGAGCGGAACGTTGGATCGGCGAGCTCACGGGCATTCATCCATCGCTGCGAAGCGCGCGCAGGGAGGAGGCGAGCGAACGCGGCAACGGCTTCGATGCGGTCGAAGGTTTGCAGGTTCACCTCGAAGCGCTACAGGTCGCGAGAGCGCTCGCCGCCAGCGGCGGCGCCGAGGCAGATACGCTGACGTTCTGGACCAGCAAGCTGGCGCAGGCCACCCAGACGATGGCATTCGGTGCGGCCGCGAACTGGCCGCAGCCGCAGGTGGGGGCAGGTCACGCAACCCGCGTGGTGGATGTGGCGCTGATCGACGGCGCTGGCATCGACGACGTGCTGCTGGGCGAATTGGCCTCGACCCGGGCCGCGTTGGCGGAAGTTAAAAGCGAGCTCACGCGCGTGCAGAATGCCCCGTTGTGGCGGCTGATAAGATATGTGCGAAAGCTGCGGGCGCCGAAAATGTTTCGCCGCGCTCGCCGTGGTGCGAGGCGTCATGTGGGCGCCTCGCCGCCCACATCCGCCCGTCACTCGTCAAAAAGAGCGCAATGATAGAACGTCACATGGTGTCGACCGCATTTGAGATTCCCGGTTACCGGGTTGAACAGTCACTGGGTATCGCGCGCGGCATCATTGTCCGTTCGCGTTCCGTGGTGGGTTCGATCGGCGCCTCGCTGCAGACAATCTTCGGCGGCAATATCTCGCTCTATACCGCCCTGTGCGAACGCGCGCGGCAGGACGCCTATGAGCGGATGGTCGCGGAGGCCGCGCAATTCGGCGGCAACGGCATCGTCGGGATGCGCTACGACGCGACCGAGATCGCCTCCGGCGTGACGGAAGTTCTCTGCTACGGAACCGCCGTGTACGCAAGGCCGGCCGGCTAATCAGGCGCAGCGGGCCTTGCCTGCGGTTGTACGGCTTTCACCTATTTCGCAATCCGTAGTATCTCCGAAGCGAGCTTGGAGAAGCATGGCGTCATATCCGACGGCGTCAGCGCGCTGCAGTACACGCCTACCGGCTGCTTCGGGTTGTAACAACGCGACAGAGAGTCGGTCGTGTTGGCCATGCACTTCAACACATTCTGGCCGATTTCGTTATTCGCACCTTCGGGTTGCAGAAGCTCCGAGCCGCGGCCAATCGCGTAGACGTAGGTACCTTCGTTGCGGGCGACATTGGCCATTCCTTCGGCAATATTGCGTGCTGCATTGTTCACGTTCGTGTAGTTCACCGTACTGGTCACGACGCGCGGCGTATTGGTGATTACTGGAATGGTCTGGTTGTCGAGCCAGGGCGTGTTATGCGCGTTGAACCATGTGGGCATCTGCGTGATGACCTTCGACGCGTTGTTGTTGTAGCAGGGCGAGGAGAGTTGCTGGCTCTGTACGTTGTCAGCGTAAAGCGCGGCCGGCGTGCTCGGCGTATCGCCGCTGATCACGGTCCCCGCAATCGAGTTGCAGGCCTTGTTGCTGGTCGGAAAGATCGACGCGAAGCTGTTGGGTGCGCCGTCCGAGAAGAACACGATGACCCGCAGGCTCGACGGCTGGGTGATCACGGTGTTCAACTGGTTGAGCGCGTTCCAGTAGGCCTCTTCCGAATTGGTGCTGCCTGCGAAATTGAACGCGTTGATGCTCTTGGTCATCGCCGCCATGTCGAAGCCGCGCGCGTTACCGTTAAATGGCTGGTCGACCACCGTGCCGTAGGCAAAGTGAATCAGCGAAACGCGGTCGGTAAGCGGGTCGAATTGCTGCAGGAAGGTGATCGCCGCGGAACGGACTGCGGGCGGCACGGCCGAGTCGGTCGCCATCGAGCCCGTGGTGTCGATGATCAGCACGAGGTCCAGATCCTTTCTCACGGTCTGGGATGAGCTTGCAACATTCAGCAGATTGAAGCCGAACAGGTGCATGAAGCTGACGGGGTAGCTCGCCTGCGCTGATGTGTCGATCGTAATCGTGCCCTGGTTGAAGACCACCGACGGCGAATTCATCGACGCCGTTGTGCCGAGGTAGCCCGCCGGGTAGTTGGCCGCAAAGAACGTGTTGGCGGCTGCGATCGCATTGGCCGCTTGCGTGGCCTGATTGCTGCCGGTCGTGACAGCTTCGCCCGCGGCGATGGCCGCAGCATCGGTCGCGGCGTCGAGCTTGGCCTTGACCATGTAGCCCATGCCGGCATCGACGGCGAGGCCCAGGATACCAATCAGCAGTACGATGGAAGCGGCGACGATGATACTTACCGCGCCGCGCTGTTTATATTTGCTGTTACGACTGCTGGATCTGCGTCCAGAGTAGCCGGTTGTTTTCATCATGCCCCCGCAGGCCGGTCAAAACACATTCATCGAGTACAGATTGGGATTGAGTACCGAGGTCGACACCCCGAAGCCAAAGTTGGCCGAGCCGAACACGTATTGCATCTGGTAAAAACTCTCCACCACATAGACGATCTGGCCGGCCATCAACTGGCCCGTCAGCGCGTTCGCAGTGGGCGCGGCGAGCCCCGTGCCGATCCCGCTGCAACTGCCGTCGCTGCCCCAGTTACCCGAACTGCAGTTCCACACGGCGCTGGTCGGCGCGTAGGTGCTCTGCTGGCCATTGGGTTGCCATTCGTACTGCGCCAGCACGATCTTGCGGACCGTGCAGTTGGTGCCCTGCGCGTTGCAGTTCTCGTTGTCGCCCATCACCTCGGTAATGTAGATCATGCCATGATCGACCATGTCCAGCGGCGGCGTGGTGGCAGCCAGATCGTTCATGATGGTTTCCATCGGAAACGTCAGCGAGGCCCGCAAGGCCAGGTTGGCGCCTTCGCGGCTGAGATTCACGAGGATCATGTTTGCCTGAATGTTGCGCGCCAGATCGTACGTAGGCACCGCCAGCAGCAGAAGCATCGGCAACAGGACGGCAAATTCGACGGACGCAATGCCGGACATCGCGCGCCGGCTGGTCAGGCGTTTGAAGCGACGGATTGGGCGGCTCGGTTTCATCAGAACCCCTCGTTGCGCATGGTGGCCGCGACGCTGAACGAGTACACGCCCTTGCTGAAAAACGGCGCAATCAGCGGCGTCAGCAGCGACCAGTTGCAGTTCAGTTGCAGCACGACGAGATCGCCCGGACCACCGAACATGTTCGCGCCGTAGGTGGCAGGCGTGCCGTTGACGGTGACCGAGATGGTCGGATTGACCAGCGAGTACAGCCCCATCGACGAACTTTCGATGTCCTGAATCACAGCCAGATAGCGTTGCTGGTTGGCGGTGTTGGGATCGAGATTGTCCTGACCAGTGACGGCATAGCGCGCGCCTTCGTGCACGGCGTATTGCATGGTCAGGTTGACCCAGAACATCAGACCTAGGTCGATGATCATGCAGATCACGAACAGTAGTAAAGGCGCGATGATTGCGAATTCCACCACGGTCGAGCCGGCCTGTCCCTTGCGGGAGCGTCGGGTCATTCGTCTTCTTGTCGGTCCCATCTTGTATTCCCCCGCTGCAACATCCAGTTTTGGTCCGGCTTTTTTATGGTGCTGATTTTCTTGGCGCTGACTGCGTTCCGGCTTTATGTCATCCGCCGATTCCGCTTACAGTCGGCAACATCACGCGGTAGATCTGGATCACGGCCGGTCCGAGCAGCACGATCAGGAGCGCCGGGAAGATGAAGAACATCAGCGGAAACAGCAGCTTTAGCGCGACTTTCGCGGCGCGCTCTTCAGCAAGGTGGCGGCGCTTGGTGCGCAGCATGTCGGTGTGCACGCGCAGCGCAGCGCCGACGCTGGTGCCGAATCGCTCGGCCTGCACCAGCATTCCCACCAGTGTTTCCACATCGGCTACGCCGGTGCGCATGGCGAGATTGCGCAGCGCCTTCTCGCGGCTCGAACCGGCGCGCAGTTCCAGCAGCACGAGCGAGAATTCGTCACTCATCACCTGGCTCTTGACGTGGATCTCATCGGCAACGCGCAGCATGGCCGCATCGACGCCAAGACCAGCTTCGACGCAGACCGTCATCAGGTCGAGCGCATCGGGCAGGTTCTCGAAGATGTCCTGCTGACGCCGGTCGATCTGCCGGCTCAGCACGACGTTTGGCAGGTAGTAGCCGAGTGTCGCCAGCAGCATCAGCAGGGCGGCGACCATGAGCAGGCTGTTCGAGATGCCGCCGGGCAGGCTGCTCAGCATCAGCAGGGCGATTAGCGGCAGGCTGAGCGCCAGAACCGTCTTGGCGGCGAAATAGACAGCCGGCGCCGAGGCGCTGCGCCAGCCGGCGTTCATGAAGCGCGTGCGCAGCACCGACTTGTCCCAGCCTTCGGTCGGCAGAGAGAGCTTCGCCACGTGCGCCGAGGCCTTGGCAATCGTCTCCTTCCATTGCGGGCGCTCATCGCCTGACGCGCCGGCAGCGACTGTGGACCGTTCGCCGAGTCCGGCGGCCCCGGCGCCGATCGCGTCCAGACGCCGCTGCAGGACATTGGGACGCGTGATAATCATCGCGCCCAGCGCTGCGCCGAAGACGATGACGAAGGTCGCGCCCAACAACATGAGCTGCATTGTGTTCATGATTTCCTCGCAAACGTGCGGTTCATTGCCGCGTGGCTAGACGTGAATCCGGACGATCTTGCGCATCCAGACAATGCCCAGCAGCATGCTGACGAGCGACGTACAGATCATCTTCACGCCGATCGAATCCTGGATCAGTCCCATGAAAAACTCCGGGTTGATCAGCATGATCACGCCGGCGAGCGCAAACGGCAGCACACCGAGAATCCATGCCGACAGGCGCCCTTCGGCCGACAGCACCTTCACCTTGCTGAGCAGCTTCATGCGCTCGCGGATGATCTGGCTGATGTTGTCGAGAATCTCCGAGAGATTGCCGCCTGCCTCGCGCTGGATCAGCACCGCGATCACGAAGTAGCGCAGGTCCATCACCGGCACGCGCGTCACCATGTTCTTCAGGGCATCGTTCATGGCGACCCCGTAGCTGATTTCGTCGAAGGTGATGCGAAATTCGCCGCCGAGCGGATTGGGCAACTCCTCGGCCACCATGCCGAGCGAACTCGGAAACGAGTGACCGGCGCGCAGCGAGCGGCTGATCAGATCCGCTGCTTCGGGCAGTTGCGTTTCGAGCTGGGCGATGCGCTTGCTGCGGCTGCGGGAAACAAGGCCGAGCGGCAGCAGCGCGAACACGGCCACCAGCGGCAACGTGATCATGGCTGGCAGGCCGAAGAGGGCCGCAGCGAGCAGCGCCACCACCGGCAGCGCGAGGGTGTAGGCGAGAAACCGTGCCACCGACCAGTCGCGGCCCGACTGCATCAGCAGACGGTCGATCGAATGGACGCGCGGAAGTTTCAGGAGCAGTTGCGTCAAGGCTGGCGAATCGCTCAGCATGCGCGCCTTCAGGATCGACATCGAACCTGAACTGATCTGGCCGCCTGCCGACATCGCGCGAATGCGCTGGTCCAGCCGCTTGACGACCGGGCCGTGGTTGCTGTTCCACCAGAGATAGCCCGCTTCGATCAGCAGCACTACGGCGATAAACAGCAACACTGCAAAGCCCAGAAATAACCTGTTCATGATGCGCTCCCGGATGTCCTGATATGCGGCTCAGACTTCATAGCGCTTTTGCGGATCGTAGATATGGTCGGGCACGTTCACGCCGAACGCCTGCAGGCGCTCGCTGAACTGTGGTCGTACACCGGTCGCGCAAAAGTAGCCCTTGATGCGGCCTTCGCTGTCGAGTCCGGTGCGCTTGAAGGTGAAGATCTCCTGCATGTTGATCGTGTCGCCTTCCATGCCGGTGATCTCCTGAATGCTCATCAGCTTGCGGCGGCCGTCGGTCAGGCGCGAAGCCTGCACGATCACCGTGATCGCCGAAGCGATCTGCTGACGCATGGCCTTCGGCGGCAGCGCGAGGCCCGCCATGCTGACCATGTTTTCGAGGCGGGTGACAGCGTCGCGCGGTGTGTTGGCGTGGATGGTCGCCATCGAGCCTTCGTGGCCGGTGTTCATAGCATGCAGCATGTCGAGCGCTTCGGCGCCGCGCACTTCGCCGAGGATAATGCGGTCCGGGCGCATCCGCAGGGCGTTCTTCACCAGCGAGCGCTGGCTGATTTCACCCTTGCCTTCGATGTTCGGCGGGCGCGTTTCGAGGCGCAGCACGTGATCCTGGCGCAACTGCAATTCGGCGGCGTCTTCGATGGTGACGATCCGCTCGTCGGTCGGAATGAAACCTGACAGCAGGTTCAGCATCGTCGTCTTGCCGCTGCCGGTGCCGCCCGAAATCAGTACGTTGATCTTCGCCTTGATGAGCGCTTCGAGCAGCTGCACCATCGGCGTGGTGAAGCTCTGATAATTGATCAGGTCCTGCACCTTCAGCGGATTGGCCGCGAAACGGCGGATGGAGAGCAGCGGCCCGTCGATCGCCGAAGGCGGGATGATGGCGTTGATGCGCGAGCCGTCGGCGAGACGGGCATCGACCATCGGCGTCGATTCGTCGATACGCCGGCCCACCCGCGAGACGATCTTTTCGATCACTTTCATCAGGTGCGCGTTGTCGTAGAACTGGACGTCGGTGACCTCGAGCTTGCCGCGCCGTTCCACGTACACGTGATGTGCAGTGTTGACGAGAATGTCCGAGATGGTGGGGTCTTTCAGCAACGGTTCGAGCGGCCCGAGTCCGAGCATCTCGTCCTTCACGTCCTGCACGAGCGCACGCCGTTCGACGTCGTTCATCAGGATGTTGCCTTCTTCGATCAGCTTGCCCACCAGTTGCGCCAGCTCGCGTCCTACCTGTTCCGGCGAAAGATGCTGCAGCTTCTCGAGTTCCACGCGCTCAATGATCGCCTCGTGGATCTCCATCTTGAGCTGCTGATACGCACGGCGTGCCATGCCGCCGGTCGGAGCCGTTTCAGCGGCGGACGGTGCGCTGCGCACCACAGGCGGCTCCGCGAGCGCGTTCACGTCCACGAGAGCCAACGTCGGCTCGATCTGCGCTTCGGCAGCTTGTCTGAAGAGGTGTTCGCGTAATGACATGGCGATGCTCCGGTTCTTGTCTCTGGATAGTCCCGGCGTCAGGCCGGGCTGTGCTGGATGCGCGCCTTCGAGCGGAACAGCCGCGTCAGCACGGCACCGCTCGCTGCCTTGGGTGCCGGTGCGAGGCTGTCGGCCAGTTCGGCAAGGCTTTTCGAGATCGCGCTGTTCTTGTGCTGCTTGAGCACCGGCATGCCCTGATTGACGGAATCGATCACCGCGCTCGAATCGTTCGGCAGCAGCTTCGACGCCTTCACGCCCAGTACGTCTTCGACGGCTTTGAGGGCGATATGGCCGCGCTTGTCGTGCCGGTTGATGAGCACGCGTACGCGATCGGCCGGATAACCTAGCGACTGGAACAGATGCAGGAGGCGTTGTCCGGCGCGCAGATGCGGCACGCTCGACTGCACCACTGGAAAAATCAGGTCGCTGTGATCGAGTGCGAAGATCGAGACCGGGTTGACGCTCTGACCCACGTCGAAGATCACGAAGTCGTACTGATGGCGAATCAGCGCGACGATCCGTTCGAGGTGCGGGAGCTTGACGTCGCCAGCCTTGACGGGATCGCCCGCGCCGGCCAGCACATCGAAGTTCGGATACGCATGCGTCAGGCAGGCATCGAAGAACGAGGCATCCAGACGATCGATCTGCGCGCAGACATCGGCGATGGTGGCGGGCGGATTCTTGTCGCAGACCAGATGCGCGGCATCGGCGAACTGCTGGTTCAGATCCAGGAACAGCACACGCTTGTCGCGCAGCGTCGCGAGGGCATAGCCGAGGTTGACGGCGAGAAACGTGGTGCCGCTGCCACCCTTGCATGACACGAACGAAAGCACCTGACCCTGGCGATGATCGGTCTCCGCGCGGCGTGCCGCCACGCGCTGGAGGTCGGCCACGAAGCTGTCCTGATCGATCGGCCACGGCGCAACGTTACGCACGCCGGCGCGCATCGCCTGGATCAGCACATCGTGCGAAGGCGACGGCGTGACCAGCGTGCAGGCCAGTTCGCGATGACGGCTCGAAAGCTTTTCGAACGCGGACAGATCGTCCTGCGTGAGGTGATAGCCGTCGAAGATCAACAGACCGGTGGCGTGCAGGGTGTCCTTGTCGGCGCAGATCTGCTGCAGGCCGGTCGCCAGCGTCTTGAGCTGATGTCCGATACCGCTCGCGGCGATCACTGCGGCGATCTGCTGGGTACGCCCAGGGTCCGATGAAACTAACAGGATGTTGATCATTTCTTTGCTCCACTTCACGGGGTTCGCGGCCCGAGGTGCTGCTCCCGCGGGGGTGATTACGGCTGGCTGGGGGTAAGGCTGGTCGAGCCGAGTCCGACGCCATAAGGCGAGGTGATACCTAACGGCTGCGTGAACGACTTGTCGTAGCGGAACATGTTCAACGTGGCCGCGTTGCCGTCGATGCCGCTGACCGGATCGGTGTTGTTGGCGGCGTTCGGGTTGAGCACTTGCGCGGTCGTAATCTGCTGGACGGTCTCACCGAAGTGCGCGTCCCACTGCGGCGTCGACGTCAGGCAGCCGGCCAGAGTCAGGGTGATACCTGCACAGAACGCGGTGCGGATCAATTCTTTGAGCTTGTTCATGTTGGGCCCCAGTTCAAGGTGAAGTTCGTGAGCGCTGTTGGAAGACTCAGGGCGCTTTCGCGCTGGCGACCGGCATCATCACGCCGTGATCGGGTACGGGTTCGGGCAGTGCCGAGGCGACGGGAGCCGTGACCGCAATCGGGGTCGTGACCGCCGGCGCAGCGGGGGTGGCCGGAGCGCCGGAGGGTGCCGGAGCGATTGCCGTTGCGTTCGAGCCCGCTGCCGTGCCTGTGCCCGTTCCTGCCGCCGGCAGCGCGGCTTGCGGTGCGCCCGCAGCCGGTGCCGCTGCGTGCACCTTGCCTTCCATGTTGCCGGTCAGGATCACACCAGCTTCGCTGACGTCGCCGAAGCGGTCGGTAGGCAGTGTGTAGTTGGCCGGCAGCGGCTTGACAAGGTGTGGCGTCACGACGAACACCAGCTCCGTGCGGTCCTGCTGGAAGTTCGTGCTACGGAACAGTGCACCCAGCACTGGGACTTCACCGGCGCCCGGCAGTGCGTTGATGGTGCCCGTGACGTTGTTCTTGATCAGCCCGCCAATCGCGAAGCTCTGGCCGTCCATCACCTGCAGGGTAGTGGAGGCGCGGCGCGTCGTGATGAGGGGCAGCACGGAGGTCGTGTTGCCGCTCGACGAGGTAACCGTGGCACCGGTCGGCGACAGTTCGGACACTTCAGGCGCCACCATCAGGTTGATGCGGCCGCCATCGAGTACGGTGGGCATGAAGGTCAGGCCCACGCCGTAGTCTTCTTCCTGGAGCGTGATCGTCGTCGTACCGTTGGCGGTCTGGGCGACGGGGATGAAGATCTTGCCGCCGGCGAGGAAGCTGGCCTGCTGACCGCTGATCGCCATCAGGTTCGGTTCGGCGAGGATCTTGACGAGCTGGTCGCTCTTTTGTGCGTCGAGCGCGAGGCCGAATGGCAGCTTGTTGGACTTGATCGCTGCAGCCTGGCCCGCGCCGCCGCTCAGGAAGTTGGCAAGGAGACCGAACGACCAGCTGCCGATGCTGCCGTTGAGGTTGGCTTGCGCACCGAATTCATCTATCAGCGTCTTCGACACTTCCGCGACCTTCACCTCCAGCATCACCTGCTGCGGTGCAGCCACCGACAACATATTGATGATGCGCAGGTTCTTGTATGCCAGATCGCGCTGACCGCCCGCGCTCGAGCCACTGCCGGCCGGAGCGGCGGCACCGGATGCGCCGTTCGCCGGCGCGGCCTGCACGACCGCCTGGGTCTCGCGCTGCAGGAAGGCGTTAGCAATTTCGACGACGCGCTGCGCCTTCATGCCGTCGGATACGGTGCCGCTCAGTACGAGGCTGTCGGCCGCGGCGCTGACGCGCACGTCGTGCTCTTCCGGCATCAGGGAGGCGAGGGTGGCTTGCAAACCACTCGGGTCGACGCCGACCACCACGTCGATCACGCTGCAGGAGCCGCTGCGGCCCTGCACGATCATGTTGGTCGCACCGATGTCCGTGCCGAGCACGTACAGCGTCTGCGGCGAGACCAGCATGGCCTGGACGATGTTCGGATTGCCGACGGTACGGGTACGGACGGATTCGGGCAGGTTGACCATCGTCGACTTGCCGACGGGCACGTTGACGGTGCTGTGGTCGCGCACTTCGCCCGTGCAGTTCAGGCCTTTGGGTTGACCGGCTTCTGCGGCTGGGGCGGGGTGGCTCACGCCGATCGTCACGTTGACGCCGTTCGCGGCGAGCGTGAGCGGCCTGGCGGTATCCGAGCCTGCCGATTGCGCCTCGACCTGCGCGCTGCACAGGGTCAGGCAGGCCAGTGCGACCAGCGTGATCCGTCCAAGGTGGCGCGTGGTCGCGCGGTGCCGCTGGTTCTGCTTGCTGCAGCGCTTTGCGCCATCGTTGTGGTGGTTCATTTGCATTCCCCCGAATGAAGCCGTGAGCGCCCATCAGCCAGTCTTTAGCTTGATTGGTCAGCCCGATTGGTCACCTATGCTGATTTCTTTTTTGTACTGCGTTTAGTGCGTTCTGCTCGCGCTGCCCGGTCCGGCTGCGCGGTTCAATCAAAAGCATTCCTGGCCGTTCTGCGTGCCCGTGATCACCCGGATACAGTTGCCGGACACATGCGCTGCCACTCGCTGGACGATGCGCACGGTCTTCACTTCGGGCTTCGGTGCAGCCACCGCGATGGGTTCCTTCAGCAGCGAAACCTTGGTGGCTCCACCGGTCGTGTCGTCAGCGGTGTCTACCTGATTGCGCAGCACCAGCGAAAGGGTGCCGACGCTGCGTGCCAGGTCGATCTTCTCCGCCTGGTCCGGTGAGACTTCGAGCGTCACGGCGTTGACGACGCGCGGCTTGGTGTCGTCGCGTCCGACTTCCTGCGCGACGGCCAGCACGAGAATCTTTTCCAGAACGATCTTCGAGATGTTGCGGTCCTGCGTATCGTTCGCTGCGGCCGTGCTGTCCTTCTGCGTATTGACGATGATGTCCACGTAGTTGCCAGGCAGCGCGAAACCGGCCACGCCGATCACGTCGTTCACGCGAACGGTAATTGCCCGTTTGCCTTCGCCGATCACCGCCGAGAGTCCGCCCAGCGTGCCGACCGGCGCGAGCTTGGAATCGAGCAGCGGTTCGCCGCGTTGCGCGCTGGCTTTCAGTACGCGGCCATCGAGCTTCTGCGGGTCGGTGAAGGCGCCTGCCGGAATGCTGTCGGCGGGCCAGTCGACCAGTTTGAGATATTCGGGCGTCAGACGTTGTCCGAGGCTGATGTCGTTGAGGGCGACGACCACCTTGGTCGACGGGGCCGTCTGGGTTTGCATCCAGCGCGACGCGAACAGCACGGCCGCCAGTGCGGCGACGGTCGCGACGGTCAGCATCGCCAGTGCTCTCATATTTTTCATGTCGTACTCCTTTGCGGATTGACTCGACAGGCTCGCGCCTGCTCCCCCGAAATCCGGTGAGTTAGTGCAGCAGTAACATTGTTGCCGTCGTGCCCAGCGCAATGGCGACGCCGTAGGGCAGTCGTCCGAGCGAGGTTTCCTGCGCGGCTTGTGTCTTATGGTGCGCGAAATTGGTACACATCAGGAACAGGCTGTTGCCCGCCTGGCTCAACTGTCGCCGTTGCACGACCAGGAGGAGTGCCCAGACGCCACCCACCAGGAAGGTTGCCAGCGCAACCAGCAACACGTTCGAAGGTCCGACGAAGGCGCCGATTGCGCCCATCAGCTTCGCGTCGCCCGCGCCAAAGGCGCGCAGCATGTAGAACGGCAGCATTACCGCGATACCAGCGGCGAGTCCTTGCAGCCCAAGCCAGAGTCCCGCTGTCCCGCCATGTGCGATCCACTGCACCGGCACCGCCACGATCAACCCGAGCAGGACCAGCTTGTTGGGGATGCGCCGCGAATGCAGGTCGAAACCGGCGGCTGCGATCACCAGAGCGAAGACACACAGCCCGGTTGGAAACGCGAAAGTGTCCATGACGAAACCTGTTTTATTTATATTTCAGATTCTTGCGGTCCGCGTGGCCAGCGCCCGGTTGGGCGGCTGGCTACGCCACATGCGATGCTCCGGGTGGGTGGTCGTCGACGCCGGCAACGCGTGCCGTTGCGTCGACTGGACCGCCCGGAGAATCTACGCGCTCAGCCGTTCACGTTCTTCGCGGCGGTCGTCAGCTGCGCGCCGATGTTGGTGAACAGCGTGTTGAGCTGTTTACCAGCGGTCGTTGCGCCAGCGATGATCATCACTGCGATCAGGCCAGCCAGCAGGCCGTATTCGATTGCAGCAACACCTTCTTCTTCACGGACAAAGTTCTTCACTGCGTTGATGATCGTGTTCATGGTCAGTCCTCGTTGTGTTTAAAAAATTTCTAAGAGAAGAAAGCACCCGCTGCGGGCCGGGCACACAAACATTTGCCGCTTACGCGGCGCGGGCAAAGTGCGGATGAGGCTGGTATCTGCTGGTAGCGCCTGCGAAGCATTATTGAGGAGTGCTTCGCAGATACCGCCGGCTGAACCATCCAGACCGTCCCTGCCTCGTTCCAGGTGCTGGTGGGCCCATGAACTGGTCCCCAGCGTGGACTCCAGGTTTCGCCTCGCCATCTATCGGCATACCGCGTCCTGAAGTCCGTTGTTGCCGCTTGACTGTTTCCCCCGACAGCAGTCAAGCGACACCTGAATCTACTGCGTTGCTGCATTGCTGCTTGGTGCAGGACATATAGCGACGATCGTGCCAGGGAGTGCCAAAGCCTTGTCGCTATTGGGCCAGGCGCCGGTTAGCCAAAAACGGCCAGAATGTTTAAAACGACGTTAGTAAAAGTTGTTTCAGAATGTTTCTGCGATCAAAACGCGAAGTTCGCGGGATGCGGTCAGTTCTGTGCGCATGCGCACATAGGGTTTCGAGCAGGGTGCGAGCCGTGCAAAATGGCTAAGAACGGCATGCCGACTGGCTCTGCGGCCAGTTCGCAAGACGTGGTACAGGCCGCCGTTCCGGGAAAAGGTGCGCTAGCCCACAGAGACGGAAATGTCTCAATCGCGAGACGGGCAACGGGTTGTGTAACAGACCGGTGGCGGAAATCGCCGGTCGCGCAAAGGTTTGCCTTGGGTAGGCAAGACAATTAATTTCCAGGGGAATCGGTCAGAAGTGCCCGTGGATATTGGGTCGAGGTCAAAATTGCTGTATCTGACGCAAAGTGAAAAGCGTCGATCGTCTGGCTTCTCAAAGTTGCAACGAAGCGAGGTTTGAGTGTCTCAAGAATCGACGTTTGATTCATCGCGCAGTACCTACTGTTGCGGCCGCAACCAGGCCATCAAGGGGTGATTTGAAGCCTCCTTCGAGGCGCATTGCGAATGTCGTCGCAGCTGGCAATTATCCCGTCATCCCCAACGCTATAAACTCGCCTACATAACGACGCAAAAAAATCGTTTTGCACTCCACTCCGCCGCGACGAGGTTAACGCTCGCACGCGGCGAAACTTCTCGCTACACTCGTTCTCTGACCTTATACAAAGCAACGCGTGTTCATATCGCTGCACGAACACGCAACATCAGGAGATCGACAATGCGAACCAGTGCCCGGAATCAGTTTGAAGGCGAGGTGGTGGAGCTCAAGCACGGCGCCGTGAACGATGAGGTCACGCTGCGCACGAAGGACGGCCTCGAAATCGTCGCGGTCATCACGCGTGGCAGTGCGACATCGCTCGGCCTTGCCGAAGGCAAACCGGCGTTCGCGCTAGTGAAGGCTTCGTCGATCATCGTAATGGTGGACGTGAAGAGTAGCCAGGTGTCGGCGCGCAATTGCATCTCGGGGACGGTGTCCACCGTGACCAAGGGCGCGGTCAATGCCGAAATCGAAATTGCGGCGCCCAATGGCGCGCAGATCGCGGCCATCATCACCAATGAAAGCGTCGACCGCCTGGGTCTCGCAACCGGCAAATCCGCGACCGCCATTTTCAAGGCGTCGAGTGTGATCGTGGGTGTCGATCAATAACGAGGTGTTGCGTGAGGCGAGGGTTTGCCCGCAGTCGCATACCCTTCGCCCGCTTGCTTCATCCCATCGTCGTCACTTGATAGGAAAGCTGCGCACATAACTGGTCCCGCCGGACGAAGGTCCGCGATCGACCGCATACAGGACATGATGCGCGGCATCGATCGCGACGCCTCGGGCATCCTGGAAGTCGTTGGCGATCACGCTGACCGTGCCGTCCGGGGCGATCGCGCAGAGGCTGTTCTTGTTGCATTTCGTATAGAGCTGACCCTCGCTATCCACGGTCATCAGATCGGGGCTATCTACGCGTGCAAACACGGTAGGCGCCACCGGCGCCGGAGAGCTCAGAAGCGCACCCAGATTCGCCTTCACGATATTGCCGTTGGCCTGATCGGAGACAAACACGTTCCCCCCTGATACGGCAATCCCAACCGGTTTGCCGAGCCTTGTGAGTAGATCGCGTTCGGTTGCGGCGTGGGTCGCCTCGTCATAGGTCACCAGACTCAGGGCACCTTGCGGCGGGTTGCTGCCGGTCTTGATGAACCAGGTAGACAGGAGCTGGCCAGGCGCAAGCTCAACCAGTCCCAACCTGCGCCGGGCCGGGTTGGGTCCGCTTAGCGCCACGGTTGTGCCATTGCCGCTGACTTCGAATATCGCGCTCGCGGTACCAAACCCGAACCGTTCGGCGAGCAGGGCGCCCGACTGCGCGAAGGTGATCTGGCTGAGGCTTTTACCCTGGGCCACTCCAACCGGAATCTCTGCATATGGCGTGAATGCCCCTCCGTGCGAGGACAACACGCTGCTGGTGCGATCATCGGTGATAAAGAGCGCGCCATCGGCTGGCCGCACGGCAATCCCGTTTGGCAACGCATCGACGGCGGTTTTCTGCGCCTGGACAACGGTTCGAGGGGTACTGCAACCGGCCAGCGCTGCGACAAAGCTAAACGTTGCGATGACCGCTGCGGCTTTGCGCAGCCTGACAGGCGATGCAAGCATGTTTTCTCCAGAGGGCTTCAGCCTGATTAGACGGGAGACGCACAACTCGCGTTACACAAGGGCGCCGGGTTCAAGCTAAGGTACCAGCGACCGCCGACTGGTGCACGATCACTCGACACTCGTCAGCAGTTCGATACTGTCGAGCTGTGCCGCGCAGGTGTCGCGCACTATCGACACGAAATCTTCGAAGTAAGGACGGCCCGCTGTCCCTTTCGGCGCGATGGCGTAAAGCTCGCTCCATAGCCCGCTCGTGCCGACGCGTTTCGCCAGCACATAGTCGTGGTCGACGTAATTCTTCAAGCCCCAGTTCGGCAGCGCTGCGATACCCCGGCGGCTCGCCACCAGTTGCATGATCGCGATGGTCAACTCGGCGGTGCGGCGCTCGAGCCGGATGCCGGCCGGCTCCAGCACCTCGCGGATCAGGTCGATGCGCGCTTCGGGAACCGGGTAAGTGATGAGGGTTTCGCCACGTAAATCTTCGGCGGTCAGACGCCGCTTGCTGCGCAGACGGTGTTCATTGGCAAGCACTACCTGGATTTCAAACCTGAACAGCGGTGCGATGTCCAGATTGCGCCGGGTGGCCGGTTTTGATCCGATCACCACATCGGCTTTGCCCTCGCTCAGGAGCCGCATCGGATCTGCGTGAAATCCCGCCACAAGGTCAACCTCGACCTCCGGCCAGCGGCGCCGGAACTCATCCATCACCGGCATCAGCCAGTCGAAGCACGTGTGGCACTCCAGCACGATGCGAAGCTCGCCGCGCACTTCTTCCTTCAGGCGAACCAGATCCCGTTCAGCGGCCGCTACTCCCGCCACCGTTTCGCGGGCGAGAGCCAGCAGCCGTTCGCCTGCCACCGTAAAGCGTAGACCTTGCCGGGTCCGCTCGAATAGCGATACCTCGTAGTGGGCTTCCATGTCGCGGATCTGGTGGGATAGCGCGGACTGACTGAGATTGACGCGCTCGGCGGCGGTGACGAGCTTGCCCGAATCGGCAATCGCGATCAGGGAGCGAAGATGGCGCAGTTCAAGCATGCTGCCGCCCGCGGTGGCCGTAAGCCGAGGTGTCTTTGATATGAATGTGGCTCATACGATAATGAAAAGATGTCGCTTGATGAATCATAGCGTGCCTCTCAAACTGTGCGCCATTCAGTCAAGGATCGGCAATGGCTCGCACCCACATACATGGTTTTCCGCGCATCGGCGCGCATCGCGAACTCAAGTTCGCCCAGGAGTCGTTCTGGCGCGGGGAGTCTGACGACGCGTACCTGCGCGGCGTCGCGCGGGAATTACGCGCGCGTCACTGGGAGCAGCAACGCGCGGCAAAGCTGGACTTCGTGACGGTCGGCGATTTCGCGTACTACGACCCCATGCTGAATCTGACCGCACTGTTGGGCGCGCTGCCCGAGCGCTTCGAATTCGAGCCGGCGGCGTTGTCGTTGGCTCAGTACTACGAACTGGCGCGCGGTAACAAGGCGCAGCCGGCCATGGAAATGACCAAGTGGTTCGACACCAACTACCACTACCTCGTGCCAGAACTGGGACCACAGACGACCTTTAACGGTGGCGTGAACTGGTTCTTCGAAGAGATCGATGAAGCGCTTGCGCTCGATCTGCCGGTCAAACCGGTGTTGATTGGGCCGATCACGTATCTGTGGCTGTCCAAGAGCCAGACGCCGGGATTCGACCGCTTGTCGCTGCTGCCGAAGCTCGTGATCCGCTACTCACGCATTCTTGATGAGTTGAAGCGGCGTGGTGTCGAGTGGGTACAGATCGACGAACCCGCGCTGTGTCTCGACCTCGACGCCGAGTGGCTCGAAGCGTTTTCAGCCGTGTATGACGTGCTGGGCGCCGCAGGCGTGAAGGTATTGCTGGCCACCTATTTCGACACCGCCGCGGATCACGCCGCGCTCGTCGCGAAGCTGCCGGTCCACGGCGTGCATATCGATCTGGTCAGGGCTCCGCAGCAACTCGACACGTGGCGCACGGTGCTGCCGAAGGACAAGGTGCTGTCGGTCGGTGTGATCGACGGACGCAATGTCTGGCGCGCTGCTTTGCGCGAAATCGTCGGATCGTTGCAGCAGTTGCATGACGAACGCGGCGACACGCTCTGGATTGCGCCGTCGTGTTCGCTGCAGCACGTCCCCGTTTCGCTCGCAGTGGAGAAGCGGCTCGATCCCGAGGTGAAGACATGGTTAGCCTTTGCGACGGAAAAGCTCGCGGAAATCGGCACGCTTGCGCTGGCGTTACGTGATGAGGCCGCGGCCGAGCCTTCGCTTGCCGCCGCGGACAAGGCTCTCGCTGCGTGGCGCGCGTCGAAGGCGGTCACGAACGTGCTGGTGCAAAGAAAGATCGCGGCCGTGACAGAGGCGATGGCGAGCCGCAAGAGCCCGTTCGAAGCCCGCAGCCGCGTGCAGCGGCACGCCCTGAAGCTGCCGCTCCTGCCCACCACAACGATTGGTTCGTTTCCGCAGACGCCCGCGATCCGCCAGGCCCGCGCGGCTTATAAGCGCGGCGAATTGCGCGCGCTCGACTACCTCGAACGCATGCGCGCCGAAACGGCCACGGTGATGCGCAAGCAGGAGGAGCTCGGACTCGATGTGCTGGTGCACGGTGAGGTAGAACGTAACGACCTGGTCGAGTTCTTCGCTGAGAAACTGTGGGGCTATGCGATCACCGAAAACGGCTGGGTGCAGAACTATGGTTCGCAGTGCGTGAAGCCGCCCATCATCTTTGGCGACGTATTTCGCCCCGAACCGATGATGGTGGATACCGCCTGCCACGCACAGTCCCTGACGGACCGTCTGGTGAAGGGCGTGCTCACAGGACCGGTGACGATGCTCGAATGGTCTTTCGTGCGCGACGACCAGCCGCGCTCGACAACTGCCTTGCAACTGGCATTGGTGATTCGCGACGAAGTGAACGACCTGGAACAGGCTGGCATTCGCATCATTCAGATCGACGAACCGGCGTTCCGCGAAGGCCTGCCGCTACGCAAGGCGGATTGGACCGCCTATCTGGAATGGGCGACGCAGGCGTTCAGGATCGCCTCGAGCGGGGTCTCGGATGCCACGCAGATTCACACGCATATGTGCTATTCGGAGTTCAACGACATCCTGCCGTCGATTGCGGCGCTGGACGCGGACGTCATCACCATTGAAACCTCGCGTTCGTCGATGGAACTGCTCGACGGCTTCGGCGAATTTGCCTATCCGAATGGAATTGGGCCAGGAGTCTATGACACGCATTCGCCGCGTGTGCCGAACGTGGACACGATGGAGCGCTTGCTCGAGCGCGCCTGCGAGGTGATTCCTGCCGGGCGTTTGTGGGTGAATCCGGACTGCGGTCTGAAGACGCGTGGCTGGCCGGAAACGGAGGCGGCCCTTAGAAACATGATCGCGGCCGCGCGATCCATGCGGAAGAAGCTCGAAGAAACGGCGAAGGGGGAGAAGCGGGAAAGCGCCAGCGAAGCAGCAGCCTGACGGCGCCCACTGCAGGCTTGCAGCACGCGTGATGGCGTTTCGGCCATCACGCGATACTCACGTCAAACTCACATCACCCAGCTCAGGCCTCAGCAACGCGGCGACGGCGCAGGAAGTCGGAGATCGAGCTGACCACGTCCGGCTTACCCTTGTTACCGTCGATATACGGGCTCCACGGCTGCGCGCGCACAGTCGTCTTGGTGCGCCAGACTACGTTGAACTGACCATCGGCGCGCACTTCGCCGATCATCACCGGCTTGTGCAGGTGGTGGTTGCCGTCCATCTCAAGCGTGAAGCCCGACGGCGCCGCAAACTTCTGGCCGATCATCGCCACGCGCACCTTGTCGACATCGGTGCTCTTGGCCTTTTCGGCCGCCTGCTTCCACATATGGATACCAACGAAGGTCGCTTCCATCGGGTCGTTCGTGACGCGCTTGTCGCCGCCCGGCAGGTTGTTGTCCTTGACCCATTTGGCGAACATCGCCTTGAACTTGGTGTTCTCCGGATTACGCAGCGACATGAAGTAGTTCCATGCAGCGAGGTTGCCCACCAGCGGCTTCGTATCGATACCGCGCAGTTCTTCTTCGCCCACCGAAAACGCAACTACGGGCACGTCCGTCGCTTTCAGGCCCTGGTTGCCCAGTTCTTTATAGAACGGCACATTCGAGTCACCGTTGACGGTTGAGATCACCGCGGTCTTGCCGCCCTGCGAGAAAGTCTTGATGTTGGCGACGATGGTCTGATAGTCGCTATGACCGAACGGCGTGTAGACCTCCTGAATATCCGCTTCCTGAACGCCCTTCGATTTCAGGAACGCGCGCAGAATCTTGTTGGTCGTACGCGGGTACACATAGTCCGTGCCGAGCAGGAAGAAGCGCTTGGCGCCGCCGCCTTCTGCACTCATCAGATATTCGGTAGCAGGAATTGCCTGCTGGTTCGGCGCGGCGCCCGTGTAGAACACGTTGCGCGACATTTCTTCGCCTTCATACTGCACGGGGTAGAACAGCAGGCCGTTGAGTTCCTCGAACACCGGCAGCACCGACTTGCGCGACACCGAAGTCCAGCAGCCGAACACCACCGCGCACTTGTCCTGCGTGATCAGCTGGCGTGCCTTCTCGGCGAACAGCGGCCAGTTCGAAGCCGGGTCCACGACTACCGGCTCGAGCTGGCGGCCATTGACACCACCGCTTGCGTTGATCTGTGCGATCGTCATCAACGCGGTATCTTTCAGCGACGTTTCGGAGATCGCCATCGTGCCCGACAGTGAATGCAGAATGCCAACCTTGATCGGACCGGTGTCGCCTTGTGCGAACGCGGAAGGAATCCCGCCTGCGACCCCCGTCACACCCGCAACCCCTGCTGCCGATGCGACCTTCAGAAACTCACGCTTGTTCATTGATCGTCCTCTGCCATTTTGAAAGTTGGATATCGCCTTGAATACAAGGCGCAGTGCTTGAGCAACTTCCAAGCCAGGCGGGGGATGAGGAACGGGAGGCTTTGCCACGCTTGCGAGGTCGAGAGACGCTGTGTGACAGCGGTGCGCACGACGCGCCACGCTGGTGCGTCGTGCACGTATCCAGGGATGGCGAAGGCGCTAGATCGCTTCGCGCGCACCGTAACGTTCGCGCGCGGTCTGCATCATATAGAGCGTGATGCGTTTGACCTCGGCCTGACTCTCCGCGATATGAGCACGGATCATCTGCTGGGCGTCCGACGCTTCGCCCGCAAAGATCGCCTTGAGAATCGCCGCGTGTTCCTTATAGGTTGCCGCCACGCGCGGTTTCTTGGTGAAGTCCAGCCGGCGGATGATGCGGATGCGTTCGGTGATGTCCCCATGCATCCGAGCCATTTCGTTGTTGCCCACGGCGGCGACGAGACGTCCATGGAAGGCTTCGTCCAGCGCGGCGACGGTGGCGGGATCGTCAAGCTGCTTCTTCACGGGCACGCACCAGATCTCGCGCAGGGCGTCGAGCCGTGAGGTGGCGTCCAGCTCCACGAGCTTCGCGATTGCGGAAGTTTCCATCATGACGCGCACTTCGTAGAGGTCTTCGAAATACTTGAAGTCGAACGCGCGGACCTGCCAGCCGCTCTTGAAGTTGACATCCACGTAGCCTTCGCGCTGCAGCCAGAACAGCGCCTGCCGGACCGGTGTGCGGCTGACCTGCATACGTGTTGCGATATCGCCTTCGCTGAACTTGTCGCCCGGCAGCAGGCGGAAGTCGAAGATATCGGCCTTCAGTTGCGTATAGATTTGCGCAGCAAGATTGCTGGCGCTTTTCGCCGGCGCAGTCGGCGCGCTGTTGTCCACCATCAGTATTTCCAGGTGCGTGAGGGGGATGCGGCTAGCTTGTTCCAACGGCAGCGGAAGATCGCGAGCTTGGATCATGATACGCGGCTTGCGATGGAATGTTTGGACGATTCCGGCGCGCAATGAGAGAAGCTAACGCGCGAGCCAGGCAGCCCAGCCGCCGAATGCCGTGATGTCCTGCGCATCCTGCAGGGCGTAAGGCTCGCAGATGAAACCCTTCACCTGTCTGCCGTCCGCGAGCGTTACAGTGCCGATGCCAAGTGGTGCAGGGACGCCAGCGACGAAAGAACCAAATGCAGTCGCCGGCACGTCCCAGAGTTCCAGCTGAATCGGTGCGCCGCTTTCGGAACGCAGCAGCCCTGGTTTCGGCGGAGTCGTGTTTGCGAGCGAGAAGAGACGATAGTTGCTCGCGGTCGTCGTGCTCTCCACGAAGCTTGCACCGCGACTCGTCAGTTCATGGTTGAGCGGCATGCCGCGCAAATGGGCACCGACGACGGCGACGCGAATGGTGTCGCTCGCCGCGCTGCGTTTTGCCTCAGGCGCTGGTTGCGCGGCACCGGACTGCGCGGCACCCGACTGCGCAGCCAGCGGCATCCCAGTCGCTCCACGCGGCAGCCCGGTGGCCCGATGCCATTGCGCCGCGAAGTCAGCCAGCGCCCGTTCCCGCCACGCATCGCCAATGAAGGTAATCCCAAACGGCAGTCCGTCTTCGCGGAAGTTTGCCGGCGCGGCCACTGCGCTCCAGTCGAGCAGATTGACAAAGTTGGTGTACTTGCCGAGATTGCTGTTCAGACGCACCGGATCCGCCAGCAGTTCGGCGATCCTGTAGTGGGCCGGGGCAGTCGGCACGACGAGGGCGTCGAATTGCGCCAGCATCGAATCGGCGCGGCGTTTGAGATCGGCGAGACGGTAGATCGATTCGAAGGTGTCGGTGGCGGAGAATTCCTTGGCCTTGAAGATGATGTCGCGCACAACCGGGTGAATGTCGGCTTCGTTCGAGCCAGCAAAGTCACGAATCGCCGCATAGCGTTCCGCTACCCATGCGCCGTCATACAGCAGCGCAGTGACGTCGTCGAAGAGCGAAAAATCGAGCGGCACGCAGATCGCGCCGCGCGCTTCAAGGTGCGCCACGGCAGCTTTGAAGGCTTGCGCGGACAGTTCATCGCCGAAGAATTCCGGCTGTGACGGGACCGCAAAACGCGGCGCGGCGGGAACGCGCCACTGAAGCGCGGAAGCGGGCGCTTCGCGGGACAGACCGTCGGCCAGATCGAGCGAGGCGGCCAGGTCGTACACGAGCGCGGCGTCGTCGAAAGTGGTTGCGAAGACCGACACGCAGTCGAGCGTGCGGCATGCCGGCACCACGCCTGTATTGCTGAACGCGCCACGAGTAGGTTTGATTCCGACGATATTGTTGAGGCCCGCAGGGACGCGTCCCGAGCCGGCCGTATCCGTGCCCAGCGAGAAAGGGACGATGCCGCGCGCAACTACCGAGGCTGACCCCGAACTCGAGCCACCCGAGATGTACTCGGCGTCGAAGCTGTTGGCCGGGATGCCGTAAGGGGAGCGCACGCCCACGAGGCCGGTCGCGAACTGATCGAGATTGGTTTTACCAATGACGATTGCGCCGGCATCGGTCAGCCGCTGCACGACCGTCGCGCTGCGCTCTGGCGTATAGGCGAAGGCGGGACAGGCGGCTGTGGTCTCGAAGCCGGCGGCGTCGATATTGTCTTTCGCGGCGAATGGCACGCCATAGAGCGGCAGCTTCGTCAGATCGCCACCCACCGCGGTTAGCCTCGCGTCGAGGCCCGCGAGCTGCGCGTCGAGCACTGCTTGCGTCACGGTCGATATCCATGCGGGGTCATCTTCGGGCGTCAGTCCGCGGACCAGTTCGCCAAGCAACTGGGCGGGCGTCGCGCCGTCCCGATACGCTTCCTGCCAATCCGAAATTGTCCATCCGCGCATCTCGTATTCCCTCTTGTGTACAAGTTCAGGGGAATTGTACTCAAGACTCATGCCAACCGCGCGGGGAGGCTGTCACGCCTTTTCAGGGCGGGGCGATACAAGCATGGACGCCATGCCCGAGCCGTTCTCCGATGCACCCGTCTGGCGCGAAACGCCCGATCGTTGGGCGTCAGAACCGCGCTGGTGCGATGTTGCAATGACGCGTCGATTGGCGGGAATTATTCCGGTCCGCGTTAGATTCGCAAGTAGAATGCGCGCAAACGACTCGTGGAAGCTGGTGCAAATCCAGCGCGGTCGCGCCACTGTGACCGGTTTCAGTTCGAACCGGAAGTCAGACCTCGGCGTCGTTGTCTACTATTCAACTGTGGGGCGCGCTATCCCCAGGATTCCAATAATGAAGCTTCGTCATCTCATCATCAGCTCCGCGCTGACGGTTACCGCTTGCCAGGTCGCCCACGCCGACGACTCGTCGTCGACCCAGGATCAGGCCGTCGCGCAAACCACGCTACCGAATATCCTCGTCACCGGCGACACGCAGCATCTGCCGCAATCGTTCGATCAGCGATACGCCACGACCCAGGTTCTGACTCGCGCAGATCTCGACCGTCTTTCGCCCATTGACCCAAGCATCACGCAGGCGCTCGCTACACTGCCCGGTGTGACCATTGCGCAGAACGGCGGCCCAGGTTCGCTTGCGTCCGTCAGCATCCGTGGCTCGGCGGGAAATCAGGTGGCCGTGTTTATCGACGGCATCCGGGTCGGTTCCGCGACCAGCGGTCAGGCCGAGTGGGCTGATCTGCCGACCTCCGCATTCGACCGCGTCGAGGTGATCTCCGGTCCGGCAGCCGCTTCGTTCGGCGCCGATGCGATGGGTGGCGTGATCCAGCTCTTCACGAACCACGCTTCCAATCAGCCCAATCAGACCACGGTGTCGGTGGGCGGCGGGTCGAACAAGACCTTCGATACGCAGGTCCGCACATCGGGCTCGGTCCCGTCCACCGGCGCGCTCTCGGCGTTGAGCGGGCTGACCTACTCGCTCGGCTTGCATGACTACAACACGGCGGGGATCGATGCGACGCAGCCGGTTGTCTTCGGTCACGAAGATGGCCGTAACCCGTACCATGCACAGGACGTGGATGGACGCCTGGGTTACGCGCACAACAACTGGTCGCTCTCCACGTTCTTCCTGTATCACCGCTCGGATCTCTCCTACGATGACGCGGGCGGCGACGACCGCCAGGCCGATTATCAGCTGACGACAGGCGCTGCGTTCCATCTGGATGTCACGCCGTTCACGCAGCTCGATCAGTCGGTCGGCTACGCCACGGACCGCGAGTTCCTGTATACGAATACGCCGGGCATCCCATCCGATGAGATCGACTCGACGCGCCTGAGCACGTCGACCTCGCTGACGCATCAGGAGCGTGGGCCCGCGCTGTTCAACCTGCCGCTGTCCGGCGAGACCAAGCTTGCCTACGACTTCTCGCGCGAGCAGGCCTTCCTGCCATACGACATTCCGTCGGGTGTGCCGACGCGCGACGATTCAGCGGTTTCGCTGCATCAGTCGGCGACGCTCGGCCCGTTGACCGTGTTCCTGGCAGGCCGTCACGAGATCATCGAGGGGCAGTCGGTCAATACCGGCAACGTTGCCTTGTCTTATGCGATCACGCCGGTTTATACGGCGCGCGTTTCGTATGGCAATGCGTTCCGTCTGCCGACCTTCGACGACCTGTACTATCCGGGCTACGGGAACCCAAACCTTCTGCCGGAGCGCAGCGATACGGTTGAGGCGGCGCTGGATGCCACCACGTCGTTCGGGACCTTCACGGCGGCGGTGTACGACACGCGCGTTCACAACCTGATCGAATACGACTCGTTGACCTTCCTGCCGGTGAACGTCGGACGCGCGCATATTCAGGGCATCGACCTGTCGTACAAGGGCACCATCGGCAAATCGACGCCGGTGAGCCTCTCTGTCGGTTTCCTGAATCCGCAGGACGTCACGGATCAGACCTGGCTTAACCGCCGCCCGCGTCAGACGTTCAGCCTGAACATCGATCACATGTGGGACGAGTTCCGCCTGCACGCACTGAGCACGGGCATCTCCGTGCTGTACGGTGGATCGACCTTCGACGATCAGGCCAACTCGATCTATCTGCCATCCTATACAACGGTGGGCCTGCGCGCTGCGTACAAGATCAACTCGCATCTCACCGTGTCCGCCAATCTGTCGAATCTGTTCAACCGGCAGTACGTAACCGCGTACGGCTACAACACGTTGGGCCGGACGGCGTTCGGCAAGCTGGCTTACACGTTCTAAGGCGGTGTTTTATGCGGTGTTTTAGGCGGCGGCGCCGCGCTTCGGCCGGCGGACGGCTCGCAGCTTGCCGCTGCGTCCGCCGCCGCAGAAGAACTGCTCGGCTCCGTCGGACTCCAGCCCGGACACGTGGGTGCCGGGCGGCATTTCGAGACTCTCCACGACTTCGCCGCTGCGTGGATCGACGTGTCGTAGCTCGCTTTCGTTATCGTCCCATGTGGCGTGCCAGAGCTCTCCGTCAACCCACGTCACACCGGTGACGAAGCGGTTCGATTCGATGCTGCGAAGAACCTTCCCGGTTTCGGGGTCGATCTGAAGAATCTTCCGATCCCGATACTGCCCCACCCACAGCGACCCTTCGGCCCACGTGAGTCCTGCGGCATCGTCGCCGCCAGGAGCCGGGATCGAGGCGAGCACGCGGCCGGTTTGCGGATCGATCTTCTGGATGTGATGATCGGCGATCTGGTACAGGTGCTGGCCGTCGAAGGCCGTGCCTGCGTGTGCGGCGACATCGAGCGAGCGCAGCGTCTTGCCGCTCTGCGGATCGAGCACGTTCAGCCTGTCTCCGCTGGCAAACCAGACGTGCTCACCATCATAGGTGACGCCATGCACGCCATCGATACCCGGAAATGGGCCGTATTCATTGACGATTTCTGCTGTTGCACGCTTCATGGCGTCTCCCTGGCTGGTCACCTGTCGATTCCATCATAATCAACCGGTAGCGGCGCGGGGAGTAACAATGTCGTCGTGAATCCCGGCAGGGCCGGGGTCATCCAGCGACGCGCCCGTCCACGTCCAAACGACTGCACCTTGCCGGCGGCCGCCAGCGAGTCGAGCGTCCGCTGTACGGTGCGCTGGCTGGCGCCAAGCACAAGCGCGAGCGCCGAGCTCGACCACGACTCACCGTCGGCGAGCAAGGCGAGTACCACCGCATGTCCTTCTTCGACGGGTCGCGCCAGCACCACGATTTCTCGCGCCCGCTGCGGCGCCAGTGCAAAACCGGCTCTCGTTGCATTCACGCTCGCCAGCGTCCCGAGCAATGTGCGAAGCCGTCCGATTTCGACGCGCAGGCGTACGCGATGCGATTCGTCGGGATGCCGGGTGCGGAATGCCTGCGAGATCAGCGTGTCCCGTGGCACGTCGGACGGCCACGCTTCGGCGAGCGCGCGTGCAAGCGCGAACAACACAGGACGTCTTGCGAGCGAAACGACGGTGTCCGCTTCGCGCACGGCATAGTGACATGCATCGACGATGAGCGTGTCGGATGCCAGCAAGGCTTCGACTTCGGCAAGCAGAAGAGGACGTTCCTCGCCACATGCAATTAACCTTGCGGCCGGCGCGTTCAATACGAAGAATGCGTTTTCGACCTCGGCCTTCAACGCAGGGATGCCCGCGCGGTGCGCGGCGTATTCGGCCTGTTTGAGCGCGGCAAGGGCCGTTCGCGTGTGCAGGCGGCGCATTGCTATACCTGCGACGACCAGTTCGTGAGCGGCTCTGAGTCCGGGCGGAAAGGGCGTGGGGTCAAGTTCGGTGAGTGCGCGCTCAGCCTCGTCAAGGCGCCCAATCAGTAGCAGACGCCGCATCTCGAGATACCGCGCATACGCAGCATTAGCCCGGTCGCCGCTCGCTTCGAGCGTCGCCCGCGCGGTGTCGAGCGCCTTGGTGGGCCACGCGAGGTCGCGCGAGGCGAGCGCAATCTCGGCTTCGGCGACCACACATCGAGCCCGGGATACGGCCTCTCCTGGACCGAAGGCGCGTGCTGCACTGCGCACCAGCGCCCTGGCTCGCACGAAATCGCCGAGTTGCGCCATCGCGATGCCGCGTAGCGCAAGTGCGGGCGCGTCGTCGCGCAATGCGATCCGCTTCAGCGCGCCGAGCGGGTCGCCGGCGGCGAGCGCATGCGCCGCTGCTGAGACTGGCGAGTCCTTCGGCTGCTCTAATCGCGTCACACTTGTCACTCCCCCTCCTGCGGTGCCCGGGACTAATCTAGCACGACACCCAAGCCTCTCAGCGGATTTGGGAACGGAACAAACGACACAGGACACCTAAGGAGCGAATCATGACGACGACACATGCAACCGGGACACGCGAAGAATGGCTGGCGGCGCGGCTCAAATTGCTCGCGGCGGAGAAGGAGTTCACGCGCCGCGGCGACGAGCTGGTGCAGCAACGCCAGGCCCTGCCGTGGGTGCGGATCGACAAGGCGTACCGGTTCGAGACCGAGCAAGGCAGCGTATCGCTGGCGGAGCTTTTCAGTGGACGCTCGCAGCTTCTCGTTTATCACTTCATGTTCGGGCCGGACTATAAGGCCGGGTGCCCGTCGTGTTCATCGATTGCGGATGGGTTCGACGGCATCGCCGTTCATCTCGCGAACCATGACGTTACGCTCACCGCTGTGTCGCGGGCGCCGCTGGAGAAGCTGCTGGCCTACCGGCGGCGCATGGGATGGACGTTTCCGTGGGCGTCCTCGGCCGGGAGCGATTTCAACTTCGACTTCAATATTTCGTTCACCGAGGCGCAACAGCGTGATGGCGAAGTCGAATACAACTACCTGCGTGGCCGGCATGCGATGGATGCGACACCGGCACCCGAGCCCGTTGTCCAGTTTGCAGCTAACTGCGGAACCGACGCGCAAACGTACGCGCGCGACCGGCCTGGAATGAGCGCTTTCATACTCGAGGATGGCGCCGTGTATCACACGTACTCCACCTATGCGCGCGGCGTGGACGGCATCTGGGGCATGTACCAGTGGCTCGACCGTGCGCCGAAGGGGCGCAACGAGACGGGCGTCTGGTGGAAGCGCCATGATGAGTACGCCAGGGGTTGAGCCCGGTCATGAGTGACGTTCGCGCAACCGGTCAGCGTACACCGCGTGGGGCGTTCTTGCGCCACGCGGTTTTCCAACGCACCTGCTTCACTTTTTACGGCATCTGCGCGCTGCTGTTTGCCGCAAGCGCGACGGCGACGCTCATGTGGTGCTCGTCGATGTCGGCGATGGGCGGGATGCCGATGCCAGGCGGCTGGACGATGTCGATGGCGTGGCTGCCGATGTGCGGACAGACGTGGTCCGGTGTCGCGGCATCGTTCCTCGGCATGTGGCTCGTGATGATGGTCGCGATGATGCTGCCATCGCTCGCGCCCGCGTTGTGGCGCTATCGTGAGGCGTTGGCCGGGGCAGGTCAGATGCAGCCTGACCGGCTCACCCTACTGGCGGGTGCGGGGTATTTCTTTGTCTGGGCCTTGTTGGGGCTGGCTGCTTTTGCGGTGGGCGCCGCGCTGTCGGCGCTGGAGATGCGGCTATCGGTGTTGGCGCGCGCCATTCCGGTCGTGGCCGGTATGGTCGTGCTCGGAGCGGGGGCGCTCCAGTTCACTAGCTGGAAGGTCCGTCACCTTGGCTGCTGCCGGGAAGCTCCGGGGTACGGTGACTGCGAACTGCCAACGGATGCCGGCGCAGCGTGGCGATACGGCCTGCGCCTTGGGCTTCATTGCAGTTACTGCTGTGCTGGCCTGACGTCGATCCTGCTCGTTGCCGGGGTCATGAATGTTTGGGTGATGGCTGGAGTAACAGCGGCTATCACCATAGAGCGTCTCGCGCCATTCAGCGAAGATGTCGCGCGCGGGATCGGCGTTGTGATTGTCAGCGTGGGCCTGGCTCTGGTCGGACGAGCCGTAGGGTTGGGATGATCGGACCGGCCGTCCGTTTCTGCTGATGGCAAATCGGACAGACCGGGGCTTGAACCGGCTCGTCACTTGATATCGCCGCGCACACGGCCACGATTGCCCGCGGCCGTGTGCGCGGCGATATCAAGTCGCCGATGCGCTCAGCGTCGTGTTGTACGTGGTGCCCGTGATCACCACATTATTCAGCGTAATACCGCTGACATTGCTCACGAAGATCGGACCCGGCGCCGCCGACGCAGACGTCGAAGGCGTCGTCGGGGCCGCGCCGGTGCACACCGGCGAGCCGAGATTGCAGTTCGAGATCGTGACGCCGCTGATCGGACTTACGGTCGGCACCGGCAGCGGACCGTTGTAATCGACCGCCTCGGGGCCCTGCATGACGATCGCCTGGAAGCACGAGTTCGACCCGGCGACGAAGCCCGAAGGCATTGAGTACGATACCGCCCCCGACACATCGCTCGCGTTCACGTTCGAGATGTTGATGTTGCTGATCACCGACGGAGTCCAGCGTACCGCATCGCCGGACGGGCTGTAATCGCAGTCGAACGTAATCAGGCCGCCTTGACCCGTGGACGGATTCGTCGCGAGACCGGTCGTTCCGGTACCGGTGATTTTGCTGATGGCGGCGCCGAGCGCGCCGCCGCCATATTTGCCGGCCAGGTTCACACCGTTGGGCAGCGTCACACCGTTGATCCAGACGTTTTTGATGTACCCGCCGCGGTTCATGTTGGTCTTGAACCGCAGTGCGATGTTCAGCGGATTGCTCGCCCAGTTCTCGTTCTGCATCGTCAGATTGCGCGCGTAGACGTTCTGCACGCCCGCGCTCAATTCGCTGCCGATCGTCAGGCCGCCGTGGCCACTCTGCATCGTGCAGTTCTGCACGACGATGTTCTGCATCGGACCATACTCGGTGTCGAGGTACTTGCCGGACTTCATTGCAATGCAGTCGTCGCCGGTGTTGAACTGAACGTTCTGTACGAGCACGTAGTTGCACGCGTCCGGATCGAAGCCGTCGTTGTTCGGGCCGACGCTGTCGGCAAACACGCCGTCGATCACGACGTTCATGCAATCGGTCGGGTGGTGCTGCCAGAACGGCGTGTTCTGCGTGTGGTAATTCTGCAGGAGCACGTTCGTGCACCCAATGAACTCGATCATGCATGGACGCAGAAAGTGTCCGTTGCCGAAGATGCGGTCCTCGAACGGCACGCGCAGCTCGGACAGCGCGGGCAGATAGTTCTGGTCCTGGTTCCAGCCCGTGCCTGTGAGCAGGTCCATCAGCGAACCCGTCACACCGTACTGATTCGTAAAGGAGACATTTGCCTGCGGGTTCTTGATCTGGGAAGCGGGGAGGCTCGTCAGTGGGACGTTGTTCGGATTCGCATAAGCCTGCGATGGCGTCGACGAACCCGCACAGCCATACGTGTTGCTGCTGCCCTTGTAGGTCCACCAGCACGAGGTCGGCGGCTGATTGCTGAGTTGTATCGGCGTCATCGCCTGACCGTTCAGCACGCAGGTGTTGTCGTCGGCGGTCAGTGCAATGTTGGTCTGGCGGAACGCATAGATCGGCGAGCCGAAATTCAGACAGTCGTTCGCCTGCCAGCGCGTGTGGTACAGATTGCCGTTCGCCGTCCTGTACGGACCGCTCTTCGCGTAATCCGCCGGGTTCGGGCTGAAATAGATCGTGCAGCCCGACTCCAGATGGAAGTGCACGTGGCTCAGGAGCACGATCGGTCCGCCGCAATACCAGTTGCCGGCCGGCACCACCACGCGGCCGCCGCCGGCACGATTCGCGTCCATGATCGCGGCATTGAACGCGGCACACGAGTCGTGCTGCGTGCCCGTGTAGTCGCACGGCACCATCACGTCCGAGCCGGGGCTTTGCAGGTCGCTGGTCGGATGCGCCGTCTGCTCCGTGCCGCCGGTCACCCAGGGAATCTTGCCGCCCGGCCACGCGGTCGACGAAATCAGCGCGGAGGCGGGCAGCGTGCGCGCGCCGTAGCTCATCACGTGAAAGTCTGCGCGGGAGAACATCTCGGGCCTGATGTAGGCGAGCCTCCTGATGACGGCCGTGGCCTCGCCGGCTGGGCCCCAGATTGGGTCGGACGCGAACGGGTGGCCGGGTTGTGGCGGAGGCTGGTCTCCGGGACCTGAAGGAAACGGAAACATGGAGTCTGCCGCTACCGCTGCGCGGCCGGTCGCGAGAAGGGTTGCACCTGCGGATACTCCGGCAAAGGCCATAAACGCGCGCCGGCCAGGCGAGGCGGGCGCGTTGTTGTGGGGTGCGGGGAGCGGAGTATCGTCTTTGTCATGCGCTGCCATTTGATTCATCTCCTTTTGTCTTACCGATAAGTGGTCATCCATTCGTCTTCCAGGGAGCGACGTGGCGACGCTCGTGCGCGGCGGAATGCATAGACGCAGTGACGAGATCGGGCAGGACCTTCTGATGGGATCCTTACTGCTATTGTTGTAAGACGATGTGAGAATTGTCAATCAAATGTGACCTGGTAGTGGTACTGATAGCGCAAGTTGGCGGGCATGCCAGAAAGATGCCTTACAACGCGGCGAGGGACGCACCGTGGCGGCAAGCCTCAACCGCGGAGCGCCACAGTAACCACCACGAGAGCCGAGAAGACCAGCGCCGGGGCGAGATGCCCGAACGACTCGCGGTTTCGCACCAACGTGAAGAGCACGGCGATCAAAATCGCACCGGCCAGCATCAGGCCCAGAACTCTGGTTTGTTGTCCAAAAAGAAGTGCCGCGCACAACAGCTCAAGTGCGCCACAGAGCAAATGAAACCATGCCGGGTAACCCCAGCGCGCGAAGTCGCGCTTCACCGCGCCGCGTCCCGCGAGATTGACCACCCCGGCAACCGCGAACAGAACCGCTACGATCATCGCGAGAATCGACTCGAAAGATGCACTGTTCCACGCCATGGTCATGCTCCGTTGACTTGCTGGAAGTGCTTTTGCGCAGAGAGATCCGCAATCAGGCCGGGGCCGCGGGGCGTCCACGCAAGAACTCGCCGGGCATGCTGGCCGCTTACTGTCTGATCGAGTGCCAGTGCGTCAGCGAACGGTCCCAGCGATTGGCGAGCATCGTCGAGCGGCCAGGGTTCGACGCGATCGGCGCCGACCGAGGCCCGAATCGCTTCACCTATTTCGGCAAGGGCAACGGCCTCTTCCGAGACCACGTTGAAGATCTGTCCCGTGACTTGTGCGTCCCCGCGTGCCGCCCGCTCCATCGCGCTCAGATAGGCCGTGGCGAGATCATCGACGTTAACGGCAGGCCAGTGGTTGCGACCATCGCCTACGATCCTCACACTGCCAGTTTGACGGGCCATGCCGGCAAGCATGCCAAACACGCCGCCACCGTAGCCATGCACCATCGCCGGCCTGACGATCACTGCAGCAATCGAGCGGCTTGCTGCTAGCGCCTGCACCTGTTGCTCCACTGCGGGCCGCCAGGCGATGAGTGGCGTCGGATTCAGCGCCGATGCTTCAGTCGCGGGTTCCCCCTCCGTATTGCCGTAGACCCAGGTGCCCGACGTATAAACAAACGCCGCGCCCGGATGCAGATGCGAAAGCATCGCGACAGCCGCGGCCTCATCAGCAGCGCCGGCGGAAGCATCGTTGGTCGACGCGGTGTGCACCACGCCATCAGCGGCACCGGCAATCGCGGCGAAAGACTGTGGCTCGCGCAGGTCGCCGGAATGCAGTGTCACACCGAGGCGTGCCAGTGCGCTGGCGGCCGCCGAACTGTCCTTGCGAACCAACGCCGTCACCTGATGGCCGAGGTTGATAGCCTTGCGCGCGACCGCTTGCCCGATAAAGCCAGTACCACCTGTGATGAACAGTTTCAAAGCGTTCTCCAATGTTTGGCTGCGAGTTGAATAGTCGTACAAACGAGACTAATCAGTCTCGTTTCCGCAAATCTAAACGAGACTGACCAGTCTTGTCAACTACTCAATGATCTGCTATTTATCTCGCATGGACACTTCTTCTCTCCCCGACCTGAGCCCGCTGCAACGCCGTAAGCGGTTCGCCATCCTCGACGGTGCAAAAACCGTTTTTTTAAGCCAAGGTTTCGGCCTGGCAACGATGGACGATGTCGCCTCGGCCGCCGGCGTCGGCAAACAGACGGTCTACCGGCACTTCAAGTCGAAGGAGGCGCTCTTCGTTGGTCTGGTCGGCGAGATGTGCGCTCAGGTGGGCGCGCTGCTTGCCAGCGCTCAGGGCGAGCAAACCGACGGCGCACCCGAAGTCGAGTTGCGCGAGTTGGGATGGTTGCTGGCACGAGGTCTTATTACGCCGGATAATTTGCGGCTTTACCGGGCCATCGTTGCTGAGGCCGAGCGTCTTCCGGAACTTGGCCAAGTGTTTTACGAAAATGGTGCAAAGGTCGTGCGTGCCTTCGCCGCAAAGATTCTGCGCAAGCGATTTGACGAGTCGACTGCTGCCTTGCGGTCAGCGACATTCGTTCAGTTGGTGCTTGGCGACGCATATCTGGAACTGTCAATTGGCTACACGGTGCCCGATGTTGAAGCACGCTTTGCGCTGCAGATCGACGAGGCGGTAGCGGCTGCACTTCGCTAGGGAGCACCGCATAAGATGTCGGGTCGCTGCATGCGGAACGCAACAGCGTGTAGCGCGGGAAGCAGGACGGTGCCTGTTGATTTACTGAATCAATTCATCACGCCACTGGCGTGGCACTCTATCCTGCGATCGCTGTGCTTACTTCGTCACCGCGCCTGCGTTGCGCGCGGTCCGGCTCCCCGAGACTGTCTACCGTCCACGTTTCCGGCAGCCAGGCGACCGTCTGGAAGCTGCGGAAGTCGGCGCCCTGACGGTCATCGGTGAAGCGCAGCTCAATGCGGCCATGCTCACGGCGGATGAAATCGCGCACCGCATCCATGCCGACGCCGCGTCCCGACACTTCGCTCACCGTCTGCGCGGTGGAGAAGCCCGGACGGAAGATGAAGGCGGCGATGGTCTCGTCGCTCGCCGCCTCGTCAATGCTGAGCCATCCGCGTTCGATTGCCGCGCGCCGGATCTTCGCCAGCGCGAGGCCGCGTCCGTCGTCGCTGACCGTGATCTGCAGCGCGTGGTCGTCGACGCCCATCTCCAGCGCGATCGTGCCCGGCGCCGGTTTGCCCGCGGCGATGCGCTCGTCCGCCGGCTCAATGCCGTGGTCGACGCAGTTGCGCAGCAAATGCGTGAAGACATCGCACAGCACACCGCACGCCTGGCTGCGGACCCGGTAGCCGTTGTCGTCGATCCGCACGTGCGGCACTTCCTTGCCGAGCTCCTTCGCGAGCGACGGCAGCGAGCCGAGTACGCCGCCGAGCGCTTCGCCGAGCGTCTCAGTACCGAGCAGCCGAAGCGTGCGGTGCATCGACTCACGCATCTCCAGCAGCGCCTGCGGATCCGATGCATCCGCCCCCTCGAGCATTTCGAGGTGTTGCTGGATCAGCGCGATGTCGACCATCAGGTAGCGCTCGGCGCTGCTCGCGGCCTTGCCGCCCTTGCGGCCGAGGCTCACTTCGTTGATCGTCGCGTACGCTTCGAGCGCGGCCTTCACGCGCCCGAGGTCGGCGATCAGCGCCTGCTGGTCCCAAATGTGATCGCCTTGCGCCGTGCGCAGCGCGTCATAGCGCTGCTCGGCGTCGTGCACGATGCTCGTGAGGTGCTGGAAGCTGTAGGTGCGTGCATTGCCCTTCACCGTATGCATGTTGCGGAACAGCTTCGCGACCGCGTCCAGATCGGGCCTGTCATGCTCGCGGATGATGCGTTCGTTTTCGTGGATAAAGCCGATCGAGCTTTCCACGAACTGGTGGAACTTCTCTTCGCTCACCGCAAGGATCTCGCCGATCATTTCGAGGCGGCGGCGCTGCTCGCCCGCTTCGGCGGCAAGCGCACGCAGCTCGGTTACGTCGCGCACGCACAGCATCAGGCGCACGACGATGTCGTTTTCGCCGATGATCGCCGACCAGCTCAGGTCGAGAATTTTCACGCGGCCATCGGCCATCGTCTTCGAGATTTCGTTGACAAGCAGATGCTCGTTGAACGCGAAGTTCATGCTGTCTTCGCCGAGGCACGCGTCGAGCGCAGCCTCGATCTGCGCACGCGCATCGCTGCCCACGTCGGTGTTGTCGAACACGAGATCGAGCAGCGGCTGCCCCGCAATGTCGGTCGTCTCGAGGATCGCTTCGAGGTACGCCGAGTATTCCGGATGCACGATGCCGACGTCGACGACGGTCAAAATGCCTTGTTGCATGTTCTGCAGCATCGCCTGGATGTCGGCGGTTTTCTGTTTCAGCTGGAGCGAGCTCTGCTGGATCTCCTCGACCATGGCGGCCAGGCGCTCACGCATGAACTCAAGCCCGACCATCAGGCTCGTGCCATCGCCAGGGCGCGTGCGGATGGCCGTCGAGAGGTCACCAGCGGCAATGCGGGCAGTGAGGGCAGCGGCAACCCGCGGCTCTCCGCCGAGCTGGCGCAGGATGCCTCTGGCGATCACGAGCGAGACGATGAGCGCGATGAGCGACGCGAACAGGATGAAACCCGCTACCGTGAGGATCGTGTGGTGATACGCGGCCTGCGCGGCGGCGCCCTCCCTTGCGGCCGCGGCATCGTTGCCCGCCACAATGGCCTCCAGTTCGCGATCAAGCGCGGCGCGGGTTTGTGCTGCCGCCCCCATGATCTGCTGCGAGGCATCCGCCTGATTGCCGTCGGCCAGCGCGGCACGGATCTTCGCGTCGATAGCAATGTAGTGTTCGAAGAAATCAGCCACGCGTCGGACGCGCGCCACGTCATCGCCCGAAGCGAGCGCGCGATAGCCGGCGAGCGCGTTACGGAACATGCCGATGCCGGCGTCGGTCATGTCTGTGCCGTGCTTTATGTCTAGCGGCGTATTCGCCCCGACGGCGAGAAATTCGCCCAGCGCGATCTCGCGCGTGCTCGCGGCCATTTGCAGGCTGCTGCGCACCGCGGGTAGCTGGATTCCCTGCAGCGCTGATACCCGGCTGTTACCTGCGTGCATCTCGATAATGGCCACCACGCCCAGCAAGACGATCAGCACGACCATGGCCGCTGATCCCGCGAGCAGTTGCGTCAATACATCCAGCCGGTTGAATTCGCGCCTCATGATCATTACCAGTCCTTACCGATGACCTGTAGTAACGGCGCGTCCACCTGCTTCCACAGGCGGGAAAACCCCTGGGTACGCTCAAACGACGATGGATCAATCCCGCGTGTGGCGCGAATATGGACTCCAAATTGAAAACCCGTCCGACCGTTGTGAGTCCATCCGGACCTGGCTAACGAAAACCGTAGACCAGGACTTTTTTCCCCTCAAAACGTTCCTGCACACCTTGCTGGCAATATGACGGACACGTTACTACGCCGTCCGCGCTCGCACCTGAGACAGTGATCGCCCTGTAGACAACCGATTCGATGAGCGTGCCGTCAGAAGCCACGACGATGTTCAGATCAGTCTCGACGCCGGCCGGAACGCCTCCGCCAGGGGTATAGACGATTTTCATGGTGCCGGTGCAATCGGAGTTCACCGTGTAGGTGCCGGTCTGGTTCGGATTGAATGTGGTCTCACCCCCTTTCGGCAGCCCGCCAATAACCCCGAAGTCGGTGCGCGAAAAATTGCCCGCGCCGTCGAACGTCACCAGTGCGACGTCATCAAGGATCGATGGGGCAGCGTAAGGGTGCACCGTACCATCGGCGCCTATCAGTCCAAGAATCTCTCCGTGACCGATAAACCCGAACGCTCCCTTTAGCGTTGCGTTCGAGCAAACGCCGCCGGGGCCGCCGGCCTGCGCGGCGCCGCTGAGCGAGAGAAGTGCAACGGCGGCTGCCGACAAAATGCTTAAATGCTTGATCTTCATGGCCATCTCCTTGTCGCCAAATCGGGCGCGTAACATCGCGGCGGGCAGGAGCCTGTTTGCCGGCCGGATGCGGCGTCCAATTCAAACCAATGAAATTAAAGATTGCTGGAGTAATACCTGGCTGCCGCCGTTTGCGGAAACGCGCGATAAGACAACGAGGGGCTGTCGATGCGGTCGGCTGTTCCCGCTGGGGATGCGAGAAAGCCGCGGCGTTGGTCTAAGTAATTAAATGGCGAAATGCCCCACCAGGCGGTCGTTTTTCGCTCGGTGTTGGCAGGCACGTGCAGAAGGGGTGCACGAAAGTCCGCGCAATTGTGACTTCGTGAGTCAGCTACGTTTTAAAGTCGCATAGCAAAAAGTAGCGTAATCCACAATATTCACAGATGCCAGATGAACATCGGACAAAAGGCAGACATATTCAGAATCGCACGGCGCGAATAACGCGCTATCGCTGGGAGCAAATGACTGCGAAGGCCTCGTAGGTCGGCCAGCAAGTAGAGCCGCCGATACTGTGTCGCAGCGTCACTGGCGTACTAAGCTTAAGACGGGATCGAACGCACAAACAAAGCTCGATAACGCCGTCGGCTTTTCCAGTCGTACATAACGGATGCCACGGCAACGGCGCCGACTCAACGGCATCAATCGTCGAAGGCATCCGGAGCGCCACCTGATGGAGGGAAACGTGAAAGATTCGCCATACTGGCCCGAGGGCCTCGCGCATCACCTGTCATCGCCGCAGCCTTCGCTGTACGGAAACCTCGAAACCTCTGCCAGCCGATATCCCGGGAAGACGGCGCTTCACTACTACGGCGGGACGTTGAGTTATGCGCAATTGCGGCAAGAAGTAGAGGCGCTGGCCGGCTTTCTGCAGTGTCAGTGCGCCGTCGCGCGTGGCGATCGCGTCGCACTGTATATGCAGAACAGCCCGCAATACGTGATCGGCTACTATGCAATCTTGCGAGCCAATGCAGTGGTTGTGCCGGTGAATCCGATGAACACGACCGCCGAACTTCGGCAGATTATTGAGGACTGCGGAGCCAAGGTCGTTCTGCTCGGTGAAGAACTCTACGAGAATGCCCAGCCTCTTCTTGGCGGCGCGATCAGCCACGCGATTGTGGCGCGCTATTCCGACTATCTTGCTGACAACACCGACCTGCCGCTGCCAGTCGTGCTGACTGAGACCGTCCCCGAACTCGATATCTACTCCGAGCACTCTGTAACTATTGCGCCGAACGTGGTGCGCTGGCGTGCCGCGCTTGCGGCCGCTCAGCAGCCGTCGCCGTACGTGGCATCGCCCGAGGACCTTGCGGTGATCCCCTACACGTCGGGCACCACGGGCGCGCCGAAAGGATGCATGCACACCAATCGTAGCGCAACGCATGTCGTCGCGGCCTCTGCGCAATGGTGTCATGTGTCGCCTGACTCGGCGATCTTGTGCGCGATGCCGATGTTTCATGTTACCGGCATGCAGCAATGCATGAACGTGGCGATCTCTCTCGGTTCGACCATGGTTGTGATGACCCGATGGGACAGTCGATGTGCCGCTCTCCTGATTGAGCGCTATCGCGTAGGGTTCTGGATTGCGATATCGACGATGATGGTTGACTTTATGAGCCTGCCCGATCTTGAGCGTTTCGACTTGAGTTCCATCGAGCGTCTGGCAGGCGGTGGCGCCGCCATGCCGAACGCACTGGCACAGCGCATCGAAGCTCGCTTAGGCGTCCCCTACATGGAGGGCTACGGATTGTCCGAGACCATCTCAGCGACTCACATCAATCCACCGCAGCGATGCAAGCTGCAGTGTCTGGGCATACCGATACAGGATACCGAATCAATTGTGGTTGATACCATCACGCTCGAAGTGCTCGGTCCGCGGGAAACGGGCGAGATTCTGATCAGCGGTCCGCAGGTGTTCACCGGTTACTGGGGACGCCCCGACGCCACGCGCGACGCCTTCGTCGAGGTTTCAGGCGTACGTTATCTGCGCACTGGCGACCTCGGCTATATCGACGAGGACGGATATTTCTTCTTCGTCGACCGGTTGAAGCGAATGATAAATGTGTCTGGCTATAAGGTATGGCCCGCGGAAGTCGAGACCTTGTTGTTTGCGCACCCTGCGGTTCAGGAAGCATGTGTCGTAGCAACAACAGACGCCCGCAAGGGTGAGGCGGTAAAGGCATTCGTGGTCGTGCGGGCCGGCGCTGATGTATCAGCAAAGCAGATCACTGAATGGGCACGTGAGCATATGGCTGCGTATAAGGTACCCCAGATCGTCGAATTCGTCGCTGGACTACCCCGAACGGGCAGCGGAAAGGTTCAGTGGCGACTGCTGCAGGAGCGGGAAAATGCGTCCGCCTTGGTCGCCAGCCAAGGTGACTGACGAGCAATGTCGTCTGCTTCGAGGGACCGAAGGGCGCAGACTTAACTTGCCGCTCCAACGTTGCCTCATAACGGAGTCACCATGAATACAAAGAGTTCGTCTACCGATTCCCGCTCACGCAGAACTGATCCGAGTGGATCGTCCTCATCGACCCTTACTTATCACCGGGCAGAAGTGAAAGGTGTTGGCGTTTTCTATCGAGAGGCGGGGCCGAAAGACGCGCCAACCATCGTGCTTCTTCACGGGTTTCCGTCGTCGTCGCGGATGTTTGATAGTCTCATTCCGCTGCTCGCGACACGCTACCACCTAATTGCACCGGACTATCCTGGCTTCGGCCACAGCGACACACCGCCGCCTTCGCAGTTCGCCTACACGTTCGATCATCTCGCCGAGACGATCGATGGCCTACTCGAACAGCTTCGCATCGACCGTTACAGCTTTTATCTGCAGGACTACGGTGGTCCAATCGGATTTCGAATCATGCTGGCACATCCCGAGCGTCTGGAAGCGCTAGTCATCCAGAACGCCAATAGCCACGAGGAAAGTCTCGGGCAAAAGTGGACGGCCATCAGGGAATACTGGGCGGATCCTGCCGCATGTCCCGAAGTGTTCACCGCGTTCACATCGTTCGAAAGTACAAAATATCGTCACGACGGTGAGAGCCCGAACCCCGAACGCTACAGCCCGGACACCTGGACGGACGAGTACACGTTTCTTAATCGTCCGGGTCAGTCTGAAATCCAGGCCGCGCTGCTTTATGACTACCGTACGAACGTGGCGGCCTATGGAGCCTGGCAAGAATGGATGAGAACGCAGCAGCCTCCCGCGCTCATCCTGTGGGGACGCTACGACAGGTCCTTCATTGCGGCCGCCGCAGCTGCCTACCAGCGTGATTTGCCAAATGCGCAAGTCCATCTGCTCGACGCAGGCCACTTTGCACTTGATGAAAAAGTGGATGACATAGCGGCACTGATGAATGAGTTTCTCGATGCGTTCTATCTGCGACAAGCGGATGAATGACCATCGACTGCGGGCATTCCGCTGCTCGCGCGGGAAATCGCGATTCCAATCGTTGCGAGAGTAGCTATCGTGCAATTGCCGGTATGGTCGCGCGGATCGCTGAACGGCCGATGAGCGGCTCCGAACGGCCATTCGCTTGCGCGCGCGACGCAACATCGGACCCGTCGACAGGGGCGACCGGAATCTTGCCGATCATCAAAACGAGACCGGTTTGCGCGAGCATTCGATGCGCCTCGCGATAACGTGCACAGCCAGGGTAATCAAGAGACCGATTGCACTGCCGGCCGCTACGTTGATCAGACGCTCGCTAGCGAAAGTCCACGACTGCCCGGCAACCACGAATGCCATCGCGGCGCAGGCGCAACGCGTGCCGAATGCCATAACGTAGGGCCGAATGCAGACGAGTGTCAGCAACGCAGCGAGGATAACCAGGTCTCGCACGAAATAGTCGTGGGGGACCAACAACCCGACGAAGATACCGGCCGGCACGCCTACGATGGCCCCCGCGATTCGATTCCGGAACTTGACTCGGGCGCTCGCCGCACTGCCCGTCACCACGCTCGCCGCAGACCAGATCATCCACTGTCCGCGCTCGATATGCCTCCACTCCACGAGCGCTGCTGCGAGGCCTACGGCGAGTGCTATTGCGATCATCGCTTCGACGTACGGAACACGATCGCCACGCTCAGAACGCTTCGACCATTTCGCATAGTGCGCTAGATATGAAACCTCCGGACGGCGTTCGCGGTAATGATTGATCGAGGAAATCAGCAGAACCGGCAAGAAAGCAGCCAATACGAAGGGAAGAAGTTCGAACCCGCGATGAATGAGTGAGGATTGCCTCACTCCCTCGGCGCTCTCGCAGGCGAGGTAAAGTACCGGAATGAACGTATAGCTACCGAGTGAGCGCAATTCGCTTCCCCGTGCGGTCACCAAAATCGACCCCATTGCCATTAGGGCAGTCGCCACGACAAACAGTGGTGGATACGCAAGCGAGGCCATCAATACCAGGAAGCCCGCTCCGATGGTTATCCCGTGGGAAATAACCCCGAGCGGAGCGAGATGCGAGCGATCCACTGCGATAGCGGTCGACACCGTCACCAGCGAAACGAGCAACCACTTTGTCTGACCGGAAACCAGCGCGAGGACGATTAATGGGAAAAGGGCCGTCAACGTGCGAACAAGCGCCTTGCTATCGATAGCAGCCCCGATGCGCGACACGGCCGACCCGACAGCCTCGTAACGACTTTTTTGCGTCGGCGAAGCGTCGGTTATACGGTCAATTGATTGTTCGTCGGACCTTGATTTGGACATCCCGGAACTCCTGCACTGAATCTTCGTGCTCTGCTGCTGCCCTCTCGCGTGTGCGGACAGGTCGATGTACAAATCCGCGAGTTGACCCGATCGGTCGTTCCAGGTGAAGGCGTACCGACCGACGCACTTTCCGACCTGTCAGCGGCTGCGCATTCGGGCCCTCATGCCCCTTCGTGGACCAGTGTCAGTCCGCGAGTGCCTGGATCACGTCCTCGGACTGACGCACCAGGCCGAGTCTCGGAAAAATGTAATTAACCGACGCGTGATGATGCTCAGCCGTGGCGCAACTCATCGCATCCTCGGCGAGCACGAGTGTGTAACCGAGTTCATAGGCAGCTCGTGCCGTCGATTCCACACCGATATTCGTCGAAATTCCGCCGAGCACAATGGTCTTGATGCCACGGCGGCGCAATTGCAGGTCGAGTTCCGTGCCGTGAAATGCGTTCCACTGCCGCTTCGTGATCTTGAGATCGTGCTCGGCGGCTTCGAGCGCTTCGGGGAAGTCCCACCACGTCGACGGAAGTCCGCCGGCAGGAAGCGCCGCGGGCTGGTCGACGGGTTGCTTCAGCGCGTCGCCGAAATCGTCGCTCCAGCCTACGCGGACCAGCACGACCGGCGCGCTGAGTTCCCGAAAGCGCTTCGCGAGCTTCGCTGAGGCCGTCAGCACGGATTCGGCGCTGCGAGGGGCCTTTCCAAAACCAAGGATGCCCTGTTGGAGGTCGATCAGAACGAGCGCCGTAGTTTTGGAGTCAAGTTTCTGCAACATCTTTTGCCTTCCGTTGAAGTTAGTGAGCCAAAGGTGTATTGTGAGGCTCGTCTCACATATCTATTTTATGAGCATGCCCTCACAAAAGTCAACCGCAACATTGCGTGCCGAAAGCGGGCAAGCGAAAGCCCCACAGCGTGCACGCGGTCACGCACGGGTCGCAGCGCTGCTGGAGGCAGCGGGTACCGAATTCGCAGACAAGGGATACGAAGCAGCAACCATGACGGCGATTGCCTCCCGCGCGGGCGCATCAATTGGCTCGCTGTATCAATTTTTTCCCACCAAGGACCGGATCGCGGGTGCGTTGCTCGAAAGCTATCTGGACATACTGGCAGAGACGTTCCACAAGCTGCGCGAGGCTGCGCCGTCTCTGGACGTATCGCTGCTTGCGAGCCGGTTGACGAGAACGTTCGTGAAGTTCCGCGCGACCCATCCGGCATTTGCGGTCCTGGTCGAGACCTACAGTTACGCTCTGCCGGGCACCATGAGCATCCGCGAAAGTCTGCGTAGACAGATCGAATCCGTGCTGGCTGAAGTGGCGCCGCATCTGGCACCGGCAGAGATCGCCGTCCGTGCCGCCGTGATCCAGCAGATCATGAAGGCGGCCGTCGCGGTTAATGGCGATACCTCCATAGCCAGTCGTAAAGCTGTGATGGACGAACTGGAGGGCCTTATGCGTCATTACCTGCAGGACGCGATCCAACGTGCGAACCTGGATACCCTCACGTCTTCATAGGTCTCCACAGCGTGGTACGTCCAATCCGAGGCGCACGGTTTGCCCTTGTGCCATGTAGTCAATTTTCGGGCTCCCCACCATGAGCCATACCATGGATGTTTTTCGCGGACCAGAGCGCCGCTCTGGCATTAGCCGGTTGGCAATACCAGGCTCCAACGGCAGATCTGCCCCTCACATCCTGACGTTCGTGAACGCAGTTCGAAGGGATTTTTATGGCAGGGAGCAGCAGCCCAATTCCCGACGTAAGCGGGAGACGTTAGCGATCTAACGGCCACTCGCGCGGCGCCCGGCAAGTTGCGTCGCCAGGTCTGCGGCGCGCGTCGAGTTGCAAAAAAAATGCGGCCGCGCTCGCATAGAGAACGACCGTTGTCTATTGCGCGATCAGCACTACATGCCCATGCTCGTCCCAACGCCCGCGTTTGTGCCCGTGCCCGAACCCGTGCTCGCGCCTGAACTCGACGTGGTATTCAGATCGATTCTTCCATAGACGCCATCGGCTTCGTCATTCGGCCCCGCGGCGAAGAACAGCGTGTTGGACGGCTGATTGCTGAGATCGTTTCCGAACGCAATGCCCCACATGCCGTGCTCAGCGACCGGACCGCTGTTCGGTCCATTGAGCGGCCCCATCGACTGGCCGCTTGATGCATTGAACGCGTTGATCGTGCCGTCGCCGAAATTGCCGATCAGTATCGCACCGCTCATCGAGCCGAAGTTGCCGGGTGCTTGCGCAATGCCCCAGGGCGCGTTTAACGAGCCGCCCGTGGCGAAGCGCTGCTTCAGGTTGCCCGCCGTGTCGTACACATCGATCATGCCGAGACCCGCGCCCGCGACATCGTCGTGCTTGGCCGCATCCTGCATCGCATAGGTGACGAACAGATTCGAGCCTATCGCCTGAATGCCGAACGGCGCGAAGCCGACCGGGATCGCTGGGTCCGTGAAGTTGCCTGGCATCGCGACCTTGGTGAAGCTGGTATTGAAGACGTCGATCTTGTTGTTATGGAAGTCCGTCGCGTAAAGAAAGTTGTTTCCGTTCATTGTCGCGAGCGCGAGACCCTTGTACACGGCGCCGCCCGTGCCGTCGTCGTACATCACGAACGCGTTGGTCGGCCCGACGGAGGGCGCCCAGGCGGTGATGGTTCCGCCTTCCCCAGCGAAGATGAATGCAGCGGCGCCCGACTTGCCGTTTTCCAGGACGGTGAAGCTTTGTGTGCCGTTGAAGACGATGCCCGTGGGCGATGCTGGACCATTCTTGCCGTCGGGTATCGTGACGACCAGCGATTGCGGCACGCCGTTGCCGTCATAGAGCGTCGCGACATTGGTACCGTTGTCCGCGACCCAAACGAAGCCTTTCGGATTGAAGGCGACGCCCCATGGGTTTTTCAGATTCGCGTCCGTGTGCGTAGCGGGCACCGCGCCATCCGACACGAGGGCCGTCACACTGAACGACGACTGGATGGGTGGGTTTGAATTATTCGAACCGGAGCTGCCCCCGCATGACACGAGAGTCGCGATAGCCGCGCCGCATGCTACGACGCCGAACATATCGAGTAGAGATTTCATGATCGCACCCCCTGTTCGTCCAAAAGCCGTGACAGTCATTGAACGAAGTAGACACGGGGTTTATTCCCGCGACAGGGCTTATTTCGTGTGCGATTTCGTGTGACTACAATGGTTGAACTGGCTAGATAAAAGCAGATGCTGTGCAACGAATAACACGCGTGACTATTCCATCCGTCCAGCCAAAAAGTTGTGAACGCGCGTGACGTGCTTCGGGCCATCAGCGAATAGCCGCAAGGACCTTGCATGGATCGCCTTGCCGAGGGGACCCGCAGTACCGCCCGCGATGCATGCGGACGGAAAAGTCTCTGCATGACAGAGGAGAACTATCGATCGTCGGGGGCATTGTTGATGTCGCGATGGTGTTCAACAACCTCACTAGCGGAAGCGCCTGAAAAAACTCCGAATGTCGGCCGCAAGAAGTTCAGGTTCTTCCATGGCCGCGAAATGACCGCCACGCGGCATGTCGGTCCATTGCGCGACATTGAGCACTCGCTCGAGCCATCCGCGTGGCGGGTGGTTAATCTCTTTCGGAAAGTGTGCAAAGCTCACCGGCGGCAATACCCGTTGTCCGGCGGTGAAACGCATGGGTTGCAGCCGGTTTTCCCAGTACATCTGAATGGCGGTACCAATGCTCTGGGTGAACCAGTAGAGCGACAGGTTGGTAAGCAGTTCATCTTTCGAAAATCGCCGCTCGATAACCCCGTCGCAATCGCTCCACGCGCGAAACTTCTCGCCGATCCACGCGGCCAGTCCGGCCGGCGAGTCGTTAAGCGATGCGGCCAATGTTTGCGGCCTCGTGCCGTGCATATGCGCATAACCACCCTCGAGCGCAGCCCACTCAGCTTTCTCCCGAAGATAGTTTTGCTCTGCGGTGGTAAGCGGCGAATCAGTGGCGTCAATTGCCGGTTCGTACGAGCTCGGCAGAAAGTTTAGATGAATTCCATCGACTACCTGGGCGTGCCGCAAGGCAAGCGCGATCGACACCCCCGCGCCCAGGTCGCCACCCTGAGCACCAAAACGCTGGTACCCAAGACCTCGCATCAGCGAAGCCCACAGGTCGGCCACCTGAAACGCCGAAGTACCCGCGGCGGCAGGCGCCGTCGAAAACGTAAAGCCCGGCAGTGAAGGAATAACGATGTCGAAGGCATCGTTCGGGTCCGCGCCGAATGCAGCCGGGTCGCGCAAACGCTCCGCCAGCTCATGAAATTCGAAGAACGATCCGGGCCACCCGTGTGTGATAACCAGCGGATAAGGCCGGGGTCCAACACCACGCTGATGAACGAAGTGCACACGCTGACCGTTCACGTCGGCCATGAATTGAGGCTGCTGGTTCAGACCGCGTTCCGCAGCCCTCCAATCAAAACTGTCGGCCCAGTACTTCACCAGTTCGCGCAGCCATGTGGCGTCTGCGCCTTGTTGCCATGGCTCGGACGGTGTCGCGGGCGCCCACCGGCTGTCGCGCAAACGCCGGCGCAAGTCGTCGATCTCAACATCGGACACGCAAATTTGAAATGGCTCGATATGCATGACACGTCCTCGGGAAGGGGGCAGTCGATTGGCAACCACTGATTGCCAGGAATACGCAGTCTAACGAAATTCTGTTTTACCTCAGATGAGCGAGCAGCCCGAGGGCACCAGGCAAGATATCTATCTTGTGGTCCGACCACAAACCCGTTAGATTGACCCTTCGTGTTAGAGAAACTCTCGTGAATGAAACGGGTATTGCCTCCACTTAACGCACTGCGTGCCTTCGAGGCTGCTGGCCGGCTCGGCAGCTTCAAGGATGCCGCCACCGAATTGCACGTGACTCACGGTGCGGTGAGCCAGCACGTGCGTCTGCTCGAGGATTGGCTTGGTGCGCCGTTGTTCGAACGGCACAACCGGCGCGTGGCGCTCACTCCGGCGGCAAAGGCCTATCTGGAGGAAGTCGGCCCGCTCTTCGAGCAGCTCTCGCAGGCAACCGCCAGATATGGTGTCTCCGGAACGGCTTCGCGCACCCTGGCCGTGAACGCTCCCGCGACCTTCACCTTGCGCTGGCTGGTGCCGAGGCTGGCAAAATTCCGCGCTGAGCATGTCGACGTGGATGTGACAGTGGAGACGTCGAACGAGCCGGTGGAGAGTCTGAAGGAGCCTTACGACATCATCATCCGGGGCGGTCCGGATACGTTCTATGGCTACGCGATGCGGCCTTTTCTCGCCGAGGAGCGGCTCCCGGTCTGTAGCCCGGCACTCCTTCAGCGACTGCCGCTGCGGATGCCTGACGACCTGCGGCAGCATACGTTGCTGCATACGTCGAGTTTGCCGCGGCTCTGGCCGGACTGGCTGGCAAGGGCAGAGATTCCCTCGCTGCGGCCGGCTGCCACGCTGACGTTCGACCACTTCTACCTGACCTTGCAGGCCGCCATTGACGGAATCGGCATCGCGATGGGCCCGACTGCGCTGGTCTCCGACGATCTCGCCGCTGGCCGGCTGGTCGCGCCGTTTGCTGGTCCGCGCCTGCCGTCCCGAAGCTATTGCACGTATGTTCCGGATGGGAAATGCGACAACGACCTGGTCGCGCTGTTCCGCGCGTGGCTCGAACGCGAAGGCGCGGATTTGCCGCGTTCCTCGCCTTCTCCGCGTACACGGCGCTCCCGGCGCCCGTCGTGATCGCAATAGAGCAGGCACAAGGAGGTGCAAGCAGGCACAAGCAGACGTTAAGCCGACACAATCAGGCGCAGCCGGAATTTGCTCAGACATTAGGGAATGCCTACGCTTGAGCGGCTGCCACCCAGCATCGTAAAATCGTCTTACATCTGATTGGGGGTCCAGCAATGTGTCTGGCTTCTCGTTGCGAATTTGACCGCGATATCCGGCGCCACATGGCGTCTGCGGTGCCTGTTCGATCCGCTTCTTCCGGGAAGGCCAGCGGCAGCCGTGGCATTCTCACGGTGTCTGCCTCATGACCCCGCTCATTTCCGTCAAAAAGCTTAGCAAGAGTTTTCCCGGCGTGCGAGCGCTTCACGACATCCAGTTCGATCTCGTGGCGGGCGAAGTCCACACGCTGATGGGCGAGAACGGTGCAGGCAAATCGACGCTGATGAAAATCCTCGCGGGCGTGTATACCCGCGATTCCGGCGAGATTGTCTACGACGGCCAGCCCGTGGACTTCCAGAGCCCGCGCGAGGCGCAGGCTCTGGGCGTATGCATCATCCATCAGGAACTGCAGTTGATGAATCATCTGAGCGTCGCCCAGAACATGTTCATCGGCCGCGAGCCGCGTGGACGGCTCGGCGTGTTCCTCGATGAAGACAAGCTCAATAAGCGGGCGAGTGAGATCCTTGCGCGAATGCATATGAAGCTCGATCCGCGCGCCATTGTCAGCACGCTGACGGTCGCGAAGCAGCAGATGGTCGAGATCGCCAAGGCCTTGTCCTTCGATTCGCGCGTGCTGATCATGGATGAACCGACCTCGGCACTCAACGACGCCGAGATCGCTGAGCTATTCCGCATCATTCGGGAACTGAAGAGCGGGGGCGTGGGAATCATCTATATCTCCCACAAGATGGATGAGCTCAAGCAGATTTCCGACCGCGTCACCGTGCTGCGCGACGGGGAATATGTGGCAACGGTCAATGCGCAAGATACCGGCGTCGAAACGATCATCGGCATGATGGTGGGCCGAACCTTGACCGACGCCGAGCCTTCCCAGCGCGGAACAGACAAAGGCGAGGTCGCGCTCGAAGTCAATCATCTGAACGCTGGGCCACTCGTGCGAGACGTGAGTTTTGCGTTGCACAAAGGTGAGATCCTGGGCTTTGCCGGCCTGATGGGCGCCGGCCGCACCGAAGTTGCGCGCGCCGTGTTCGGCGCCGATCCGGTTGAATCCGGCGAAATCATCGTCAACGGTGTGAAGGCGACGATCAGGACGCCGAGCGACGCGGTAAAACGCGGTATCGGCTATCTCTCGGAGGACCGCAAGCGCTTCGGTCTTGCAACCGGCATGGATGTCGAATCGAACATCGTCATGTCCAACCTGCGCAAATTCCTGTCGTTCAATTTTTTCCTGCGCCGCAATCAGATGCGCAAGACCGCTTCGCATTTCATCAAGCTGCTCGGCATCCGCACGCCCTCGGCGACGCAAACGGTGCGGCTTCTGTCGGGCGGCAACCAGCAGAAAATCGTGATTGCGAAATGGCTTGAGCGCGACTGCGACGTGCTGTTCTTCGACGAGCCGACGCGTGGCATCGATGTGGGCGCGAAGAGCGAAATCTACAAGCTGCTGCGCGAGCTGGCCGGGCAGGGCAAGGCGATTGTGATGATCTCGTCCGAGCTGCCGGAAGTCCTGCGCATGAGCGATCGCATCGTCGTGATGTGCGAAGGCCGCATTACTGGCGAACTTTCAGCCGCGGAGGCGACGCAGGAGCGCATCATGCAACTGGCGACGCGGCGCGAAACCTTAAAAGCAGCGTGAATCTCAAGAGGTCCAATTTATGACACAGCCATCGGATAGTTCGGCGCTGGGTAGCCAGGGACGATCGTCCGGCCTGAGAGCCCGCTTCTTCTCGCCGACCGCCCTGCAAAAACTGCTGGCCTTCGGCAGCCTGATCCTGCTGCTGGTCTTCTTCAGCTTCGCGTCGCCCTCGTTCATGCAGATGGACAACATGCTCGGGATTCTGCAGGCGACGGCGGTCAACGGTGTGCTGGCAATTGCCTGTACGTTCGTCATCATCACCGGGGGCATCGACCTGTCTGTCGGCACCTTGATGACGTTTACGGCCGTGATTTGCGGTGTGTTTCTCACCAACTGGCACTTTCCGATGTGGATCGGCGTGCTGGCCGCGATCGGCACCGGCGCGTTGTGCGGAAGCATTTCAGGCACCCTCACGGCGAAAATGAAAATACCGCCGTTCATCGCCACGCTGGGCATGATGATGTTGCTGAAGGGACTGTCGCTGGTCGTCTCCGCGGATAAGCCGATCTACTTCACCGACACCGACAACTTCTACATGATCTCGCAGGATTCGCTGATCGCTTATTTTTTGCCGAGCGTGCCAATTCCAAACGCCGTGCTGATTCTGTTTTTCCTTGCTGTCGCGAGTTCGATCACGCTCAATCGCACGGCACTCGGCCGCTACACCTTTGCGCTTGGCAGCAACGAGGAAGCGGTGCGTCTTTCAGGCGTGAATGTCGACCGCTGGAAGATCGCTATTTACAGCCTGGGCGGGGCCATTTGCGGCATCGCCGGACTGCTGATTGCCTCGCGCCTGAATTCGGCCCAGCCGGCGCTAGGCCAGGGTTATGAGCTCGAAGCGATCGCTGCGGTGGTGATTGGCGGGACTTCGCTGAGCGGCGGTTCGGGCACGATTCTGGGCACCATCATCGGCGCGTTCATCATGAGCGTGCTGACCAACGGCCTGCGCATCATGTCGGTGGCTCAGGAGTGGCAGATCGTCGTGACCGGCCTCATCATCATTCTCGCGGTCTATGCCGATATTTTGCGGCGCAGGAAAGGCTGAGGTGGCGCGGCAAAGGTGACAGGCAGGAGCAGAAGCAAACATCAAGAAACGGGAGTGCGGTTGGCTCCCCCAATGGCTGAAGATAGATGGCCCACACATCAGGAGGAGATACCTTATGTTGAAAAGAAAACTTATCAGCGTCGCAATCGGCGTCGGCACACTCGTTGGCGGCACGAGCATCGCGCTCGCGGATCAGCCGTACATCCCGCTCATCTCGAAGGGCTTCCAGCACCAGTTCTGGCAGGCCGTTAAAGCCGGTGCGGAGCAGTCCGCGAAGGAGCAGAACGTCAGGATCTCGTTTGAAGGTCCGGAAACCGAGGCAATGGTCGACAAGCAGATCGACATGCTCTCGGCGGCGCTCGCCAAGAAGCCGCAGGCACTCGGTATCGCCGCGCTCGACAGCAAGGCAGCCATTCCGCTGCTGAAGCGCGCGCAGAACCAGAAAATCCCGATCATCGCCTTCGACTCGGGCGTCGACAGCACCATTCCGTTGACGACGTGCGCGACCGATAACATCGCCGCGGCCGCGCTCGCAGCCGACAAGATGGCCGAAGCGATTGGCGGTTCGGGTGAAGTCGGCCTGATCGTGCACGACCAGACGAGCCGCACCGGCGTGGATCGCCGCGACGGCTTCCTGAACGAGATCAAGGCGAAGTACCCGAACATCAAGATCGTCTCGGTGCAGTACGGTGGCGGTGACCATCTGAAATCGGCGGAAATTGCCAAGACCATGATCCAGGCCAATCCGAACCTCAAGGGCATTTTCGGCTCGAATGAAGGCTCGGCCGAAGGTGCTGCAATCGGCGTCAAGGAATCGGGCAAGAAGCTGATTCTGATTGGCTACGATTCGGGCAAGGAGCAAAAGGACGACATCACGTCTGGCCTGATGTACGGCGCCATCACGCAGAACCCGATTGGTATCGGCAAGTGCGTGGTCGACTCCGCAGTGAAGGCGCTGAAGGGTGAAACGCTGCCCAAGAAGGTCGACACGGGCTTCTACTGGTACGACAAGAGCAATATCACCGATCCGAAGATCGCCGCCGTGCTGTATGACTGAGCGTCGCCAGACGTTGCTGTAGCGCGCGACAAAAGAGAAGAGGGGCGGCGGCGTTGCATGACGCCACGCCCCTCTTTGTTCATGGATGCATGCTGAAAGCTCTCGCAGAGGAAGGTGCTTTAGATGACTACGATCACCAGGCTAACTGTCCGGGACATCCGGTTTCCGACGTCGCGCTCGCTCGACGGCTCCGACGCGATGAACGCCGCACCGGATTACTCCGCCACCTATGTGACGCTCGAAACCGACTCGCCACATGGGCTGACGGGACATGGCCTTACGTTCACCATCGGGCGTGGCAACGAGATCTGCGTGAGCGCGGCGCAGGCGCTGGCGCCGCTCGTCGTCGGCAAGACACTTGAGGATATCGCCGCCAACATGGGCGCATTCTGGCGCGCGTTGACCTCGGACAGCCAGTTGCGCTGGATCGGTCCCGACAAGGGCGCGATTCATCTGGCGACCGCGGCGGTCGTGAATGCGGCCTGGGATCTGTGGGCGAAGGCGGAAGGCAAGCCGGTGTGGAAGCTGCTCGTCGACATGAGCCCCGAGGAACTCGTGCGTTGCCTCGACTTCCGCTACGTGACCGATGCGATCACGCCCAATGAAGCGATCGCCATGCTGCACCGTCATGCAAGAACGAAAGGCGAGCGCGAAAAGGAAATGCTGGCGCACGGTTATCCGGCCTACACGACCTCGGCCGGCTGGCTCGGCTACGACGACGAGAAGATTCGCCGCCTCGCCCGCGAAGGCGTGGCGCAGGGCTGGACGCACTTCAAGCAGAAGGTGGGTGGCAACCTCGAGGAAGACATGCGCCGGGCCCGCATCCTGCGCGAAGAAATCGGCCAGGACCGCAAGCTGATGATGGATGCGAACCAGGTATGGGATGTCGATGAGGCCGTTGCGAACATGCGGCGTCTCGCGCAATTCGATCCGTGGTGGATCGAGGAGCCCACGAGTCCCGACGACGTTCTCGGTCATGCGACCATCCGCGAGCGACTGCGGCCCATTGGCGTCGCGACCGGCGAGCATTGCCATAACCGCGTGATGTTCAAGCAGTTGCTGCAGGCGCAGGCCATCGATTTCTGTCAGGTCGATAGCTGCCGTCTGGGCGGCCTGAACGAGGTGATCGTCGTGTTGCTGATGGCGGCGAAATTCGGCGTGCCCGTGTGCCCGCATGCGGGCGGCGTCGGCTTGTGCGAATACGTGCAGCACATTTCGCTGTTCGACTATATCTGCGTGTCGGGGTCGCTAGAGAACCGCGTGCTCGAATACGTGGATCATCTGCATGAGCACTTCGTCGATCCGGTGGTGATCCGCCAGGGCCGTTACATGCCACCGCAACGCCCCGGCTACAGCATCGAGATGCATGGGGCGTCGCTCGATCAGCATGACTTTCCGGCGGGGCCGGTGTGGCAGACGTGACCTATGTTACGTTAGGAGCGCTACGCTTATGACGCGGCGCTGAAGCAGACGCCGCTCAGGAGAAGTCCACCGCCCTGACCGAAACGGGCACGCGCACCTTGATGAGGGTGCCGTTGCCCGGCGAACTGACCACATCGAGCGCACCACCGAGCATCAGCACACGCTCCTTCATTCCCGCGAGGCCAAAGGATTTATTGCGGATTGCTACGGGATCGAATCCGCAGCCATCGTCGCGCACTTCCAGCAGGCAGTCGTTGCCCTTCTGTTCGAGCGTGATGAACACTTCTTTCGCGTTGGCATGCCGCGTGACATTGGTGAGCGCCTCCTGCACGATCCGGAACAGCGCAATGGCCCGATCCTCGGCAAGCTCCGGACTTTCTTCCGGCACGCGCAGGCGGCAGGCCGTCTCACCATTCTGCGAATATTCGTCGGCGAGCCATTCGAGCGCTGCTGCGATACCCGCGTCGAGCACCGCAGGGCGCAACGAGGCAACCACGTCGCGCACCACCTGGATCGTCTTGTCCGCCAGCAGCAATATCTTCTGAACGTGCTCGCCGAGAGCCGGGTTGTCGTGGCCGAAGCGCAGACGCAACGTCGAGGCACCCATGCGCAGTGCGGTCAGGTGCTGGCCGAGTTCGTCGTGCATCTCGCGGGCGATACGTTTGCGCTCTTCCTCACGTGCTGTTTCGCGACGTGAGGTGAGTTCGCGCAGCAAGTCGTAAGACTCGTACAGGCGTTGTTCGGCTTCCTTGCGTTCGGAGATATCGCGCCAGATAGTCAATACACTCTGCACGACCCCATCCGCGTTGTACTCGGGCACCGCATGCACGTACCAGCACTGCGATTTTCCGTGTTTGGTCCAGGCCAGCTCGAATTTGGCCGCCACGCCACTTTCCATGATCTCCTTCAGTTTCGCGCGGGTGCGCCGCGCGACTTCGGCCGTCGCAGCCGGTACCTGACCGGCCTGCTTGCGAAGCAGCTTCGGCGCCCCGACACCGCTGATGCGTTCGAACTCCGGGTTCACATACGTGCGCAGGCAGTCACGGTCGTAGCGAATGATGGGATCCGGCGCGTTTTCCGCCAGCGTGCGAAAGGCCCGTTCGCTATCGCGCAATGCCAGTTCAATGTCTCTCAGACGCGTAACGTCGTGCGCAATACCCAGCACGCTGACGACGCGGCCTTCGTCGTCCTTCTCCGGAACGTGCCGCACCTCGAAGATACGGGGGCCATTGGCAGTTAGCCAACGCGCTTCATGCGTGTTCGGTTGCCCCTCCACGAACGCACGCCGGACGGCCTCCTCGAGGCGTAGGTTCTGTTCTGCGTCGGAGGTCGGCGCCAACTCCCGGGGCGTCTTGCCGATAAAGGCTTCCTGCGGCGCGCCGAAGGCTCGGGCGATGGCCGGATTGGCGTACAGATGACGGCTCTCGCAGTCGAAGCGGGCAATGAAGTCCGGGAAATTCTCGGTGAGCGTACGAAAGAGCTGCTCGCTACGCTTCAGTTCGTCGATGTCGCGGCTGATGGCGAGCACGCTGGCCACCGTACCGTCGGGTGCAAACTCGGGAACGATACGCATATGCCCCCAGCGGATCCGGCCTCCGGCATCCCGCAGCGCTAACTCTTCGGTCACTTCCATGCCTGTTTCGACCACGTGTTGCAACTGCTGCATGTAGCGGGCGGCATCGACGAACGACCCCCGCTCGGCCGGCGTCGTGCCGAGCACGTCGCTGGCAGGCAGACGCATCAGCTTGAGAAGCGCCGGATTGGCGTAGATGCGGCGGTAGCTCAGATCGTAGCGGGCGATGTAATCGGGCGAATGTTCGACAACGGCGCGGAAGGCCTGTTCGCTCGCATAGAGGCGCAACTCGGCCTCCTTGCGCGCGGTAATGTCGAGCCCAAGAGCAAGCGCGCCCACAATCTCGTCCTGCAGGCCGCGCTCGGGGAGGAGGCGAACATGATGATGGCGCGTGCCATTGCCGCTATCCTGTATCACGACTTCAATCTGGTGCTCGGTGCCGGTTTCGATGACGTCCGCGAGCAGCGCCTGGTACTGCGCGTAGCGGCCATCGGGCTCGTGTTCGGTCGGAGTCCTACCCAGCATCTCCCGCAAGGGCTTGCGCAATGTCGTGGAAAGCCCTGAATTTGCGTAGACCAGACGGCATTGGCGGTCATAACGGCAGATCACGTCGAGCGTGCTTTCTGCCAGCCTGCGAAACTGCGCTTCGAGTTCCAGCTGGGTGGTCAGCAGCGATTCCGTCCGGTGATGAGCCGTCATGTCGCGCGCGATACCAACAAGCCTGTGCACCCGTCCTGACTCGTCGTGCACGGGGATCAGGGTGGAGTGGTAGTGGTGCGGCCCGGTCGGTAGCTGGAGCGTCCTTTGATCGTCGAACGCCTCGCCGGACTGGGCGCATCGCCTGAATTTTTCGATCAGGACGCTGGATACTTCGTTGGGCACCACATCGTCGAAGAGCTTGCCGATCAACTCCGCCCTTGGAATGCCGAGCGACTGCACGCCGCTCGGGTTCATTTCGAGTATGCGAAAGCGTCCTTCCGGCGTGACCTCGAGCAGATAAAGCACGTCCGAGACATTGTCGAAGACTTGCCGGTAACGCTGTTCGCTTTCCCGCAGTGCGTGCTTTGCGTGCTCGCGCTCCGTGACATCGCGTGCGAGCGCCAGGTTGTATTCTTTCCCGCCGTATTCGAAGTGGTTGGCGTTGACCTGGACCGGAAACGAGCTGCCGTCCCTGCGGCGGTGGGTGGTCTCGATGATGCGTGAGCCTCGCTCGCGCAGCACCGACCATTCCTGTTTCCACAGGGGGATGGTCCATTCCGGATCGATGTCTGCCACGCTCATCTGCAACAATTCGGCATTGCTGTACCCGAGCGTGCGGCAGGCCTCTTCGTTGACGTAGACGAGCCGGCCGGCTTCGTCGAGCAGATAGGCGGCCTCGTGCACCCTGTTGAGCACGAAGCTGGTCAGATGCAGCAGTTCGTTGTGTTCGGTCACGAGGCGTTGCAGGTTTTCGCGCTCCTCGCGAAGCTCCGCATTTTCCCGTTTAAGTTTCGCGAGAAGCGCATCGGTCTCAGCGTCGCGTGCGGATTCGTTCATACAGTGCCCACAAATATTGCTACATGGCGCGAGAGCACGCCTTGACCCGGAATTTATAATGCGAGCGCGTCGAGACCGCCGGTTCGCGGATGTCGCGGACAGATAGTCGGAGCGGCGGAGTTTCTAAAACGATTCAGAGGGCAGATGGGTCTTTCCCGGCGAATCCGAGTGCTTCCGGGCGTCGCGGCACCGTGCTCTGCCTTGGTGCGACCGGCCCGGACGCCCACGCCCATTGTTGTACTGTTCAGGTCACCTGTCCAGATCGGGTTACGCCGGACAGTCATACGATAACCATGTAAGCGATGACCTATACATCAGATGATCGGAAGGGGTGGGAGCTTGTCTGCCAGTCTGCGGAAGTCGCGCAGGAATCCGCGTTGGGCCGCGTCGTGCAGGCGAGGCGGCTCGTGGTCTGGCGCGATGCGGAGGGGAACGTGCATGTGTGGCGTGACCATTGTCCGCATCGGGGGGCGGAGTTGTCGCAGGGACGGGTGAGCGGGGGATTGATCGCGTGCCCCGAGCATGGATGGCGGTTCGACGTGAACGGACAGGTGATCCGGCGCTTGACGACGTCTAATGTGTGCATTGAGGGCGCTCGTGCGATGACGTATGACGCCAAGGAGATTGATGGGGGTGTGTGGGCTTGTCTGGATGGGGGGGATTAGGCTGCCTTATTGGTGCGGGCTTGGTTCTTCAATCGATCCGTTGCGGCTCATGATTTTGAGCAAGCTTTATGGCGTCCGTCAGGCCAGGAATGAGGTATTCCACGCCAGCGTCACTCAGATGATCGGTGTCGCTGAACAAAGCCGCATCGTTTTTGACGGTGAAACATACTTTCGGTGTGCAAAGAGACTTGAACGGGTCGACAACTATCACGTTTCCAGCCAGGCTGGCGATCGCCGCTATCTGTTGGCCCCGCTCGTACACGTGTGTCCGCGAGTCTCGTGATACGGTCATTTCGCTGATGGCGTGTCCCGCCTGAAGATACGAAAGTCAACTCGCGAGAAAGGCTCTACAACCGGGGTCAACCGCTTGTCCACCCATTCCTGACGTATGCGTAAAGATTGGTAATTAAGCTGGAACCCAAGTAACGGAGCGGAATATTAGAGTTTTGCCTGCTCAGGGAATGATGCTGAGGGTACCGCTTTACCCCGCCCGCGGCTGCAGCACCATCAGCGCCTGCTTCGGGCGGCAATCCACCTCGTGATCGGCGGCGCTTTCTGCCGACTGGATGGGCCAGGAAGCGGCATTCGAAATACCTGTTGCCGGTCAAAAAGATGTTGGAGGTATATGACCGGCTACGCGCACTCACCGCCGAAGCATGAATATCCCCACTTTACCTGTTCCCCGTGCCCCAGTAGGGACGGTGGCGTTTGTTGCGTCCAACGCGATAGGCGACACGCTGATATCGATGGTGATCGTCAGGAATCTGATCGACCATGGCTTCGATGTCACTGTCTACGGCACGTCGGCGTACGCGTTTCGCGAGTGGTTTCCGCACATTACGATTCTGCCGTTGCCCCAGGAAAACATCGCCGCTACGTTCGCCACGTACGACACGGTTTTCCAGATGCAATGGAACCAGCCACTGCACGATCTTATCGACGTGCATCCGAACGTCTCGACTCTCCACGACGTCGAGTTCGGCAAAAGAACCGGCTGCATGGCGCAGCGTTTCACCGACTTCTGCAGAGACGATCTGGCACTGAGCGCGCCGGTGATGGACAACGGCATCACGGCGCCAGCCAACCTCGTGCATCGGCGACACGCGAAGCGCGTCATGATTCATCCCGAGGCAAGCACCGAAGACAAGCGCTGGTTCTCGCATCGGTTCGTCACGATCGCTCAGCGCCTGCGCAAACAAGGTTACGACGTGCAGTTCGTCATTGCACCGCATGAGCGTGAACGCTGGCGAAATCTGGGGGAGTTCGATATCCCCGCTCCCCATTTTTCGAGTCTGCACGAGCTTGCGTCATACCTCTACGAATCGGGATGGTTCATCGCCAACGACTCGGGCGTAGGGCACCTCGCATCGAATCTCGGCATTCCCGGTATCAGCTTGTTTCGTCGCCGGCGGATGGCCGAGCGTTGGCGGCCGGCATGGGGCATGGTCGGTGTCGTATTGCCGTGGCAGTGGATTCCCACTTCATATCTGAAGGAGAGGCTGTGGCGGCAAACACTCACATGCAACCGCGTACTGACTGCATTCACGCGGCTGACCCGGCGGGCAGCCCGCACGTACGGTAGCGAGGCCTAGAAGACGCCCACCGATAGCGATGGTCCTGACCTCGCCAGACCACAGCAGCGCATGCCACTGCTTGCCTGGAGTTTATTTATGCACGAAACGATGCCGGCGAATTCCCCTGTATTCATGCACTCGCTGTTTCGGTCCGGGAGTACCTATCTCTTCGATAAATTTCGGCGTACAGAACAATTCTACTGTTACCAGGAGCCTTGCAACGAGGCGCTTATCAATCTGGACAGGAGCCCGGACGAATTTCTGAAGCGTCCGGAAAACGACAATCGCCTGTTGCGGCATCCGACACTTACCGCGCCATATTTTTTTGAGTTTCATGGTGTGCGGGATCAGCTTGCCGGGTTGTTTAAAAAGTCATTCAGCTTTGACGACTATTTCGCAGGGCCGCAACTGTCTCAGGAGCAAAGGAAATATTTCGGCACCCTGATCGATGCGGCACCACGACGACCGTTGTTGCAGTTTTGCCGCAGCGCCGGGAGGGTCGAGGCGCTCAAGCATGAGTTTGGAGGCATTCACATCCATCTATGGAGAGAGCCTCGGGGGCAATGGTGGTCATATAAAATATCGACCTATTTTGATGCGACCACGCACGGGATCTATAACGCGATCCAATTACCTGTAGTACTGAACAAGATCCGGACGCTCGTAGATGTTCCTCGTTTTCGAGGACGCTCCGTCAACCGGGAGATCTACTTCCATCGCCATCATCCATTGGCTGCCCGGGAAAGCTATCTCGCGTTCTTTGGCGTGTGGCTTTATTCGTTTATCGAGGCCGAGCGATATGCTTCGGAAACAATTTGCATCAACAGGCTTAACGACGATCGCTATCGCACGGGCGTGACGCAGGCGTTGGCGTCCGCTGGCGTTGGCGATCTGGAGTTCGGCGATGCGAGGCTGACGAACTCGTCGTTTTCGGAGGCCGAGGCGTCGTTTTACGAAGGCATTGAAGACGAAGTTGCGCAACTGTTCTGCGAGAGTGGTTACGCGCAATCGGAAGTCGACGCGGCCCTTGCGGCTGCGAGAGCGACCATGCCACCGCCTCCTGGCTTAGTCGTTGATGCCCTGCAAGACGAGATTCGGCAGCTTCGAATGGTTGCGTTTACGCATTGGGACTGGCAAAAAAGTCATCCGGAGAAACGCCGGATGTGGCGAATGCCGCGCTTTTTTAGGCGCTGTGCCTAGGAGAGCGGAGGCGGCGGCGTTTCCTGCAAATCGGGCGCGGGTTTACCCTTTAATGCCCCACCCGCAAAAAATTCCCACCTCCATCCTTCTTGAATTTGTCACCACCCGTCCATATAATTAGCACTCGCTGCACGAGAGTGCTAACAACATCGCCGGCTGGCCCAGCCAGCTGGGTTTTCTCAGCGTTCTTCAGTCTCAATCAAGAGAGGAGTATGTATGAACCTTCGTCCTTTGCATGATCGCGTGATCGTCAAACGTCTGGATCAAGAAACCAAGACCGCGTCGGGCATCGTGATCCCCGAAGCCGCAGCAGAAAAGCCGGATCAAGGCGAAATTCTGGCAGTCGGCCCGGGCAAGCGTGACGACAAGGGCGCACAAATCGCGCTCGACGTGAAGGTTGGTGACCGCGTCCTGTTCGGCAAGTACGCAGGCCAGACCGTTAAGGTCGACGGCAGCGAACTGCTCGTGATGCGCGAAGAAGACATCATGGCCGTGGTGCAGAAGTAAGCGCAAAGCGCTACTTACCCGGTTATATCCCAAGAATTCAAGGAGTTAGAAGATGGCAGCTAAAGACGTCGTATTCGGTGATTCCGCCCGTGCCAAGATGGTTGAAGGCGTGAACATCCTCGCGAACGCTGTGAAGGTCACGCTGGGTCCGAAGGGCCGCAACGTTGTCCTGGAGCGCAGCTTCGGCGGCCCGACGGTCACCAAGGACGGTGTGTCGGTCGCGAAAGAGATCGAACTGAAAGACAAGCTCCAGAACATGGGCGCGCAAATGGTCAAGGAAGTGGCTTCCAAGACCAGCGACAACGCAGGTGACGGCACCACGACCGCAACGGTCCTGGCCCAGTCCATCGTTCGCGAAGGCATGAAGTACGTCGCATCGGGCATGAACCCGATGGACCTGAAGCGCGGTATCGACAAGGCTGTGACTGCAGCTATCGAAGAACTGCGCAAGATCAGCAAGCCGTGCACGACCAACAAGGAAATCGCTCAGGTTGGCGCGATTTCGGCAAACAGCGACTCGTCGATCGGCGATCGTATCGCTGAAGCAATGGACAAGGTCGGCAAGGAAGGCGTCATCACGGTTGAAGACGGCAAGTCGCTGCAAGACGAACTGGACGTGGTTGAAGGCATGCAGTTCGACCGCGGCTACCTGTCGCCGTACTTCATCAACAATCCGGACAAGCAAGTTGCTGTGCTCGACAACCCGTTCGTGCTGCTGCACGACAAGAAGGTGTCGAACATTCGTGACCTCCTCCCGGTTCTGGAGCAAGTTGCCAAGGCTGGCCGTCCGCTGCTGATCATCGCAGAAGACGTCGAAGGCGAAGCACTGGCAACGCTGGTTGTGAACAACATCCGCGGCATCCTGAAGACTGTGGCTGTCAAGGCTCCGGGCTTCGGCGATCGTCGTAAGGCCATGCTGGAAGACATCGCGATCCTGACCGGTGGTCAAGTTATCGCTGAAGAAACCGGCCTGACGCTCGAAAAGGCAACGCTGGCTGAACTGGGTCAAGCGAAGCGTATCGAAGTGGGCAAGGAAAACACCACGATCATCGACGGCGCTGGCGAAGGTGCCAACATCGAAGCGCGCGTGAAGCAAGTTCGCACGCAAATCGAAGAAGCAACGTCGGACTACGACCGTGAAAAGCTGCAAGAGCGCGTGGCCAAGCTGGCCGGCGGTGTTGCAGTGATCAAGGTCGGCGCTGCGACCGAAGTCGAAATGAAGGAAAAGAAGGCACGTGTCGAAGACGCACTGCACGCAACGCGCGCAGCTGTGGAAGAAGGCATCGTGGCCGGCGGCGGTGTTGCACTGATCCGCGCTCGTACGGCAATCGCCGGTCTGAAGGGCGCTAACGCCGATCAAGACGCAGGTATCAAGATCGTTCTGCGCGCAATGGAAGAACCGCTGCGCCAGATCGTCACGAACGGCGGCGAAGAAGCCAGCGTCGTGGTGGCAGCAGTTGCAGCAGGCACGGGCAACTACGGCTACAACGCAGCAACCGGCGAGTACGTCGACCTGGTCGACGCTGGTGTTGTGGACCCGACGAAGGTCACGCGCACGGCACTGCAAAACGCAGCATCGGTGGCAGGTCTCCTGCTGACGACCGACGCAGCTGTTTGCGAACTGCCGAAGGAAGATGCTCCGATGGGCGGCGGCGGAATGCCGGGCGGCATGGGCGGCATGGGCATGGACATGTAATTTCGGATGGGGCTCCTCCGGGAGCCTCGTATCGAAACACATGAGGGAGGTGCGCTGCAAGGCGTGCTCCCCAAAAGAGAAAACCCGCAGCGATGCGGGTTTTTTCGTTTCCGAAGCCAGATGGATCTTTTATTTAGGGCTTCAGGAGATACGTCTCGTGCAGATAGTCGAAGATCCCCGCCACGCTCGCGTCTTTGCTCTGCGTCGCGGTATCCACGCGTAGCTCCGGGTTGGCCGGAGCCTCGTAGGGCGCGGACACACCGGTAAACGCCGTGATCGCGCCAGCCCGGGCTTTGGCATACAGACCCTTGGGATCGCGCCGCGCGCAGTCATCCACGGAAGCGGAGAGGTAGGTCTCGACAAACCGGTCAGACCCAATGATCTCGCGCGCCATGGCTCGATCTTCGCCCATCGGCGAAATCAACGCGGTAATCACAATCAGACCGGCATCGTTCATCAACTGGGCAACATGCGCCACGCGGCGGATATTCTCGCGCCGGTCTTCTTTGCTGAAACCGAGATCGCTGGCCAGGCCGTGCCGGACGTTGTCGCCGTCTAGCACATAGCACGGGTGACCCAAGGCGATGAGCTGTCGTTCCAGTTCATACGCAATCGTGGATTTTCCGGCCCCGGACAAGCCGGTGAGCCAGACCGTGACGGCCTTCTGCTGGAACATCCGCGCGCGGTCCTGGACATCTACCGCACCGCTGACGCGTTGCAGGAACGCTTGTGCAGGCTTGGCGGACGCCACGGATTTGCTTGCTTCGGGGGTGGTTCGAGCGCCATGTCCGGTGTCCGGGAGGTCGGGGCTGGCGTCAGAAGGGGAGCGGACGTAGGCGTGTGAATTGTCCACTTTAAAGATTCCCGCTGGGGTCAATGCCGGTCAACTGACCGGGGTGCCTAATCGAATGTTCGTTGCGGCAGGAACCGATCGCGCACGCGTGATCGCGCTGAGGCGAGTGAAAAGACGGGGTCCGAGGTGGCATAAGGGGCGCCGGCGACATTACAGTTCGTAAATTCTACTGGCTGATAAGCAATCCAGTTGTAACGTTTGATTACGTTTGTAATTAGAGCGTGCGAATTTTCTGCTTGAACACCGCGTGCCAACGTGGGTACGTGATGATTCGTAACACGATTGGCTGGGTGTGGTGGGAGCGGGGGCGGTGCCAAAGGAGGCTAGCCTGGTGAGGGCTTGAAACAGCTGAGTTTGAGGATGTCCGTCAGGGGAGAATGCATTGGGCCAATGCTGTCGGCGGCGCTGTCTTGAGCGGTGCGCAGAAACCCATGAAAAGCCGGAGTCGGTGCTGCGTAAGCTTGAGAGGTAAGCGCAGGAAATAATCCAGGGCGTACCGGCCGCCCGCGACCGGCCCCGCCCCGCATCGCTTAGTGCCGCGCTTCTCCCGGCGGCGCATCCTTTGCGCTACCCAGCGGCGTTTCTTCATCGCTACTGCGGGCCCAAAAAAACCGGTCCGGCAGATAGGCCCCCATCCCGGGACGAAACGCGTTGCGCATGGCCTGATACAGATACTCCTGAGCTTCGCGCACAGCTTCGGCCGGGTCCTGACCGTTGGCCAGCAACGCTGCAATAGCAGCGCCCAGCGTGTCGGTCAAACCCATGATGCGGTGCGGGCCGCGGTCCCACATATCCTGGCGTAACTGGCCGTCGTCGCTGAAAAGCGTATTGACGAGCCGGTGAGTGCCGGTTTCCGTGGACAGGATGTATTCGCAGCCTTGCGACAGCAGGTGCGAGATTGCCGCGTCGAGACTCGGCGCCTCGGCGTCGCCGTCCGGCTGCGCGAGCGCGAGCAGGGTGGCGTGATCGGCCACAAGCAACGTGGTTTGCGGTGCGAGCAGGTCGGCAATCGCTTCGCGCAGTTCGTCGGCGGCGAGCACGTGCTCGTCGTCCAGCGTGAAATCGGGAGCGAGGATCAGCGGAATGTCGTCGTAGTCGGCCACGACTTCGGCGATTGCGCTTACCACTTCCGCTCGCGTGGCGGCTCCCACCTTGAAGGCGGCGATGGGCATGTCTTCGAGCAGCATGCGCGCCTGGGTTGCAACGACTTCCGGATCCAGCCCGGTGACTTCGTCGCAGTTTGCCGAGTCGCGCACGGTGAAACCCGTCAGCACGCTGACGCCGTGGCAGCCCATGCTGGCTAGCGTCATCAGGTCGGCTTGCAGGCCGGAGGCACCCGTCGGATCGGAGAGGCCGAAGGTGAGAACGATCGGAGGCGTGTCGCTGGGCATGAAAATGGTTGGCAGGAAGTGGGCGTATGTAAGCGCGCAGCGTGGGCGCAGTCGCCTCAATTATGCGGCCTAAAGCGCTAACGGGGCGTTTTTTCGCATCCGCAGAGGACTTTGCGCACTGAATCGGGGCATCGTGCCGCGCCTTGTCCAGCTTCGTCTGCCGCGCGCCTGCGGCACGTCAACGTGACGACTTTCGATTGCTAGGCATTGGGGCGGCAACACGGTACCATCATGGCTCTCGTTTCAACGCTCTTTTTGACGCGACACAAGAATGGAATATAGAAGCTGGATGTGCCTGATCTGCGGCTGGATCTACGACGAAGAAGCCGGATTGCCAGATGAAGGAATCGCGCCGGGCACGCGTTGGGAAGATGTTCCCATTAACTGGACCTGCCCCGAATGCGGAGCCCGCAAGGAAGACTTCGAGATGGTCCAGATCTGACCGTCGCAAGCGTCGCGCGTCCCGACGGGCGGCGTGATCGCGTTCGTCGGCTTGTCCGTGTTCATGTCGCCTGCCCATGATCCCTCGATCCGCATCACCTGCCTCTTTCGACGCACTGCCCAACCCGCGTGGCGGGTCGGTCCGTTCCGCGGAACTCGCGCTCGCTGAGGCGCAGCTTGCGCTCGAGCAGCGCGGCGACACGGCGGCTGAGCTGTTGCGCGCGGCGCAGGCTTTCCGCGAGGCGGGCTGGCTGGGGGCGCAGAAGCTGGCAGATGCCCTGGTGCTGGTCTCGCCATTAACGGCTGCGGAACTACCCGAAGAACCTGACGCGCGTCAGGTGTTCACTGAGGCCTTGCACGATTTCCGTGCAGCGACCACGCGGCACAACTTGCGCGAACTGTCCTGCTCGCCGATTCTGTACGGCCACTATCAGGCGCTCAGCGCACTGATTTCGCAGCGCACACCGGGCTTCACGGTCACCTACGAAGATTTTGCGCTGGCCGTGCGGCCGTTGCCGCCCGTGTCCTTCAGCGCGCAGCCGGCGGAGCGTCTCGCTCACTTGCGGGCTCGCTACGAGCGGGCCCTGTTGCCGGTGTTGCGGGCGCATTCGAGTGACGGAGCGGCCAGCGCTGCCGTAGCCGCGCTGACGCGCGCCGCGCTCGATGAACTCGACGCGTGCCTCGCCGAACTCGCGGGCCCCGATCCCTACGACTTCTGGCGTCTCGCTTCGGCATGTGCCCGCTCGCTGCGCGTGAGCGGTCACTTAGTCGGGGACGCAGACGCGCGGCGCTTCCACGCACGTTGCAATCTCGCGCTGGCGGATCATGCCCGCGGCTCGACGCTCGCTTCGCGCTTGCTGGTACGTGCGACGCTGGCGCTGCTCTGGCGCGATTACGCGCTCTTCGGTGCTGCAGCGGAGGATGCCGAACACGTCGAACTGCTGCACGATTACGGCTTGACCGTGGACTGGCACGTGGCCGCCACCCAGGAGTCGGAGGCGTTGTGGGAAGCGGGCGCGACGGAGGCGCAAGAGCTTGGCGCGGGTGGTCTGGGCGTGACGCGTACCCGCGAGTTGGGCGTGCTGACCGTCAATGCCCACGCATATGAAGATTTCCTGCAGACGGCTGACGCGGCCATTGCCGCGCTCGCTGAACATGCACGGGGCGCCGGTCAACTGGAAAAAGCCGATCCGAGCGAAGCACTGCAGGCCGGCGACGCCGCGTATCGCCTCGGCGCCGCTGCGTGCGCGCTCGGCCTGGGCCACGTCGCGCTGCTCGCAGACGCACTCGGCCTCGCGTGGCGCCGCCGCGCGCATGCCGGTGTCTCGACACCTGCGGTGCGTGCGCACGTGATCGTGAGTGCGCCCGATGCGCAGGCGCTCGAACAAGGTGCCGAAGCGTTGCGCGCCATGCTGCACAAGATTGCAGCGGGCGTTGCTCCACCCGCCGCCGGTCCTGCGTTGGCCGCGCTGACGAGGGCTATCGAGCAAGGCTGACGCCCTTGAGCCGCCTTGCAGATTGCATGCGCGGACGCACGAACCGGCACCCCTCGGATGCGCACCCGAATACGCACCGTTGGCGAGGTGTAAGCGCGTGATAGAGTGGCAACATGATCCGCAGTTCATGGATCGCGGCAGCTGATCTGCCCTACGCTCAAAGCCCGCCATTCCGCATCGTCTTTGCTAAAATCCGAACTATGTCCAAGAGTACCGATCGCATCAATCTGACTAACCAGTTCCTGATCGCCATGCCGAGCATGGCGGATCCTACGTTTTCAGGAACGGTGGTCTACCTTTGCGATCACAGCGAGCGCGGTGCGCTCGGCCTGGTGATCAACCGGCCGACCGATATCGATCTGGAAGCGCTGTTCAGTCGCATCGATCTGAAGCTCGAGATCGAGCCCCTGCTGCATGTCCCGGTTTACTTCGGCGGCCCTGTGCAAACCGAGCGCGGCTTCGTGCTGCATTATCCGAAAGACGGCAGCCCTTATACGTCGTCGATGTCGGTGCCCGGCGGTCTGGAAATGACCACCTCCAAAGACGTGCTCGAAGCGGTGGCGAGCGGCACGGGTCCGGAACGTTTTCTGCTCACGCTCGGCCATGCAGGTTGGGCCGCAGGCCAGCTCGAGGAAGAGATCTCGAAGAACGGCTGGCTCACCGTCGAATCCGATCCGAAAATCGTGTTCGACGTGCCGGCCGAAGAACGCCTCGAAGCCGCGCTCGCGCTGCTCGGTATTTCCCTCTCGATGCTCTCGGGCGAAGCAGGTCACGCATGAGCAGTCCAGCCGGACGTGCGGCAACGCTGCTGGCGTTCGACTATGGTGAAAAACGCATTGGCGTGGCGGTCGGCAACTCGCTGACCCGAAGCGCACGGCCGCTGGTAGTGGTGCAAAACCGTAACCGCGAGTATCGCTTCGAGGAACTCGGCAAGCTGATCGCCGAGTGGAAGCCGGATGCGCTGGTGGTCGGGTTGCCCATGCATCCCGACGGCGCACCGCATGAAATGACCCAACTCGCGAAACGCTTCGGCAACCAGCTCAACGGCCGCTTCAACCTGCCGGTCACATGGATCGACGAACGCTACTCGTCGGTCGAGGCGAAGGCCGGGATTCGAGCCGGCAATGGCCGCGCGGACATGCTCGACGCCGAAGCAGCCTGCATCATCCTCCAGCAATATCTAGACGGACTTTCTGACGATCATGAGTTCCATTGACGCCGAGGCGCTGTATCGCGCTTTGCTCGAACAGATACGTGCCGCTTATGGTGAACAACTCGGTGACCGCAGCGGCGCCAGCGGCGTCGTGCTCGCCGGCATCTACAGCGGCGGCGCCTGGCTCGTGGAACGTCTCGCGCGAGATCTGAACGTCGGCAGTTTCGGCGTCGTCAATGTCGCTTTGCATCGCGACGACTACGCGAAGAAAGGGCTGCACGCGCAGGCAAGTCCGACCTCGCTGCCGTTCGAAGTGGACAATCGCCGCATCGTGCTGGTAGACGACGTGCTGTACACCGGCCGGACGGTGCGCGCGGCGCTAAACGAGCTGTACGACTATGGGCGCCCGGCTTCGGTCGAACTCGCCGTGCTCGCCGATCGGGGCGGACGCGAGTTGCCGGTGGCGGCGCGTTTTGTCGGCGGGGTGGTAGACGTGCCGGCCGAGGCGACCCTCGTGCTCGCGCGCGACGACACCGCGGATCAGCGTTTCACGTTTCACACCGAAGCACGCGTCGATTGAGCGTGAGGTGCGTGCCGTGCCCGCCGCGGCGCACGCACTCAAAACAACTCAGGTACCCCATGAATACCGCTACTCAGGTTCCCAAGGATCCTCAGGACACCACCGGCGCTACGCCGTCGCCGGATCGCTTTCGCTACGGCTTCCTGAAGGGCAACCCGCAGCTCACCAAAAACGGTGAGCTCAAGCATCTGCTGACCATCGAGGGTCTGCCGCGCAAGATCGTCACGCACATTCTCGACACCGCCGAGCAGTTCGTCAGCGTGACGGACCGCGAGGTCAAGAAGGTGCCGCTGTTACGCGGCAAATCGGTGTTCAATCTGTTCTTCGAGAACTCGACACGCACCCGTACCACCTTCGAGATTGCCGCGAAACGCTTGTCGGCTGATGTGATCAACCTGAACATCAACGCGTCGTCGACGAGCAAGGGCGAGTCGCTGCTGGACACCATCAACAACCTGTCGGCGATGCATGCGGACATGTTCGTGGTGCGCCATGCTTCGAGCGGCGCGCCGTACCTGATCGCCGAGCACTGCGCGCCGCACGTGCACGTGATCAACGCCGGCGATGGCCGTCATGCACACCCGACTCAGGGTCTGCTCGACATGTACACGATTCGCCACTACAAGAAGGATTTCACGAATCTGCGGGTGGCGATTGTTGGCGACATCCTGCATTCGCGGGTGGCGCGCTCGGACATCCATGCGTTGACCACGCTCGGCGTGCCGGAGGTGCGTGCGATCGGTCCGCGCACGTTGCTGCCGGGCGGTCTGGAACAGATGGGCGTGCGGGTGTTCCACAACCTTGACGAAGGCCTGAAGGACGTTGACGTCATCATCATGCTGCGTCTGCAGAACGAGCGGATGAGCGGTGCGCTGCTGCCGTCTGCGCAAGAATACTTCAAGAGCTGGGGACTGACGCCCGAGCGTCTCGCGCTGGCGAAACCCGACGCGATTGTCATGCATCCGGGTCCGATGAACCGCGGTGTGGAGATCGATTCGCAGGTGGCGGACGGTCCGCAATCGGTGATCCTGAATCAGGTGACGTTCGGCATCGCGGTGCGCATGGCCGTGATGGGCATCGTGGCTGGCAACAACGACTGAGCAAAACAAAGGCAGCGATGAAGATTCATATTCAAGGCGGCACGCTGATCGACCCGGCGGTCGGCACTGAACAGCAGCAGGACATTTTTATTGCGGCAGGCAAGATCGTCGCACTCGGCGCAGCACCCGCGGATTTCCACGCGGCGAAGACGATCGACGCCAAGGGCCTGTCAATCGCGCCGGGACTCGTCGATCTCGCCGCGCGTCTGCGCGAACCGGGCTACGAACATAAGGCCACGCTCGAATCGGAAATGGCCGCGGCACTCGCGGGCGGCGTGACGAGCCTCGTCTGTCTGCCCGACACCGATCCGGTGCTAGACGAACCGGGCCTTGTTGAAATGCTCAAGTTTCGCGCTCGTAATCTGAACCAGGCGCACGTGTATCCGCTTGGTGCGCTGACGGTGGGCCTCAAAGGCCAGGTGATCACCGAGATGGTCGAGTTGACCGAAGCGGGCTGCATCGGTTTCTCGCAAGCGGACGTGCCCGTGGTGGACACGCAGGTGCTGCTGCGCGCGCTGCAGTACGCGAACACCTACGGCTACACGGTGTGGCTGCGTCCCGTGGATGCATATCTGGGCAAAGGCGGCGTCGCAGCGAGCGGGGCGCTGGCGTCGCGGCTGGGGCTGTCGGGCGTGCCGGTGTCGGCCGAGACCATCGCGCTCCATACGATCTTCGAACTGGTTCGCGTGACCGGTGCACGCGTGCACCTCTCGCACCTGTCCTCGGCGGCCGGCATCGAACTGATGCGCGCGGCCAAGGCCGAAGGCCTGCCGGTGACGTGCGATGTGACGGTGAACCATATCCACCTGATCGACCTCGATATCGGCTACTTCGACGCGCAGTTCCGCCTCGATCCGCCGCTGCGCTCGCAGCGCGATCGCGAAGCGATTCGCGCGGGCCTGGCTGACGGTACGATCGATGCAATCTGCTCCGATCACACCCCCGTCGACGACGATGAAAAGCTGTTGCCCTTCGCCGAAGCGACGCCGGGCGCGACGGGTCTGGAGCTGTTCCTCTCGCTGACAGTGAAGTGGGCGGACGAGGCCGGCGTACCGTTGGCTAAAGCGCTCAACCGTATCACCGCAGCTCCGGCTGCCGTGCTGAAGCTGGAAGCCGGCCGTATTGCAGTGGGCGCCTGCGCCGATCTGTGCATCTTCGATCGCAACGCGCATTGGCGAGTCGAACCGCGCGTACTGAAAAGCCAGGGGCACAACACGCCGTTCCTCGGCTACGAACTGCCGGCACGCGTACGAACGACGATCGTCTCCGGACACGTTGCATTCGAACAGCGCTAACTTAGGACTGCATCCATGCTCGCATTTCGCAAGGCCCGGCTGATCGCACATCTGCTGCACGGCATGTTCACGGTAGCAACGCGGTTTCCGCGCGCAAGCGCTGCCGAGCGGGAAGCGCTCAACCGAGCGTGGTCGCTGAAGATGCTGCGGCTGTGCGGCATGCGTCTCGTCGTCCATAACGACAGCGCGCGGCTCGACGCCGGCGCGCTAGTGGTGGCCAATCACATCTCGTGGATCGATATCTACGTGATCAACGCATGGCGGCCGACGCCGTTCGTCTCGAAGGCCGAGATCCGTCAATGGCCGGTGGTGGGCTGGCTCGCGCAGCAACTGGGGACCGTGTTCATCCAGCGCGAAAAGCGCAGCGACGCCAAGCGGATCATGCACGAACTGTCCGACCGTTTGAGCGCAGGCGAACTGATGTGCGTTTTCCCGGAAGGCACCACCTCCGATGGCCTCGCGCTGCTGCCGTTCCATGCCAATATGTTTCAGGCGGCAGTGTCTGCGGCGAGCCCGGTGCAGCCGGTCTGTCTGATGTACGAAGATGCGCAGGGCCGGCAATCGACCGCGCCGGCGTATATCGGCGACATGTCGCTTGGCCAGTCGCTCGACGCGCTGCTGCGCGGGGGTCCGCTGACGGCGCATGTCTATGTGGGTGAGGCGTTAGTGCCGGGCGCGGACCGGCGCACGCTGGCAGCGCAGGCGGAACAGACGGTAGGAGCGGCGCTACGCAGCTTGCAAGGAGCGGGCGCGCCTGCTCGTGCCGCGGCCGTTCTGGAAAGCGAAGCATCGGCCATTCCGAACGCCACCGGTGCAGTCGCGTCGCCCGAAGGGACGCTGATCGACAACGTCGATCAGCACGGGCGTTCGGCTTAGTTGGCTCAGTTGGCTCAGTTGGCTGGCCTAATTGCCCGAGTTGGCTGAGGACCGGCAGTCCGTGCACTCGACCTGGGTCAGCGTGCGTTCGGCCGGATTTGCCGCGAGTCGCACCGCGGACAATTCCTCGCCCCACACGCAACCCGAATCGAGCCCGATCAGGTTGTCGCGCATCACCAGACCCAGCGCGGCCCAGTGACCGAACACCACGGTGATGTCGGATGTTTTGCGTGAAGGTACGTCAAACCACGGCATAAAGCCCGGCGGCGCGGAATTGAGACCGCCGCTCGTACTGAAGTCCATCTCGCCATCCAGATTGCAAAAGCGCAGGCGCGTGAGGGCGGTGCAGGTCAAACGCAGACGGTCGATGCCCTTCAGGCCCGGCTTCCAGCGGTTCGGCTCGTTGCCGTATAGACCCGCCAGCGTCTCCTTCCAGTTCGGCGCGCGCAGCGCCCGCTGCAGCTCATCGGCGAGTTCGAGCGTGAGCGTCACATCCCATTGCGGCAACACGCCTGCGTGAACCAGCAGCATGTTGTTCTCGAAGTGCGCTACCGGCAGATGGCGGACCCAGTGCAGCAGATCTTCGGCATCGGGCGCGGCGAGAATGTCGTCGATCGTGTCGCCCTTTTTCGATTTGCGAATGCCGGCCGAAACCGACAGCAGATGCAGGTCATGATTGCCCAGCACCGGCTTGGCACGTTCGCCAAGTGCGATGATGTCATGCAGCGTGGCGAGCGACTCGCTGCCGCGATTGATCAGGTCGCCGGCGAACCACAGCGGCGTGTCGGGCGACGGCGCAACCTTCGCAAGCAGTTGCTGGAACGGGGTGCGGCAACCCTGCAGGTCACCGAAGGCAAGAGGTACGGAATGCGGAAGGCTGGGAACGGTCATCTGGGGACGGAATCAGGTACACACTGACGGTGGATGCATCATGGTAGCCTGACATAATAGCCCGTTTGATGCGACGGTATTGCGACGCTTTAAGGACCAGGAGAAAGAGGGTGAACGGAGAAACGACGAAACCAGCGACGCACGCTGAACGCCTGACACGGACACTCGTTACGGGCGCGAACGGCTTCACGGGCAACTGGCTGACCGGCAATCTGCTGGCGAGCGGCCATGCCGTGACTGAGACAGTGGCGGGGCAGGGCACGCCGGAAACGCCGTCGCGGCGGTGGCTCGATATCACTTCGCCGGAGGAGTGCCGCCGGGTGATCGACGAGGTGCGGCCCGATTACATCGTGCATCTCGCGGCCATCAGTTTTGTCGCCCATAACGATCCGCTCGATTTTTATCGCGTCAACGTGCTGGGCACATTGAACCTGCTGCAGGCATGCGCGGATGTCGGTCATACGCCGCGCAAGGTGCTGGTGGCAAGCAGTGCGAACGTCTATGGCAACGTGACCAGCGAGGCGATCGACGAGGGCTTTCCGGTTGCGCCCGTCAATCACTATGCGGCCAGCAAGGCGTCAATGGAGTCGCTCGTGCGCACGTGGTTCGACCGGCTGCCGCTGCTGATTGTCCGGCCGTTCAATTACACAGGACGCGGGCAGACCACAAATTTCCTGGTGCCCAAGATCGTGGAACATTTTGCCCGCCGCGAGCCTGAAATCTCGCTGGGGAATATCGACGTGGCGCGTGATTTTTCGGATGTCCGCTACGTGGTACGGGCATACGAGGCGCTGCTGGACTCCGGTGCCGTGGGTGAGACGGTGAATGTGTGTACCGGACAGCCCTATACCCTCCGGGAGATTCTGGCGATGGCCAGTGAGATCACAGGCCATGAACTGGAGATCCGGGTCAATCCGGCGTTTGTGCGCCAGACCGATGTGAAGATGCTGGCTGGATCGCCGGCCAAGCTACGCAAGCTGGTGCCGGAGGTCGAGGCGATTGGATTCCGGGACACGCTGCAATGGATGTTGGCGGCCTGAAAGCAGCCGGAAATGGTGCAGCAGCTATTGATTCGATGACGGCGCCTTACACGGCGCCATTTTGTATGTCCATTTGCAACGCGGGCTTTTCCCAGAGCATTCAGATCGCAATCGATTCCCGGGAATTGTAAGTAACTTCGGGTAAATTCCCCTTATTCCATCATATCTGCAGACGGTCGTTGCCAAGCTGTTTCAAGTTGTTAGGGCTCTAGTTTTTAGCTGCTGCCGCTTTATAATCGGGGCATCATAAAATTTGGGCATTCTGGCGCCTGTTTTTTGCATGGGACGCAGCCGTAAGGCAATCACAAGGCGTCGCACACCAACCATACGGGTGACCGGATCGACGCGTCGGGTCGCATCGACTACGAACATCTAGCAAGGAATTCTATGATCCTGGTAACGGGCGGTGCCGGTTTTATCGGCGCTAACTTCGTGCTTGACTGGCTGAACGCCTCGGACGAACCGGTCCTCAATCTCGACAAGCTGACCTACGCAGGCAATCTGCGTACGCTCAAGTCGCAGCAGGACAATCCGAAGCATGTGTTCGTGCGTGCCGACATCTGCGATCGGGCAGCGCTGGACGCGCTGTTCGCCGAGCACAAGCCGCGTGCGGTGCTGCACTTCGCGGCCGAGAGCCACGTCGACCGTTCGATCCACGGTCCTGCTGATTTCGTTCAGACCAACGTGGTGGGCACATTCACGCTGCTGGAAGCGACCCGCTCGTACTGGAGCACATTGAGCGACGCAGACAAGGCCGCTTTCCGTTTCCTGCACGTTTCGACTGACGAGGTGTTCGGCTCGCTGTCGGCTACGGATCCGCAATTCTCGGAAACCACGCCTTACGCGCCGAACAGCCCTTACTCGGCCACCAAGGCCGGCTCCGACCATCTGGTTCGCGCCTACCACCATACGTACGGCCTGCCCGTGCTGACGACGAACTGCTCGAACAATTACGGCCCGTATCAGTTTCCCGAGAAGCTGATCCCGCTGATGATCGCCAACGCGCTGGCTGGCAAGCCGCTGCCGGTGTACGGCGACGGCCAGAACGTGCGTGACTGGCTGTACGTGGGCGACCACTGCAGCGCAATCCGGGAAGTGCTTGAGCGTGGCGTGCCGGGCGAGACGTATAACGTCGGCGGCTGGAACGAGAAGAAGAACCTTGACGTCGTGCATACGCTGTGCGACCTGCTCGACGAGCAGCGTCCGAAGGCGGCCGGCTCGTACCGCGATCAGATCACGTATGTGACGGACCGCCCCGGCCACGACCGCCGCTATGCGATCGACGCGCGTAAGCTCGAGCGCGAGCTGGGCTGGAAGCCGGCCGAGACTTTCGAGACGGGTTTGGCAAAGACGGTGCGGTGGTATCTCGACAACCAGGAATGGGTCGACGAAGTCGCTTCGGGCGAATACCGCAAGTGGGTTGAAACCAACTACGCGCAGCGCGCGTAAAGGCAACGTCATGGCGCGCAAAGGCATTATTCTCGCGGGCGGATCGGGTACGCGCCTGTATCCGATCACCCACGTCGTTTCGAAGCAACTGCTTCCGGTGTACGACAAGCCGATGATTTACTACCCGCTGTCGACGCTGATGGTGGCAGGCATCCGCGACGTGCTGATCATCTCCACGCCGCAGGACACGCCGCGCTTCGAAGCCATGCTGGGCGACGGCAGCCAGTGGGGCATGAATATTCAGTATGCGGTTCAGCCGACGCCGGACGGTCTGGCTCAGGCGTTCATCATTGGCCGGGATTTCGTGGGCAATGATCCTTCGGCGCTGATCCTTGGCGACAACATTTTCTACGGCCACGATCTCGCCAAGCAACTCGAGCGCGCCGACGCGCAGGAGCAAGGTGCGACTGTGTTCGCGTATCACGTGCACGACCCCGAGCGCTATGGCGTGGTGGAATTCGACAAGCAGTTTCGCGCGCTGTCGATCGAGGAGAAGCCGGCCAAGCCGCGCTCCAACTACGCAGTGACGGGGCTGTACTTCTACGACAGGCAGGTGTGCGATATCGCGGCCGATATCAAGCCTTCGCCGCGTGGCGAGCTTGAAATTACGGATGTCAATTCGCGCTATCTGTCGAAGGGCGAACTCAACGTCGAGATCATGGGACGTGGTTTTGCGTGGCTCGACACCGGCACGCATGATTCGCTGATCGAAGCTGCGACGTTTATTGCCACGTTGCAAAAGCGCCAGGGCCTGGTCGTGGCGTGCCCGGAAGAGATTGCTTACCGGCAGCAGTGGATTGATGGGGAGCAGTTGTCAGCGCTTGCCAAACCGCTCGCGAAGAACGCCTACGGAAAGTATCTGCAAACCATTCTTACGGACCAAGTCGCATGGCCATCCAAGTAACTGCTACAGCGCTGCCGGAAGTCAAGATTGTCGAGCCGAAGGTGTTCGGCGATGCGCGTGGCTTCTTCTACGAGAGCTTCAACGGTCGGGAGTTCTCCGAGCACGTTGCGCCGGGTGTCGAGTTCGTTCAGGACAATCATTCGCGTTCCGCGAAAGGTGTGCTGCGCGGCTTGCATTATCAGATCGTGCATGCGCAGGGCAAGTTGGTGCGCGTCGTGGAAGGCGAGGTGTTCGATGTTGCGGTGGACATCCGCAAGAGCTCGCCGAACTTCGGCAAGTGGGTGGGCGTGACGCTGTCGGAGGAGAATCACCGGCAACTGTGGGTTCCGCCGGGTTTTGCTCATGGTTTCGTTGTGCTCTCTGAATCCGCGCAGTTCTTGTATAAGACGACGGATTACTGGTACCCCGAACACGAGCGCAGCATCGTCTGGAACGATCCGGAGATTGGCATTGAATGGCCGATCGACAGCGAACCGTTGCTGGCTGCGAAGGACGCGGCGGGCACACGGTTGGCGGAAGCCGAGCATTTCGCGTGAGGTCTGTGGTGACAAAGCGTGAAGAGCAAACCATCCTGCTTACCGGCGTGAATGGGCAAGTCGGCTTCGAACTGGCGCGCAGCCTGCAAGGTCTGGGTAAAGTCGTCGCGCTGGATCGCAGGGAGCTGGACCTTGGCGATCTGGATCAGGTGCGGCGCGTTGTGCGCGAAGTGAAGCCTGGTCTGATCGTGAATCCTGCTGCGCATACGGCAGTCGATAAAGCGGAAACCGATGTCGAAGCTGCGATGCGTCTGAACGCCGAAGCGCCTGGCGTGCTGGCTGAAGAGGCAAAGCGGCTTGGCGTGGCGCTCGTTCACTACTCCACGGACTATGTGTTCGATGGCACCAAGAACGGCGCATACGTCGAGAGCGACGCGGTCAATCCCCAGAACGTTTATGGCAAAAGCAAGCTGGTCGGTGAGCAGGCGATTGCGGCGTCGGGGTGCGCGCATCTGATATTCCGCACGAGCTGGGTGTACGGCACGCGCGGCAAGAATTTTCTGCTGACGATGCTGCGCCTCGGCGCGGAGCGCGAAGAACTAAGTGTGGTGGCCGACCAGATCGGCGCGCCTACCTGGTCGAATACGATTGCCGCGGTGAGCGCGAATGTGCTGGCGCAGGCCGCGGCGGTAGGTGAGGGCGACTGGTGGCAGGAACACTCCGGCATCTATCACCTCACGGCTTCGGGCGCGACTTCGTGGCATGGTTTTGCCGAGGCGATTTTTGAATTTTCGGATCTACCGAAAAAGCCCATCGTGAAGCCGATTCCGGCTGCTTCGTATCCGACGCCGGCAACGCGACCCGCTAACTCCCGCATTTCGAACGACAAGCTCGCCAACGCGTTCGGCGTACGTGCCCCAGACTGGCGCGAAGCGTTGCGTCTATGCATGGCGGCGCGTTGAGCGGCGATCTTTACACGTTACGCACTGGCGCGGTTGTGGTTTTCTACAACCCGGATTCCGCGTGCATCGCGCGGGCCAACCGGCTCGCCGAGGTGATGCATTGCGTGGTTGTCGACAACAGTCCTTCAGTGCGGACGGCGAGCGAGGTGGGCCTATCTGCTGCCGTCAGTTATTTGCCTAACGGCGCAAATCTTGGCATTGCTACGGCCATCAATCAGGGCGTGGCATCGCTGATTGATGCTGGCTTCGATGCCGCGATTCTTTTTGATCAGGACAGTGAGCCGTCAAGGCAGTTGCTTGACGGATTGCCGCGCCTGCTTGAAGAGGCGTTGCGTCGCCACGAGCGTGTGGCGTTGATTGGCCCGGCGTACGAGGACCTGCGTCTTGGCGACGTGGCGCCGTTCGTACGCTTTGGGTATCTGAAGCTGCGCCGGATACCACCGGTTGGTGTCACGCCTATCGATGTTGATTTTTTGATCAGCTCGGGGTCGTGCATCAATCTGGCTGCATGGCAGGAAGTTGGCCCCATGGACGACGCGTTGTTCATCGATTTCGTCGATCTGGAGTGGTGCATCAGGGCGCGCGCGAAGGGTTTCGCAGTGCTCGGCGCACCCGAGTTGCGGCTCGCTCACGAACTGGGTGGTGAGCCGGTGCGTGTTCTCGGACGGCTGTATCCGAGCCATAGTCCGCTGCGTCATTATTATCTGTTTCGGAACGCGGTTGCGTTGATCAAGCGCAGCTATGTTCCGTGCACGTGGAAGTCCACGGAGCTCATCAAGTTTCCGTTTCGCCTCGCGATATATGGGTTATTCCTGCAGCCGCGTCTTGGCCATCTGCGGATGGCTCTGACTGGTATCTGGCATGGATTGATCGGTCGCATGGGTGCTCTGGAGCAACATTGAAATCAACGAGCGTCGCGTGATATGGCGCTGTACCCCTTAATCGAAAATACTTAAAAGTCCACAATGTTTAGTCTCGGATTTATTGATCTCAAAGAGAGCATCGCGTCGTGGCGGCTATGGACGCTGCTGGGTTGGTTAGAAGTGCGGCAGCGTTATGCGCGCTCGCGGGTTGGGCCGTTCTGGTTGACTATCAGCACGGGTGTGCTGATCGGTTCAATCGGTGTGGTCTACGGTACGTTGTTCGGCCAGAAGATGAGCGAGTATCTTCCGTATCTTGCTATCAGTCTTGTGATGTGGAGTACTTTCTCGCAAACGATCATCGAAGGTAGCACGGCGTATATCAACAGTACCGCCTACATCCGGCAAGCGGCGACGCCGAAACTGATCTTTATGTTGCAGGTGGTCTGGCGCAATCTCGTGATTCTTGCGCACAATTTCCTGATCGTCCTGCTGCTGTTGTGCATTTTCGGCGTGAAGAGTTGGGAGACGTTGCCTGTCTTCATTCCAGCGTTGATTCTCTACATGATCAATGCGCTCTGGATCGCGATGGTAGCGGGTTTGCTGTCCGCGCGTTTCCGCGATTTGCCGCAAATCATCGCGGCGATCATGCAGATTGCGTTTTACGTCACGCCGATCATCTTTCGTCCGGTTGCGTTGACTCGCTTTTCCCTCATCGTCAGGCTGAATCCACTTGCGCATCTGATCGAGCTGGTGCGTGCACCGCTGATCGGCGAATGGCCCACTACCATAACGTGGGAAGTAGCGATTGGTATGGCCATCTTTGGCTGGATCTTTGCGCTCGCATTGACTGGCCGCTACTTGAAGCGCATTCCGTACTGGGTCTAAAAAGGCAAATCATGGCATATATCGAACTTAAGGGCGCGACGCTCGACTTGCCCATTTACGACGTCCAAGGCCGTTCACTGAAGAAGACAGTGCTGCGCATGGGCCGCCGGAACACCATCGCAGAAGGCACTGATGGTGTGGTTGTTGTTCGCGCAGTCAACAACGTCGATCTTCGTCTCGAGAAGGGTGACCGGATCGGCTTGATCGGCCGTAACGGTGCCGGCAAGTCGACATTACTTCGCATGATGGCGGGTATCTATTCTCCGACGCACGGGTCAGTCGTCAGCTCAGGCAAGGTTGTGCCGTTGCTCGACATCAGTCTCGGGATGGACGAGAACTCTACCGGAATGCAAAACATCCGGTTGCGCGGCCTGCTTCTCGGGATGTCCGATGCGGAGATCCGCGCAAAGCAACAGTCGATCGCGGAGTTCTCCGATCTCGGTGACTATCTCGATCTGCCGCTGCGTACCTATTCAAGCGGTATGCGCGTGCGACTCGCTTTTGCGGTATCGACCGCAGTCGATGCGGAGATTCTTCTGCTTGACGAAGTGATGGGAGTAGGTGACGCGTCGTTCATGCACAAGGCACAAGACCGACTCGCGGACCTGCATAGCCGCGCTGAAATTGTCGTGCTGGCGATGCACGCGAATAAGGAAATCCGCAAAGTGTGCAACAAGGCTTTGTGGATGGAGCGCGGCCACGTGCGGGCATTCGGACCGGTGGAAGAAGTTGTGTCCCAGTACGAAGCACAGGACTGAGTGAGCAAGCGACGTTATCTGCGGGCTCTCCCACGATGAAAACATTAGAACAGCTATATCTGCAGCACCGTGGAAAGGTGTCGGAAACAGGGTCGCTTGACCTTGATCGAATTCTTGCTCCGTATCGCGACCGGCCAATCAATCTCCTTGTGGTCGGCATGCGGAACAGTGGGTCGCTTGAGATATGGTCGGAATTCTTTAGAAATGCGAACAAGCTAGTCGGCGATGAGAAGCTGGAAGCCGAGCAGGACGTTGCAAACCACGGGGAGCGTTTCGATATTGTCATTGATGACCGCTCGCGTACTTCGCGCGATATCGTCAAATCGTTCCTGAGTTACTTCCCGAAACTCGAAGATGGGGGAATCTTTATTGTCGAAGATCTCCAGCGTAGCGGCGATCCAGATGATGTCGGCGATCGGTACCACACCGATTCGTCGATCGCGTTTTTCAAATTGCTGGCATCGATTCATTCGGTCGAGTTCGTCAACTCGATGTGCGTCGTGCGTAAGTTACCCGCCGCTCAAAACAGCAGCTTAGGAGGAGGCTCTATTGCGGGGCAAGACATCCGCCGGACTGAGGATGTTAGCCTCGAAGAGGGGATTGCCGGGAAGGCGCGTCAGATTTCTGACTTGCAGCAAAACGTCAAGGAGCTTGAGCGGCAGATCCTCTTCTTGCAGGATGACGTGGCCCGACGCGATGGGAGCGTCGCCGAGCTGCAGCGAAACATGGATGCTGTGCTTCATTCCGTCAGCTGGCGTTTAACTGCACCGTTGCGTTGGCCTGGAGCCAGCCTGTTGCGGATGCGGCATCTGGTGGGAATGGTGGGGCGCGCTGTGCGTGCAAGCGGCGGGGTCAAGCCCATGATTCGCAAAGTGCTCAGCCTATATCGTAGGGAGGGCATTGCTGGTTTGCGGAACGGATTTCGCCAGCGTAGAGACTTATCGCATGAGAGCGCCAGGCGAAATGACTACGATGAGTGGATTCAGCGCTACGACCGCATAGACGACGAGCAGCGCGCAGCGATTCGACGGCGGATCGCGATAATGCCAGACAAGTCGCTTATCTCGGTAGTGATGCCGACGTACAACCCGAAACCGGAATGGTTGAAAGAGGCGATTGAATCGGTACGCAACCAGTTGTATCCGAACTGGGAGCTCTGCATCGCCGACGATCTATCCACCGATCCAGCGATTCGTCCTCTATTGGAGCAGATGTCTCGGGAAGATCCACGGATCAAGGTGATATTTCGCGAGCAGAACGGGCATATTTCCGCGGCGTCGAATAGCGCATTGCAGCTTGCTACTGGAGAGTGGGTCGCTCTCCTGGATCACGACGACTTGTTGCCGGAGCACGCGTTGTATTGCGTGGCCAATGCGATTGTTGCGAATCCCTCGGCTCGGCTGATTTATTCAGACGAAGACAAGATGGATGCTTCAGGTCGTCGTCACGACCCGTATTTCAAGTGCGATTGGAACCGGGACCTGTTTTACTCGCAAAATTTCTTCAGTCATCTTGGCGTCTACCATAAGCCCCTGTTGGATACCGTCGAAGGCTTTCGCATTGGCATTGAGGGTTCGCAGGATTACGACCTGGTATTGCGGTGCATCGAGCACGTAGACGACGATGCGATCCATCACATTCCGCGCGTGCTATACCACTGGCGCGTTCATGCAGAAAGCACGGCGGGTGGGGCTGATGCGAAGCCATATGCGGCATTGGCTGGCGAACGCGCGCTCAACGAACACTTCGCAAGGCGAGGCGTGGCGGCCAGCGTTGAGTGGGTCACGCGTGGCTATCACACGCGCTACTCATTACCGGCAACGCTGCCGCTGGTTAGTCTTATCATCCCCACGCGGAACGGACTGAATCTGATGCGGCAGTGCATTGATAGCATTGTCGGCAAGACCACTTACTTGAACTACGAAATCATCGTTGTCGACAACGGTTCGGACGATCCAGAAGCGCTGCGCTACTTTGATTCACTGAGTCAGGATGCCCGTATCCACGTGCTGCGCGATGACCGCCCTTTCAACTATTCAGCGTTGAATAATTCGGCTGTCGCGCAGGCGAGAGGGGAGTTTGTCGCTCTGATCAACAACGATATCGAAGTGATCTCACCAGCTTGGCTTTCCGAAATGGTGGGCCTCGCGATGCAACCGGGAGTAGGGGCCGTCGGGGCCAAACTGTATTACCCGGACGATACGTTGCAACATGGCGGTGTTGTGCTCGGCATTGCAGGTGTGGCTGGGCATGCAAACAAACATGCCAAAAGGCCGGCTTATGGTTACTTCGGGAGAACCTGTCTGATCGGTTCATATTCCGCAGTAACGGCTGCGTGCCTCGTCATACGCAAATCGATCTATCAGGACGTGGGCGGGTTAAACGAAAAAGACCTGACGATCGCGTTCAACGATATCGACTTTTGCTTGCGCGTCCGGGAAGCCGGCTATCGCAACGTCTGGACACCCTACGCTGAGCTTTATCACTATGAGTCGGCAACGCGGGGCGACGAAGTCGACCCTCAAAGACGGGTTCAGTTTTTGCGGGAAATTGCCTACATGCAGCAGCGTTGGGGTGACGTGGTGTCGAGGGATCCTTCTTATAGTCCCAACCTGACGTTGGATTTTGAAGACTTTAGTCTTGCGTGGCCGCCTCGGGTTGAGGCGTTGGGGTGAGAGGCCAGAGTGTGCGAGAGCAGACCCTAGTGCCGTTCTCCGGCCGGCATTTTGCAGCAGCGCGGAAAATGACATAATGCGGGGCAACTATTTAGCGGTTTTTCTGGAGTAGAAAATGATCGTTCTTATCGCCGGGATGCAGAGAAGCGGATCGACTTTCTCATTTAATATAGTGCGAGAAGTGCTTCTTGCTCGGGGAGCGGTTCATCAGGAAGCGACCAATCAGGTCGTCGAACAACTTACCGCCGATTGCGATCATCTTTTGATAAAGTCGCATGAGCCCGATGACCTTGCGCTTCGGCTCGTCGCTCATGGAGCCGTTCGAGTGGTTTGCACAATGCGCCGCCCGGAAGATGCCGCGGCTTCGTGGATAACGACTTTCGGTTTCCCGGAAGATCAGGCAATCGCTACCATTAAAGCGTGGTTGCGGACATACGAAAAAATCAAGCCCTTCGCATTGACCGTACCATATGATTTGCTCGAAAAGCACCCGGTAGTCGCCGCACACCGGATTGGCCGATATATCTCGCCTGATGTCGGTTGGCGCGAGGCGTACCGTATAGCACGGCGTTATTCCAAAGAAAATATCAAGAAACGAACGGACGCGCTTGATCGAGCGTCTTCGGATGTCGTTGATGTCAATTTTAGTTGGTATGATCGTGAGACTTTTTTTCATCGACGTCATGTCTCGTCGTTAGACTCTCAGCCAGCGGAGTCCCGGCTTCCTCTTGATCAGCTTCAAAGAATTCGTGCCGCGTTCAATTCTTGATGAATACGCAGATGGCCAATTGGCGCATCTGCGCTCGGCGAAGGATGCACCCACGAACGTCATCGCGTTTAGCTACCCACACGTGGATCGGCGCGTCAGAGTTGCCGCTTCCCTGTGTCAGAAGAGGCAGCTTGAGCCACCTCCATTCCGTCCAATTCATACGTTCCGCGATCAGATGACGTCAATCCAACCAGCTGCTTTTCTAAGAGGCTGCTGGATTGGTCATGATCCCCTGGAGCAGATCAAAAAAAGCGTGCGTCACCCCTGGATCGCTACAATTTACAACACTGACGGGGATCGGATCGCATCGCATCAACCTGCAACGCTCGATTGCCGCTCTATATCGATCGGCTATTGCGGCCGATGCGCAGAGAACGCCATCTGCTAGGCGCAGAATATCGCTTTCGATTTCGTCGGGCGTATCATCCGGCATTAGGATTAATCGTACACCTCGTCGGCGCAGGCGGCGCAACTCCTGAATGGTCTCACCGGAGAGGCAGTCTGCGGTATCAGACAAGACCAAAATGTCCTTGGCCGAGCCAAGAACCGGCGTATCCCGCAGACCATAATCGTCGAGCCCTAAAAGGGTGGCCGCGCCGCTGCGGCTGCAACGTAAACCTTCGTCGTCGAACCTAACAGTCTCCACAATCCATCCCTCGTGGGATGTTTTGAGAAGATCCCTGACCCACTCAGAACTTATATGTGTTGGCACAGACTTCAGGGGTCCGGTGGCAATTCCAAGCATCAGTCGCTGTGGTGCTTGTACTGTGAAGGTCTCCGCCAGAGCCCGTACGACGGTTTCATCATTTCCCTCGGGCATGTCTGGCAGCACCGCTTGCAACCGCGTCATCTCGCCTTGAGAGTAGGCCTGCTCGATCGCAGATCGGTAGCCACTTGCGACGATTGCGGGAGAAAGCTCCACACGTGCGTAGCGAGATGCAGCATGAGCCAAAGCCGCAAGCCGTTCTGTATCGGCTAAGATTTCTCTAAGAGAAGCGACGATCTCCCCTTGCGAAGCGTCATCCTTCACGGTGAGGATGGTGGCCGCCGGAAACTGGCCGAGTTCCGCAAGCTGCTTCGGGATCATGACCGGCAGCCCCGCGGCCATCGCGTCAACAATTGCGTCGGTTGCATCGGCGACGGACGCTTGGTCTAGTTGAAGTGCTATGTCTGCAGCTGCAAGCCACAAACCATAACGATCGAACTCCAGACGGCCTGTTATTATAAATTGTTCGACAAAGCCGCCCTGCGTAGCGCTCTCTCGTAAAGCAGATTCTAGTTCGCTTGGGACAGATCCGACGAAAACGAACCGCGCATCCCGCCGCGTGACGATGATCTCCTTCCAGATCGATAAAAGATCCATGGCGTGTTGACCATAACGCCCAGCAACAATGCTACAGACCACGAGCGCGTCCGAAGGTAATTGTAATTGCTCGCGGGCCCGAGCCTTTGTTATCGGCGGTGCCGTCCAACGGCAGTGTGGCAGTATCGTCACGACCTTTTCGAATTCAGGGCCGAGACGCCGCGTCGCAAGGACACTGGCCTTGCGAGAATGTTGAATTATGGCGAGCGCATCCTGAAAGAGCGGCAACGTGCACGGCCATTCTTGGAGCGCCGCCTGTGTAGGTTGATCGGGGAGTGCCGCAACTGCGGGCCAACCATGGCTTTCAAAAAGTATTCGTGCCAGCCTTTCCTTTTCGCCCGTCCGTCGAAACTCCGCAAAAGCGATGCCATTCAGCGAAGGGTCATTCAAGATGACGACGCCAGGTTGCCGCGGCAAAAGGCGCCGCACGATCTCGCTATGCGGCTCAGTATCACGAAGATCGTAGACGATCCGGTCGAAGCCAAGGTCCGCGGCGAAACGACTCGTCGGCATCGTGGGGAAGATCGACCTTACGCGATCCAATCCCTCCTCTGATTGGGTATCTGTGACAAGCGTAATATCGTAATATCGCGCAAGCTCAGGAAGAAGATCTGTCCCAGTGTCCGGAAGGCCGCTGAGCGCGCGCGCGCAAGTACTTACATAGGCCAGACGAGGTTTTCTTGCCGCTACGCTACCTGCCGTTGGCTGCGCCGAGAATGCGTTGCGCGCATGCCAACCTTCAAGCGCTGCCCAGCAACGCCGTGCACTCTCCTCCCAAGTAAATTCCTCCGCCCGCGCCAGCCCATGCAATTTGAGATCTTGTCTGAAAGCCGCGTCTTCAAGAGTAGCTTTCAGTTTCAAAGCAATGCTTGCGGGATCGTTCGGATCGAAAAGCGCGTCTTCTCGACCGACAACTTCGGGCAGACTTGTCGTGCCGCTGGCGATCACGGCCGCCCCGCACGCCATAGCTTCGAGCGCTGGCAGACCGAAGCCCTCGTGCTTCGACGGCATGACAAAGACGCCTGAAAGCGCATACATGATGGGCAAGTCGTCTTCAGAGACGTGCCGGATCAGTCCAAGATCCTCCTTACCCACGCCATAGGAGGCGGCCGTCTCTTGCAGTCGCTCGGGGTAAGACGCGCCGACGATTACCAACTGATGGCGTCTGCGCAAAGCTTCCGGCAACAGTGCATAAGCTTGAAGGAGACCCAGCTCGTTTTTGCGGGCGTCACCCGCGCCAACAAAGAGAATATAATCTGCACGCAGCCCATGTCGAGACAGAAACGCCTCTTGTTGGTCCGGCGCCGGCGCAACAGGGCGAAACACGGCACGATCAAATCCTGCCCGGATATTCTCAACCTGCGCCGGATCGTAGTTCAGATAGTCAATCGCCTCTTGCCGGGCGGATTCTGATATTGCGACCAGCCCGTCGCATAGACGGAGTTCTTGCACTTGACCTAAATACCAACCAGCAAGCGGTTTCCAGATTCCGCGCAAATATTGGTCGGGATTCATGAGCGGAATTGCATCATAGAAGGTGGCCACGTGCGGCGGTCGCATCAGACCAGATGGCCAGTTCGTTACTGTGTCGTCTGTCGCACCTTCTACCACCGATGTCATAAATACAACGTCAGCTTCGAGGCCAGCAATCCGCTGTGCGCGGATCCGCTCGCTCGCTCTGCGCCGAGCAACGCTTTCTGCGTCTCCGATCGCTGAGGCCTTGGCGATACCCCGCCAGAAGCAGATGTTTTGTCTCGGCAAAAGCGCTGAAAATTCTGTTAAGAGCTGCTCGGCCGCTTCTGGAGCAGCCTCATTGACCAGAACGAATGTCTCGTGTGGACCTGCCCCAATGATCATTGCTCTTGCCAAAGCACGCGAAAGCCGGCCGATACCGCGGTTGCGATTGACGCCTTGAGCGCCTTGAAGATCGATGACAATTCTCATGTATTTTGGACTCTTGCGCTCAATCGTGCCAGAACACGTATCTCTTCCGGGCTCAAAGTGTCTGTTTGCGATGCCGATAGCCGTGCCTCTTGTCCGAGAGAACTCTCTTGTGGAACAGAGGCAACTACAGGGGGTGGCTCTTCTACAAGAGAAGTCTCTTGCGGAACCGGAACCACTACCGGGGCTGCTCCGCGACGAGCGGCGTAACGATCATGAATCGCCGCATAGGTCTCCGGCATGGCGCTGCGAAATATGCGGCTTGCCAGACGGCCCCCAGGTAGTCGAACCACTAAGTGGATGATCCGCCACACTCCACCACGCAGGATCTGTCGGAACTGCGGCCTCACCGATTGGCCGCGTAAAAGCTTTCCAATGCTCCTTAGAGGGGCCCCGGCACGCCAGGAGCGGCTTTGATAGACGGCAACAAGCTGTAACTCCGTCTGGCAGCGGACGCGGCTTTCTGCAGTAAGAGCCTCATCTAATCGCGCCGCCTCAGCTCGAAGGCGAGCCATTTCTGCGGCGTGCCGATCTGCCTCCGCATCTGCTCGCGACAGCTGCTCACGAAGTCGCCCCACTTCAACACGCTCGCTGATCATGACAGCATGGATGCGATCGAGATCACTGCGCAGTTTGACTTGCGCCAACTCATTTGCGCTGTTCGTCAGGGCGATGCGCTGATGCGCTGCCGCCAATTCGGAACGCAGATGACCGATTTCATCAAAAGCAAAATTTAACGTTTGCTTCTGCTTTCCGCGAGGTTGGATCCATAGATCAAAAACATTCGGTGGCGCCTCGAAAGCGGGGCTAAGTGCTTCCCAGTTTTCAGCCGCGATATAAAAGCGATTAAGTCCATCGAACCAAGCAAAGCGATAGTTTGCTGCGACTAGAAAGTGTTCCCATCCTGACCAGTTAGGTACCTGCGATCCAGGCTCCGTCGCCTCAACGACCACGATCCAAGGGCGAAAGGTCGAGAAGTCAGCTCCCCGAAGAACGTCTGCCTCGCCTCCCTCGACGTCGATCTTGAGAAAGTGAATCGCGCCTGAGGCGTACTGGCGGCAGATTTCGGCGAGCGAGAGAATAGGCAGCGACAAAACCGCCTCCTCGCGGCCTTGAACGACGTGGCGCGCCGCAAAAGTTGCATCCATTGTGCTCAATCCGGTATCGGCAAAATGATGCAATGTGCCAACACCTTCCTGCGCGCCGACAAGACACTGCAGCGTTGTATCGCGCGGTCGCGCGGCCTTGAGTGCTGCAAAGTGTTCAGGGGTCGGCTCTACATTGATACCGCGCCAGCCTCGGTCATAGAAAGCTCGCGTGACAGAGTCGTCATCAGGATCGGCTGCGCCTACGTCAATATAGAAGCCTGTCTCAATTTTGCGCAGTGCGCGCCATAGCATCAGGTCTTCGAAATTCTGCGCATAGGTTATGAAATTAGACACTTGGAGCGCTCTCGGATTTGATGTGGCGATTCACCCCTAATGAAGGACGAAAGTCCCCTTGATGAGATGCAGAATCTGGCCGACCTGACAGAACCGCATCCAAATTTTGGCGGAATGCCTCAGGGCTGTAGGTTTGCGAAATTTGCGCCTGTGCGTTTTCGCGCATCATATTCCATGCGGCGGCGCTCTCATAGACATCAACACATGCTTTAGCAAGACGCGTGGGATCGTCGTCCGCCATAATTTCGACGCCTGGTGTCCAAAGCATTTGTTCTGCCATCAAGGCGGTTCCGGCGACAGGAAGGCCCGCGGCGGCGGCTTCCAATATCTTAATTGGAACACCGGCCGCGAAGCGTATCGGGGCCACAAAGATCTTAGCCTTATCGTAATAAGGAGAAAGGTCATCGATTGCGCCAAGTAGCAAAATTCCTGGCTGAGCCAGTTCGGCATGGCCCGGGTGGAGGTGACCGATCACCGTCAGCGTCGCATCGGGAATGGCGTTGCGAACAACAGGCCAACAGGTATCGATGAACCATTTTAGGCCCATCCAGTTTGGTGCGGTAGGTTCAAGAAGGCGGCCAATGAATAGAAAGCCCTCGCGTTCGGAGAATTCTGGTGATCGACTACTCTGGCGCACGGAATGGCTAATAACATGGACAGGCATATCATGTCGTTTGCTAAAGAATTCCTTTTCCGCTTCCGTAACACAGGTAATGCTATCGGCACCGTTTGCGATCTTCGCCTCTGCATCTAACATGACGGCGGCCTGGTCATTGGAATATGGATTGCCCTCCAATGCCGCTCGCACCAACTCCCGCTTTGTAAAAACGGCCTCAGCATCGTAGACCAGCTTTGCCCCAAGAAGAAACTCCGGGGTATCCCGTACGGTATCTTGGAATACCTCCATGTTGTCCGGTCGGCTCACAAGAATGACTTGATAATATCCTTTCCGTTCCTCCAGTAGGTCTCGTAGTGCTTGTGGGCCATGCCGCTTGATGATTTCTATCTCTAGGGGCAATTCGAGCCGTGCGGAATCCCAATCAAAGTCGGACCGACGCAATGGAAACAGCGTAACGGACCATCCAAGTTCTGCGGCGACACAGAGCATTTCGTTTGCGCGAGGATAACCTGAGCCAAGTGCGCGATACGGTAGTTCGTTGTCGATCATCAACAGCCGCTTCGAATTTGCTGACTTGCGCGAGCGTCCGGCTAAGGAATTTTGCGCATAGGCGGGCAAGTGAAAAGAAGACAAAGAGGCGCCATGTTGTCGAACGAGCCGCTGACAGTCTTTGCGCGTCACCTCAAGAGCAGTTTTCTCGTGATCGAGCACGACGATGTTCGCTATCAACTGTGGTTCATAGGTGACAGCAAGGTCAATGTCGCTCAGACGCATCGCGTAGTCTGCGTAGCCATATGAAAAGGTGGTATAGCTCTCGTCAAGCCCGCCAACTCGATCGAATGTCTCCTTCTGCGTGATGAGAAGAGTGCTTCCAGTGAAATCAATGTGGCGGCGGAACATTACTTCGCCCTGGTCGTGACTGAGCCCCTCGCCATACTTTGCCAACTCACCGTTGGACCAAATCATTCCTCCCGCCTCCCAAACCAAACCAGACGTCCGCAGAATGCGTCCGGTGATCGCTCCAACGGTGGCTTCGGAGAGCCGTTGCTGCGCCGTTTTCAGACTATCGCAGTTGACAAATGCACTATCTTCAATAAACACAAGAAACTGGCCCCTAGCCTCTTTGGCAGTCTGATTGACTGCCTGAACCAGTCCCTCAGACGAGGCGGCATATCTAGCGGTGATGCCGTCGATCCGAGACAGAAGTTCTACCGTTTCATCTGAAGCTGCACTAACGACGATAATCTCGAACGACACACTGGCGCAGTCTCGGAGCATTTTCAGACTGTGGAGCAGTCCATACGCGGGCGCGCGAGCTGTCACGATAACTGAAAACTGTGGCTTTGCCACGGTCGGGAAGGTGAGGCGTTCCTCTCCTTTGACGAAGGAAAGATAGTCGGCTCGAATCTGAGCAGCAGCCTCTGCTTCGCTCGCCAAGTATCCGTTTAGCGAACGTTCAGATTTTACTGCTGACGTAGAGATGTTCTCGGTAGTCTTAGGGGCACTAGCCGGAGTAGGGGTGGCAGCACGCGCTTGCACAGCCAACGTGGCGCGAATTGTTCGCCATTCTCGAAGCCGCCGGAATAGCTGGAGCGTGACCGTCCACCAAGCAAGCCTTGTAAACCGCCAGCCCCATCGGCTGATGCGGGGAAAACGCACAGCCAGTCTTATTAAACGAGTCGTTACAGCCCAAGCACGGGATGAGATGATCGTATCCCGTTCTTGAATGGCGAGGTCACGCTCGGCGCGGATTGCGCCACTCTGCAGCTGCGACTCATAAAGATCCCGCCGGACTATGCCTAGGCGAAATGCTATCTGCTGGCGCGCTCGCTCGCCTTCTCTGACTTTTCGTTGCTCCTGGCGAATCGTCTGACATAGCGTCTCCATTGTCTCTTTCAACTGCCTTGCCTCGGCAATTTGTGCGTTTTCCGAACAGGCTTTGCCTAGTATTGCGAAGCGGTTGCGAAAACGGCCAGCGCTTCCGTCTTTTGCTGCGGTAAAAAGAGGAACGAGGTCGGGCGGTACCTCAGATCCCACGGCCGCAATGCCGAGTCCCTGTGCGTGTATAAACTCAAAATGCGGGTTCCGCGCTTCCAACCAGGACCAAGCAGCCTTTGCAGCCGAGTCATCTACGCTCCTGTGGATAACGACCACGGCGCGTTGTGAGAGTTTTGGTTTCCAGGTTAGGAAAAGGCTCTGGAATTCCTGATCCAATCCAAGATGTGTCACATGCATCAGATCGATTGAGCCATCAGAAAATGCTTGCCTGCCAATCTCTGCGTCAGCTGCCGCGATGTTTGAGAACACGGTGTCAAGGTGAAGACGGTTGACCGTCTTCAAGATCGAACTCTTAATGATAGATTGGTTCGGACCAATCTCTACGACAAAACGAGGACGTAGTGTTGCTATCAACCACTGACCGAAAGGTATGTGGTTCGACCAAGAGACGATCGCGTTTGACTTCACGTCGCCCAACGTATCAAGATAGAAAGCTTCGTCAAGACTGGGCGAAACAAGTGCCGTAAGGTCCGACGGTCGTTCTATATCGGTTTGCACAGGTGACTCTTGCTTGACTTGCGAAGAAAGGTCCGGATAAGTCATCATAGGCCAAAATAAAGAGAACGTGTCCGTTGCGACAGCAGAACGCTGTCCCAATGATAGTCAATATTGTCGTTTCTGAAGGGGTCACGATGCATAAGCGAACCCCATCTCCGAGTAAAATAGGTGTGTTCTCGGGTTGCGGTCTCCCGTTTCTCGGGAGTATCGTCATAGCCGCGCGACATGCCCTCAAAATGGAAAAGCTCTGCCCTAGGCGTCCAGACGATTCGATAACCCAGATCGCCAAGTCGCATGCAGAGGTCAATGTCGTTATAAGCAACGCTCAGACACTCATCCAAGCCGCCAGCCTCGATATACAGAGAGCGCCGCAAAGCCAAACAAGCTCCTGTGACCATCATCACAGATCGGGTCAGTGCTAACGCCCCGCCAGGGCCGGGTTCCGCTCGCTCGGCAAAACGAAATTGATGCACGGGGCCGATCCCAGGCTGGAAGACCATGCCTGCGTGCTGCACCTGGCCATTTTCATAGATTAGTTTTGCCCCAACAGCGCCAACGTCGGGCCGTAGTGCATGCACCACCAATTCGTCCATCCAATTTGAGTCAATGGTCGCAGTGTCATTGTTCAGGAGTACGAGGATTTCGCCCTTCGCATCCAGCGCCGCAAAATTGTTAAGCTTTGCGTAGTTGAATGGACCTGGGGATTTGAGAATGCGAACGCGCGCGTGCGTGGATAGTCTTGCAAACAGTGTCGCGGTTTCCTCTTCACGGCTATCGTTATCGATGATGATAACTTCGAACAATGGATAGCGCGTGTTGTCCAGAATTGATTGCACGCAGCGCTCAAGAAGGCCTGCTCGATCGCGAGTGGGTATGATGACCGAAACCAGAGGACATTGCGATGGTAGGTCACGTACAACCCAGGTCTGTTCGGAATCCAGGGGTGCCGCTATAACGCTTGCCTTTAGATCCTGACTGGCCAGATATTGCCGCAGAATAGCGCGCGCACCTTCTGCATCGAATTGCACGGTTACCGATGTGTTCTTTGCCCGATGACACAGCACACGCGGCAAGTGATGAATGTGTTTGGGCTCGGCAGTGAAACCAAGATGAAGAGATAGTGCATAAAGCGCGAGGGACGGGTCGGTCGAATGTACCTGAATCCGCCCAACGCTCTCTAGCAGCTTAACTTGGTAGGCTACAAGAAGCCCGAACGAATTGGACGCAAGGGCGAGGTCTGGGTCCCACCCTGTCTTGAAAACTGGAGAGCTTCTTTTTCCGTCTTGCGCGATACAGTCCTCGTCGGTATAGATGATGCTGGCATGACTGTCTGCGTTGATCGCTTTTGCAAACTCATATAGGGCATTCGGCCTTAGAATCGCATCAACGGGGACCGGCAGGAGAAACTCTCCTTCGGCGAGATTGGCCGCTATGCTGACAAGATGCAAAAGATCTGGAGCCTCTTGGTCAACGACAATAATCTGACGTAGGCGATTGTTTGTTGAAATAGATACATCTTTCCCGGTCGGCAGAAGTAATTCCCAATGGGGATACATCTGCCCCTCCAGCGATGCAATGAGATCATGCGCTGCGGCCAAGGATTGACCTTGCCCCGGTAGGACTAAGATCGAAAACAAGGGCAACCGCGACAGGCGCCGTATGTCTTCGCGGATGAATGTCCGCTCCGATTCGCTGAGCGAGTCGTGGCCGAGTACCCAAGCGTCGTAATCTCCGTAGTTGTCGTAGCGTCCCATTGAACTGCTCCCAGTATTGGTCCGGACCGCAGTTAGAGTCCGAGGTTAAAAACTGCAGACTTACGTCGCGCACCTAGGTCGACCGTTCGGAAGTGAGGTGACCAAATGAACTGTGCAGTCGTTCGGTGTTCCAGTCGAGTTGCCATAATTCGATCACCTCCCGATGTGGCGCATAAAGACAAACAAGTGTTCGCTCGGGCTTCTTCCCGCAGACGCTCCTGAAGCTTTCGATTTAGGCCTTTTCCACCGGTTTGGCTGGCCTGGTGAACGACAGCCTTACATTCGTCTCGTAAGCCTTTGCATCTAGCACCTTGCCCGCGAACTCCGAACCATTGTCGACTGTAATCGAGGCCGTCCGTCCAGGCATTTCGGCCAATCTCTGTCACACCCGCATTATCGGAAGTCTGGGCTACGAACCGCCGACTTCAATTGCTAGGCATTCTCGCGTATCGCGTCGATCCCGCTTAGAGAGCGAAAGCGCCGTCTGCGCCTAATCAATTTTTTGAAGCGAGGATCTACGTCGTGTTTGACGTATCTAAGCCGTCGCTCGGTTCACGGATGTCGGATATGTGGACACCGACAATCGTACGAATCGGAGAGGCATGCCCGTTTGTTTCACTCAGGCCTGTACGGCGACCTGTCCATGGTGGACCACGGCGCTGCCGTTCACCGCCTACGGTCGAGACAGGGCTTGCCGCCCTCAACGGCCGCGGGATGCCGCAGCGCGGCCCACAAAGCGCGCCTGAGCTCATGCCGCCGGCGCGCGCCCGTAGATGTCTTCGAATCGGACGATATCGTCTTCGCCGAGGTACTCGCCGCACTGGACCTCAATCAGGACCAGATTCATCACCCCCGGATTGATCAGGCGATGCTTGTGGCCAGCAGGGATATACGTCGACTCGTTGGGCTGCAGCGAAATAACCTGCTCGCCGTTGACGATGTCCGCGCAACCGCTCACGACGATCCAGTGCTCGCTACGGTGATGGTGCATCTGCAGCGACAACGATGCGCCCGGCTTCACAACGATGCGCTTCATCTTGAACCGGTCGCCTTCCTCGAGCACGGTATACGTGCCCCACGGACGATGCACAGTGCGGTGCAGGCGGTAAGCATCATGATTCGCACTCTTGAGCTTTGCGACAATCTGCTTCACATCCTGCGCGCGGTCGCGGGCGGCAATCAGCAATGCATCAGCCGTATCCACCACGATCACGTCGTGAACGCCAACCATCCCGATCAGCCGGCCATCACTGCGCACAAAACAGTTATCAACGTCGTGCAACTCGGCCTCGCCATGAATCCTGTTGCCGCGTGTATCGGGCTTCGTCAGCTCGCTGATCGATTGCCACGAGCCGATGTCGCTCCAGCCCATTTCGCAAGGCACCACGTTCACGTTATCTGAGCGCTCCATGACCGCATAGTCGATGGAGATGTTCTCCGATTTGCTGAACTGTGCGTTGTCGAGTTCGATCGCGTAGCCGTCGCTAGACGTGCTTCGTTTCGCTTCGTTCACCGCATTGAGCGACGGTTCGGCAACGCCTGGCACATGATGTGCCAACTCGGCCAGCATCGTCTCGGCGGTGAAGCAGAACATGCCGGCGTTCCAAAGGTGACGGCCGTCCGCCACCAGTGCCTTGGCAACTTCCAGTTCCGGCTTTTCGACGAAGCGTACGACCTTATGGACAGCCTGCGCGCCGGGCAGCGGCTGTGCTTCGAATTCAATGTAACCGTAGCCGGTTTCAGGACCCGTCGGGCGAATCCCGAACGTAACGAGCCGACCTTCCTGTGCGGAACCCACGGCGTGCTGCACGGCCTCGCCGAAGGCGGTTTCATCTTCGATCAATTGATCGGCGGGCATCACCAGCATGACGGCATCAGGGCCGTGCTGTTGACGAACGACCTCTGCAGCCACCGCGATTGCCGCAGCGGTATTACGAGCTGTGGGTTCCAGAATGAACCCTAGCTGCGAAACGCCAGTTTCGACCTCGACGCATTCGTCCTTCGTGAGGAAATAAGTCTCGCGATTCGTAACGATCACGACTTCACCTGCATTCGCTACGCGCGATGCTCGCAGAAATGTCTTCTGCAGCAGGCTTTGCCCGTCCGCCAGTTTCAGCAACGGCTTCGGAAAGGCTTCGCGGGACACTGGCCACAGTCGTGTCCCCGCGCCTCCACAAATGATGACGGGAATGATCTTCATGGAATTGCTCGAAAATGTTGTACTAGGATGGCATGCAGTCGGCGATTTTAGCGGAATTTTGAGCCTCGGTCGCTGGTATCGCCTTAGGCACGTATACTGCTACAGTCGTTCGGGACGGCAGATAATCTGGCGCTCGGTTGTCCGTAGGAGTATCGGTGCATGCTGAGATAGCAATCGGCATTGTAACGCCAGGCAAGACGCGATCGGCGTTCCCCGCAAATCGGAATGTGAGCGGCAGCCCTGCGTGGTGTTCCGAAGGCAATAGCGCGGAGGGAAATTCTACGCAAATTCAGGGGTGAGCAGGACTCCTGCAAATCGCGGTAACAACGCATGATGCGAATCCGGATGAGATGCGACGCGTCTCGGTTCAACCCGCGCTGAGCTTGGCCGGTCAGGACTTCCTGCAGAATATCCTCACTCGCGAAGCCACAAGGGCCGTGCCTCTGCGCCCATTGCCGCGCTTAGGTGGAGGAAGATGATGATGGTATAGTGTCGTACCATGGGCTGGAGAATGGATGCTGCTCGTCATAAAACCTGGTAGTCGCAAGTGTGTGGAAGAAACCAGGAAAGCGCATCGCATCTGAGTAGCTTCCCGCTTGTAACGCTCTCATCGCTAAGTTCGGAGAATCTGCGAGCGTGCGTGGCGGCGGCCGAAGCCACATCGATTCTCATACGACGGGGTAGCTGAGCTGGCTTGAGACTGCAAGCAAACGTCTCGGCTCAGTTTCGCACGCAGCCTCGATCGTTCTGAAGCGGCCGTTTTCCGATTTCGTCCATGACAGCTTGAGTCGATGGGTATCGGAAGTTAGCGGCAAAGTATTGATACATCACTCAACCGGATAGCAAATGACCGTTGCGATCATCACTGGCATCACTGGCCAAGACGGCGCTTATTTGGCGCAACTCCTCCTCGAAAAGGGCTACGAAGTTTATGGCACGTATCGCCGTACCAGCTCCGTGAATTTCTGGCGGATCGAGGAAGTCGGGGTATCGGACCATCCGAACCTGCATCTCGTTGAACATGATCTGACTGATCTCGGCTCTAGCATCCGTTTACTTCAGACAACCAAAGCAACAGAAATTTACAATTTGGCGGCTCAGAGTTTTGTCGGTGTGTCGTTCGATCAACCTGCTACGACCGCTGCGATAACCGGCGTCGGCGCCTTGAATCTTCTTGAAGCGATTCGTATCGTCAATCTTGAGATTCGCTTCTATCAAGCAAGCACCTCTGAAATGTTCGGGAAGGTGCAGGCAGTTCCTCAAATTGAAAGCACGCCTTTCTATCCGCGTAGTCCATACGGTGTTGCGAAACTCTACGCGCACTGGATGACTGTCAATTACCGCGAGAGCTATAACATTTTTGGCTGTAGCGGCATTCTGTTCAATCACGAGTCGCCGTTGCGCGGTCGGGAATTCGTGACGCGCAAGATCACCGACAGTCTTGCGAAGGTTCGTCTGGGCAAACTTGATGTGCTCGAACTGGGCAATCTCGATGCGAAGAGAGATTGGGGCTTCGCAAAAGAATATGTGGAAGGCATGTGGCGTATGCTCCAGGCCGATAAGCCCGATACCTATGTGCTGGCAACCAACCGTACTGAAACCGTCCGCGACTTTGTCACGATGGCGGGTCGCGCCGCTGGCTTCGACATTGCTTGGCAGGGGCAAGACGACAAGGAAGCCGGTATTGACTCCAAGTCCGGTAAAACCATCGTCCGCATCAATCCCAAGTTCCACCGGCCGGCAGAAGTCGATCTGCTAATTGGCGATCCGGCCAAGGCGCGTAAGGAACTTGGCTGGGAGCCGAAGACGACTCTCGAACAGTTGTGCCAGATGATGGTCGAGGCGGACATCCGCCGTAACGAGGCTGGCACCTCGTTCTGATATATGGCAAAGGTTTTTATCACCGGCGCTGACGGCTTCACGGGCCGCTATCTCGCGAAAGAACTGATCCGCGATGGCTACGAAGTATGCGGATTGGCTCGCAAGGCCGATTCGAACGTTTCGTGGCGCTTGCGCGTCTGTGACCTGCTCGATCGCGAGGCGTTGACAGAAACCTTGGCCATCGAGAAGCCGGACGCGGTCGTTCACCTCGCTGCAATCGCTTTCGTGGGGCATGGCGATGTCAGCGAGGTTTATCAGACCAACGTCGTGGGTACTCGAAACCTGCTCGAAGCATTGACAAAGTCTGGTTGCAAGCCTCAGTCGGTGCTGCTCGCCAGTAGCGCCAATGTGTACGGCAACACCGACCGCGAGGTAATCGACGAGTCGGTTAAACCTGAACCTGCAAACGACTACGCAATCAGCAAACTCGCTATGGAGTTTGTTGCCCGTTTGTGGGAAGGAAAGCTCCCAATTACCATCGCACGGCCGTTTAACTATACGGGCGTGGGTCAAAGCAGTAATTTCCTGCTGCCGAAAATCGTCTCCCACTTTCGTGATAAAGCTCCGGTTCTCGAACTGGGCAATCTTCACGTTATTCGCGACTTCTCTGATGTGCGAACAGTGGTGTCGGCATATAGCCGATTGTTGACGGGGAAATTCGCGGGTCGCACGTTCAACGTCTGTTCGGGAGTTGGGTATTCGCTGCTCGATATTATCGCCATCATGCGCGGTCTTACGGTACACCATCCAGAAATACGCGTTAACTTCGATTATGTCCGTGCGAACGAGGTCCACAAGCTCATTGGCAGCAACAACGAGCTTCGCACTGCGATCGGGGCGCTTCAGCCCATTCCCCTTCGTGAGACGTTACGTTGGATGTTGGAGCATCCGACGGAAACGTAGTCGCTTAAGCTTCGTACGTAATCCGAGAATCGTTCACTGACGACGTTTCTACTATTTCAGGAGCGTGGACGAAATGTCAATTCGATCCTTCGGCTATGCAGCGGAGCTCTTGTGCGTCAGCGACCATCGTCAGGAATTGTCTGATCCCCGTGCTCGATCTCTTTATGCGTCGAGAGGCATGCTATGCTCAAAAACCCACAGCGAGTACCTTGCTCAACCGATTGGCGTAGAGCGTGATGCTTCACGAAAATCTGACAAGTAAATTTCTTTGGCCGTAAGATAAAAGCATAGGCTTGTGTCGGAACAGATCTAAATATATGGCTCGATTCATCACCCGATTGAGGGGGCTGCGCCGAAAGCTGGCGCCACCGGCCTCACGTCGTGAGCGCTGGGCGCGAAAGCTCTATCTGCCGCTTGTGCAGTTTGCACAGGGCGGCTCGCAGTCAGTTGAAGTGCCGCCGCCTGTTGCGGAACTCGTGTGGCTCGGCGGCACGGTGATGGACGTGCCCGCTGGGGACACTCGTCCCGTGCCGATTCGCCGTCTCGCCGTTCTCAAGCTTGACCATATCGGCGACTTCATTCTGGGCATGCGGGCCATGCGTATGTTGCGTGAGGGTTTCCCCGACGCGCATATCACACTGGTCTGCGCAAGTTGGGCCGAGGACTGGGCGCGACAATCGGGTTTGGTCGATAGCGTTGTGCTGTTCGATTTTTTTCCGGCACTCACGCGTGAATGGGATCGTTCGCCAGAGCGCATCAGACAACTGCAGGATGCCGTTGCCGCCTCGCTGCCGGATAGCTATGACCTTGCCGTCGATCTGCGGTACGGTGAAGACACGACGCCAGTCCTGTATCGGATCCGAACAAGGTATCGTGCCGGATTTCCTGCGCCGATCGAGCCGGGTCTCCCGCACCTCGACCTGATTGTCCCGTACTCCCAGGCAATCGGGACCGGTGAGCTTAAAGCGCGCTCGCTTCAGGCCGAATTGCGTCTCCAGATGTTGGCCGCAACGGTCGTCGCAGCCTTCGGCGCGCCGCATCCACACCCAATTCGGGCTTGCCTCACGGATACTTCGCCGCCACTGGGATCTGCGAGGCAGTTCGCGTTGCTTTCCATAGGTGCCGGCACTGCAATCCGAAACTGGCCCGTCGAACGATATGCGGAGGTGGGTCGCGCGCTCATTGAACGCCATGATTTCGATATCGTCATATTGGGCGGGAGGGCCGAGCAACAGAATGCCCAACGTCTCTCGGCATTGTTGCCCGAGGGGCGGGTGCGACTGGTAATTGGCCGCTCTCTCGGGGAGCTCCCGCAATTCGTTGCCGGCGCGTCGCTCTGCGTCAGCAACGACACCGGGATGTCCCACCTTTCCGCCGCGCTTGATGTACCGACGGTTGTTGTTTTGTCCGGCCAGGACCGCATGGAGGTCTGGCGACCGGCTGGCGTCAACGCAGTGGCGATCGGCGGCTGGACACCGTGCCAGCCGTGCGGTCTGGCGGAACCCGGCGAATGCCGTTGGGGGGTGCCTTGCCTGAACGCCGTCACGCCCGCTCACGTGCTGGAAGCGAGCGAGCGCTTGCTGAGTCGCGCGCGCAATCGGGTGGCAGAGGCGGCTGAGAGTCGGGGCGCAGTGGCGGCTATGAAACGCACTGTAGAGGCTTCGACCGCGTCTGTTCGCCAATCGGCGCACGAGGCCGCAGAGGCTGAACGGTCGGCCGCCATACAACAGGAAATGCAACAGTCGGCGCGCGGATTGACTCAAACAGTTCGGCGAACTGATACCGCGCTAGCCGAACAGGGTCAACGCACTGACGAAGCACGGCGCGCAGCGGCACAAGCTGAAGAAAGGCTGGCGCAATTGCTCAATAGTTCGCCCGGGCGAGTGACCGCTCCGCTACGCGCATCGCATCGGCCAGCGTCGCTTGGTCCATGGGCGGCGTTGCGGCGGCTAGCGTCGTTCGGTCCCCAGGCGGTCTTGCGCCGGCTCAAGGGCAAAGAGTTCGCACGCCGTGTCTTTCTCACGACCGCACGGGCCTTTTTGTGGCTGCCGGGTAGTCAGCGCGGTGTGCGTCTCGTCTATTCTATTACGCCCCGGCCGGCAGAATGGCTGTCGCTTCGTTATCAGGCGTACGAGCAAGGTGCGGCGGAGCGCCGGGCAGGGGCGACCTCTCGTTCCGCTGCTACGGCGCGGGTCGAAAAGCCACTCGATTTATCTCAACCGCGCCTTGACGACGCGCTTTCGCAGTTCGTTACTGTTCTGAGTGAAGAGGAACTTCGCTTGTGCCGTCAGTTCATCGTAGGGCGTTCAGCTCACGATGCGACGGATTGATTTGGCAAGTGGCAATGCCATACGAACCCAGTTCATCGAATTTTCTAGGCTGACAGCATGCGTCTTGTCATCGATTTACAGGCTGCCCAAGGGGACAGTAGCGTACGTGGCATTGGACGTTATTCGCGCGAACTTGCTCTGGCGATGGCCCGTGACGCGCGTAGGCACGAGGTAATCATCGCGCTCAGTGGCGCGTTCCTCGATACTGCGGAAGAGCTATCCGACAAATTTGCGGAGATCCTGCCGCGCGAGAGCATCTGCGTATGGTACGCGCCACGCGATACCGCAGCGCTGTTTCATGATTCTGCGCGACGCCCGTTTGCCGAAACCCTAAGAGCACAATTTCTTGCTTCGCTGAAACCCGATCTGGTGCACGTAGCCAGCCTTTTTGACGGAGCAAGCGACGACGTCATCAGTGCTTCGGCGGGACAACTCATGCCACTGCCGTTAGTAGCGACCTGTTACGATTTGATCCCGTTGCTACATCATTCCGATGTCTTTGGCTTGTCCAAAACCCCCTCACCGCATACGCGCTTGTACTACCGTGCGGTTCAGCAAATGTCTCTCTGCGAAGGCTTGCTGGCCATTTCCGAATCGAGTCGCAAAGAAGCAATAGATCACCTGTCGTATCCGCCTGATCGGATTTTCAATATTCGCGCGGGCATTGGGCCCGAGTTCCATCCGGCAACATTGTCGAGCGAGGGGCGGGCTGCATTGCTGCAGAAATACAGTCTGCAGGACGGATTCGTCATGTTTCTTTCTGCGGATAGCCCTAACAAGAACGAAGCGGGACTTCTCGCGGCTTATGCGCGCTTGCCTGCCGAGTTGCAGGCCCGTCATCAGCTCCTCGTAGCGGGCAGACGGGAGCGGGAAAAACTCTATCAGGCAGCCCGTCGGGTTGGCGTACCGGAAGACCGGCTAGTTTTTGTGCCGTTTGTCGCCGAGGAGGATCTGCGCGCGCTGTATTCGATTTGCGGCCTGTTCGTGTGTCCTTCACGTCATGAAGGATTCGGCTTACCGCTCGCTGAGGCGATGGCCTGCGGCGCGCCCGCTATTGCCAGTAACGTAACGAGTTTGCCGGAAGTGATCGGCCGTGAGGATGCGACGTTCGACCCGGAGGATCCGGAGGCTATTGCGTCCTGCATGCGCAAAGTCCTCGAGAACCCAGCGTTTCGCGATGAGTTGGCGGCGTACGGCCCCGTTCAGGCAAGTCGTTTTACGTGGCAAGCCTCGGCATCGCGTGCATGGGACGCTCTTGAAACAATTCATAGGCAGCGGACTGAGCAGGGTAAAACACGTATTCACGGTCTGCTGCCGAAGCGTTTGCGCCTGGCGTATGTATCACCACTCCCACCACAAACCAGTGGCATCGCCGATTACAGCGCCGACTTGCTGACCGCACTGGCGCGCCATTACGACATCACGCTCGTTAGCGAAACGGAGACCACAGATGTACGTCTTTGGGCGTTCTCACGATTGAGCCCAAAGGAATTTCTACTTAAGGCTGGCCAGTTTGATCGCGTGTTGTACCAGATCGGCAACTCGAGTTTTCATCGGTTCCAGATGGAAGATCTGCTGCCGCGGGTTCCAGGGATGGTCGTGCTGCACGATGCGTTTCTGTCCGACTATCTGAACTGGTTGCCGCGCCCAAACGAGCAACGTGATGGCTTTCGGGCCGCGCTGCTCCAATCGCACGGCTATCCCGCATTGCGTTTCGAGGCCGAGCGTGGTCGGGAAGCGACGCTGCAACATTACCCTTGCTCGCTATCGGTGCTCGAAAGTGCTGTGGGCGTGATTCAACACTCCCTTCATGGAGTGGCGGTGCTGTCGGAACATTTCGGTACTGAGAGTATGAGCAATGTCTCCGTGATTCCGCTGTTGCGGGCCGATCGCCCGCGACCTGACAGGAAGACGGCGAGAGCGACGCTTGGCCTCACGGATGATGAGTTCGTGGTGTGCAGCTTTGGGTACGTTACGCGACTTAAATGTCCAGAACTGCTTGCCGACGCCTGGCGACAGTCAGGCCTCGCCGGTCGCCTCGTTTTTGCCGGTGATGTCTCGGAAGAAGTTCAGCAGGAGACGATAAGTGACGAACGTGCTGGGATCGTCTTCACCGGCCGGTTGTCTCGAGACCTTTACGATGCCTGGCTCGCGGCGGCTGATGTGGCGGTCCAATGGCGGACGGGTTCGCGCGGGGAGAGCTCAGCAGCAGTGGCCGATGTGCTGCTTGCAGGCCTGCCGCTGATCGTTAATTGTCATGGCTCAGCAGCGGAATTGCCGAAGGATGTTGTCCTTGGTCTACCAGACGACGCCGACTCGTCGGACCTTGCAGTGACGCTGGCCGCGCTCATGCGCGACCCCGCCCGGCGGTCGGAGCTCGGCGCCGCCGGCCGCGCTTACGCGAAACGGGAGCTTGCGCCGCAGGCAATCGCGCAAGCTTATTTCGATGCGATCGAAAAAGCGTATGCGGCACCCAGCGCGGCAGTTATTGCAAGAAGCATGCAGTCCGAAATGGAGGCCGTGGCAAGTTTGCCGGATGGATTGGGTATGGCGGCGCGTGCCATCGCTCGAAGCTTTCCGTCGCCATGGCGGGGCGGCGGATACCCGCGTTTGCTGATCGACGTATCGGATCTGGCACGTGTTGACCTCGGTACCGGTATCCAGCGGGTCGTGCGCGAGATTGTCCGGCGGGCACTCGAAACACCACCGCAGGGCAGGCAGGGCGAGGCCGTGCGCGCAGTTGGCGGACGGTTCCGCCACACCTATGCTGCGCCACTCGCCATTCTTGGGCATGAACCGCTGAACCTTCCGGAAAGGCCGCTCGACGTCCGGCCGGGAGATGTCCTGCTGTGTGCCGATGTTAACCCCAACATGACTCCGGCGGAGTTCGATGAGCTGCGACGGTTGCGACTGGATGGCCTGCGAGTAGTGGTGCTTGTTTATGACCTATTGCCGTTGCGCTACCCCGAACTGTTTCCAGCCGATGTCGCAAAACTGGTCGCCGAATGGTATGGCCGGATGCTCAGCATAGCCGACGCCGCCGTTTGTATTTCGCAGGTTGTGGCCGACGATGTGAGTACGTGGCTAAGCGAGGAACCTGGTCGCCGGGACAGACCGCTGCCAATCGGCGCTGTTCATCTTGGCGCGGATTTCCCAGGGCGAAGCCTGGATGATGGCATTTCATCAGAGACGCTCGTTGCTATCGAGAGTGCACAAAAGCGGCCCACCGTCATCATGGTCGGTACGGTCGAGCCGCGCAAAGGTCACTCGCAAGCTCTTGCAGCGTTCGAGCGTCTATGGGCAGATGGCGACGATATCGGCCTGATCATTGTCGGCAATCAGGGTTGGAATATGGAGGCATTTGCCCGCCAGCTTCAGCGCTCGCCCGAATTGGGCAAGCGTCTGCATTGGCTGCGCGGGTGCGGCGACGCCGGGTTGCGAGCGCTTTATGGTGCAAGCTCGGGTCTCGTGATGGCGTCCCGGCACGAGGGGTTTGGCCTGCCGATCGCCGAGGCGCTACATGCAGGTGTTCCGGTGCTTGCCCGCGATCTACCCGTGTTTCGGGAAATGGTTGGCGACCGGATACGCTATTTCTCGGGCGACGATCCACAGGATCTCGCGGTCGCGATTCGCAACTGGGTGACAGACGGTTTTGTCCCGCGCGCCGACTTTCCGGCATCGCTTACGTGGGACAGCAGTTACCGCCAGTTGTGCGATGTGATCTTCGGCAATCGATGGTACAAGACGTGGCTCCCAGAAGGGCAGCAGCCTGCAGCATCGGCTGATACGTAACTCTCCCCACGACGCGCCACACTCGAGAGAGGCGGCGCCTCAATTTCGTCTCCTCTGCTAACCGTTCATCGCGCCGCGAGTACGGTTTGCTCAATCAGCCAGGAGGTTACCTTGGCACGCGTTGTCCGACGGCTCGATACGTTGCGCCGTTTTTTCGCCGAGCAGCGAAAGCGTCAAGGATTGAGGCATGCGATCAGCGCCTCCTGGAGCCAGTTCCTCGGCCCCTATGTTCAGTCGCGAATGCTATGGCTCAAGCGCAAGATAATACGCATCGCGCCATTGAGAAAACTGCGTCCGAGCAAGTCGCGCCTTGCCACCGCGCTAGCAGCGCAGGGGCTACGCCCGGGGGCGCTGTTCATCGGCTACGCTGAAGGCGCACTAGGCCTGGGCCAGGCATTCAGGGCAAACCTGGACGGGGCCGAGGCGGCTGGCTTCCCGTTTGCTGTCTATCCGTTTCAGAAAGGCATCGAGACGCGGTTGATCGCGCCGTACATGCAGCATCGCTATGACAAGGACCATTCCTACAAGGTCAACGTAATTCAGGTGGCTCCGGACTTCGTGCCCGAGGTGTTCAAGACGCTCCGCCGGGAATTGACGGCACAGTCCTACAACATCCTCTGCACGTATTGGGAACTCGCCAAGGCGCCGAAGGAATGGCGGGAACACCTGGCCAACATCGACGAGATCTGGGCGCCCAACCAGTTCATCGCCGATGCATTCGCACATATTTTCGCCGGCCCGATCGTCATCATGCCTCCGGCCATGGAGGACACGGGCGGAGAGCACCCCGGGCGAGCGTACTTCGGACTGGAGGAAGGACGCTTTTACTTCATGTTTAGCTTCGATTACTACTCCTCGCCTTTCCGAAAAAACCCGCTCGGTGTGCTTGAGGCTTTCCAGCGCGCTTTCCCACGCGGCGACGAAAACGTTGGCCTGGTGATCAAGTCGACGGGGGCGCCCGATCACTATCCCGACATGAAGGCCGTGATCGCAGACGCGATGGCCCGTGATCCCCGCATTGCGAGCTTCGATCGAAACATGCCCCGCGAGGAAGTGCTCGGCTTGATACGTGCTTCAGACTCCTACGTATCGTTACACCGGGCCGAAGGTTTTGGCCTTGGAATGGCCGAGGCGATGACCTTTGGGCGCATTGTTATCGGGACCGGTTACTCAGGCAGCGCCGACTTCCTGACAGATGAAACGGGCTATCCGGTTCCCTACAACCTGCGTCCGCTGGAGGCGCACGAATATCCCTGGTCTCGTGGCCAGTACTGGGCTGAACCCGATCAGGATGCCGCTGTAGAAATCATGCGAAAAGCAGTATCAAATCCGGTGGAAGGCAAACAACGCGGAGAGAGAGCCCGCGAGTATGTGTTGCACAGGTACAACCCCGCTGCCGTGGGGGAGGCGATGCGTAAGCGGCTTGATGTCCTGTTTGGAACAGGTGAGGCCGGTGAGATGCCTGGAGAGCACGGTACCCGTTGAGTCGCAGCCAGGAAGACCAAGCCGCAGGGTGGGCCACATCCGGCCTTGGGGCGGCAAGAAATCCTTCACGACCTTACACGTGTAAGTCCATTTATTTTGCAGTCTGCAGCCTGAATTGAGGCAAAATAACTGGGGCTTGATAGTGGCTTCGTGCGCAGTAACAAAAGGAAAATCGGGTTGCCGAACTGCACAACATTGCGCACACTCGGGGGTTGTTGCGGCCACACAACGAAGTGTCGTCCATAAGACACGCAGTTCTCACTTACATGAATGCTACAAGCGCGCCGCGTCCAGAAACTGAAGGGCTGTCCGTCTCCGTTGTCGTCTATCGGCCGGAGCTGGCCCAATTAACGAGTACGCTCGCGAGCCTTGGCGCCGCCTGTGAAGCGCTGCGGGTCGTACGTCCCGGTCTGCCGGTTGCACTGTATATCGTCGACAACGGTGGCTTGCCGGACGTCCAGCGCGAGCTCGACGCACTGAAAACACGTCGCATCGAGACGTCCATTCTCAGCGGTCATGGCAATGTCGGCTACGGTCGCGGCCACAATCTGGCTATCGAGCGTACAGCTAGCCGTTATCACCTCGTGCTCAACCCGGACATCGATCTGGACCGTGACGCACTGCTGCGCGCAGTCGACTTCTTCGAAGCCAACCCCGAGGTCGGTCTTTTGACGCCATGGATCGGCGACGAACAGGGCCGTCAGCAGTTTCTGTGTCGCCGCTATCCGACCTTGCTCGACCTCTTCGTACGGGGCTTTCTGCCGGGCAGCGTCCGCCGTCTGTTCACGCGCCGTCTTGCCCGTTATGAAATGCGCGATGTGATCAACGAACGCGACATCGTCTGGGACCCACCCATCGTGAGTGGCTGTTTCATGTTGTTCCGCACTGGCGTGCTCAAGCAACTGGCGGGTTTCGACGCTCGCTATTTCCTGTACTTCGAGGATTACGACCTGAGCCTGCGTGCGCATGACGTAGCTCGCGTCGTCTACGCACCGGCTGTGCGTGTACTGCACCACGGCGGCGGCGCCGCGCGCAAAGGTTCGGCCCATATCAAGATGTTTATGGCGTCGGCGTACAAGTTCTTTAGCCGCTTCGGCTGGAAGTGGCTATGAGCCAGATCCTCGTAACCGGCGCAAATGGTTTTGTCGGGCGGGCGCTGTGCCGTGCGCTCGTTGACGGCGGACACGCAGTCACAGGCCTTGTGCGGCAGGCAGGCAGTTGTCCTGATGGCGTGCACGAGTGGGTGAGCGCCGGGAAGGATTTCGAGGACGTGAAGACCGATTGGCCGCAAGGCCTGCGACCCGAGAGCGTAGTGCATCTGGCAGCGCGCGTGCACGTCCTCAATGACGATGCCGTGGACCCCGATGCGGCCTTCCACGCTACCAACGTTGACGGTACTTTGCGGATCGCCGAGGCGGCCTTGCACAACGGTGCCCGGCGCTTTGTTTTCGTCAGCAGCATCAAGGCCTTAGCCGAGGGCGATTTGGGGCGACCGCTGCGCGAAGACGATCTGCCCGCTCCGCAAGACGCCTATGGCCGTTCGAAGTACGCCGCCGAACAGGCTCTGCTGCGCTTCGGCGAGGAAACCGGGCTCGACATCGTGATTGTGCGGCCGCCGCTGGTCTATGGCCCGGACGTGCGTGCCAACTTCCTGCGCCTGATGGATGCCGTCTGGAAGCGTATGCCGCTGCCCCTTGGCTCAGTTCGCGCAAGGCGCAGCCTGGTGTATGTCGACAACCTCGCGGACGCGCTGGCGCGTTGTGCGACCGATCCGCGTGCTGCGCGTCAATGCTTCCACGTCGCGGATGGTGACGACCCGACGGTCGCTGGACTGGCGCGCTCGTTGGGCAAGCATTTGGAGAGGCCCGCGCGGCTCGTGCCGGTGCCGACGAGCTGGCTGCGATTGGCAGGACGGCTGACGCACCGCTCGCCGCAGATCGAGCGCCTCGTGGGGAGTCTTCAGGTCGATTCAGGCCGGATCCGCTCCGTTCTGGGTTGGCAACCTCCGTATTCCACCGAAGACGGCCTGGCTGCGACGGCCCGTTGGTATCGATCGACGCGTTGAGGTCGTCCATGCTCATGCAAGTTTTTGGAAATTCACTTTGGACAGATGTCGGCGTGGTCGCAGCGGCAGCCGCGGTCGTTTGTGCGGCGATCCTCCTCGCGTTGTTGAAGACCGGTCTGGCATGGCGTCTCGCCACTGACATCCCGAACGACCGTTCGCTGCATGTTCGCCCCACGCCACGAGTGGGTGGCTGGGGGCTGGTGCCGGTATCGGTGGTAGCAACGCTGCTCATGGCGCCGAGCCTGTGGAGCGCCGCCGTGGCGGCGGCATTCCTGGCGGCGGTTTCGCAGATCGACGACCGCCGTGGACTACCCGCCCGGGTCAGATTTGCCGCGCATCTGATCGCGGTGGTGGGATTCGTCGTGCTCAATCCTGCGCCGGTGCCGTGGTGGGTGCTCGCCGTCCTGTCGTTTTTGATGCTCTGGCTGGTCAATCTTTACAATTTTATGGATGGCGCGGACGGTTTGGCCGGTGGCATGGCGCTATTCGGCTTCGGCGGTTACGCCGTGGCCGCGCTCATCGGCGGCCATGCGCTGCCCGAACTGGCAATGGCGTGCGCCGCGGTCGCCGGCGCGGCGCTGGGCTTTCTGTTGTTCAATTTCCACCCGGCGCGAATTTTTCTCGGCGATGCAGGCTCGATCTCGCTGGGCTTTCTGGCCGGCGCGTTAGGGTATTGGGGCTGGCTGGGCGGTGCCTGGCCTATCTGGCTCCCTTTCATGGTGTTTGCGCCGTTCATCACCGACGCCTCGATCACGCTCGCCCGCCGCCTTTTGCGTGGTGAAAAGTTTTGGCAAGCGCACCGGGAGCACTACTATCAACGCATGGTGCGCTCGGGCGTGGGTCACGCTGGAACCGCTAGCTTGTGGTATGCGGTGATGGCCACAGGCATAATGATTGCTTTAAGCATACTTGGCCGTTCTGCGGCTGTTCAATGGTGCGCGGTCGCGGCATGGATCGTCGTTCTGTGCCTGATGGGCGCGGCGGTCGATTTGCGCTGGCGTCGTTTTCAATCAACACTGTCTGAACAATCAACTGAGGTATAACGCTGATGCTAAGAAACAAGGCCTCGCTGCTATCTCTCAGCGCATTTCTATTCGACCTGTGTGCGGTCTGCGCGGCGTGGCTCGTCGCGTACGTCATCCGTTTCAACGGTTCCGTCCCGGTGGATTTCCGGGCGGGCGCATTGCATTCGCTGGTCTGGGTGCTCCCCGTCTACGGCGTGATGTTCCGGATTTTTGGCCTATACCGGGGCATGTGGGTGTTCGCGAGCCTGCCGGACCTAATCCGGATTGCGAAGTCGGTCGCAACCGGCGCAGTAGTCGCGATGGTCGTGTCGGTGATGGTTCAGCCGATTCCGATCGTTCCGCGCTCCGTGCTGGTGGTTTCGCCGCTGTTTCTTTTCCTTGCAATGGGCGGCTCGCGCGCGCTCTATCGGGCGACCAAAGAGTTTTATCTTTACGGTGGCCTGGTTGCGCAGGGTAAGCCCGTCGTGGTTCTGGGCGCAGGTTCCGCAGGCGCGAGCCTCGCTCGTGAACTCTCGCGCTCGAGCGAGTGGCGGCTCGTGGGGCTGCTCGACGACGATGTGTCCAAGCATGGCCGAGAGATTTACGGCTACAAGGTGTTAGGCCCGATTAGCGAATTGCCGCAGCTCGCCGAATCGCTCAAGACCGAATACGCGATCATCGCCATCCCTTCAGCTTCAGTCGAAGCGCAGCGTCGCGTCGCAACGCTCTGCGTGCGTGCAGGCGTGCGCGCAATGGTGTTGCCGGCGTTGACCACGCTGACGCAAGGGCAGGCGTTCCTGTCGCGCGTGCGCCAGATCGACCTTGAAGACTTGCTGGGCCGCGATCCGGTGAAGATCGATACGCCGCACGTGGAGGCGCTGCTCCGCAATCGCGTGGTGATGGTGACCGGAGCGGGCGGTTCGATCGGCTCGGAACTGTGCCGTCAGATTCTTCGCTTCGAGCCGGCTCAACTCATCGCCTACGATTTGTCCGAGTTTGCGATGTACAAGCTCACGGAAGAGTTGCACGACCGCTTCCCTGGCTTGTCCGTGGTGCCGGTGATCGGTGATGCGAAAGATTCGCTGCTGCTCGATCACGTGCTGTCGCGGTACACGCCGCATATCGTCTTTCACGCCGCGGCCTACAAGCATGTGCCGCTGATGGAAGAGCAGAACGCATGGCAGGCAGTGCGCAACAATGTGCTCGGTACCTACCGTGTGGCGCGTGCGGCGATCCGTCATGACGTCAGGCACTTCGTGTTGATCTCGACCGACAAGGCGGTCAACCCGACCAACGTCATGGGCGCGAGCAAACGGCTCGCGGAGATGGCGTGCCAGGCCTTGCAGCAAACAAGTTCGCGGACGCAGTTCGAGACGGTGCGTTTTGGCAATGTGCTCGGCAGCGCCGGCAGCGTGATTCCGAAGTTCCAGCAGCAAATCGCGAAGGGTGGTCCGGTCACCGTGACTCACCCTGAGATTACGCGTTTCTTCATGACTATTCCCGAGGCTTCGCAACTTGTGTTGCAGGCGTCAAGCATGGGACGCGGCGGCGAGATTTTTATTCTCGACATGGGCGAGCCGGTGAAGATCGTGGATCTTGCCCGCGACCTGATTCGGTTATACGGCTTCAGTGAGGAGCACATCCGCATCGTCTTTACGGGTCTGCGGCCGGGCGAGAAGCTGTACGAAGAATTGCTGGCGGACGACGAAACGACCACGCGTACCCCGCATACCAAGTTGCGGATCGCGCAGGCGCGCGGGGTGCCCGACAACCTGCTGGACGAACTGCTGCCGTGGCTGATGCAGCACCGCGTGCCGGCAGACGACGAAGTGCGCCGCGATCTGCGGCGCTGGGTGCCTGAGTATCAGCCAAGCCTCGCGCCGCCGCTGCAAGGTGTTCCGGCGGTGACGGATGTTCGCGCCGCGCTGTGAGGGATTGAATTACCTCGACCGCAGGCACTTCGTTGAGAGACAAAAAAAGGCGCCCAGTGCGCCTTTTTTGTTATTTCCTACCCTTCCGGACCACCAGCCACCGCGGCGACTTGAACCGCACAATGCTTACGTACAACCACACATAAGTTGCTGCGAAGACCATCACAAAGCAGAACAGGTGTAGCGTGTGCCGCCAGAACAACGTGGCCGGAACCACAGCCACCAGACACAGCAGCCACAGGTAGGGCGAGGTCAGCGAATTGCGCCGCGTCAATTCGCGCGCAGTCCGTACCCCAACGGCCCAGCGCATCAACCGCTTGTACACCAGCATGTGGAGATGCACGCCGTCCGGAATTCCCGGTGACATCCCGCGAATAAACTTCTTCCGGTAGATCGAGAAGCAGGTCTCGAAGATCGGGTACATGAACAGCAGAACCGGGTACCACGCCGAGACGTCGCGGTTGCGCATCACCAGCATGATCGAGAGTTCGGCGAGCATGAAGCCGATGAAATACGCCCCCCCGTCCCCGAGAAAGATCAGACCGGCCGGGAAATTCCAGATAAAAAAGCCCATCACCGCGCCCATCATGATGAGCGACGCGGACAGGACGACCGGGTCCGATACCTCGAACGCCACATACGCGAGCGATGCGAACATCATGAACGCGACCATCGACGCCAGTCCGTTGAAGCCGTCGATGATATTCACCGCGTTCGCAAGTGCCGCAACGGCGAGCACCGTCACCCCACACGAAATGACTGCGTAGGAGAGCAGAAAATCGAGCGGCGGCACGCTGATTCGCGTAACGGCAATATTCAGCAGGAAGTAGGCGAGGGCCGCTGCGGCCATCGTACAAACGAGCCGCACGAGCGGGGAAACCTTCTTGGTCAGGTCTTCGACGAGCCCCGACCCGAACGCCGGCAGACCGCACGCCACGAGACCCAGAATGCCTCCGGAGACGGCGGGGTAGGAGTAGTGCAACTGCAAGGCCGATACCACCAGTCCGATCAGAATGCCCGTTCCGCCGATCCGCGGCACTGGGCTGGCGTGAAATTTCTGCACGCCGGAGAGGTCGGTATCGGTGGAGAATTTTTCATGCAAATGCGCGTAGCGCACGATCAACAGGGTGACCAGCAGTGAGACGAGAAACCCGAGCGCGAAACTAAGCATGAAAGTGAGCCTGAGCGAAGACGCCGAATTATACAAACGAAATGTGCGGGCCTCGAAAAAGCGCGCGGGGACGGACTACAGTTCAGTCAGTGACCACGGCCAGTGGTCTCATCAGGCCCAGTCGACGGCGCCCGTAGGGCTACCGCGTCGCCACTGAAAAGAATTGGCCGTTCAGTCATACTTTCGGCTTGTTCGTCTGACAGAGTGCGCCCTATGTTTGGGAAGTTTCACGTTGCTTTCATTCTGCTTTTTGTAGCGTGCGTTGCCATGGCCGATGGTTATTCGCATCCCGTGGTAATGACCGGTGTCACCCAAATGGCCGATACGGCCGAGTTGCATTTCGACCCCGCCCCTGCGCATAGCGGCACGCTGGTCGTTCTTGGTGATCACTCGAAAACACCGCGACAGAGCTATCCCTTTGTCTACAACGTGCCGGCACCGCAACACACAGAGGTTGATCCGCCGGTCAACCTCGATTTCACCAATAAGCAAAAACTGACCCTCTTGTGTGATCCACGCTCTGATAACTGCATGGCGACCGGCTATCTGACCATGGGGGAGACGACGTTCTCCATTCTGTGGAAAGTCACCCAGCGGTAACGACAGCCTCCGTCAGTCCCACATACTGACTCCGTCTCTCCCGGCAAACCCCTGTCTGTCATGGATTCCCCCTATCTAGCACGGGGTCCGCTCGTCCGTTAACCCAGAGGCGGCGAAGTGTAAGGGAGCCTAGGTCATGCGCCGCAGGACCAGGACGATACGGAGAAACAATGCTAAATAACATCACTATTCGGGGCGGATTGACGCTGGTCATCGGCGTGTTTGTCGCGTTCTTGCTGACTGTGATTGGAGTCGGTTACGGCGCGCTCAAGCTCGCGAGCAATGGTCTGCAGGATGTGCAGCGCAATTCGGCTGCGCTGACGCACCTGAACGAAAGCTCTGCGAAACTGCTCCAGGCGCGCCTCGCGCTGGGCACTTACGAGACCTTGTTTAGCGTCGGTAAGAGCACGGACGATCTGTTGCCGGCTGCGCACAAGGTGCTGGTCGAATCGAACAACGACTTCCATGCCTATGCAGACGGTCCCTTCGGCAGCGCAGACGAGGAGCGGCTCGCCCACACCGTGGCGACGGCACGCGCCGCCCTGGTCGATCAGGCAATCGAACCGGAATTCAAGGCGCTCGCGGACAACGACTTCAATACCTTCCGCAACATCCAGGGCGAAACGGCCAACGGCTTCTACGCCACTTATTCGAAAGCGATTGATTCGCTCGAACAGCTGGAAGCCGATAACCAGCGACTTCAGGCCGAAACGGCTGCTTCGCGTTTTCGCATCTCGACGCTGTTGTTCGCAGCGATCGGTCTGGTTTCGATCGTGATTGGCGTGATGGCGCGCGTCGGTCTTTCGGCCGCCGTGATCAAGCCCGTTAACCAGACCATTCGGCATTTCCAGCGCATTGCTGCCGGCGATCTGACGATTGCCGTGAAGGTGAGGTCGCGCAATGAGATGGGCCAGTTGCTCGCTGCCCTGACGCAGATGCGCGATGGCCTGGTCGACACCGTATCGAAGGTGCGCGGCAGCACGGGCGCGATTACTCAGGGGGCCAAAGAAATCGCTTCAGGTAACGCTGATCTGTCGAGCCGGACCGAGCAGCAGGCGGCCGCGCTCGAGGAGACGGCGGCCAGCATGGAGGAGTTGTCGGCGACGGTGAAGCAAAACGCCGACAACGCGCAGCAGGCTAATCGGCTTGCTCACGGCGCTCTGGAGACGGTGACGCGCGGCGGCACCGTAGTGGGCCGTGTGACGGAGACGATGGACGGCATCACCACCTCATCGCGCAAGGTGGCTGAGATTATCGGCATGATCGAAGGTATCGCTTTCCAGACTAACATTCTCGCGCTGAACGCGGCGGTCGAGGCCGCGCGAGCGGGCGAACAGGGGCGGGGGTTTGCGGTGGTGGCGTCCGAGGTGCGTAGCCTCGCACAGCGCTCAGGCACGGCAGCGAAGGAGATCAAGGAGCTGATCGGCGAGTCGGCTGCGAAGGTCGAACAGGGCGCGTCGCTGGTAGCCGAAGCGGGCAAGACGATGCGTGAAGCGATGCAGTCGGTGGAGCGCGTGACCGGCATCATGGGTGAGATCGAAGCGGCAGCGCTCGAACAGAGCGAGGGTATCGCGCAGGTTAACAAGGCGATTACCCAGATCGACGAGGTCACGCAACACAACGCGGCACTGGTCGAAGAGGCCGCTGCGGCAGCGAAGTCGCTGGAAGAACAGGCGGCTGTGTTGAGAGAGGCGGTGGCGGTGTTCAGGCTTGAAGATGACACGTCGGCAGCGCCAAGCGCGGGCTTTGCTGCGATGCCGTCTGGCGTGAGCGAGAGTTATTCGGGACAACTGCACGGCAGTGCTGCTCTCCAGACTGCCTAAGTGCAAATTTGCCACGCTTTGGATCGACGTTTCGCAATCGATGTTTCGACTGAGGACCGAACTCATGGTATTTTGAATTGACACATGACCGACCGTCTGTGCGGATAGAATCACGCTGCCTTGGTCCTCTCTTCAGCACTTATGTCCAATTCCTTCTTCCGTTTGCAACTCACGGTCCCCTCCGGCGCTATCTGGCGGGGAACCGTGAAGCAAAGCGCAGCGGCCGCGGGGATCACCCTGCTTGCAGCATGCACGACCGTCTCGACCGTGGGCTCACGGCAGGACGGCCACCTGAGCCTGACGAGTCGCGCGCGCAACTCTTTCACCTCGTGGTCCCATGTCAAAAGCGCTGGATTGAAGCATGCGGCTGCCTACTGCAATGCGCGAAACGCCCAGCTTCACGTAGTCACTGTCCATACCGATAGCGTATGGGGTGTGACGGATGAGATGGTCGAAGTCGTGTTCGACTGTTTCTGAGCGTCAAAACCTTAGCTGCTATAAAGCCGTAAATTCCATTTGCTCGCAAGCGCCGCTACCTGCCGAAGTCGTCGCGGGTGGGAGAATTGAGTACAATGGCCGCTGCTTTGCCGGGCTGTTCTACGGCAAATCGGTAAAACATGCGAATCGGCGGCTGCGGTTCGGCAGATGCGAAAGGCAGCATAGGTTCCGGCCACAGCGCTCCAGGTGTTAAGCAGTTCGAACACTTGAGTGCCCTCTGCTTTATTCCCCGTGCTTCCGCCTGTCGTCGCATCGTCAGCATTACCGAAAATTGCTTTGAAGTTGCGGTGATGCCGTCCAGCCTCATACTGGGTTGGCACGGGAAATGAGTTTGGAGATTCGGATGTCAGCGTAGGATTGTCGCCATCGCGATAAGCCGCGTGGGCGGTGAACATGCGGATAGACATGGAAATCGAGATGAGCGGCTATTTACATTTACCAAAGAAAGTAATTAATCATAGGTTTGTCAAATTTGGCCTAGTAGGTGTCTCGGGTATCCTTGTCAATATTTGCATGCTGTTTGTTGGGAAAGAATGGTTGTTCAGGGGAGTAACCAGCAATTTCCATGGTGTGGATCTGAGATTGAATCTGGCTTTGACAGTCGCGATTCTGGTCTCCATACTGAACAATTTCATCTGGAACCGTCACTGGACATGGTGTGACCGGAAGCATGAAACTTTCGAGGCAAACATTTCCATTGAGTTTCTCCGATATGCCATGGCTTCATGGCTCGGCATTGGCGTACAGTTTTTCCTGACAAATTTTTTGATCAAAATTGGTGTTTATTATTTGATCGCAAATCTGTGCGCAATATTGGTCGCAAGTGGCTTCAATTTTGTCTTGAACGATAAATGGACCTTTCGTAAAAAAGTCAAATATTGATTGCGAGAGCCGGCTGGTGGCCTATTTTGTTTGTACTGGTGAGAGGGAATCGGAGGGTGAAATATGGGACATTTCTATGAAAATTGCCGTCTTAGTCCCCACGTACAATGAATCGGGGAATATCGGAATATTGCTCGAGGCGCTCAGAAAAGTAAGCGACAGATTTCTTGACGTAAATTTTGACGTTGTCGTGCTCGATGATTCTTCTCCTGACGACACGGCAGTGCTTGGAAGGGATGTCGGCCAGCAGTTGAAATCGGACAATTATTCCGTAACCATCACGATTAGGGAGAAAAAAGAGGGTTTGGGCAGGGCGTATATTTACGGATTCAAAGCGGTGATGAATTTCGAAGATACACCTGACTACATTTTGCAGATGGATGCTGATCTTTCCCATAATCCCGAATATATAGATCAATTTATACTCGCGGCAAGGAATGGCGCCGATTTTGTGACCGCTACCCGGTATATTGACGGTGGCGCGACACCTGATTGGAGCTGGTACAGAAAAATACTGAGCCGAAGTGGCAATTTTTATGCGAAAACCATCCTAGGCCGGGAACTAACCGACTATACCGGCGGGTTCAATATGTACAGCACAAAGCTGTTGGCACAGATTGATTTCGATTCGCTCTACAGCGCCGGGTATGGCTTCCTGATCGACCTAAAGCATCGGGCTGCGATGAAAAGCCAGAAAATTGCTCAAGTGCCGATCGTGTTTCATGACCGCCAACATGGAAAGTCAAAGATGCCGACCAGAACGATCATTGACAGCCTGTTTCTGGTTGTGAAAATAAGGTTCGCAAAAAATGACCGATGATATGCGAAAAACGGACGAGATTTCGTCTCCCATTGTGGGATACGCTCGTATTCTCGGATTATCCGCAATCGTATTGCTGATTACGGGAATTGCTCTGGCACATCTGTATCTGACGCCATGGGCGAGTTTGCTTCTCTACAATGGTGATTCGCTAACACTGGCTCTCATTGCGAAATCTATCCGCGCCGGGGAAGATTTTCATTGGATCTTGTCTTCTCAGTTGTTCCTGTTTCCAGAAGGATTGTTTTATGCGGTGAGCAGCATTCTGGTGCCAGCAACCAAGTATTCGTTCTTGTTCAATGCTTTTCTTAACCTGCTTTCTCTGTTTGTGCTATATTTTTTTATAGCGAAGTCAATTCTTAAGGATGTGGGAAAAAGCGAAGCTTTTGCGATGACTGGATTGTGTCTTGCTGTTTTTTATATGCTTTGCGAGGTACAGCCTGAGGTTAACCGACGAACCATCGCGTCAGTTTTCCTGATTACAACCTACTACTATGGAGTGATCCTCGCATCGCTCCTTTTGCTTTATTTGCATACTGCACTCATAAAAAAGGGCAACGTCGACACCAGTGGCCGAGTGAATAGGTTACTCGGGAGCTCTATCGTGGTCGTCACAGGGTTAACTTATTTTTCGGACCCGTTGCTGTTACTTCAGTTTTCTCTTCCATTCCTCGCAACAATTTTCCTAGTCTGGACTCTCGGGCGACTCTCATTTCGCCAGTTGGTAGTGGCCATTGCGCTCCAATTGTTTGGCCTGATTGCGGGCCAGATATTTCGACATCTGTGCCGCGATCTAATAGGGAGTGCCGTTGCAGGCTATATCGACTTTGGTAACATTATCGCAAGCATTATGGATTGCTGGGGCATTTTAGTGGAGATCGTGAGGAATGGCCCGAGCCTGCTCGAATATGGCACCATGACTGGTGTGTTCCTGATTTCCCTAGGCATTGTGATATTTTTATGCACGGAGAGGCGGCGAAATTTTTTTCACGGCGATAGCACCTTAAGCGCTATTGCGTTGATTGTTATGCTTTTTTCTGTGATTTGCCCGCTATCTACGATATTTGGGACAATTGTTAGTGGGAATTCGTACACGCGTTATTTTGTTCCACTGGTGTTTATCCCGACGCTGGGTTTAGTCCCTTTGTTTTACGTATGGAAAGGTTTTTCCCGTGAAAAAGCGCTCGCGTTCTTCTTCGTTTTTGTCCTGATTGTGTTTGTCTGGTATGTGCCTTCGCGACTGGCTGATGCCGGGGCGGCTAGCTATTCTGATTCGGAATCTGTTGATTGCTATAACCATTATATGAGTCAGCAGCCGTTCAACGCTGCCGGCGGATTCTGGACCGTTCGAGCGCTTGATTTATATTCAACTTCTGGCAGTAGAGTGCTGCAGATCGTTGGCCTTGGCCGCACGAGATGGATGAACAATAGTTCCCCATATTTCAATTTGTCTTTCAATGGAGTGATAGTAGATAAATCGACGAGCGGTGAACGAGCTCGTGACTTTATCTATGCGGAAGATGTGGCGCCGCTTGGGCCGTACACAAAGAAATTAAGCTGCCAGAAGTTTGATATCTATTACTACGCCGAAAATTCACCAGGATTCCGTCTGCTGAATTCCGCGCTGAAGAAATAAGCAATATATTGACTTCCTTGCCCGGGGGCGATCCAGCCATGCAGGGTCGCCCCCCAACACGCATAACAACGCCCTCAACCCCGTTCCGCCGCATCCTGCAATTCCGAAAACGCCTTCACGACGCGAGACACCGGTAAAAAATATTTCCAGAGTTTATCCTTCGCGATTTTCCCAGGCAAAATCGGGAACGGCAGCACAGCTCTGCTCTCAGTCCAATCGGGTCGCCAGCGCTTGGCAATCTTGTTTCGAACCATCAGCGAAACCGCCGGCGTCCCTATATTGGATGCCAGGTGCGCGAGACCGGAGTCGTTACCTACAAATCGACCCGACTCATAGATGTACGCGGCAACATCGCTCAACGACTGGAAATCCGGCATCCCGAAGCCACGAGCTTCCACATGACGCCACGCTTCCCGCTCATTCGGGGCCAGGATGAACTCTGGCTGGAACCCTCTATTGCGCAGCTGGCTGGCTAACGCAACGAAGCGGCGCGGCACCCACATCTTCCCCTTCAAGGTTGCGCTTGGGTGAATCGCCACGCGCCCGGGATGAGCCCTCATCCGCAAGTGGCGGGGTGCCTGACATCCATTGCCACGAATGACGTCTTTCAGGCCAAGCTCGTTCTCGCAAATCTCAACATGAATGTCGACCATGCTCTTCACCTGACGGAAGATGGGCCACTCGTCCATCACCAGCACTCGACGGTGCCAGTCACGTGTATTCCCAACCACGTTACGCGGGTAGGTGTGCAGCACCACGTCGAAGTCACTGTAGGCGGCATACGCCTCATCATCCTTCGGAGTGCGATGAATCTCGAAGTCCGGGAACCAGTCGCGCAAGGAGTACATGTAGTCGCCGAAAACGACGACGCGATGACCGTTTCGCGCCAGGTTGTTGACAACGATCATTGCCAACAGAGAGTCGCCCAGGGACTGAGACATCTGGAAGGCTACGCTCTGACCCATTTCGATACGATTTGTCATGAATACGCGGTATGTGAGCTCTGGGGCGTTTAGTTAAATACTTCCACAGGTCGTGCGCCGGTTCTTTCGCACGCTCTGCTCCGAACGGATTTACCACCCGTGCATGGAGTGCGGCGGCGCACGTTGTAGGCGACATCTTACTCATATGTCGTGTCGACTGTTCGATGCACCACCAAGCCGAATAAAGTGCCCCATCTCGTTTCGGACAAATTCGAGGTCCTGGCCGCACATTCCGCTTGCACATGTGCGCCGGACAACGTACTTAATCCGGGCCGCGCGCACAATACGATCTCCTCTTCAAGGAAAGCGAGGTGAGATCATGGAAAACACAATCTATTGGCATGATCGCCAGGTCGGAATCGAATGCGCGGGACGAATCTCATGGTTTCCCTCTGCACCGACAGAGGCGATCGAGGAGTATGAGCTGCATGCGCATGCAGAAGTGAAGGCGGTGACCGCCGACAGCGACAAAACGGCTAGCATCCTCAGGGTCGCGAACTAAGACCCTTTCAGGCAAAACGCTCGCCCCTCGCGCTCTAGTTGTCCGAAACGTAGATCTCGACAGCCTGCGGACGGGTGAACTGAAAAGTGTTCACCCGCGCGGCGCGCACGTCGAGAATGAGCTGCGCTAGCAACTCCACTTCCTGCCGCTCAAATTCAACATCGCCGCCCGGCGTGGTCTCAATCTTCTGCAACCAGCGCCGACGCCGATCCATTAAATATGCGACGGCGCTTGCGCGTTGCATAAAGAAGCGATCCATTCACATGTACATCAATATTGATCGGACGAAACTATAGCGTGGCGATCGCCGCAGCGCATTCGTCCGACCACAGCCTCAGATGGAATGCGGTTCGCGAATCAAACCATGCCCGAACGCATCCAGCTCGCTTTCCTGCGCAGCCAGCGAGAGCGGTACCTGTTCCCGAAAAAACTCCACAAGGGTTTTGATCTTGGCGTCGAGGTAGCGTCGTGACGCGTACAACGCGTAGACGTTGTTGGCGCGCAGACGATGCTCAGGCAGCACGCGCACGAGGCTGCCGTCGCGTAGCGCCGGAAGCGCGACCGAGATGGGCAACGGCCCGATACCCATCCCTTCGCGAATCGCCTCTGCCAGCGCTTCGGAGACATTGACCGTGAACGGCACCGGCCGCGCGAGACGAAACACAGGATCGTCCACATCTTCGAAATGCCATTGTCCGAGCGGAACATCGGGTAGAACCAGTTGCAGGCACGTGTGCTTGTTGAGGTCCGCGAGGCGCAGGGGAGTGCCATGCCTCGCCAGGTATCGCGGCGAAGCGCAGAGGATCGTATAAAGACTGCCGATGCGTTGCGACACCAGCGCCGAGTCTGCCAGGCTGCGCGCCACCACCACCGAGACGTCGAAACCTTCGTCGACCATATCGGGCACACGTTGCGCGAGTACCAGTTCGATCAGAACGTCAGGAAAACGCCGGTTATACCGTGCAATCAGCGGCGCCAGATGGTGCTGTCCAAATGTGGTTGTTGCGTGAACCCGCAGCTTCCCTGACGGCTGGCCACCCGCGCCTGCCGCTTCCGCTTCCGCCAGATCAACCTGCGCCAGAATCTGCTCGCAGTGTTGCAGATAGCGTTCGCCGGCTTCGGTCAGCGACATATGCCGTGTTGTTCGATGAAGCAGACGCGTGTGCAGCCGAGACTCGAGGTCGGTGATCGCACGCGACATCTGAGGCGTGCTCACAGAGGAGAGCGACGCCGCTTTGGTAAAGCTGCCCGCCTCGACGACTCGAACGAACATCCGCATGCTTTCCAACGTATCCATCGGAATCCTGACTACAGAAATAGGGGGTGACGCAGATACACGCCAGGCAGTGGGGCGGGGCCCTGACGCCGCTTCCGGGACCGGTGGCCTCCGGTCTGCGCGCACGTACGTTACTGCATTGAGCTTGATGGACGGATTGAACCGTGACGCGCTGGCGCTTCGAGAATAGGCCCTTTCGAAAACTTACCCGATTGTATCTTGATGGGTATTTCCAATATTGCTGTGATATCGATCAAAACAGTATTGCAACACTCGAAATGATTCCGGTTTTAAAGGGTTGTCGGTAATCATGGTGCCTTGACATGCACGCTGAATGTGCCTAAATCAGATAGGACGCTGCCACGTCGCGCACGCTGTTTGCGAGTTGCGAGTATTGTTTACGCGAGTTATTGAGCGGGAAGAATGATGAAGCTGGTCACACTCGAGAATGATCCTGATAATCCATGGTCGATGACCACTATGCTTCGGCATGCCGGTTATCACTGTCGCGGCTATGGCAGTCCTCATGCGCTGATCGATAGTCCATGGGTACTCGAAGCCGATCTGGCAATTGTCGATAGCGACGCAATGAAGCTCGACAAACGGCTCGTTTCGTATCTGGCGGAGATTTTCTGGCCCGACCGGAGAATGCTGCTGGTCGGAAGCGACGAGCGCCGGCTGAGCCAGATGATCCGCGAAAAGGATGGGCTGCTTGTCAAACCCGTTTCCGCGCGAGCGTTGGTCGCGTCAGTGAAGAGCACTCTCAGCGGGACGTGGGATGGCTACGCCACCACCACTGCCACCCAGTTTGGCCGCTACGCCTTCGAGACGCGCGGGCGAGGCGTGCTGGTGGGTGAGACACGGGTTCCCCTGACGCAGAAGGAGTACCAGCTGGCCCTGATCCTTTTCAGGAACCTCGCGAGGCCCGTGTCACGCGTCTACCTCGCCGGGGCCGTGTGGCGGCACAACGAGCGCATCAATGCCCGCACGATGACGGCACACATCTCCGCGATCCGCTCGAAACTGCAGTTGCGCGACGACGGCGACTTCGTCCTCACACCCATCTACAACTACGGTTACCGGCTCGACCCGGTATCTGGATACCAGTCGCTCAGCCAACCGCACGCTTCGCCGCGGATGCCCGCCGAAGCGTTCTGACCGTCCGCATCACCGTCCCCGTCCCTGTAGTCCCCGAACCTCGCGCGCCCGCTGGCGCAGCGAGGCGGGCGTCGTTGCGCCCGTTTTCAATGTCATCAGATCAGGAAAATAACTATTGCTAAATTAGCAATCAAATTCGCATTGATATTGCACGTGCGGCGATTGTTAGCGAATTCGATAATCAGCTGTTTCCGGTTTTATTTCTAATCGCCACAATGTGAAAAATTTTGCCGCTTTAGCGCTGAGGCATCCTGTTATGTGAAATTCGATGGCATCCGATTGACAAATGGAGTGGCGAGTTTCTTTCAATCAGGTTGTGTTGCGGTTTGGGCACATGCGATTAAACCGGACTGGATTGTTGTGCCTCCTGAAAGGTGTTTTGGTAGACTGGTAACCAAAGTAGTAAAAGAGACACAATTAAAAGTAGTTTTGCTCCACCCATTGGGCGGATTGCAGACAGGAGACCGGCTGCGAGGCGCCACGCCCGCAATTGCCGAGACGAATTTCTGTGCCCGTCCTCCACGTGAAGCTCCTAATAAGTTGATGCCCATTCGGGTATTGCCGGCGAGGCAATACCGCATGTAGTCGGTCATTCCTTTTAAAACGGTATGGAGGAGAGGATGAAGGTGAAGAAGAGTTTGGTTGCCGCCGCGTTGATGTCGGTCGGTGTGGTTGCGCAAGCTCAAACGAGCGTGACGCTGTATGGCCGGCTGGATGCCGGCATCGAGTATATAAGCGGCTTGCCGGGCAACAACGGTACCGGGTCTACCTCGCGCTGGCGGCAGGAGAGTGGCGACTGGGGTACGAGTCTGTGGGGCCTCAAAGGCTCCGAGGATCTGGGTGGTGGTACCAAGGCCGTGTTTCAGTTGGAAGGTGCGTTTAGTACTGCTACAGGCTCGCTGGGCTTGTCGGGCTCGCTCTTTGACCGGATTGCTAACGTTGGACTTTCGAACGACCAGTTCGGTACGTTCCTGATGGGGCGTCAGTTGCAGATCGCTAACGGCGACTGGGACTTCGATCCGTTCGGCCAGTCGAACTGGTCGTCGGCCTCGCTGGTTCGCGGTCGCAACTGGGAACACACCAGCAACAACTTGTCGTACCAGTCGCCGAAGATCGCTGGCTTTGACGCGTATGGCCAGTATGGTCTCGGCAACTCCACCAACTGGAATGAAGGCGTTGCCGGTGCGGCAACCGGCCGTAGCGACGGCCTGCAGGTCACGTATACCAATACGTTGTTCCAGGTGCGCGGTATCTACGACGAAATTCGCGACCCGCTCAACGGCCAGCTCGACAATCCGTTCACGGCATCGCGTGAATACTTCGTCGGTGCAAACCTGTTCCTCGGTCAATTCAAGGTCCAGGCCAGCTATACGGCTGAGCGCACCTCGGGTGGCGTGGTCACGCCAGTCGGTTCGCCAACGTCGCCGAGCACGGCCGACATGGAATGGGGCGGTGTGACGTGGCAGGCCACGGCGGCTGCGGCGCTGATTGCTGCGGTCTACCACGTGAACACGAACAACGGCGGCGGCAACGCGACCATCTACACGGTGGGCGGCACGTACAACCTGTCGAAGCGTACCTTGCTCGATTTCCAGGTTGCGCAAGTGCGTAACAGCAGTACCGCCAACTTCGGTCTCGATGCCAACAGCGAAGGCCCTGGTGGCCTGACCAACGGCTCGTTCAACGAGAACCCGACGCAAGGCCGTACCCAGACCGGCGCGTACGCGGGCATTCAACACTCGTTCTAACGTAACGGAAACCGGCAACGGCGCTGGCACTGGCGCCGGACTGCCGGGTTTTTTCACGCTGCCACGAGAGGCGCGTCTCGGCGCGATGCTTTTGAGCATGGCGCCATTTTTTATTTATGCCTCCGGCGCGTCAGTCAGTGCAGGGTGCCAAACTCCACTTTGCCGCCTTTCATGACCACATGAATGTGCTCGCCTTGCCCAGTCAGGCAGTTCAGGTCTTTGAGCGGATTCCCGTCGACGATGAGCAGATCGGCAAATGCCCCGGCCGCAATACGCCCGAGCTTGCCTGTCATGCCGAGCACTTCGGCGCCTATCGTCGTTGCGCTGCTGATGATTTCGGCCGGCGTCAGGACTTGCGCGCGAATCGTGAATTCGTCGCTTTGGAGGCGGTGCGACGGACCGAGCAGGTCGGATCCGAAGCCCATCTTCACCCCGGCGCGTTTAAAGATTTCCAGCGACTGCAGACCCGCCACGCGCACGGTTTCGATCTTGGCTGCGCTCTCGGCAGGCAAACCGTATTTCACGCCCTCGCTGTGTAGCGCTTCATAAGCGACGAGGGTAGGCACCACGAAGGCGCCGTGCTCAGCCATCAGTCTGGCCGTCGGCTCATCGATCAGATTGCCATGCTCGATCGTGCGTACGCCGCAGCGCACCGCGCGCTGCATCGACGCGGCGGTATAAGCGTGCGCCATCACGTAGGTGCCGCGACCCTGCGCCTCCGCGACGACCGCGCGGATTTCGTCCTCTGAGTAGCCGAACGCCCCGATTGGATCGGTCGGCGATGCAACGCCTCCCGATGCCATGATCTTGATCTGATCTGCGCCCATTTGTAGTTCTTCGCGCACCGCCTTGCGAAGCTCGTCCACGCCGTCGACCACCCGGCTCAAAGCGCCGACCCGGACGCAACAGTTGCACGGAGCGTCCGGGACGATGAAGTCGGCGCGCCCGCGCGTGTCGCCGTGTCCACCGGTCTGGCTCAGCGCCCGGCCGGCGATGAACAGGCGCGGTCCCTGGGCGAGTCCCATCTCGACCGATTGCTTGAGCGCGAGCCCTGAGCCGCCAGCGTCGCGCACGGTCGTGAAGCCGCGCCGCAAGATGCCTTGCATGATCGGCAAAGCCTTCAGCGTGACGAACACGTTAGGCATTCGCACCTGACCCGGCAGGTCGAATTGCGTCGCGATCATGTGAGCATGCAAATCGATCAGCCCCGGCATGATGGTCTTGCCTTTGAGGTCGACGACGTGAGCGCCCGTGGACGATATCGGCCGGTCGGACACTTCGCGGACGGTGTCGCCTTCGACGAGCACTTCGTAGCCTGGCCGCAATTCTGCCTCCAGCGGATCGAGCAAAGCGCCGTTTTTAAACAGGATGCTAGTCATGCAGGGTCCTCCTCCAGGATGTCATCGGGTTCGCGTCAGCGATGGGTCATCGTGTGCGTCATTGCCTCGACTCAACCAGTTCGAGACGATCGTTGCCGGTGCTCGCGGCAATGTCTTCCAGCGACCTGCCCCGCGTGGGCACACCCATCAACACAACGGCCACGGCGCCGATCAGCAGCACCAGTGTGGTTGCACCGAACACGCCGGCGAACCCGAACACGGGGTAGAGATATCCGACCAGGATTGGCGCCGCGATCGCGCCCAGCCGACCGATAGCGGAAGACACGCCCATGCCGGTTGTGCGCACATCGGTGGGGAAGACTTCAGGCGTGTAGGCGTAGACGCCGGCGTACGTGCCGTTCATGAAGAACGACAGGAAGATGCCCGAGACCATGATGCCGCTGTTGGTGTGGGTCAGCGCCATGCCGAGTGCGGCCATGCCGCCAAGCACCATGTACGAGGCGATCGTCGCTTGCCGGCCGATTCTCTCGTTGAGCCAGGCGCCGGAAAAGTAGCCTGGGATCTGCGCGAGATACATGGCGAGCGAATAGGAGAAGCTGCGCGTAATGGTCATGCCGCTTTGCACCAGCAGCCCGGGAATCCACGTGAAGAATGCGTAATAGCTGAACGTGATGGAAAGCCACATCAGCCAGGCCATTGCGGTGGTGCGTGCGAGCCTGGCGGACCACAACGTCTTCAGATTCCCGAGTACGGTCTTGCCGTTTGTGGTGACCGGCGCGGCGGGCACGTCCACCGATTCCAGCGGCGCGAGCTCGACCCCCGCCGACCGCAATTCCGCCTCGATCCCGGCGACGATCACCTCCGCCTCCGCGGTGCGGCCCCGGCTGTCGAGCCAGCGAGGCGATTCGGGCAACGCCTTGCGCCACCACAGCAGCATCACGATGGGCAACGCGGTGAGAATCATCACCGCACGCCACGCGTCCGGACCGAGCGGGATCACGAAATAGCCGAGCAGGGCGGCCGCAACAAAGCCGAACGAAAAGAACGAGGCGAGACTCCCGGTGAAACTGCCCCGATATTTCCGGGCCACGAACTCCGACAGGAACGGCGCCACGATGGCACTCTCCGCGCCGGTGCCGATTCCCGCGATAATTCGTGTCACGATGAAAAAGGGCCAGTCGTTGGCGACGGCGCTTGCCACGGAGGCCGCGCAATAGATGGCGAGCGACCACATCATGACCTTGCGGCGGCCAATCAGGTCGCCGAGGATGCCCGCCACCGACGCTCCCACGAAATAGCCGATAAACGTGCCACTGCCAAGTACGCCGGTCTGCACGCTGGTCAGGTGCCACTGGACTCGCAGCACGGGCAGCAGGAAGGCCAGCACGGCGGCGTCCATGGCATCGAAGACATACCCCAGCCCGCCCATGAACAGCAACCGGCGGTGGAAGCTCGAATACGGCATCCGTTCGATACGGGCGGGAATCGTCGACATAGCTTGCCTCCAGAAGAAGATCGCAGATGGGCGATGGTTCGGCCTGCCTGATGTTCCGGGCGTGAAAAATGGTCGCGACGGCGGGTGACGCGCGAGTACCACTCCTCAAATTGACCACGATGGGTGGTTTGAGTTTAGGCAGACGAAATTGTCGCGTCTTGAATACAACGGGCGCTTAAGATGCGCATTTCGGCACAGGGGCCCGCGATCGCGCACCTTGTTGGCGGAAGCGGGTCTTCCTTGCCGGGACCTGTTGCGACTTCATTCTCACCGCATCTAATCTGTTTATCGGCCTGTTTTGCCGTGAATCGCCGCTGACATTTCCTTCGATATTTGACCGGTCCCGCCAATCCCTTGTTGGACGGGCCTCTGGAGAGACACTCTTTGCTGTAAGACACGCTTCGCAACACCGAATCTCCGCACGTTTTCGTCAATGTATGCGGTTAACCCCCCCTTTTGATGTTCCCCTCCCAGGGCTACCTTTCGTCCTGACAGGCGGCGCCGTTCCGGCGGCCGTCCTATGCGTCCGCAATGTGCAGGGATTACACAGCCATTACGCAGAAACGAGCGGACGGACGCGACTCTCTGGAGAAGTACTGGCATGGCACGGATTATTGGCGGCATCGCCGCCTCGCACACACCTACGATCGGCTTTGCGTTCGACAAGAACAAGCGTGACGACCCCGTCTGGGCGCCGATCTTCGAAAACTTCGCGCCGCTGGCCGCCTGGCTGGCGGAAAAGAAACCCGACGTGATCCTGACCATTTACAACGATCACGTCACCTCGTTTTTCTTCGATCACTATTCGGCCTTCACGCTAGGCGTCGGTTCGGAATGGCAGGTGGCGGACGAAGGGGGCGGCGCACGCGATCTGCCGTCGATAAAAGGGCACCCCGGGTTGGCCGCGCACATCGGCAATTCTCTGGTGACCGATGAGTTCGACATGTCGTTCTTCCAGAACAGGGCGCTGGATCACGGCTGCTTCTCGCCCTTGTCCATGTTGTGCCCGCACAAGCCTGAATGGCCGGTGAAACTGGTGCCGCTGCAGATGGGCGTGCTGCAATTGCCGGTGCCCAGTGCGCGGCGCTTCTACAAGCTCGGGCAAGCGCTGAGGCGCGCCATCGAAAGTTATCCGGAGGATATCAAGGTCGCGATCCTCGCCACCGGCGGCCTGTCGCACCAGGTGCACGGCGAGCGCGCCGGATTCAACAACACGGAATGGGACCAGCGCTTCCTCGACCTGTTCGAGCACGATCCGGAGCAACTGGCCGACATGACGCTGGCCGAATACGCCGAACTGGGCGGCTTCGAGGGCGCGGAAGTAGTCATGTGGCTCACCATGCGCGGCGCGTTGTCGGCCAATGTCACCTGCAAGCACCGTAGCTACTATCTGCCCTCGATGGCAGGTATCGCCACGGCAATCTACGAAGGTGAGGATGGCGAAACGAATCCTGCGGTGGTGGAACGCCATCGTCAGCGCATGTCGGTTCAACTCGCCGGCATCGAGAAACTCGAGGGCACGTACCCGTTCCGTATCGAAACGGCGGTGCGCGCTTACCGCATCAACGAATACCTGCATCGCATGGTCGAGCCTGCCCAGCGCGAAGCGTTCCTGCGCGATCCCGAAGCGAGCTTCGAGGCGGCCAGCCTGAGCGAAGAAGAACGGGACCTGATCCGTCGCCGTGACTGGCGCGGTCTGCTGCACTACGGCGTCATCTTTTTCATGCTCGAAAAACTCGGCGCTGTCACGGGAGTGTCGAACCTTCACATCTATGCCGCCATGCGCGGCGAAACGCTGGAAGAGTTTCAGCGCACCCGCAACGCGCCGGGCGCTTTGTATTCGGTGGCAGGAAAAACTGCAGGAAAACTGGATTGGGATAGTACGGGGAAAAAGAAGGGCGAGTAAGCGGACCGTTCGTGGGGCGTCTTTCGCATGATGACCCCACGCGACTCTAAATAACCACTGCATGGGGCAGGCGGACCATGGCGGTCACGCCCGAAGCGCAGGCAAGGAGACAGGAGAAAGCAGATGGCAAGCGGTAAAACGATTGATATCAAGGCCTTTATTGATGACCGGGCGATCTCGGCGTATCAGTGGCTACTGGTGGTGCTGTGTTTTCTCGTGGTCACGGCAGACGGCATGGATGTCGCCATCATGGGATTTATCGCACCTTCGATCATTCACGACTGGGGCATTTCACGACCCGCATTCGGTCTGGTGATGAGCGCGGCGCCGATTGGTCTCGTGATCGGTGCGCTGACAGCCGGCCCCGCTTCGGACCGTATTGGCCGCAAGTGGGTGTTGATTACGTCGATTTTCCTGTTTGGCATTTTCACGATCGCGACGGCTTTTACCCAGTCGCCCGCGACCATGGCATTGCTGCGATTGCTGACGGGCATTGGCCTCGGCGCCGCGATGCCGAACACGACGACCTTGCTGTCGGAGTACGCACCGCAGCGCAAACGTGCGCTGCTGATCACGATCATGTTTACCGGTTTCAACCTGGGCTCAGCGCTGATCGGCTTTGCCGCCGGCTGGCTGATCCCCGCTCATGGTTGGCGCGCCGTGTTGATCTTCGGGGGCGTGCTGCCGTTGGCGCTGATTCCGTTGCAGGTCTGGTTGCTGCCTGAGTCGGCTCGTCTGCTGGCAGTGCGCGGCGTCGCGTCCGCGCGGATTGGCGCTATCCTGGGCCGAGTGACCGGCACACGCTTTTCCGGTGACGAGGTCTTCGTCTCGAACGAACCGCCGTTGCCCACGCGCAAGCCGATCGGCGTGCTGTTCGCGCATGGCTACGGCGTCACGACCGTGGCGCTGTGGGTCACATACTTCATGGGCCTGCTCGTCATCTATCTGTTGACCGGCTGGCTGCCCACGCTGATGAAGGACGCAGGACTGACTGTCAGCACGGCTGCCAACGTGACGGCCATGTTCCAGATCGGCGGCACCATTGGCGCGATTCTGGTCGGTTGGGTGATGGACAAGGTCCGGCCTGCGCCTGTGATCAGTGCGGCCTACGTGGGCGGCGGTCTGTGCGTGCTCGCGCTGGGCTGGATCGGCGCCATGTCCTCGTCGCTCACGTTGCTGGTGTTCCTCGCTGGCTTCTGCATGAGCGGTGCGCAGACGGGCTTGAACGCCTTTGCGCCGAGCCGGTATCCGACGGTTGCGCGTGCAACCGGTGTGAGCTGGATGCTTGGCGTGGGCCGCTTCGGCAGCATCTTTGGCTCTGCGATCGGCGGCGCATTGCTCGGGCTCGGCTGGCAGTTCGGCGCCATTCTCGCGATGCTGGCCGTGCCCGCTGCATTGGCCGCTATCGCCATCTTGCTGGCTCAGCGTACCAACGCCAGCGAGGCGGTGCCGCAGCCGACCGCGGCGCATTAAACAATTCGGCGCGCTCGCCAGCCAGCGTGGCGCGCTGAAACCTGCTTCAGTTATCTGGAAACAACGATGATCATTGATATTCACGGCCATTACACCACCGCTCCGAAGGCGCTGGAGGCGTGGCGCAACCGTCAGATCGCGGGCATCAACAATCCCGCAGAGCGGCCGAAGGTCGCCGAGTTGCAGATCAGCGATGACGAACTGCGCGAATCGATCGAGAGCAACCAGTTGCGGCTGATGCGCGAGCGCGGTCTCGATCTGACGATCTTCAGTCCTCGTGCAAGCTTCATGGCGCATCACATTGGCGACTTCGAAGTTTCCAGCACCTGGGCGGCGATCTGCAATGAGCTGTGCTATCGCGTGAGCCAGCTGTTTCCCGATCATTTCATTCCCGCGGCCATGTTGCCGCAAAGCCCGGGTGTCGACATCGCCACCTGCGTCCCCGAACTCGTCAAGTGCGTGGAGCAATACGGCAACGTTGCGATCAATCTGAATCCGGATCCGTCCGGTGGTCACTGGACCAGTCCGCCGCTGTCTGACCGCTCGTGGTATCCGATCTACGAGAAGATGGTGGAGTACGACATCCCCGCGATGATCCATGTGAGCACGAGCTGCAACGCGTGTTTTCACACCACCGGCGCGCACTACCTGAACGCGGATACCACTGCCTTCATGCAGTGCCTCACATCGGATCTGTTCCGCGATTTTCCCACGCTACGCTTTGTGATTCCGCACGGCGGCGGTGCCGTGCCTTACCACTGGGGCCGCTTTCGCGGACTGGCGCAGGAACTGAAGAAGCCATTGCTCAAAGACCATCTGCTCAACAACGTGTTCTTCGACACCTGCGTGTATCACCAGCCTGGCATCGACCTGCTTACGCGTGTGATCCCGGTGGAGAACATTCTGTTTGCGAGCGAGATGATCGGCGCCGTGCGCGGAATCGACCCGGAAACAGGCCACTATTTCGACGATACGAAGCGTTATGTCGAAGCCGCGCACATGAATGCGGACGAGCGCTACAAGATCTACGAGGGTAACGCGCGCCGTGTCTATCCGCGCCTCGATGCAGCATTGAAATCCCGAGAACGTTAAAGGAAGGAAGATCGGTCATGTATGAACTGGGAGTCGTATATCGCAACATTCAACGCGCAGATCGTGACGTGTCGGCCAGGCTGGGCGCGCTCGGCTCTGCAACCGTGCACGAGGCGATGGGCCGCACCGGCCTGATGAAACCGTACATGCGGCCGATCTATAGCGGCGCAAGCGTAGGCGGCGCGGCCGTGACGGTGCTGCTGCAGCCAGGCGACAACTGGATGCTCCATGTGGCGGCGGAGCAGATCCAGCCGGGCGACATCGTCGTTGCGGGTGTCACGGCGGATTGCACCGACGGCTATTTCGGCGATCTGCTGGCGACCAGCTTCAAAGCCCGCGGCGCCGTTGGACTGATTATCGATGCAGGTGTGCGCGACGTGAGCGTGCTCGCTGAGATGAAGTTTCCAGTGTGGAGCAAAGCGATCTCCGCCAAAGGGACAGTCAAGGCGACGCTGGGCTCCGTGAACGTGCCGGTGGTATGCGCAGGCGCACTGGTGAATCCCGGCGATGCCGTGGTGGCGGACGAGGACGGCATCGTTGTGGTGCCTGCTGCCTCAGCGGCCAAGGTCCTGGAGAAAGCGGCTGCGCGTGAAGCTTTCGAAGGCGAGAAACGAGCCAGGCTTGCCTCCGGTGTGCTGGGTCTGGACATGTACAACATGCGCGAACCGCTGCAGAAGGCAGGTTTGCGATATATCGATTGAACAGGACGGCAATCGAGGCCATGCACGAAATCGAAACCATGAATCAGGCGATCACGGGTGTCTCTTCAATGGCCACCCGTGATGTGCTGGCCGAATTGAGCGCTGCCTATGAGCGGCGTTCCGGACGGAGCGTGCTGATTGAATCGAAGGGGGGTGTTGTTGCGGCCCGTCTCGTTCAGGATGCCGAACCGTTTGACATTGTGGTGCTGGCGGCTGACGTGATCGAGCGGCTGGCAGAAGCGGGCCATGTTGTGCCGGGCAGCAGGGTCGACCTTGCGTGTTCGGGCGTCGCGGTAGCGGTGGCTGCAGGTGCGCCGCGGCCCGATATCAGCACTGAAACTGCGACTCGCGAAGCCATTCTCGCCGCGCGCAGCATCGGTTATTCCACGGGGCCTAGCGGCAAGAAACTGGTTCGTCTGTTCGAACACTGGGGCATTGTCGAGACCATCGCGCCGCGTATGGTGCAGGCGCCGACTGGCGTACCAGTCGGCACGCTTGTCGCACGAGGCCAGGTCGAGCTGGGGTTTCAGCAATGGAGCGAGATGATGCATGTGCCAGGCATCGATGTCATTGGCGCGCTGCCGGCTGAAATCCAGATCATCACGGTATTCTCGGCCGCTATCTGCGCTGTGTCCGAGCAGCGCGAAGCAGCTCAGGCGCTGCTGTCGTTTCTGGCGTCGCCCGAGGCTGCTTCGGCCAAGCTGGCTCATGGGATGGAGCCGGCCTGATAAGCCGGCCTGATGTGCGAGCCCGTCTAGCGGGCCTATGTAAGTCAACAGGCCAGCGGTTTACGCTGGCCTGCTTCAAACGTTTCCATTTCTACTGAGTCATCGACACGCAGCCTGGATCATCCTCGCGGATAACCGGGCTGCGATGCATCGTCAGAACATGTGGCGAATGCCGATCTGTGCGCCGGTTTCGCTCTGACCTGCGCCTGGCGTCAGGAACGATCCTGTTGTGATGCTGGCGCCAGTCATCTTGTACGCGGCCGTGTTGGAATTGTTCAACCTCGATACCACTGCGTACAGTCGGGTCGCCTTGGAGAGGTCGTAGTTGACGATGGCGCTGAACTCGCGCGCCGTGTTGTCGAGCGACGAACTATCCGTGATGAACGCGTATCCAGCCCCTATGCTAAAGAACGGATTGATGTGGTAATCGGCTGAGAACGAGTAGGTATTGTGGTAATTGCCTGCCACGTTGCCGACCACGCCTGTCGCCGGATTGTATTTCCCGGCGGGATTGGCCAGCGCATTTCCGGTTGTTGAGGAGATGATGTCATTGGCTCTGAAGAAGCCGAAATAGATCTTTCCCCAACCGTAGTCGTAGTTGGCGCCCGCCATGGCTTCCTGAACACGCACACTGTTCGTTGGGTTGGCTGCATTCAGGTAAGCCAACGCAAGGTAGACCGGACCAACGTTCGACTGGACGGCGGCCTGATAGACGGCATTACCCGCCGTGTCACCCGCTTCCCCGCCCACCGAATAGTGAAGTTCGACCTGGGTGCCGTAGAACTTCGGTGAGATATACGCAATATCGTTATCGACGCGAGCCTGCCAGTTGGCAAAGTTGTTGAAGCCAGACCCGTAGGTCGCCGCGCTAAACGCGTCCAGATTGCCGCTCCAGGCGAACATCGGCGTGTTTTGACGGCCGAGTCTCACGTCACCGTAAGGCGACGCGATACCCACCCATGCCTGCCGGTCGAAGAACCGATAGGCGTTCTGCATGGAGCCCGTGCCTGGATCGAAGCCGTTCTCGAGGTCGAATATCGCGCGGTAGCCGCCGCCAAGATCCTCGCTTCCGCGTAGGCCCCAACGGCTCGTGAGTTCTCCGTTGTTGCCGAGCGCAACCAGAGACTGGTTCTTCCCGCCGGTTTTGCTGGACTGGTATCCAACAAACTCGTCGAGTACCCCGTACAACGTGACCGATGATTGTGCCTGCGCGTGTTCCGCAGAGATGATCCCCAGCACCAATATAATAAGGACTGCTATTTTACGTGGATTCATTTTTTTGCCTTACTCCTCTTGCCTTTATCGCTCTAGACTGGATTCGTCGAACTACGCACCCGGATGCGATGCCAGCAGTCTCTTCACGGTCAGCGCGAGCGGCACCGTGAAGCAGAAGTGCGACATGAAGCCACCAATGATGACGGCGGGGTCGTAGTAATTCGGGTGATTGTCCGAAGCGATCGAGATGGCCACGTGCATCGCGATCCACGCAATGATGGCGTAGAACAGCGCGATGAAAGTCGCTTCGTACCCGCGGCGACGGAAATACGGCCAGATGAGAGCAAACAGGACACCCCAGCCGATCGCGAAGGAGAAGTGAATCAAGGTGCCCAGAAGATACGCCCAGATGCCAAGCGCTTCCTGCACGGCCTTACCGAACACGAGACCCGTCGCGTTGCGCGGAATGCCCGCCAGCGGCATCAGGTGTTGCACTCCAACCCAGATCAGTGCTTCGTAAATCCAGATGCATACCGCACCGGTCAGGCCGCCAATCGCGCCGGCACGAAATATGGTTTTCAGATCCTGCTTGTCCGAGTTCAAAGCCGAACCCTTGTTGACGTCGTTACCGCTCATGCTGAAGTTACCGCTCATGTCTACTCTCCTCGAGAAAGCCCCGTATAAAACGTCATGGTGCGAATGATCCGCGCCACTTCGCGTGCTGAGCTACGTGTACCCGGCTCATGCAAAATCGAATACGCTGCGGTGGCCGGGCGGCCATAACAACGTGATCCGTTGGGACACGAAGATATAGAAAGTAGGGATCGTGCTGAAAGTTGGGGTTAACCATTCGCGATTCGTATAAATTGCGGATCCAGCACCATTTTGCGTTTGCGGTGAGGCGGCGTAAGCTTCTGAAATCCGTACTGTGTAAGGAACTGTTGGTATCCCGAAGCTTTGGCGGATACGCTTGCAGGCAACGGTGATATCCGCAGGGTCATAAAGAAATCAGATGGGAAAAGAATGAAGTCGCAATCTCGTCTGTGCACGCAATACAACAGTGGCAGGGGTGTAAGGAATGCCTGAATCAACGGAGGGAAATCCTTTCTGCGTCCGCCTGGGACTCGCTCTCGTCGCGGGGGCTTTCGAAGCATCCCGCTTCAATCTTTGACCGATAACCGACGATCACCGTGAGCAACAACGAACTTCTCAATCTGGCCCATCTGCGAGCGTTCAAACTTGTTGCCGACACAGGCAGCGCGACACGCGCTGCCGCCGAGCTCTTTCGCGCGCAGTCGGCCGTGACCCGGTCGGTGCAGGAACTCGAATCGGCGCTCGAGGAACCGCTCTTCGAGCGCAAGCCGTCCGGCATGTTGCCCACGCCGACAGGGCGCGCCGTGCTAAAGCGGTGTGAGCGGATCTTTGCCGAAATCGGCGGGCTGGCGCTGTGGTGCGCGCTCAGACAGGCTCGCCGGCGAGTGCCTGCCGAAGGCACGCTGCCGGCCTACCTGCTCAACACGCGGCGCCTGCAGATTTTCCGGGCACTGGCGCGTCATCGTCACATGCCCACCGCCGCGAGCGCTTTCGGCATCAGCCAGCCGGCTGTCAGTAGTGCTATCCGGGTTCTCGAAAGCGGCTCGGGTTTGCGGCTGTTCCATCGCGGCCCGCGAGGCATCCTGCTGACCACCGAGGGCGAGACCTTCCTGTTGTACGTGGGACGCGCGTTGAACGAACTGCGCCACATACCAGATGACATTGCTGCGCTGCACGGCAACATTCAGGGTGCCGTGACGGTCGGCGCGTTGCCGCTTGGCCGCACGCTGATTCTTCCCAATGCGATTGCCCGTCTGAGTGCGCAACATCCGGGGGTGCGGGTCATAACGGACGAGAGTGCCTATGAAACGCTGGTGGCCGGCCTGCGGGCGGGCGACATCGATTTCATTCTTGGTGCGCTGCGGGACAATGAGCCCACCAGCGGTCTGCAGAATGAGAGGTTGGTGACCGAAGACATGGTTGTGCTGGCCCGCCGGGATCATCCCCTTGCATATGTGCGCGGTCTGACCATGGCGGACTTGCGCCAGGTCCAGTGGATTGTGCCGCGCATCCATGCTCCGGCCCGCGGGCTGTTTGAATCGCAGTTTCGCCGGTTGAAGCTGAAGCCGCCCATGCCCACGGTCGAAACGGCCGACCTGGCTGTGATTCGCGGACTGCTGCTGCACACCGACATGGTGACGGCGCTCTCGGCGCAGCAGTTGCATTACGAGTGCGAGTCGGGCCAACTCGTCGTGCTGGACGTGCCGTTACATAACACGCAGCGCGATATCGGCTTGACGGTGCGGGCAGAAGGGACGCCGTCGCCCGCGGCGCGTGCCTTGATCGATGCGATCCGCCTGTCTGTAGGTGCCCTCAAGCGGCCGGGGTTTCGAGCGCCAGTGGCATCAAACGAGGGCGCCACATCCTTGACGTGAGCCGGCGGCAACGCCAACACCGGTATTCCCGGTACTAGTATGAGTAATGGACTGGATGTCTACCCGGAGACGCCGTAGGATCGCAAGCTGTCGCCCCTGAAACCGTTTCGTGGGGTAAAGCAGCGGCAATACTCAACGGAACGCCAATAGGATCCGTTGAATGACGGCCACGTCTTCCCCGGATCGAATCATGGCGAACCCGCCCGCTAGCGTCTCGCAGCCTCCAATGCCGCCCGCCCAGGACGGCGCCGTCCATTGGCGCCGTAACCTCATTGTCTGCGTCTTCGGCTCGTTCACCACCATTGTGGCGATGACCCTGCTGCTGCCGTTCCTGCCGCTTTATGTCGAAGAAATGGGCGTCAAGAGCCATGCGGCGATTGTGCAATGGTCCGGTGTCGCATATGGCGCGACCTTCCTGTCCGCCGCGTTAACCGCTCCTTTGTGGGGGCGGCTCGGCGATCGTTACGGCCGCAAGCTGATGCTGATTCGCGCCAGCCTGGGTATGGCGGTTGCCATGTCGCTGATCGGTATGGCGCACAACGTCTGGCAACTGGTGGCGTTGCGACTGCTGGCAGGACTTCTTGGCGGCTACGCGTCGGGGTCCACCGTTCTGGTCGCCACCCAGACGCCAAAAAGTCGCTGCGGCTGGGCGCTTGGTGTGTTGTCGTCGGGGATCATGGCCGGCAATCTTGCGGGTCCTTTGATTGGCGGCTCGTTACCTCCGCTGATCGGTGTGCGCGCAACCTTTTTTGCCGCCGGGGCACTCATTTTTGTCGCGTTTCTCGCTACGGCGTTTCTTCTCAAGGAAGACCCGCGACTTGCGCCGAAGAAGACCGAGAAGCAGCAGGTCGACTGGCAGGCCATCCCGGACCGACGCCCCGTCGTCGCGATGCTCGTCACCGGTGCGTTGCTGATGGTGGCGAACATGTCGATCGAGCCCATTATCACGGTGTTCGTCGCACAGATCGTCGAGGTGCGCCAGGTGACCTTTGTGGCGGGACTGGTGATGTCCGCCGCGGCCCTGGGAAGCATACTTTCCGCGTCTCGCCTGGGACGGTTGGCCGATCGGATCGGACACTGGAATGTGATCGTCGGCTGTCTGGCGGTCGCAGCAGTGCTTCTGATTCCTCAGGCGTTCGTGATCGCGGGGTGGCAACTCGTGGTGCTGAGATTTCTGATGGGAACGGCGCTCGGTGGTCTCTTGCCGTGCGTGGCCAGTGTCATCAGACACAACGTGCCACAGACGGTTGCAGGAAGAATGCTGGGCTATTCGACGTCCGCCCAGTACACCGGGCAGGTGCTTGGACCTTTGTTAGGCGGGTTCGTTGGAGGACACTTCGGAATGCGCGCGGTGTTTCTCGGAACTTCGGTGCTGATGGCCATCGGCGCGATCTACAACCATATCAACAGGACCGCGCCGAGCCGCAAGACCGTCCCGGTTCAGTGAGGGCATTTACTGCCCGCACTGAACGTCCTTTCTTTGCACCACGATAATCGCCGGATAGGTGCCCTGATCGAGTTCCACGCGCGCGGTCACGGTGATCGTCGCGCCGTCACTGTCGTCGTACACACTCATCTGTTCATGCTTAAGGTTGGTGACGCCGGTGCAGTCAAATGCACGGCCCTCGTCGGAGATCTTGCATTGGATCTGGTGGTCCGCGAAGTAGCGATATCTGTCTCTGTCCGGGAGCGCGAGGTATTCGCGGAAGCTCTGTGCCGCGCCACCCACACCGGTGACATACCCTGAATCGCAATGTTGTTTGGGCGCATCGCCACCCCCGGATGTTTGGGCTATCGCAACGGTGCTTGTGGTCGCGATGACCAGCGCGAGTGTCGATGCAAAGAGATGTTTCATGGCGCGAATCACGATTGTCGGATCGAAGTGAGGGATTGTAACGGCTAACCGTCTAACCCCGCGCGTCGCTAACCACCGCCAGATGCATCTCATGCCGGTCAACAAACCCCAGCTTGCGATACAGCGCTATTGCAGACTGGTTCGATGTGAAAACGTGCAGAAACGGTGTCTCGCCGCGTGCGCTGATCGCCGCAATCAGCAGCTTCATCAGATCGCCGGCATAACCGCGGCCCCGAAACGCCGGATCCACGCAAACGGCGCTAATCTCGGTGAAGCCGTCAAGCCTCATGCGTTCGCCGGCCATCGCGGCCAGCTTGCCCTCACTACGAACACCAATGTATTGACCGAGTTCGATGGTGCGTGGGCCAAAGGGACCCGGCTCCGTGGCAGCGGTCAGAGCGAGCATGTCTGGGACATCGGCCCCGGCGAGGCTGACATGCTGCAGTTCGCTCTGTTGACCGAGCTTGCCTTGCCAGATCATCTGAAGCAATGCCGCGCGCCTGATGACAGAGAACCCGGAAGGCAACGCAACCTCATCCGCGGTAACCAGGGCAACCGAATCCTGTGCGTCGATCAGCGAACGCAATGCCTCAAAGGACTCCGGGCTGTGATCGGTCACTGCAGCAAAACGCCCGATATCCGTCGGATACCGCCGTGCGCGAGCATCCCCGATTGCCAGGTGATTCTGCTTGCCAGCGAGCGCGTTCCATATCACCGCGTCGAGAGGATGAGCGCCGTTCGCGTCGCTTCGGGGTTTTGCTTCAGACATCGCTTCTCCTGCGTTAAGTCTGTTAAGGCATCGGCAAAGGGTTGTCGATGATCATCTGGTTGAGGTAGTTCACGACCTCATGCTCATTCGGCCCGGCGCTGTTGCGCAACTGCTGGCCCGCTTCGACGACGACCTCCGTGCTGGCGGTCTCGAGCAACGCCATGGTTTCCGCAATGAAGGGTTCCAGTTGCATCGCGCGCGCGTCGCCGCTCTTGTATATCAGATCGGTGTCGACCCAGGGCGGTGCGATTTCCAGCACCCGCACGCTTGTCTCACGCAACGCAAAACGTTGGGACAGCGAGTATGAATGGATTGCAGCCTTGGTTGCCGAATACAGTGCGGCCATCGACATCGGAATGTACGCTACAACCGAACTGTTGTTAATGATAAATGCTTCCGGCTGCTTCTTCAGATGTTCGATCAATGCACCGCTGATCCGGACGGGGCCCAGCAGATTGGTGTTCACCAAATGGACTGCCTGCGCGTCATCCAGTGGACCGGTCACATCGTCGAACGGCATGATGCCCGCATTGTTGATGAGGACATTGAGCGCCGGGTACTTTTGCTTCAGGCTCTCGGTCACGCTGGCGATTTGCGCCGGACTGCTCACGTCGATCTCCACTGCATCCATGCCGGGGTTGGCCCGCGTCACTTCATCGAGCAAGGCTTTTCGACGGCCGCCGATAATGACCTTGTTGCCCCTGCTATGAAATGCTTCGGCGAGGCCGCGGCCGATGCCTGAGGTTGCGCCGGTAATGAAAATGGTATTCCCGCTGAGCTTCATGATTGGCACTCCTTTAAGATAACTGCATGAGAAGTATGTTTTGACAGACTAAAAAAGCCGCATACCTGGAAAAATTACTGCTCGAACGCGCGGCGATTGGCTTGCACGAATTCACCAACGGTTTGCGGGGCTCGCCCGGTGATCTCACTGATGACGCCGTCCGCTCCGGAGAAAATTCCGTTCTGGTAGTCAACAGCGATCGCGAGAAAATGCTGGATCAGGAATTCCGGCAGACCATATTTCTCCAGATGCTCGCGGTATTGTTCGATGGTCGACGGGCTATAAGTGATCTTGCGGCCCAGGACCTTGCCGATCTCATCGGCAATCTCTTGCTGGTTCAGTTCGACGGGGCCAAGCAACGGATAAGTCTTGCCGATATGGCTAGCCGGTTGTGTAAGCACAGCGGCGATCAGGCGAGCCTGGTCTTCCGCTGCGATTGGCGCATGGCGTCCCGCGCCGTATGGCAGCGTGATCTTGCCTTCCTGCACGATCGAATCGAGCACCCACGGAAAGGTCAGCCATTCGGAGAAGAAGGTCGGGCGAATGTGGACGGTCGGCACACCGGACCAGTCGAGCACACGTTCTGCAATCCAGTGATCGCGTGCGGCATGACTCTTTGAGTCTTCCCGCGCGGAGATCTGCGACATCTCCACGACAACATCAACGCCTGCGCGTCTTGCAGCATCTGCGAAGTACGCGGTGGCCTGGATATAGCCGGGAAGCACGGGATAACAAAGATACGCGCCCGTCACACCGGTCATTGCACGAATGACATCGTCATGCTCGAGAAGATCGCCAACCACGACTTAGGCACCTTCCTCGCGCAACGCCGCACTCCGCGCGTCCTCCTTGTGGACGAACGCGCGAACGGCATGCCCACCTTTGAGAAGATTTCGAACCGTATGGACGCCCGTTTTTCCAGTGGCGCCCGTGATGAGGTATTGATGTTGCTTCATGGTGGATTCTCCAATGTGCACTGTAGGTGTATATGCACACAAAAAGTCAAAGGAAGTGACGGATGCAAAATCACCGGGAATACCTAGATCGCTTCGAGGTGTCGCCTGACGTCCTGCAATACCGACAGTGAAGCGTCGGGGTCTGCAATGATTCGCGACATCGTGATGGCGCCGATCATGGCCGAGAGCGCGAAGACAGCCTCGGACCTTGCCGCTTCCCGCTGCCGGCGCCCGATGCGTTTCGCCAATACTTCGACGAGCTCATCAAACCCGTGTGAGGCCGCGGCGCGGGCCTGTTCGTCGGCGCGTGCCAGTTCACTCCCCAGACCGGCAAGCGGGCAGCCATGTTCCGGCTCGTCGCGATGCGTCGACGAAACATAAGCTTCAACGATAGCCCTGAAACCGTCCTTGCCTTCGCTGCCCTTGGCCGCTTCCTCGAGCTCTCCGATCATGGTGGTCAGTCCCGCTTCGCATGCTTCAGCGACCAGTTGATCTTTCGAGTCGAAGTGCCGGTAGAAGCCGCCATGAGACAGTCCCGCCTCGGACATCAGGTCGGCGACGCCAGTTGCCTGGATGCCGTTGGCCCTGAATTCCCGTGCGGCCACCTCGACGATTCGCTGACGAGTCTCGGCGGTTTCTGCCTTGGATTTCCTCATGATTCGTGGTTCCCGGTGACATCTTGGTTTAGATGATAGTTATCATCTAAAAGAAAGTCAAGCCGTCCACGCAGTGCGATTGCGACGCATGATCGATGCATCAGGCGGCCTCACTGGTACATCCCGTTCGGCAAACGGCCATGGTAGGGCGTGTTGCGGCAATGTCCCCACGGACCGAGCCAGTATCCCGGCGGGCAGGCGTAGTTCGAAACGGGGGCCGCAGGCGCGGCATACACGACCGGGGCGGTCTGGACGATAACGGGAGCCGCATAACGGCATTGACCCCAGGCATTCCTCCATCCTCCCGGTCCGCAGCCTTGTGCTGCTTGTGCGTTGCCGATGGAAAACGCTAGCGCTGTCGTAGCGATAACGAGTGACGCAGTAAGTTTCATGTTCATGATTGGCTCCTGTCGCATGTGTGGGTGAGACGCTCTTGCTGACAGGAGCCATTCTGCGTGGCGAGAATTAGCCAAAAATGAGCGCCTTCGCCGTGGCTGCTTCTTATCGTTTTTGCGTGATTTCTGGATCGCGCATCCAGTGGCGCTCAGTCATGAGCCGAGGCGATGTACACGCGCAGCAGCTTGCGAATTTCCGAGAGGATTTGCGTCCGTGTGGCGGGCGCTTCTGTTTCGGCTCGTGTCACGGCTTTGAGCGTATGCAAGACGACAATAGCCATGGTTCTCGACCGGGCGGTTCCCAGGTCGGGAATCGCTCTGCGAAGTATCTTTGCAATGTGGCTACGCATGGCATCTCTGAACTCGACGCGTTTCTCGTCTCGGCCGCCGCGCTCCTCGAGCAGTGAAATCGCGAAGCTGTGCTGTGGGCGCACTGATAGCGAGAAATCCATCAGTGCATCGGCCACTTCGTCAGGCGACATGCCCGACACGTTCGTTTCGAGTGCCGTCAACTCCGTCGCGACAAGTTGGGCGTACTGCAGGAGCAGTGCGTCTGCTAGCGCCTCTTTGGATGGAAAGAACCGGTAAAGCGAGCCAATCGCCGTCCCCGACTGCGCTGCAATCTCGGTCATCGTCGCCGCGTCAAAGCCCTTTTCCTTAAACAGCCTGACGCCCGCCTCGATGATGGCCGCGACGCGATCGCGGCCTCGCTGTCTCTTTGGTTCTTGCGCGACGGTAGGACGGGTGGATGGCATGGGAACGAGGTTCTCGCTGAAGATAGTTGAGGTTTTGAGAGCGAATCCTCTCATATTTCCCCGGCCGTTGTAACGAAGCAATAGCGCAAGAAAGACGGCTTCTCTTCCCAGGGCCTCAAATTACTTATGCGAGGCTTGCCTCTAGTATCTCATTTATGAGAGGATGCCCTCGCAAATCCAGACAACTCTCAGGTTACCGCCATGTACTACATCGCAATGTTCTTTTCCGGACTATTCATCTGCAATTCCTTGCCGCATCTCGCGAGCGGCTTGAGGGGAGAGGCATTTCCCACTCCCTTCGCAACGCCAAGAGGAGTAGGGCGCTCGTCACCGCTTGTGAATGTCCTCTGGGGGTGTGCCAACCTTCTGGTTGGAGGCTTTCTTCTTGCGCGCCATGGAATCCCCGCCGCGACTGACCCCGCGCTCGTCGCAGGATGTCTTGGTTTCGTCGTGATGGGCGTTATTTCGGCGATCCACTTCGGCAAAGCCCGCAAGACATGGGAGTAGGCATTCGGCATGAAGCCGACGCGCACGCTCGCCAAAGCGAATGCCCGCGTCGAAGCCTTCCTCGGGGGCATGGCCTGTTCTACAAAGCGCCAACAAAAAAGCCGAGGCATCACTGCCTCGGCTCCTCATCCATCCCCGCAACTAATGGACGCTACCCGTCCTCAATGCTTGAGACAGGTGTCGGCGTTCTTCCAGGTGCATGTGTCGAGACCCGTATGGATGACCGGCGGCACCGTCTTGCCTTCCGCGAGATCACGCATGACCATGGCTGACCGGTAGCCCATTTCCTCCGGCCGCTGGCCGACGAGCACGTTGACCTTGTGATCCTTGAGCGCCTGGATCTCCGGTCCGAGCGTATCCGCCGAGACGATCACGAACTTGCCGCTATTGATCTTGTCCATGATCGGCTGAATGACCTGCGAATAGGCCTGCGGTGCAAACAGCGGCCAACCGCCCTCGAGCACGAAGGCATCGAGGCCGGTCGCGTTGGCCGTCAGCGTGTCCTGCATCATCTGGTTCGCCTTGGCGGCATCGTCATTCACGTAAAGCGGACAGGCGCTGATTTCCTTCCAGCCGTTTTCTCCCGCCAGCTTCTGGACGCCCTTCTTGCCGGCGAGTGTGTCACGCGTACCTGCTGCGCGCTGGTTGATGTTCTCGGCCGCGGGGTTCCCCATGACGAGGCAGATATTGCCACCCTTGGGCATCAGCAGCTTCAACTGCTCGCCGAGCTTGACGCCCAGTTCGTAGTTGTCGGTGCCGACATAAGTCTTGCGCAGTGACGCATCCTTCGGCAACAGATCGGCATCCGCGGTGATGACTGGGATCGTTACATTGCGGCGGCGCAATTCTTCGGCCACGGCCGGCGCGTTCGCGGGCGAAACCGCGATGGCGGAAACGCCCTTGGTCAGCAGGTCGTCGATGATCTGCACTTCAGCGCTTTCGTCGGCGGCGGTCGCGGGACCGGTGTAGTAGCAGGTGTAGCCCTGTTTGCCGAGCTCCTTGTTCGCCCGGTCGCATCCCTGATGCATCAGGTCGAAGTAGGGGTTGTCGAGCCCCTTCACGACCAGCGCCAGGGTTTTATCGGCTGCGGACGCGGAAGTGCCCAGTACAGCGAGCCCTCCGATCGCAGCAAGACACATCAACATTTTCTTCATTGTCGCCTCCTGTGTCGGCCGGAGTGAGCGCTTTGGCGCCTCGTCCGGTCCCATACAAAGTAATAGGCGCCGGCTCTGCGGTGCCTATGTCTGCTCGCACGATTGTCGTAATAATCGCAAGGCAAGTCCGTCTCCGGACCTTAACCTTCTTGCGGAACATGGCGTTTCTTGTGAGCCCCTGCGTCCGGCAGTTCCGCGTCTCGCCCGGTCGCACCCCAGGCACCGGTCGCAATCGCGGCCAGTGCGTCCGAAGACATGTCAATCTCCCTGCCGCTCGCCACCCAGCCGGTTGAACAGCACGGCGACGATGATGAACGCACCCACGACCGTCCCCTGCCAGAACGAGTCCACGCCGAGCAGGATCAGGCTGTTGCGGATCACCTCGATGAGTGCGGCGCCGACCACGGTCCCAAACGCGCTGCCGATCCCGCCCATCAGATTGGTGCCGCCGATCACGGTCGCGGCGATCACGCGCAATTCGTCGCCGGTGCCGAGGCCCGTGGTCACCGCGCCGAGCCAGCCGACTTCGAGAATGGCCGCGACGCCCGCCATGAGCCCGGCGAGCAGATAGACTGAGCAGATGATGCGACGCACCGGCACGCCCGTGAGATTGGCTGCATGGCGGTTGCCGCCGACCGCGAACACGTAGCGGCCCCAGCGCGTAAACGCGAAGGCGAACCAGAACAGCACGGCGAGGACCAGCAGGAACCACACAGGATTGGCGAGGCCGAGGGTCTTGCCGCCGCCGAGTGCGAGCAGCTTGGCGCCGTCGGGACCGAAATCGAAAATGGTCCGGCTGCCGGAGAACACCAGCGCGAGGCTGCGGCCGACGCTCAGCATGCCGAGCGTCACGACAAACGGCTGCATGTCGAGATAGGCGATCAGGAAACCGTTCACGAGGCCGACGACTCCGCCGGTCAGAAGACCCATGCCGATGCCCGCCCAGATCGGATAGCCGGCATTCATGACCACCGAGAGCACGATGCCGGACAGACCGATCGTCGAGCCGACCGAAATGTCGATGCCGCCCGTGACGATCACGGCCATCATGCCGAGCGCGACGATGGCAACGAAGGCAAAATTGCGCGTGACGTTGAAAAGATTCTGCGGCGTTGCAAAGGTGGAGGTGACGAACGAGAGCACGACGCAGGCGACGATCGTGGCCGCGACCACCCAGAACACCTGGCTTGCGAGCAGCCCCGACCAGCGGGTATGTGTCCGCGCGGCTTGCGGATTATCGAGCAATGCCGAGAGGGGGGTGGGCTGTTCCTGCGGATCGTTCAATTTCGGGACTCCTGTTCGAGTCAGATTCAGGCGGTGGCAATCGCTCCGGTGATAAGGCCGGTGACTTCTTCCGGAGACGACGCTTCGATGTTCTTGTCCGCGACCTTATGCCCGCGCCGCATGACGACCACGCGCTGGGCGACGGTGAAAACATCGGGCATGCGGTGGCTGATGAGAATGACAGCAATGCCATGTTCGGAGAGGCGCTTGATGAGATCGAGCACCTCCGCTACCTGCCGCACGCTAATGGCTGCCGTCGGTTCGTCCATGATGACGAGCCGCGCTTCGGAGAGGCGCGTGCGGGCAATCGCCACGGCCTGTCGCTGGCCGCCCGACATCTGCCGGACCAGATCGAGCGGACGTGTCTCCGATTTCAGTTCTTTGAAGAGTTCGCCGGCGCGCCGGTACATGGCTGCGTGATCGAGAATGCGGATGGGTCCGAAGCCGATGCGCGGCTCGCGTCCAAGGAAGACATTGGCTGCCGCCGTCAGGTTATTGCAGAGCGCAAGGTCCTGATAGACGACTTCGATCCCTTGACCACGGGCGTCAACCGGACGGTTGAAATGCACCGCCTTGCCGTCGATGAGAATCTCGCCGTGCGATGGCGGAAAGTTACCGGCAATGACCTTCACCAGGGTCGATTTGCCGGCGCCGTTGTCCCCCATGAGACCGACTACCTCGCCGGCCTCCAGACTGAACGTCACTTCGTTCAGGGCGCGAATGGCGCCGAAATGTTTGGATACGTCTCTGAGCTCCAACAGACTCATGGATTATCGTTCTCGCTCCAGTGGAGCCGCCCGTTTCTTCGGCAGGGCGACCGGAAGATACGCTGACCAGCATTTTTTTATAGCACAACGTTGCCTTTTCGCAAGACATGTGGCTACCGGGGTTTACCTGCGGTCGCCGGTTCGTTGCTGCCGCAAGACCCTTACAAAGTTCAGCACAGTGGGCGACTTTTCGCGCGGCCGATGGATCAACGCGATACCCGTCGATAGCGGTTTGCCCTTCAGTTCGTGATACGACACCCCTTCCACCTGGACCTGGCGGATCGATGCGGGCACAACGGCGACGCCGAATCCAGCCGCCACGAGATTTGCCGCCGATGAGATCTGTGGCGACTCCATGCTGATCGAGGGCGCGAAGCCGGCTTCGTGGCAGGCAGCGATGATCGAGTCATGCAGATCCGGGCCGATCGGCCGTGGAAAGAGGATGAACGGGTCACCCGCAAGGTCTGCCAGATCGATGCGCCGTCGCCGGTTCAAGTGATGGTTCGCTGGTAGAACCGCTAACATGTCTTCATCCACCAGCGGTTCGACGATCAACTCCCCGCAATCGAGCGGCATGCGCACCAGTGCGGCATCGAGCTGGCGCTCGGCGACCTTGTCGAGCAGCGCCGAGCTGTTGCTCTCCTCGCAACTGATCGACACGCGCTCATACGCGTGCCGATACTGCTGCATCGTCGTCGCGACCACGGGATGAAACACCGTCGAACCGGCGAAACCGAGCGAAAGCCGCCCCGTCTCTCCGCGTCCCGCGTTCTGTACTTCGACGAAAGCCTGTTGCGCATCCTCGACGATGCGCCGTGCGCTCTCGCGAAAGAGCCGTCCCGCTTCGGTCAATTCGACGCGACGCGGATGCCGGATGAAAAGCGCCGTGCCGATTTCCCGCTCGAGCTTGAGAATCTGTTGGCTCAAAGGTGGCTGGGCGATACCCAGATGCGTCGCGGCATCGGTGAAATGCAGATGCTCGGCCACCGCGAGGAAGTAACGTAGCTGACGAAATTCCATATCTTTTTCGTCTCCAAAAAGTGGCTTCGAGATATTGGACTAATGACTTGCTTGATTTTAACCTTGTGTCAACCGGATGCGCTCAAAGGTCACGCCTGACCGGCTGCTTCAGGTTGGTGCGCGTCTTGCTCAACATTTTTCAGGAGATTTCAATGTCAGCAACCCGTGCATCGTCGGCAGTGGTCGCGAATAATGCCGCTAACACCTTGATTGCGGATCTGCGCCACATCGTCGGCAAGGAGCACGCCCTGACCGATGATGGCTCAACCCGCCGCTATCGCACCGGCTTCCGGTTTGGCACAGGCAAGGCGCTCGCGGTGGTGCGTCCCGGTACAATCGTCGAACAATGGAAAGTGCTGCAGGCGTGCATTGCAGCGAATGTGATTGTGATCACGCAGGCGTCGAACACGGGCCTCACCGGCGGCTCGACACCGGACGGCGACGACTACGATCGCGACATTGTGATCGTCAGCACGAGCCGCATGAAGACGGTGTACGTGATCGACGCCGGCAAGCAGGTCGTCTGCCTTCCCGGTGCGACGCTCGACCAGCTGGAAAAGACATTGAAGCCTCTTGGCCGCGAGCCGCATTCGGTGATCGGCTCGAGTTGCATCGGCGCGTCGGTGTTCGGCGGGGTCTGCAATAACTCGGGCGGCGCGCTGGTGCATCGCGGCCCGGCGTATACGGAAATGGCGGTATTCGGCCAGGTGGATTCGGCAGGAAAACTCAACCTCGTCAACCATCTGGGAATCGAGCTCGGCGATACACCTGAGGATGTCCTGGGCCGCCTTGAGCGCGGCGAATTCACCGATGCCGATATCCGCCACGACTCGGGAGCTGGGTCCGATCACGGCTACGCGACGCATGTTCGTGAGATCGATGCCGATACGCCCTCACGCTTCAACGCCGATCCACAGCGCCTCCATGAAGCGTCAGGCTCGGCCGGCAAGGTGATGGTGTTTGGCGTGCGGCTCGATACGTTCCCGATTGAGCAGAACGCGAAAGTGTTCTATATCGGCACGAACCAACCCGACGAACTCACGGAGATCCGCCGTCACGCGCTGCACGACTTCAAGCACCTGCCGATCTCGGGAGAATATCTCCATCGCGACGCTTTCGACATCGCTGAAGAATACGGGAAGGACACCTTCCTTGCGATCAACTATCTCGGCACGTCCCGGTTGCCCGCGTTTTTCGGACTCAAGAGCCGCTTCGATGCATTGTTCGATCGCCTCGGCTTTCTTCCTTCGCATCTCACCGACCGCGTCATGCAGGCTGCGAGCCGGCTTTTTCCAAGCCATCTGCCGCCGCGCATGAAACAGTATCGTGACAAATACGAGCATCATCTGATGCTGAAGGTCTCGGCCGAAAGTGTCGAGGAGACGCGTGCTTTCCTCGCGGATTTCTTCGCCAATGCCACTGGCGGTTATTTCGAGTGCACGGACGAAGAAGGCACGAAAGCGTTCCTGCACCGCTTCGCTGCCGCCGGCGCGGCTGTGCGCTACCGCGCCGTGCATACGCGGGACGTGGCGAACATCGTCGCGCTCGACATCGCATTGCGGCGCAATGACCGCGACTGGATCGAGACGCTGCCACGCGACATCGAAGAGACGATTTCGATCAAAATGTATTACGGCCACTTCCTCTGCCATGTGTTCCACCAGGATTACATCGTCAAGAAGGGCAACGACTGCCTCGAAGTCGAACACAAGATGTGGACACTGCTGGACCGCCGCGGCGCCGAATATCCGGCGGAACACAATGTCGGGCACCTGTACCGCGCGAAGCCGCAGCTTGCGACGTTCTATCAGGAACTCGATCCGTGCAACTGCTTCAACCCAGGGATCGGCCAGACATCGAAGTTCGCGAAGTATCGGGGAGCGGAGGTTTAATTGACGTCAATAGCGTCTCAAACCTCAGGACGCTCGAACGCCGCGACGAGGTATTCGATAAACACGCGCACTCGCATTGGTACCCGGCGGCCAGCCGGATAAACGACATGGCTCGGCACCTTCTCCGGCTGTAAGCCCGGCAGCAATACCCTGACCTCGCTGGAGCGGATCTCTTGCGCCAGCAACCAGAACGGCGCCTGCGCGATGCCGAGGCCGCACAGCACGGCCGCGCGAATATGCTCGGCATCGCCGGTAATCACCGAACCATGCGGAACGTAAGAGACGGTTTCGCGCCCGACCTTGAGTGACCAGGGGCTGCGCTCACGGCCTTTCGCAAACGCGATGCAGGTGTGCGCGTCCAGTTCCGAAAGCCGGGTCGGCACACCCTTCGCGGCCAGATAGCCTGGGCTTGCCACCAGCACGAAATCGGTCTCGGACAATTTCCTCGCGGTGAGCGAGGAGTCGACTAGCCTTCCATGACGGATGGCCAGATCGACCCCTTCTCCAACCAGGTCGACAGGCCGCTCCGACGTGGACAATTCGATCGTGACATCGGGATAGCGCCGAAAGAATTCGGGGAGTAGCGGCGTAATGCAAAGCCGGCCATGCGCTGGCGCGGTACTGAGCCTGACCAGGCCGCGTGGCGACTGCTGGCGCACGCCCACCGAAGACTCGAGCGCGTCGAACTCGTCCACCAGTTGTCTCGCCGATTCATAGAAGGCTTGTCCCGCGTCCGTGATTGCGACCTTGCGCGAGGTACGCAAAACGAGTTGCGCGCCGAGGTGCCTTTCCAGCGCAACGATCTGCTTGCTGACCGCAGGTTGTCCGATTCCCTCCTCACGCCCCACGGCGGAAAAACTGCCGCATTCGACGAGACGTACAAACAGCCGCATCGCATCCAGTCGGTCCATGTGTTTCACCGCCATTCATTCCAAAGTGGAATTGATGGTATGTCCTGAAGCTACGTTTCGGCAATGGATGAAGTTGCTTATGTTACGGGCTGTGCAGTCATTGGCGCCGCAACCGGAATCGAGAGCGGAGCCGAAACAATCAGGAGCTGATCCATGAAAGCGATTTGTGTGACACCCAGCCGCGAGCTGGAAGTGCGTGACATCCCGACCCCGACCGAGCCTGCGCCGGGCCATGTCCTTGTCGACATGGATGCGTCGGCAATCAACCATGGCGACAAGACGTTCCTCAAAATGCCGGCAGCGGCGGGCAACCCGTTGGCAGTGGGCCAGCGTGACGTGTGGGGTGCGTCGGGAGCAGGGAGGGTGGTCGCAGTCGGGGCAGGCGTGCCGGCGGAATATGCGGGCAGGCAAGTGGCGATCTACCGGTCGCTCGGCAGAAGCGCCGAGGGTATCGGTCTCTGGTGCGAGAGAGCGCAGGTGCCCTACACGAGTTGCGTGATCCTGCCGGAGCATGTGCGTGCGAGGGACTATTCCGGTTCGCTGGTCAATGTCATGACGGCCTTCGCGTTTCTGGAAGAGATTGCCGAAGCGGGCCACAAGGGCGTCATCGTCACGGCCGGGAATTCGGCGACGGGACATGCGCTCGCTTCACTCGCACGCGGCAGAAACCTGCCGGCGATTTTCCTTGTGCGCACCGAAGCGGCGCGGGAAGCGCTCCGCGGTCTGGGCGTGGGGCACGTGATCGTGACGAACGAGGGCTTTACCGGCACGCTTGGCGCGTTGTCCGCCGAACTGGGGACGACAGCGGTATTCGACGGCGTCGGCGGCGACCTGCTCGGCAAGATTGCGCCAAGCCTGCCGATGAACTCCACGATCTACATTTACGGCTTTCTCGGAGCGAGCACGCCGATCTCGATTCAGTCCGTGCTGTTCATGATGGAGAATCTGACCATGAGGCGTTTCAGCAACTTCGAGAGCAGGACGGTGAAGGAGCCGGCGAAGCTCGTGTCCGCGCTGAAAGCACTTGGCGGCGTGATTGACGATCCGATGTTCACGACCCGAACCGGCAAGGAATTCAGTTTTGACCAGATCGAACAGGCCATGGCTTACCAGCCGTCTGACGGGACCAAGGCGATCCTGGTCGCGTAGGTAACCGGGCCATTGCATTTGTAACCTTTCCGACAGGAAGGTTGCATCTGTAACGCACGGCGCGATAGAATCGCGCCTGCTCATTGGGGAGTAGCCGCCCTGAACGCGACGTTCAGGGGCGCACGTCAACATGCTTGGTAGGTCGCAAGACCTGCCATGGCGTACGCAGCGAAATGCCTGGCAAGACCGATGACACGCATTCCGACCTAACCGGGTCGCCGGAATGCGCGTCATCGCGTTTTTTCGGCGCGGCCCGGGTACAACATCCCATGCAATCCTTTCTCGTTTCAACCAGCGTTGTTGGCCTGGCCGAAATCGGCGATAAGACGCAGCTGCTCTCCCTCGTGCTGGCGGCCCGTTATCGCAAGCCCATTCCCATCGTTCTTGGCGTGCTGGCCGCGACGCTTATCAACCATGCGGCGTCTGGCGCGCTAGGAGCATGGCTTGCAAGCGTGTTGCGACCCGGCATCCTCAACTGGGCGGTCGTCGCGTCGTTCGCGGTGATGGCTGTGTGGATTCTCGTCCCGGACAAACTGGACGACGCCGATTCAGCGGTTTCGAAAAATACGATGGGTGTCTTCGGCACAACGGCCGTGACCTTCTTTCTCGCGGAGATGGGCGACAAAACCCAGATCGTGACCATCGCGCTGGCTGCGCGCTTTCACGAGTTTTTCGGGGTCGTCGCGGGCACCACCCTGGGCATGATGCTGGCGAACGTGCCGGTCATCTATCTGGGACACAAGTTTGCCGACCGCTTGCCGACGAAAGCCGTTCACGTTCTCGCGGCCATCATCTTTGTGGTGCTCGGTGGCCTTGCCTTGAGAACGGCGCTGTATCCGAACGCGCATCCGATGTTTTAACACCGCCCAGTGGGCCGGATCGATCTCTGCGGTCGGCCGCGGAGGGCACTATTCGCTAGTGCCGATAGACTCAACCCCTCGCCAGCCGGGCGACGCCGCAAGCTGCTGCAACTCTGCCAGCAATGCGGTGCGGACCACTTCGGCGGCCGGGGACAGCGGCACCCCAGCTGGCTCGCATAGCGAGAGTTCCCGCTGCAGCGGGGCGTCGGCCAGCACACAAGCTGCAATGCGCCGATGCGCCACATCCTCGGCGAGCGCACTCCAGGGCAGTACCGTGGAGCCGACTCCCGCCGCCACGAGACGGATCAGCAGGTCGGTCGCGCTCACTTCGGCCGCGAGCCTGTAGGGCAAGTGCGCCGCAATCAGCGCGCTCTCGATGCGGCTGCGAATCGTACTCGGCGGACTCGGCAACAACAGCGGTTGCGCGGCGAGTTCGGCCAGCGTGATTGACGGTAGGCCCGTATCCGGATCATTGGCTGCAGGCTTGCGACCGCCGCGGCTACGCCGCTGAACCACATACAACTGTTCGTAGAAGAGCGGTGTGAGCGAGACGCCGCGCACACGCTCGGCGTCCACTGCAATGGTCAGATCGAGTGAGCCCTGCGCGGCGAGTCCCACGAGTTCGGCGCTGGGACGCTCCACCAGTTCCACCAGGATATCCGGGTAAGGCTTCAAAGCCGTCAGCAGGGGCGCGGCCAGAATGCGCGCGGTGCTGCCGGCGATGCCGATCACCACGCGGCCAGAAGGGCGCGCGATCTCGTGATGGATGGCCTCGCGCATATCGTCGATCTGCAGCAACAGGCTGCGCGCGTGGCGAAACAGGATCTCGCCTGCGGGGGTCACGCTCATGCCTTGCGGTCCGCGCTCAAACAGCCGGCCGCGCATTTCCGCTTCGAGGCTGGCGAGCTGCTGGCTCAGTGCCGGCTGCGCGACATGCAGCGACTCGGCCGCGCGTGTCATGTTGCCGTGTTTGACGATGGCCGCGAAATATCGCAACTGACGCAATTCCATATGCCCGCTCCCTGATTGCCCTCGTTAATAAGTTTGCCTTATCGGCCGATCTCGATTCGGTATTTTTTCATATCGGGCGATCTTCCTATACTCCGAACACATAAAAGAGCCGCCTGGCCGTTCCTTTACGGCCTGCGCAACCGATCGGCACCGTATCGGCACAATCAAGGAGACAAGCATGACTTCCCGCTCCGGTGTCCTCGCGCTCGACGAAACGCAGGATGCCGTCTGTCGCAAGGTGGTTCGGCGCCTGACACCGGTCCTGTTCCTGAGCTACCTGTTCTGCTCGATGGACCGCTTCAACATTTCCTTTGCGCAGTTGCAACTGCATGAGTCGCTCAGGTTTTCCGATGCCACCTACGGTCTCGGCGCGAGCCTCTTCTTCGTCACGTATGTCCTGTTCGAGGTGCCGGCGAGCATCCTGCTCAGACGCTTCGGCGCGCGGCGCGTGTTCTGCACGATCATGGCCGGCTGGGGCCTGTGTTCTTCGGCCATGCTGTTCGTACGCACGCCCCACGAGTTCTATGCCGCGCGCCTCCTGCTCGGCGTCCTCGAAGCCGGTTTCTATCCAGGCGTGATCTACTACCTGAGCAGTTGGCTGCCGCAGGCACACCGCAGCAAGGCCATCGCCATCTTTGCCTCGGGCATCGTGATCGCGGGTGTCGCGGTCGGCCCGCTATCGGGCTGGATCATGACTGCGTTCGACGGCGCCCACGGCCTCGCCGGATGGCAGTGGCTGTTCCTGCTCGAAGGTCTGCCGAGCCTCGTCATGGCAGTCATTTGCGCGGTGCGCCTCGCGGACCGGCCCGACGCGGCCACATGGCTCACCGCCGACGAAGCGGCCACACTCGAGGCCTGCCTGGTCGCTGAGCGCGAACTCGTGGGTATGCGTCTCGGAGGCAAGACGATGGGTTCGCTGCTGCGCGAACCCAGGGTCTATCTGTTCGCGCTGGTGTTCTTCTGCGCCACCTCGGGGATCTACGCGCTCAACTTCTGGGTGCCGAGCATCATCAAGGGCTTCGGCCAGAAAGATCCCCTGCACATCGGCCTCTATTCGATGATTCCGTGGGGCAGTGCCGCGATCGCGACCGTGCTGATCGCGCGTCACTCGGACCGCACCGGCGAGCGCCGCTGGCACTTTGCCGCGACCGCCATCGCCGGCGCGTGCGGCTTGGCCCTCTCGGCGCTTCCTGGGATGCCGACCTTGTGGTCGCTCGCCTTCCTGAGCGTCGGCGCGATCGGCATCTCGGCGACGCTGCCGGTGTTCTGGTCGATGCCGAGCGCGGCGATCGCGCCGACGCTCGTCGCCGGCGGTCTTGCCTTCATCAACAGTCTCGGGGCGACCTCGGGCATCGTCGCACCCTACACGATCGGGCTGATGAAGGAAGCCACCGGGTCCCTGACTTCGGGGCTCTATCTGCTCGCCGCGGTGCTCTGCTTCGGTGGTCTGTTGTTGCTCGCCATTGTGCCGCGCAGCCGTGCGTCCACGCCGATACGTGGCGACGGCAAGGCGCCCCTCGTCGCTCGCGCGAACGTGACCGAGCGCTGAGCGCGGGTTACCACTGGCCCCCCATTTTCCTGGAGTCACTTCACATGCTTTCGACCTCAACCGATCTCGACCAGCCGCTCGCCGGCGTCAAGGTCCTCGAACTTTCACAGATCATGGCCGGCCCGACCTGCGGGCTGATGCTTGCCGACCTCGGTGCCGACGTAATCAAGGTAGAGCGCTATCCGCAGGGCGACGATGCGCGCCGCTACCGGCGCGAGGGCGACAGTGGATTGCCGCCGTCGTTCATGATCCTGAATCGCGGCAAGCGTTCGATCGCGCTCGACGTCAAGCATCCCGATGGCCGCGCCGCGCTGCTGCGGCTGGTCGCCGACAGCGACATCCTCACCGAGAATTTTCGCATGGGCGTGATGGAGCGTCTTGGCCTCAGCTACGAGGCGCTGCGCGAGATCAATCCTGCGCTCGTCTACTGTTCGATCACCGGTTACGGCCGCACGGGGCCGCTCGCGTCGCGTGGCGGCTTCGATCTGATCCTGCAGGCCTTCAGCGGCCTCATCAGCGTGACCGGCGAGGAGGGCGGCGAGCCGGTCAAGCCTGGTGTCTCGATCGCCGATGTCAATGCGGGCATCCTTGCCGCGTTCGGTTCGCTTGCCGCGTACATCCGGCGGCTGCGCACGGGCTGCGGGCAACGCGTGGACACCTCGCTTCTGCAGGCATCGATGCAGCAGATGTACTGGTACGCGGCCGCCTATTTTTCGCGTGGCATCGTGCCGAAGCCGGCTGGCACCGCGCATCCGCTGATCGCACCGTACCAGGTTTACAAATGCCGCGACGGTGGTCTCGCCCTGGGCGGCGCCAACGAAACGAACTGGGGCCGCGTGGCCGAGGTCCTCGGTCATCCCGAGTGGCTCGAGGACCCCCGTTTCAATACGCCCGATATCCGGCTCGCGAACCGGCGTGAACTCGAGACCCTGATCAACGCCGAACTTGGCCGCGACACGCGCGCTGCGTGGACCGAGCGCTTCGAAGCCGCGCAGGTGCCATGCGGACCGGTGCAAACGGTCGGTGAAGCGCTCGATCACGAGCAGACACGCTCGGTGCGTATGGTGGTCGACGTGCAATCGCCGGACGGCGGCACCATGCGCGGTCTTGGCCTGCCGGTGCTGTTCGACGGCGCTTCGACGCTCGCCGATGCGCCAGCGCCTCGGGTCGGGGAGAATACTGCTGAGGTGCTACGCGAGTTCGGCTTCGCCGATGGCGAGATCGAGTCGTTGCTGAGCTCGGGCGCGGCGCACCAGAGCCCGCAAGTCGCCGCCGCTGTAGCCAACTGATCGAAATCAACGGGGACGTTTCCATGCAAAACCAGACGACGGCATCCGCCGATGCCATTCAGGTCACGCTCGAAGACAGCATCGCGCGTGTGACCTTGAACCGCGCCGAGCGCCGCAATGCGCTCACCTTCGCACTGTGGCAGCGCCTTGGCGAAACCTTCGACGCGCTGGGCGAGCGGCGCGACGTTCGCGCGATCGTCCTGACTGGCAATGGCACGAGCTTCTGCGCGGGCGCCGACATCTCGGAGTTCGGCACCGTGCGCGCCGACGCGGCGCAGGCACTCGAGTACGAACACGCTTACGAAGGCTGCTGCAACCGGATCGCCGCGTGTCCGAAGCCCACCATTGCCGCGATCAACGGCTTCTGCATGGGCGGCGGCTGCAACGTCGCGATGTCGTGCGACTTCCGCTTCGCCGTGCCGGGCGCGAGCTTCGCGATTCCGGCGGCGCGGCTGTCGATCGTGTACGGCATCGCCGGGACTCGCCGCTTGTTGTCGCTGGTCGGGCTTGCGAATGCCAAACGCATCCTGTATTCGGCCGAGAAGTTCGATGCTGAACGCGCGCTGCGTATCGGCTTCATTGACGAAATCGCCGACGACGTACTCGCGGCGGCCCAGGCGTTTGCGGCTCAGCTGAAGGACTGCGCGCCACTCACCATCTCCGGTTCGAAGACGATGCTCGACGCGCTCGCGTCCGGCAACGGCGCGCTGCGTGACGAGGTCGTCACCAGGCTTCTGGAGCAGGCGGCGCAAAGTCATGACTACGCCGAGGGCCGCGCCGCCTTCGCCGAAAAACGCGCCCCGAACTTTCGCGGCGACTGAGCAGGGAAAAGAAGAGAAGTGGGCAATCTGCCACGTCCGATATGGAAGGCACAACTAACGAAGGAGTAACGATGGATCTGGAACTCGGTGGCAAGTCGTCGCTGGTGACGGACGGCTCGCGTGGCATCGGCCTCGCCTGCGCCAGAGCCCTCATCAAGGAAGGCTGCGCGGTGCATCTTGTCTCCTCGAATGCCCAGGCGCTGGAAGCGGCACGCGGCGAACTCGAATCGACGTACGGCGTGCCGGTGCGGACCACGGCGGCGAATCTCGCCGATGCCGGTGCCCGTGCGGCGTTACTGGGATCGGCCGGCCCGCTCGACATACTCGTGAACAATGCCGGCGCCATTCCAGGCGGCGGCCTGCAGGCCGTCGACGAAGCCGTGTGGCGCTCGAGCTGGGAGCTCAAGCTGTTCGGCTACATCGATCTCGCGAAGCTCGCGCTGCCGTCGATGATGGAGCGTGGCAGCGGCGTGATCGTCAACGTCATCGGAATCGCCGGCGTGATGCCGCGGCAGGACTATATCTTTGGCGCCACGGCGAATGCCGCGCTGGTCGCATTCACCCAGGCGGTCGGCGTGCATGCGACGACGCGCGGCGTGCGGGTGGTGGGTGTCAATCCCGGCCCGTGCACGACCGAGCGGCTCGAAAAGCTGTACCGCGACCGCGCGCAAAGCGCCTTCGGCGACGCCTCGCGCTGGAAGGAACTGCTCGGCACCTTACCGTTCGGGCGTGCCTCGGAACCGGAAGAGATGGCGGACCTCGTGGCGTTTCTGGCATCCGCCCGAGCCTCTTACCTGAGCGGCGTCGTTATCGATGCCGATGGCGGCGCCCGCTATCGCTGATCCTGCGGGGGACTGACTCGGAAGCTGCGAACGGTCCCCTTCTCTACGCCTTGAGCGTTCCCCATTTTCCTTTCACTTTTCGGGTTCTCTCTGGGTATTTCCTTGTTGCACCCCGCAGAATCGAGTGATATGTTTCGACTAATACGAATTACTAATTCGAATTATTGCGGAAATGAAGCCAACGCCATCAAGGCGGGCGACGCAGCGCGAGGTAGCCCGTCTCGCCAACGTGTCGCAAACCACCGTGTCTCTCATCCTTGGCAACTCGACGACCCAATCGTTCCCTGGGGATACGCTCGAGCGCGTATTCAGAGCCGCGCGGGAGCTCGGTTACATGCCGAACATGCTGGCCCAGGCGCTGAGGACACAGCGGACGATGACATTGGCCTGCGTGGTACCGGACATCGCCAATCCCTTTTACCCCGCCTTGGTGCGTGGCGTGCAGGTCGCAGCCGAGGACGCCGGTTACGACGTCATCGCGCTTAACACCCAGTCCGACGCGGACCGTGAGCGCCGCGTTCTTCAATGGGGCATGCAGGGCCGGGTCGACGGCATCATCGGCGTGTTCTTCGCGTTGCGGGCGACAGAGTTCGAACCGCTGACGCGCGCGAATGTCGGGGTCCTGCGCATCGAAACCTCGGCCAAGAAAAGCGGGCCGCTGCCGATCGACAATCTGTTCGTCGACAACGTCGCGGCGGCGACGGCGGCCACACGCTATCTGCTCGAACGCGGGCACAGACGTATCACGATGATCACGGGCACCGGTGGCCCGCAGGACAATCGGGCGCGCGGCTACCGCAACACCATGCTTGAAGCGGGTCTTGTGCCCGATATCGTCGTTCACGGCGGCTTCGACGAGGAGGCCGGCGGTAGCGCGGCCCGTGAAGTGCTGCTGCGTGCAGACCGTCCGAGCGCGCTTTTTGCGGCCAACGACCTGATGGCGATCGGCGCCATGTCTGTGATTCGGGAAGCCGGATACCGCATTCCCGAGGACATCGCCGTGATGGGCTTCGACGATATCTTTGCTGCGCGAGTTCTCACGCCGGCGCTCAGCACCGTCAACCAGTTTCAGAACGTCCTCGGGCAGGTGGCCGCGCACATGATGCTGCAGCGGCTCACCGAACTGCCCGAAAACACGCCAGGGCGTCACCGCGAAATGCCATTCGAAGTCGTACCGCGCCAGTCCACGTGAGCACCTGAGCACCTGAGCACCCCGGCGCGGCGATACAGATCCAGCCTATCAAGGAGCAGACGTCGATGAAGATGACAGCAATAGTGGGTAAATCTCGTGTCACGGCGTCGCGGCGCGTCGCCTTGATCTGCGCGATGCTCTCCGTGCTCGTGCCGGCTACTACGCCGTCTGCTTTCGCCGGCGATCCGGTCGCGCTCTGGTATCAACGCGGCGCCACGCCGGATCAGCAGCGCATCCTGCAGAAGGACCTCGTCGACCCGTTTAACGCCGCGAATCCCGGCAGCCCGCTCACGCTCGATGTCAAATCCGGCGGGGCGGGCGACAAGCAGATCCGTATGGCCGTCCTCGCCGGCAGAGGGCCGGACATCGTGATGACGCCCGGACCCACCTATGCGCTCCCGCTGATCGAGTCAGGGCATCTTCTTCCGCTCGATGGCTACATCCAGAAGTATCACCTCGACCAGCGCATCCTTGCGCCGGCGCTGAAGGCCGGTATCTACAAGGGGCACATTTATGTGCTGCCGCGCACCTTCGAGACGATGGTGCTCTACTACAACAAGACGCTGTTCGATAAAAACGGCTGGCAGCCGCCGAAGACGCTTGCCGATCTGAACAAACTCGCGGCAGCGATGCAGGCCAAGGGCATCACGCCGTTCTCGGTCGGCAACGGCGACTGGCGCGACGCGAACGAATGGCATGTGACGGTCGTGCTCAATCACTTCGCGGGGCCGGACAATGTCTACAAGGCGCTGAAAGGCGAGCTGCCGTGGACGGCCCCGGTGTTCCAGCAGGCAATTGGCATGCTGAACGACTGGTACCAGAAGGGCTGGTTCGGCAAGGACTACTTCTCGCTATCGAGCGACCAGCAGGCTTTGCGCCTGGCCAAGGGGGAGGCCGGGATGGCGCCAAACGGCACGTTCTCGTTCGACTTCATGACCAAAGCCTTCGCGCAGACCGGCCAGCAACTCGGCGTCGTCGCGTTACCGAGTCTGCGTGATGGCGTGCCTTACCCGACGTACGAGATCGGCATCGGCAGCACGATGTCGATCAACAAGGGTTCAGGCAATCCGGACGCCGCCGCCGCTTTCCTGAACTATATGTACTCCGATGCGTTCTACGACAAGATCAGCAAGGACTGGCCAGGCGACTGGAACCTGCCGCTGACGTCGGTGGATGCCGCCAAGCTCGAGAAGAACGTTTCGCCGCTGTTCGCGAACACGGTGACGTCGTTTTCGAAAGGCGTGCGTGATGGAAACTACGGCTATACGACGTGGACCTACTGGCCGCCCGCGACCGAGGATTATCTGATCCGCGGCATCGAGCAGGTCTGGCTCGGCAAGATCACCGTCGCGCAATATCTGCAAACCATGCAGGATACCTTCGCGAAGGAACTCAAGGAGGGCAAGGTGCCGCCATTGCCGCCGCGCTGATGGGTTGCCGAGGAGTTGCCGCCGCGCGCGTTGGTCACGAGACTGTCGCGCTGTCCCGTTGAAACGTTGAAATGCCACTGTGAGCTGACCTTATGTGGTTTCTCTTGCCGGCGTTGCTGATTAACGTGCTGATCATCCTGATCCCGGCGTTGCTCACGATCGCCATGGCGTTTGTCAGTTGGGACGGCACGTCGGATCCGGTGTTCGCGGGGCTCGACAATTTCCGCGCGATGTTCGCCGATCCCGTGTTTTTCTCGGCGCTTCTGAACAACGTCAAGTGGACCGCGTTGTTCCTCACCGTGCCGATCATCATGGGTCTGGTTGCTGCGTCCCTGCTGCTGATGGTGCGGCGCGGACGAACCTTTTTCCAGATTGTCTATTTCCTTCCCGCCATCATCGCCACCGTGGTCATTGCGCGGATCTGGCAAGGGATGATCTACAACCCGGACGGCGGGTTGATAGGCTGGCTGCATGTCTTCGGCGTACACCTCGACGACCCGCTTGCGCATCCGTCGACGGCATTGCTGGCTGTTGCATCGGTGGATCTCTGGCACTGGTGGGGATTTCTCGCCGTGATCTTTTTTGCGGCGTTCCGGCAGGTCGATCCCGCGCAGATTGAAGCGGCCCGGCTCGACGGCGCCGGTTACTTCCAGCTGATGCGCTACATCCTGCTGCCGGCCATCCGGCCCACCGTCGTGCTGATGATGATCATGACCGTGATCTGGTCGTTCCTTGCGTTCGACTTCGTTTATGTTTTGACGCAAGGGGGCCCCGCGTTTTCGAGTGAAGTGCTCTCGACGCTCTCCTATCGCTACGCGTTCTATAACTTCACCATGGGGCCCGCTGCTGCGGTGGCGCTCGTGATCAGCCTGTTCGGTTTGGTGGCGACGATTTTCTATGTTCGCATTCAGCAACGGGAGCTTGAATCGTGAACCATGCGATAAGCCGGGGCACGCTGACGATCACCTACGTGATCCTCGCGCTAGGTGCCACCATCGCGCTGTTCCCGCTTGCGTTGATGGCCGTAAGCGCGCTGAAGACGAGCGCAGAAATCGTGGCCAATCCGCTCGCATTGCCGCATGTGCCGCAGTGGATCAATTTCGTGCGGGCATGGCGCGACGCGGAGATGGCGAGGTCGCTGCTAAACAGCGTGAAAGTGACCGGTCTGACGATCGTGCTGATCTGCGCGACTGGATCGATGGCGGCGTATGCACTCGCCCGGCAGAAAGTGCGCGGCTCGCGCTGGATTGCGACGTACTTTCTCGCTACCACTACCTTGCCTATCCAGCTTTACCTGTTCCCGCTGTATTTCGGTTTCGCGAAGCTCAACCTGCTGGACAGCATCGTCGCGACCTCGTTGATTTATACGGCGATCTACAGTCCGTTCTCGATCTTTCTGCTGCGTACTTATTTTCTGGCGATTCCGGTGGAAATCGAAGAGGCTGCGATCATGGACGGTGCGACGCGTTGGCAGGTGTTCAGCCGCGTCACGCTGCCGCTCGTATCGCCGGGGCTGCTCACCGTGGCGGTGATCGCCGGCATGAACACCTGGAATGAATTCCTTATCGCGACAACCTTCCTGCAGGGACATCCCGTGCAGACCGCCGTGGTCCGCTTTTACTCGATGGGCGGTCAGTACAGCAGCGACTGGGGCGAGATCATGGCCACCGCGCTCCTTATCGTCGCGCCCATGGTCGTGTTTTTTCTTGTCATGCAACGACGTTTTATCGAAGGCATGGCGAGCGGATCGGTCAAAGGCTGAAGGCCACGGCTGCATCGTACTGTCTTGTGCGAGCGGCTTCGCCTTTCGCACTGTCGTCAACCGTATCGTATTGAGAGGTGCCACTCATGTCTCTTCAGCAAGATTATCTTGAACGTGTCTATGCCGGCGTCCTGGGCAAGCTGATCGGCGTGTTCCTTGGCCGGCCTTTTGAGAACTGGACTCATCAGCGCATCATGGCCGAACTCGGGACCATCGAGTACTACGTGCACGACCGCCTAGGTGTCCCGCTTGTCGTGACCGACGATGACGTCGCAGGCACCTTCACGTTTCTGCGTGCGTTCGATGAGCATGGCGTCAAGCCGGAACTCTCGTCCGAGGAAATCGGCAAGACCTGGCTCAACAATATCGTCGAGAACCGGGCGATTCTCTGGTGGGGCGGCAGCGGGAACTCCAGCGAGCACACCGCGTGGCTGAACCTCAAGCGCGGCATTCCGGCACCCGCTAGTGGCTCCATTGAGGTCAATGGGCAAACCGTCGCGGAGCAGATAGGTGCGCAGATCTTCATCGACGGCTGGGCCATGGTCTCGCCTGGCCAGCCCGAACTAGCGGCGCGCCTCGCAGAACAGGCCGCCACGGTGAGTCACGACGGCGAGGCCGTGCATGCGGCGAAACTGCTCGCCGCCATGGAAGCCGAGGCTTTCGTTTCAGACGATGTCGAGCATCTGCTTGAAGTCGGACTTTCCGTGATTCCCAAGGATAGTCTGATCGCCCGCCTGATCAGCGACGTGCGCCACTGGCGCGCTGAACTGCCGGAGTGGCGCGATTGCCGGCAACGCATCCAGGATCATTACGGCTACGACAAATTCCCGGGCAACTGCCATGTGGTGCCCAATCACGCGCTCATCATTATGAGTCTGCTTTACGCACCAGACGATCTGCAAAAGGCGCTCATGATCGTCAACACGTCCGGCTGGGACACCGACTGCAATTCGGGCAATCTCGGCTGTCTGCTGGGTATCAAGCTCGGTCTCGCGGGGGTGGATGCGGGACCTGACTGGCGCGGCCCCATCGCGGACCGGATGCTGATCTCTTCAGCCGACGGCGGCAGCGCGGTTACCGATGCGGTACGAATCGCGTATCAGATCGCGGGTTTTGGCTACCAGCTCGCGGGCATGCCCGCCCCGGATGCACCGAAGAACGGCGCGCTTTTCCACTTCTCCTTGCCGGGCAGCGTGCAGGGTTTCGAGGCCGATTCCGGGAAGGGCTCGCCGGGCGCATTGAGCGTGGAAAACAGCGATGGCGCGCTCGCCTTGCGCATCAAGTCGCTCGCGCCGGGTCAGACGCTCGCGGCGATGACGCCGACTTTCTCGCCATCCAATGCGCCGCAAATGCCGGTGTATGAGTTGATGGCCACGCCGCTCGTCTACTCGGGGCAATGGATCGAGACGAAGCTTGCCGCCGAGCCTGACAACGCGGCGCCGGTGTCCGTCAATCTGCGGGTGAAGGTCTACGGCAAGGGCGATACGCTGAACACGATCGACGGTGAGCCACAGACGCTGTCACCGGGACAAAGCACGCTATTGCGCTGGCGCCTGCCCGATACCGGAGGCCAGCCGATCCAGCAGATCGGCTTCAGTCTGACGACCGCCGCCCCTCAGGCGAGGGGGACGGTGCTGGTCGACTACCTGCGGGTTGACGGACCGCCTGAGCTTCGTCTGCGTCGTCCCGACGAGGGGGGCGATTTCTGGCGCTTCGCCTGGATCAACAGCGTGAGCATCTTCAGCAAGAATTTCCCGGCTGCGTTCCGCATCTCGCAAAGCGTGGGCGAAGGCATCATCATTCACGGCACGCGGCAGTGGGGCGATTACACAGTGTCGTCGAGTATCGCCGTCCATCTGGGGCATGAGGGTGGATTGGCATTTCGGGTTCAGGGACTGCGCCGCTTTTACGCCATGCTTTTATCGCGCGATGGCTATCTGCGCCTCGTCAAGGTCAGGGACGGCAAGCGGACGGTGCTCGCAGAACAGGCGTACGCGTGGGCGCTCGAGCGGCCCTATCAGATGTCGGTGACGCTGAATGGTAACCAGATCGGGTGCTCGATCGAGGGACAATCCGTGTTCTCGGTTCGCGACGTCATGCAGCCTTATGAAAACGGGGGAATCGGACTTTTGATCAACGAGGGGGCGCTATCGACATCAGAGATCCGCGTGAACGGCAACTGACCGTGAGGCGGGCTCCGGGCGATCGAGGGGAGGGCGAAGCGGGGCCGGCACCTTTGCGGACCACTGTGCCTGGGCATTCAAAGCGACAGTAGTTGGTCGGCTACGGTTATTGATAAGACGGGGTAGGTTGATTTACGAGTCAATATGGTAAGACGTTCGGGCGAAGCCGCGAACATTCCTCTTGACCTTGCCCCCGAAAAACGAATCCCTTGCTGAGTGTGTAAACTCAAGCAAGGAGAAACGATGACGGTCAAGGCAAAGCGGGCGCAGTACACGCTCGAATTCAAACTGGAAGCAGTCCGGCTGGTGAAGAACGGCCAAAGTCTGACTGCGGTGTCAGCGACGCTGGGCGTGGTGCAGCAGACCCTTCACAACTGGGTCAAGGCGGACAGGGAAGGCAAACTGGTCGGAGCCGGAGCGAAGCCGGTCAGTCCAGAGCAGATGGAACTGGCGCGGTTGAGAGCGGAAGTGTCTCGCCTGAAGATGGAGCTCGACATCACAAAAAAAGCGGCAAGGCAAAGATCGATGGGAAGCCGAGCAATTCGGCAAACCTGACGGAATTGATCTGCGCGCACCTTGGTTCGCTACCGCGCGATGGTTGGGCCCGCTGCTTCCGCCGTCGCTGACCGATGACGCACCGTTGTAGGCAGCGTGGGAGATGGTTGTGAAGGCGACCCTAGCCAAATGCACTGGCGCGAAGGGTACAGTCGAAGGCCTGAACGATCCGGATGGCGAGTACGCGGCCTCTCACATGAGGGACGATGCGACCATCCAGATTGCGCGCTGGCATATGCCGGACCTGATATGCCCAGGTAAAACTCACGCCGTGTGGGTTGAACAGAGGTAGCTTTTCGTAGGGGGAGAACGGAGATGGTAGCGATCTGCCTGACGGTCGATGAAGGGAGCGCCTCCGCCTGCGCGCGCTCAGCAAATGGACCCAAAGGAATAAAAATGACAGCTATGGTCACCGGGTGGCCGCCGTTCATGCGGTAGTGAAAACGTTGTTAGACGAAGGCACGTCAGTTGACGAATACAAAACGGCTTTTGTCCGATGCTCGATGAACCGCAAAAAGAAAACGGTTATCCGCCATCGTTGCTGACGGGCTATACGGGAAGCCGGTTTGCATGCCCGACGCAGGCAGGTTGCTTTCAATCCAGGCGGATCGCCTCAACGCCCGCGATGACCGCGAGTTACCGCTGCTCGGTCGCGCCGGGGTTGTGCTGGCACAGGAGGGTCGGCCGGCTCAAACCAGCGACCTGCGTCGATCGTGCATACCGAATCTGCATCGAAGAGGTGCCTGACGCGGCTTCCATTGCTGCTCCCCAATTTCCCCAACGGGACCGCTTTCGGGCTGCACGATCTGGACTTGCCTCGCATGACCGGACATGTGATCACCATAGGTTGGCGAATCTGCTCACTGGCGAAATCCGTGTGCGAGCGGTGTTCAAGGGTGCGCTGCGGATTCGCCCGGGCGTACCGCTCAACCGCCATAGTCAGGTTCTCTCAGGCCGCATTTCTTTCCTGCCCTGGCCACCCATGAGACTTGTTCTCTTTTCATCGTTTTGACGACACCGCAAACCATCTCGTTGCTGTGCAGACTGCTTTGCTTTCCGAAACGCTGTTGTTGACTTGCATTTTTGCCGGCGTACCTGAGACTGGGTTCGTGGGTTCGATCGACGAACGCACGATCGTGTTCTAACAACAGCCAGGAGAAATCACATGCAGAAACGTCAACGTTGCTCCCGCTTTTCTGTCGTCAATTCGGCTTACGCTGAACTGCCACGCCCGGTTCATTGGCTTATTAACGGCGTTGGCGTGCTCAGTCTGGCCGCTCCTCACGTCTTCTCATTGCTGTCGTGGTTTCTGATCACTTGGGGTATCGACACACTGCAGTGGGTCCTGGGACATGGTGGAAGAGGCGCCGTGTTCGTGCTTCTCGACATGCTGAAATTCGTTACGTCGGTGTTCACGTTGGCATTCGCCCTTGAGCTCTGGTCAAGCAGGGCTGAGTGGACTGAAGAGGTCTACCAGATTGTCGACGACAGTTGTGAAGAGTTCTCCAGCCTGTTTCGCCGATGAGCCCCGCTACCGGTCATCGCCCGGGTGGTTTCTGTGGCCGTGTAACACCGTATTCGCAGTCATTGACAGCGATGCCTGACGCTTTCGCGATTGCCGGGCGGCCCGGCTGTTCCGTTTGCGACTGTTTGATCTCTCGGGTTCACATGACACTGCGAAACGTGCGCCGACGAGCGCGTGCGTTCCGCTCATGCAAAAGGATTGACCATGAATTTTCTCATCCTCGCAAACGTTCCGTTCGATCGCGCACAAGAAAGCACTGCATCGTGCAGTAGCGTGCGGTCTCGCGGTTCGAGGTTCCTGTTGTTTGACGATCCGGCCCGGCTGCTAGAGGCATTGACCGTCCAGCGGATGGAGATTGTCACGATGCTTCGGGAAGAAGGCCCAATGACGGCGGAGTCGATCGCGTCGCTCCAGGCTCGCGAAAAGACGGCGGTCATGCGCGACCTGGAAGCCCTCCTCGACCTTGAAATTCTCGACCTCGACCGTGACGCAAGCTACCTGTTCGGTTTCAGCGGCATACGCGTCATATTGCAGTTTCCACATCGCGGACATAAGGAAAGGGGGGCCTGATGAACGCGGAACGAAAAATGCCATGCACTCCGAAGGACACAGGCGAAGTGCTGATCGTGCGACTGGAATATGAGTCGGTGGAGGAAGACGGAACTCTGCCCTGCGGAGCGTGCATCGACGTGGAAGGTGCGTATCGCGTCGGCACCGTACCGGAAAAAGGTGGTGCGGACGGATGTGGATCCGTCACTGCATATTGGGCGCTCTTTCTGTTCCCGCGTGACGCACTTGGCAATGTCGTCGGATGGCTGATGCTTGCTAACGATGCGAGCTCACTTCCTGACGCGTTGCCTGGAATTCACACCGCCGGAACACCGAGGCTACATTGAGGCAAGAGGTGGCGCCCCAGCAGCGATGTGTCTTTCATGATGTCTTGCAGGCAGCTTGCGCTTCTGTTGTTCCGATCCGCGTGGGTTGCACAGACCCGACCGCACGCCCTCCTGGCCATGTATGAATGGAGCCGTGACTAGACCTCAGGCGGAAGGTTCGTATCGGACGGTTGGCTCATCCGAACCGCGCAACACCATTATCGGTTGAAGCACCAACTCTGTGTCGCATCATGCTGGACGGTTTGGGCTAGCCGCTTCACCTGATGACGTTGTGCAAACGGGCTGCTTCTGTAGGCCGACTCTCTGAGCGGTTCACGGCAGCGCCTTCTGAATGCAACCGGAGCTCTTGTTCAGCCAGGTCCGCGAGTTTGTCAGGGGTTGTGTAGCGACCTCGATATGGGCGGCGCACCTGGTGCGCGAACAGACGCGCTGCAAGTGACCCCGTCGTTTGAACAGTGCCGAATTGGCATGTCAGATCAGATGGTGAACGTAAGTTATATAAATAGGAGTATTAAGGAAAATGAAGACATCCGTTTTTGTGGAAAACGGTGAGGAAGCCATCAGGATGAGCAGCGGAAGCTTACTGCCTTTATCCCGGCTTCGGTCCCCCTGGAAGTCATCGAACTCTGGCGCCAGCGACTCGCGAGCCATCTCAGACGTCGGATTGGTCGGCTGCGACACGCGGAAAGACGCTGGAAGCGGCGCAGACTTAAGCCGGTACGTCTCACCACACGCATGCGCACGCTAAAAAAGCGTATCAGAAAGCCGCTGCGACAGTGGAACCCGGTTCCGCGCCGCTAAAACTTGCCCGGCGCTGCACGACGTGCGCTGGCTCCGGGAACAATTGACGGCAACGGTAACGCTGCACGATGAGCGCTGCTGTTGGCCTCCGACATACCAACTGAGGTGAATCAATGAACGGGTTCAATCATCCCGCCTGCTTTGTGCTGCGCTGGCTCTTCGTGGGACTTTTTATGGTCGCCATTACGCATTCATTTACAGCGGGGCACCGGATGGGCTTTGATCCGTGCCGCGAGTTACTGGAACTTACCGTCATTGCGGCGGCAGCGGTGTGGGTGCAGGACCGGCACAGCTCGCGCTGGACGCTGGTTGCGGTCCTTATCCTGAGCGCGGGCATGCTGCGGCTCGTGATCGCCTCAAGCACGTTCAGCCGATACGGTGTGGCTATCTGGACCATGGCCGCCGTCGCCATGATGATGCGACGCAACTGGCGCAATGGGCGGCCCGGCTTGGACCGGACCGCTGCGAATACGGGGGCTGCGGCGCAGGCGCTACGTGATCCGGTGCAGGTACCGCAGCCGGCTTATTCGTTTGACGACAACGTGCGTCAGCCTCGCTACCGGTTTGCCGACCTGATCGGTATGGCTGAGACGAAGAGACGTTTACTGGCGGCTGGTGAGAGCATTATTCATGGCGCTCGAGACAAAGGAAATGGGGTCCTTCTATTTGGGGAACCCGGCAACGGCAAGACGTTTTTCGCGGAAGCCCTCGCTGGTGAACTGAAGGTGCCGTTCGTGGCAATCACCTATGGTGACCTCGCGTCGAAGTGGATCAACGAGACTCCGCAGAAGATCGACGCGATGTTCAGGGCTGCACGTCGCATCGGCGTATGCGTCCTCTTCCTTGATGAGTTTGACTCAATGGCGAAACCGCGTGACGATGGCTTGCGCTCGCACTCGATGGATACCGATGTGGCCAACGTGATGCTAACGAACATCACCAGCCTGCACGGTACGCAGGTGGTGCTGGTGGCAGCCACAAATTTCATCGACAGGCTTGATCGTGCTGCGATCCGCGAAGGGCGCTTCGATTTCAAGATTGAAGTGCCGGCACCCGATATGGAAGCGCGTGTGGCAATCCTGCGCAGGTCGATCGGCGAAAGCCTTGGTTTTTCGGTGGTGGATCCCGTCGTGGTCACGAGTCTGGCAGAGCGTTGGGACGGCTTTAGCGCAAGCCGCCTCGCGAGCGTGGGTGGCCAGTTGGCGGACATGAGCAGGGACGGCAGGTTTCGGGTGGGCAGGGTGACGTTTGAGCTGGGGATGCAGGCGATGCGATTGCTGCAGGGTCGCAAGGGCAGGCTGCCGGTGGGCGTGAAGTCCATTGAGGAGATCATCATGCCGGCTGAGTCACGCGACGTTCTACGTGATATGGCTTACAAAATGCAGCAGGTCCATAACCTGGAGAAGATGGGGGGCAGCCTCCCCTCGGGCGTGATCTTCTTCGGCCCTCCGGGCACCGGCAAGACGGAAGCAGCGATGGCGATCGCTCAGGCGAGCGGGTGGGGTTCCTGTCGACCACAGCCGCCAGACTCATCGGCAAGCCGGGTGCGTGGGGCGAACTGGTGCGAGAAGCCAGCGATATCCGTCCCGTGATTGTGTTCATTGACGAGGCGGACCCCGTGCTGCTGGAGCGTCGTTACTCGAACGTTGAGGTTTTGGCTAACGAGATCCTCACGTCCTTGAGTGGCGCCCAAGGAAAGGCTCGTGACGTGATGTATATCGCGGCGACCAATCACTACGATCGCCTGGATAAAGCGGTGCTACGTGGTGGACGCTTCGAGGAGAAAATCCGCTTCGACGTGCCGGAGCGCGAGGACATGCGTCTGTACGCGAACCGGAAGCTGGCGAACATGACACGTAACAGATATACCGTCGCTTCGGCGTGCTCGATCGCTGCGTCGTGGTGCTTGACGGCAGGTCGATTGCAGACGCCGACGCGGTTATCGCAAAAACAATCAATATTGCCGCCGTTCGCGCACTGCGGGGGAGCAGTCGCACAGTTGCGCGTCAGCGACGTGTCTGTCGCGGCGCGCACGGTGTTTGCCGAGAACGTCGATACATCGGCGACGCGTTGATATGCAAGGCCACACCTTTCGGCTTCCGGGCGTGCCATTAGCTGCGGTTCGAGCTTCAGCGCCGGAACTGACCACTGTACGTGTCGCTGGCCTGATCGTATTTACGGAAACGGCGATGGCTTCTCCCAGCACAGGCCCCGGGGTTGTGGCGCTTCATCCGATCCGCCCTCACGCAGGCATTTTGGGCAGGGCAGGAAAATGGCGCGAGCCCCCTATGGATCCGGCGTACTGTTCCTTGGCGGTACATCCGGCGAACAGGCGTCGAGTCGATATCCACGTCGTGCCGTGCCAGGGCTCACGGCACCGTCCTTACGGTACTGACTGTCGTGCACTCAAGGCAATGCCACGTGTAGTGAGTCGCCGTGACGGCGCACGCACGGCTCCAGCCAAACCGCTGTATAGCACCTTGCTTCGAGATCGGAAGCGTCGGGCCACGATCCTGAACCAGGGCGACGCGCGCGTGCATTTGCGTCTGGCAATCGGTGGCAGACACTTGAATTGCGACAGGCAGTGGGGCGTCCACTATCTGATGATCGCATTCCATGTGAAATATAAATCGGAGTCCTTATGAAATGTGTTCGTAGGTTGTGGGGGTATTTTTTTCGCCACGACGATCACGATCTGTCACTGCTGATGCTTGCGGTTGCGGCCGCAGCGTCTGGTAGCGGCATCGTTGCTGCAGCGCTATGGATTTCGCATTCCCCACCGGCATTGCCGACGGTGAATTCCGCGTACCAGACATGCCTCAAAAGCTGCTCGAAGGTATGTGGCGAATACATTCGCTAGCAGCGGCGTCACATGAAAATTTTCCAATCCGTCGAGGATAAATCATGCAAAGTGTTCGAAAGTACTGGTATGTCTTCTGGACAGAGTGCGGCGCCTTGTTTCTTGATTGCATCCGGCCCTTGATTGACTTTGTGCGCTGGCTGCGAGGCAACGGATAGCGTGTAGTTCCGCCATGTAGAGTCCGCACCATACGCGGTGCGGACTCTACATGGTCTATTGGCATCGCAAGCGCAAACGTGCCGCCATGCACCGGCCGTTTGCAGTCCGGGACTACGCGGGGACACGCGTTGTTGCTGATTGACAGCTTTGACACTTTTGCGCCCCTGCGATTTCGCGGCCGTAGTCACAGCAACACTGGCGGGCGGGGTGCGCTTGCCCGCGGCTCTTCCCCCTGAAGAGAAAGCGGCGGCTTTGCGATGTGTGCTCGCTTGGCCCGCGCCTGACTTGACCGCTGCTTCTCCGAACTTGCCGACTCGTGTTTGCCGGTACGTCGCAGCTCTCCGGTGTGAGCCGCTCTTACTCAGACCTTGCAAAAGTTCACCCCGCCGGTCTGGGCAGGTTGCCGCCGGGCGCGATAACTAACCCGGGCCGAAGCGGGGCGACGCCTTGGGTTAGCCCGATTCGATGTACCCCCGGCACCTCGTGATTTCTCGATCGCCGAAACCGCCTGCGGGTTTGTGGGTCCCAGCCACATCGGAGTAAATGGCACATCTGCATGGCCGTCAAAGTAGGCCGCCGGGCACGTGGCCTTTGATATGGAACCGTTAAAAAGAGGGGGTGACCCAGCTATGGTCCCCTACGGGGCCAGACTGAATCTGTACAGCAAGGCAGTTCGATCTCCTTGCCCAGCAAGGGCCGCTTGTCGCACCGTGCGACAGGGAAAGCGTACCGACGCTCCACGCAATCGAAGTTAGTCCGGGTGAACACGCGCCATGGGCAATCCGCCTACCCTACGAAGTACCGATTTCGAATGATGTGACCCCATATATCGGGGTATCCGGAAGCGAGCCAGCTGTGCAGTGGCTTGGGGCATGCCGCGGATATATCAGGTGCCGTTAGCACACGATGAGGACCGCAGGAAACCGAAAAGCACCCCAAAGTCGGTACGCTTTCATAAAAATTTTTTTCAAATCTTCCTTCACAATGGATTTCAACCGGGCGACTCTCCACCCGGTCACCGAGATCTGGATCTCTTACCAAGTCAGTGAGGACTACGAAATGGAAATGAAAGGGAAAATCGATGAGCATGTTCGCTTCCTGCAGGTGCTGAACCACATGCGAAAGCTGGACCGTCCAATCGTCAGGCGGCCATTGCCGCGTGCGCTCGCCGAGCTGTGCGCACGCGACGATGCGGCCACGACGCTTCACGGGCAAACTGAGTTTTCCGAGCGGATCAGGCGGGTCGAGAACGAAGCGGCACATATCCGCTCAACGCGCGAGTATGCCGAAGCGCAGAATGACTGGCGGGCTCCCTGCTTCAATCAGGATACCGGTTGGGGGACGCGGGTCGTCCTGTCCAGAGTGAAGTGGACGATGAGGGGGGGATGGATGGGATCGTGATTGCCATAAGTCCGCATTCACTTGTGGCTACGCCATTGTTGACAATCCAGCGTGACGATGAAGGAAATTCTCTTGGCGAGCTCCTGCGCGACGCATTGAGTGAGCAACTCGCCTTGCATGAAAAAGGGCCTTTCGAGAGTCGTGCGATTCCCGTTCCGAGCGCGGCAAACCCGCTATCGCTATGTATTGTCTGGCCACAATCGACGCAGCCTGAGATCAAAGACATCGCGGATGTGATTCAGGCAGTTCTGAACGACAAGGCTATCGAGGCCGCATATTGTTCAGTAATCGATAGCGCAAGAAGGCGTGCGCCCTCCGTCGAGTAATGCGTGTCCGGGCACGTACGGGGTCCGCGTGAAGATGGCGCCTTCGGCCACGACCCCGCTTGAGGCTGTGCCCGGCCTGGAAGTGGCGCGGGCGCCCGGTCAAGCTGGTTGACGGTACAGGGATCTCGATGCCCGATACGCCGTCGAACCAGGCCCGCTTCGCGCAGGCCAGTTCTCAGGCCGAAGGGGTGGGATTTCCGTTGGCCTATCTGGTTGCGGTGATCTGTCTGGCAAGCGGCGCAGTGCTGCAGGCGGCGCTGGGCACTTACGCGGGCAAAGGCAGCGGGGAGCTGACGGCGTTTCGCATGCTGCAAGACACATTTCGTCGAGGTGACGTGATCGTCGCCGATGCGTTGTATTGCCACTACTTTCTGATGGCCTCAATGATCGCCGCCGGGGCGGATGTCGTGATGGAACAGCATGGGGCACGCCGCACCGATTTTCGGCGAGGCAAGTCCCTGGGCACGCGCGATCACATTGTGACGTGGCCCAAACCCCGGCAGTGCCCCGCCTGGATGACGCGTGATCAGTACCAGGCCTTCCCCGATGAACTGATGGTGCGCGAATGCAGACTGCATCACCGGGTACTGGTCACCACGATGCTTGATGCACGCAAGACCAGCAAACAAGACCTCTCGCAGTTGTATGCCAGGCGTTGGAACGTGGAACTGGATCTACGTAACATCAAGACGACGATGGGCATGGATGTGCTGCATTGCCAAACTGCCCACATGAACGAGAAGGAGATCTGGGTCCATCTGCTGGCCTACAACGTGATTCGGCTGCTAATGGCCCAGGCTGCCAGCCACTACGCCACCGATCCGCGAACACTGAGTTTCAAGCACGCCGTGCAGCTATGGACTGAATGGCTGGCCAGGGGGCTGACGGCAACTCACGGCCAGAGTCTCCTGTTCAGGCTGATCGCGCAGGCTCGCGTTAGGAATCGCCCCGGTCGTATCGAACCACGAATGCGAAAACGAAGACCGAAGTCTTATCCATGGCTGAAAGAGCCTCGTCACATCGCACGCGAGCGCGTCCGAAAATATGGGCACGCTCCTCGGGCTTAAGTAAGTGCCATTCTGTCTAGGGGCGACTTGACACGCAGTAGTTTATAAACTACAATGATGTTATGGCAATCGAGATCAAACAGACCGAAACGTTTCGCTTGTGGGAGTCCCGGCTCAGGGATCGACGGGCGCGAACCATGATCGCGGCCAGGGTGTTTCGACTGGCCCAGGGACTCTCGGGCGACATAGCGCCGGTCGGAGAAGGGGTGAGTGAATTGCGGATTCACTACGGTCCTGGCTATCGTGTCTATGTGCACCAACGCGGCAACACACTAGTCGTGCTGTTGTGTGGTGGCGACAAGAGTACCCAGGCACGCGACATCGCTACGGCGAAAAAACTGGCTCAGGAATGGAGCAAATGAAATGGCCGAAAAACTGACTACCTACGACCCGGCTGTTGCCCTGGTTGATAACGAAGAAATCGCGGCTTTCATGGCCGATGCATTTGAGACGGGAGACGCCGGTTACATTGCGAAGGCGCTCGGCGTTGTGGCGCGCGCCCGAGGGATGGCACAGATTGCTAGCGAGACTGGTTTGTCGCGCGAGCAGCTTTACCGCTCATTTAGTGAAAGTGGCAACCCAACCTTGAAAACGACGCTTGCGGTCATGAAGGCACTCGGGATTGACCTGACTGCGAAAGTCCACGCCTGACCCGCGCGCGGACTCTTGCTTCCTTTCTCTGCAAGGTCAGGGCGTTCGCATACCACGATCGCTTCGCGCGCACCGTCGCGCCCGGATCGAGGCGCTCTCCCCACGCGTCAGCGTGGGGAGAGCGCCGCCCCGGCGCATCGCGCAGGGGCGATCCGGTCGAGTCGAGTTCAACCAGCCCACACGGATGTCCGATGCCGCCAGGCAGGCGTTGCTGCGCGCTTTCATTTTGTTAAGGAATCCTCTATGCCAGCCATCGCCATTCCAACGACGGTCGAGAGCACGCCCACCACCTTCACGCCTGCGTTCACCTTCATCGCGCAGACCAATGACTTCGACGACGTCTTCGCATGTGCCGCGATGCTTTCGGGGAAGACAATCGAAGAAGTGCGGGACATCGCTATCGCCAAGACAAAGCATCCCGCGCGTGGGCCTTACTACCTCGGCGAGACACAGATTGCAGCGCTGCTTGCCCAGTTGGGGGTCGTCGCGACGGTGTACAAGGAAATCGGTCGTGTGGCGGATATGCCCGACGTTGCCTTCCTGATGGTCAACTACAACGCCGACATGGAGGTTGGCCGACACGTGCTGTGGCATCGCGCAAAGGCAAGGCACGCCTCCGGCTCGACAATCGAGTACGCACTTGATCCAGCGCCTTGGTGTAAGCCGGCTGACCGCGTTCGAACGAACTTCAAGAATATCGCTGGTCACTGGGCAATCGGAATTCATGCCATGAACACCAAAGCGGCCGGGAAGTAGTCGCGCCGCCAGAGCCGAAGATGCAAGGTCGAACCAGCTGGCCGTACAGCACGGCTCACGCATCCTGTCAGCGTATGAAATCGCAGGGGAACGGGTGTGGCTCATCACCGAAGCCGACCGCAGCGCGACAACGCTGCTGTTCCCGTCGGAGTATTGACCATGCCAACCATACCAACGACCGTGACCATGATCGGAGCCGGCTTCGTACCGGCTTACCGACACGTGCAGCAGAGGGGCGACTTCGATTGCGCGTTCGCGGTCATTGCCACGATCTGCGATACAACGCTCGAAGCGGTGCGCGATGTCGCAATCGAGCGGTTTGGGCATCCGGGGCGCGGCCCTTACTCGACATCGGGCGAGTTCGTCGCCCAGCTACTCGCGCGCTACGGTTACGCCACCGGCACATGCGAAGAGGCGGCATCGGTCAGCGAGGTACCCGATCTGCCGATTGCCATAGCGAACTACGACGAGCGCACCAACCTCGGTCGACACGTGCTGTTCCACCGTGCTCGCGCTGGCCACGACCAAGGCATCGTCGTCAAGTACGTGATTTAGGCTTTAATCGGAGCCGGGTGTCAATTGTCGACGGTAGGCATCGAACTCTATGCCTTCATCGATTTGGGATATACCCATTGCAAGATCGTGGTTGGGGACAAGGCGCTTGCTGCCGTCTCAACTCTTGTTTGACAGGCCAGTGTTTGAGCAAGCCAATCAACGATAGATCGGAAAAGCGCAATGAGATACATGGCTGCTGCGTGATCCGAAGTAATAGGAAAAGCTTGAGGGTGCTATGGGATGGCTAGAGTCCTTGGTGTATTGGGCATTTCGTCATCTCAGTACCGACCCAGAACGAGGTGTCGGCACAGGAATTTGCGTACGACGGATACAAGATTCAAACCGTTCGCAATGTGAGTCAATCGGAATTTCAGGCGAAGGTTGCGGCCCGGGAGAATGAACTACGGACGAAAAGACGTGTCGGCTCCAGCAATGGCAACGCTCAGACAAAATCCTCCGGGTTGCAGTTGGCCGAATCGCCGGACCAGAACTCGCGCATACTTGCCTTTAGCGGTGTTGAGGTCCCGAACGTTGAGCTCTCGTTTGACGTCGAAGGGTACGCGCGTGCCGGCTCGAACATGTATATCTTGCGGACCCAGGCAGATAGTGATTACCTTCCCAAGCTGATGCCGAAGGACGGGTCGCTTTTCAGGGACGTGCGCTATCGCGACGATCAGACTGTGCCGACGGAGAAGGGGTTTTGTTTTGACGGCGGTTACATTACCGGTGATACCAGCGCATGCAGTCCGGCATGAAGCACCAGGTCGAGCGAATCGAAGCAGGCGACATCAAAGGCGGAGCGGAGGTTAATCGGCTTGAAGTCAAAGAGAATGCCAATCAGGTGTTCAGCATATTGACCACGATGAAACAGCATGTGCAGTCCGCTGCACAGGCAAAGCTCATTGACGAGCAGACGGCCGCGAGTCACCTGCGCTTTCTATCTATTGCGATCGTGGCTCTTGTATCGCTGCTGGCCATGATCGTTGGTATTCGTGTTGTTCGCTCGGTAACAACGGCGCTGTAAACCGCGCTTGATGTCGCAAATCACATCGCGACCGGAAAGCTCGGCAATGAAATTGTCAACGTTTCACACGACGAATCCGGGCAACTTCTGGATGCGCTAAAGAAAATGGACCGGCAACTCAGCGATACGGTGCGCGGAATCAAGGCCACCACCGAATCGGTCACGGTGGCCTCGCGTGAAATCGCCAGCGGCAATACCGATCTCTCCGCCTGTACGGAGCAGCAGGCGAGTTCACTGGAAGAAACCGCGGCCAGCATGACGCAGTTGACCGAAACGGTAAAGCAGAACGCTGACAACGCCCGCCAGGCGAACTCGTTGGCCACCCTTGCCACGGACATGGCCGATGCAGGTAACGACTCGGTTCAGTCCATGGTCGGGACAATTGGGGAGATCAGCAGCAGTTCGAGCAAGATTTCCGAGATCACCGGTGTGACTGAAGGCATTGCCTTTCAGACGAATATTCTCGCGCTGAACGCTGCTGTTGAAGCAGCGCGTGCTGGTGAGCAGGGCCGAGGCTTTGTTGTCGTAGCCAGTGAGGTTCGCAGTCTGGCTCAGCGTTCGGCCGCCGCTGCCAAGGAAATCAAGGAACTGATCAGTTCTTCCGTGACAACGATCCACGAGGGCGCGCAGCAGGCAACAGAAGTGAGCGCCACGATGGGCCGGGTCAAGCAGGCGATCAAACAGGTTTCGGATATTGTCGGCGAGATCGCCGCAGCGTCCGAAGAGCAAAGCCGCGGCATCGAACAGGTCAATCAGGCCGTCAGCCAGATGGACGAAGTCAGGCAACAGAACGCTGCGCTCGTCGAGCAGGCTGCCGCCGCAGCTCAGTCACTTGAAGAGCAGGCGATCAGTCTGAAGGATGCCGTGGCCGTGTTCAAGGTAGCCGATACGGGGCAATTCGCGTCACACGTCGCGATTCCGCAAAGCAAGCCTCGTCTGCCCGCGCCCAAGGTTCCTCGCGTGCGTCCTACGGAGCCGCAAAAGCCGAAGGCTGACAGGCACGCTGCTACCGTTGAGGATACCGGAAAGGCGGACTGGGAAACATTCTGATCTGCAGTGGTCCACACACGTGCGCTCGATACCGAAGTACCTGCCATCCGGGCAGCTTACCGAAGGGGCGTTGTCTACGCCGGAGATCAGGGTGAGTGGCAACTGACCGCGAGGTTTGGTAGTCCGTCAACGCTGATATATGCACTGTTAAATCATATTCTACGAGTCGCGATTACAAACGTAACACGCTGTTGCATGCGGCAATTCGCCGCCGAGGCTAAACTGCGACGCAGTGCCTCCGGAGTTTGTTGGAGGAGTCAATATGTTCCAATATAGGAGACATGACTTCATATGAAAAATATAACAATCAGACAACTAAAGGCTTTCGAAAGCGTTGCGCGCAATCTGAACTTTTCCCGGGCAGCCGAAGATTTGCACCTCACGCAGCCGGCCGTGTCGATGCAGGTGAAGCAGGTGGAGGATCAAGCGGGGTTGCCGCTGTTTAGCCATGTAGGCAGGCGGATCCTGCTCACCGAGGCTGGCAAGCTGCTACTGCGTCATAGCATGGTGATTCTGGCGGATCTGAAAGCCGCCGAGCAGTCGATAGCGAACCTGCGGAGCGGCGACGCGCAGCGTCTGCGGGTTGGACTGGTTACCTCGGGCAGCTATTTCTTTCCGCGTCTGATCGGCGCATTCATGCAGGGCAGGAGCCATATCGATCTCGACCTGACGGTGCGTAGTCGCGATCAGCTCATCGGCCTGCTGCGAAGCGACCAGATAGATCTCGCCGTGATGGTGCACGCGCCAGATGACCCGGCCATCCTGGCCGAGACGTTCGCACCGAGTTCCTTCGTCCTGGTATCGGCCCCGACACACCCGCTCGCTGACGAACAGGACATTCCCTTTGCGCGCATCGCACTCGAATGCCTGATCGTCAGGGAGAGCGGTACCGACACGCGCAGTGCTGCTAACGATACGTTCCGCAGCCGTGCATCGTCGCCGCGTTTCATGGAGATCGGTTGCGCCGAAGCGATCAAGCAGTCGGTCATGGCAGGCATGGGTATCAGCTTTCTGTCGGCGCAGGCGGTTCAGTCCGAAGTACGCGCTGGTTTGCTCAAGGTACTCGATGTGCAGGGTTTTCCGCTTAAGCGCCACTGGTGCGTGGTCCATCGCGCGGACCGCCATCTGCCACCCTCGGCCGTCGATTTCCGGCAGTTTCTTCTCGACGAGGGCGGCGAGCGGCTCGAGCATTTCACGGGGATCGACAAGGTGCATACGGGCATGGATCTTCCACCTCCTGACGGCGCGACTCGAGAAACACAAACGATTGCCACCATGAGCGCCCGCCACGAGGTCGCCCTTCGCACCCGTGCACTCTTACGAGACGACGGATTGCCAGATAAGCATCACGTTCAGGGCCAGAATCACGCCGGTGGCGACGACGGCAGTGCCGGTCAGCTTGCGGCCCGCCGTAAATCCGCCCATCACTGAGCGCCGCGACGAGAGGACGACGAGTGCGACGAGCGGAACCGGCAGGATGATGCTCAGTACAATCTGGCTATCGATCATGGCGTTCATGGGATTGCACGTCATACAGACGATCACGGCCGGCACCATCGTGATGAGGCGTCGAAGCAGTACCGGTGTCTTGAATCCGACAAAGCCCTGCATGATGTTCTGGCCGGCCATCGTGCCCACGACAGAACTGGAGATGCCCGACGCCAGCAGCGAGACGAGAAACAGCGCGGCCGCACCGGCGCCCAGAACGGGAGTCAGGGTGTGATAGGCCACCGCGATGTCGGAAATGCCTGGCGCCTTCTTGCTGAAGACGGAAGCGGACATGGTCACCATCGCCAGATTCACGAAGCCAGCGAAGCCCAATGCGATCACCACTTCGCGGTTCGAAAAACGCACCAGCTTGCGGCGTTGATAATCGTTGCGTGCGGGCGCGCGGTTCTGCGTCAGACCCGAGTGCAGGTAAATCGTATGCGGCATGATGGTCGCGCCAACGATACCCACCGCGAGCATCAAGGCATTGTTGCCGTGAAGATGGGGCACGAAAGTATGAAAGATCGCGGCATGCCAGTCAGGCGGCGCAATGACAAGCTCGCACAGATAACTCAGACCGATAACGGTGATCAGTGCGGCGATGACGATTTCGAGCGGACGGAAGCCTTTTTTGTCGAGCGTCAGGATGCCGACCGTGATGACGCCCGTGATTAGCAGACCCCATCCCATCGCCAGATGGAAAAGCAGCGAGATGCCCATCGCCGCGCCCATGAATTCGGCCAGATCGGTCGCCATGGCGGCAATTTCCGAAGCGATCCACATCCCTATGACGAGCGGACGCGGAAACTCGTCGCGACACAGCTCTGCGAGACTGCGGCCGGTTACGATGCCAACCTTCGCAGACATCGCCTGAAACAGCATCGCCACGAGGCTCGAGACCAGCACCACCCAAAGCAGTTCGTACCCGTAGGTCGAGCCGGCCTGGATGTTGGTCGCAAAGTTGCCCGGGTCCATGTAGCCGACCGAGGCGATCACCGCGGGACCCGCGAATGGCAATAGAGCACGCACGCCGCGACGGTTGTTGTCGAGCGTGTCGCGCATCGCCGTGACCGTGTCGGCCGTAGCTTCGCCAGAAAGAGCGTAGCTGGCGGTTCGTTTAATTGCCATCAACATGATGAGCGCCTCTTCACGGTGCTGCGTGGTATCGATAGGGACCGACTGCTTCTGCCCGGACATCGGAGCGGGACTGCATCGAATCCGGGTGGGGCGCCGCAGGCCCGCAGTTCTGATTGAACCCGCGGGCGCACGGCGCCAGTTGCTGCAGGACTGTCGTACTTACGCAATCACGTCGCGGCGCTGCTTCAGGTTGTGGATCGCGTCAAGGGTTTCATCGTCGACGCGCAAATGCTCCTTGAGCATTTGACGCGGCACATTAGCCAGCCACTGGGACAGGGTCACCTCCGAGAAGTGGTCCGACTTGAAAATCTCGACGAACACGAGATCGTCCTTACCGGTGTTCTTGATGTAGTGACCGAGGTTTTTCTCCACGTAGCCCACGTCTCCCGGGTTGAAGTCCACCGTCTGTGCCGCAGGGCCCGTATTGAACACGGTCATGCGGCCGGTGCCCTTGATGAAGTACTGCCATTCATCGTTGTCCGGGTGCCAGTGCAATTCACGCAGACCACCCGGCCTCACCGTCACGAGTGCGGCTGCCACGGTCTTCGAAATCGGGAAGTTGCGGCTGTCGACAATGCGTACTTCGCCGCCTGCGCTCGAAATGGTCGGCGCCATCGAGCCCATACGGAAAATAGACGGGTGATCCGGGCGGCCTGCCGGCGACGCACAGTACTCCTGATCTGCTGCGAGGGGACCGGCCTTTGCTCCCTGATAGATCCACAGCTGGTCGAGCGGGATTTCCTTGAATTTCTCGGCCGGCACACCGAAGTTCTGGGCCAGAATCTCCGGCGGGGTGTGCGCGAACCAGTCCGTTACCATCAGCGTGTTGAATTCGCCAGCCGCGCCGTTATCGAACGCCAGCACGAATTCGCCGCCGTTGTCGCCCAGCCCTTGCAGCGAGTGCGGAAGACCCGGCGGGAAGTACCAGATGTCGCCGCTTTGGACATCGGCGACTTCAGCGCGGCCCCTGGTATCGATGGTCGTGATACGAACCTCGCCGCTGACCATGATGGCCCACTCGGCCTGCTGGTGCCAGTGCAGTTCACGCACGCCGCCCGGTCCGAGGCGCATGTTCACGCCGGCGATGTCCTTTGATACAGGGAACGCCTTCGTCGTCACTTCGCGTGCCCAGCCACCCGCCTGAATGCGCTTGTGCGCTTCGTTGAACGATGCCCACGGAATCGGCATGCCGCCGACATCGGTGGGTGGCGGGTTGTTGAACGACGGCAAAACGTCGCGCAGTTGCGGATTCTGCGGACCGGGCTCGGAAATCGCAGCAGGCGTCGAGTTGATACTTCCTTGCGCAGGACGATCCGGGTTGCCGAATTCCGCGGCTTTGGCAGCTGCCGACGCACCGAGTGCGACCGCCCCTGCGGCTGCTCCGGCCAGGACACTGCGACGTTTCATATCAGTCATGCTTTCTTCTCCTAACTATCCGTTTTTCGTCAATTCCTGGTGACCGGGATGAAGTCCCGTGTAACGCAGGATGCAGGGCAGAACCGGCGAGCTTCCGTGTTGCAGTGAACCGTCGGTCGACATGAGGCTCACTGCACGGGCGGGACCGTCGTCATTCGTTCCGTGGCGCAAATATTAAAAAGTTGGTGCACGAATAACCAATCAGGAATTATTGCGGAAGCTATAAGCACGTTTGATACACGGCCGATGCAAATCGCCTTACGATCTGCGCCTGACCTGTAGCACTCAGGTGTGGTTGGCGGGTCGGTTCCATGCAAACGAAAGGAGTGTGATTATGGGTAGCCTCAGCATTACTCACTGGCTGATCGTTCTGGCGATCGTCGCGCTTGTCTTTGGTACAAAGAAGATCCGCAACCTCGGTTCGGACGTGGGCGGCGCAATCAAAGGCTTCAAGGAAGGGTTGCAGGAGAGTGAAGCCGTTGCGGCGCAGACGGCCCCGATTCCTGCCGAGCCTGCTATCGACGCGCAGACGCGTCGTACTGCTTCGCAACAATGAGTCCGTTGGCCTGATTTTCAGTCCAGCAACGTGGAGATACGGTTGCCATGCTTGATTTCGACATTTCCAAACTGGCCGTCATCGGCACTGTCGCGCTGGTGGTGCTCGGGCCGGAGAGACTTCCCCGCGTTGCGCGTACCGCCGGCACGCTGCTAGGACGGGCGCAGCGATACATCGCTATCGTGCAGGCGGAAGTGGATCAGCAGATCCGGATGGACGATCTGCGCAAATTCAAGGACGGTGTCGAGCGGGCTGCCGGCGATATGCAGACTACCGTCGACCGTACCGTTCGCCAGCATGTGGGCGAACTGCAGGCGGGCGTCAATGCTGCGGCGGCAGATCTCAACGAAGGCTTGTCCGGCGTCTACCTGCCGTCGGTCCACGAAAGTGCAGGTGATTTGCAGAGCGAATTATTCAAGGCTCGACCGCCGTCGTTGCCGGTTTCGGTGCAGGGCGCAAGCTCGAACCATTCGGCTGGCTGGGTGGCGGATCTGCCGGTCGCGCCGAATTCTACCGGTCGGCGTGTGCGGGCGAAGTGGCACGGTACGGCATCAGCAGGCCGACGTGGCGCCGTCAAGCGCAGTCGCATCGTCTCGACGGCCGCCAGCAAGGCCATGGGGCGGGATGCTGACCGATGCGCGTAAAAAGAACCCCACCCTGGTAATCCTCAAGCCGGTGTTCGATTGTGGAAATGATATATTTGGTAAGGTTTTCCGGAATGTCTATTCCGGCTAAAACAGTCCACAAACATAACACTAGGCCCGTGGCCGAGAAAAATGAAAAAAGTCAGTCGGCCAGGGGTTGCTATCGCGGTTGTTTTGTCGGCTCTGCTGATGGGGTGTGGCCCGGGAGGCGGAAGCAGCTCGCCTCCGGCTGCTAACCAGGCAGCGTTGAGCGCGGATCAGAAAGCATTCGAACAGTTCACGTTAGCGCCGAATGCCTCATACGACATCGAATGGTCGTTGCCGGCTTCGGGGACACCAGTGAGCGGCACCAATTTTCTGTTTCAATCGCATGCGTCGATTGCCGCGTCGCCGTCCACCGCTGGGGCGCAGCAACTGAACGGCACCCCGCCGGTGTCGATTGCCAATTCGCTGACTGTTCCGAGCACCCTTCCGGTTGGCCGGTATTTAATCAACGGTGCAATCTATGTAGGCTCTGGATCGTTGAACTCTGTGAATTACCAAGGCACTGGCATCAAGGTCAACAGTCTCGCCGTCGATGGCGTGACGGTTGTCGATAGCCAACTGCGCAGCAATCTCTCAGTGGTCCCCTTGAGCGGAGCCGTCGCGGCCGCTCCGAGTGATCTGGCGCAATGGTTCAATGCGCTTTACTACAACCCGTCGCTGCTCAGTGCGTCGGCGGTCTGGGGGGCGGGTGCCGAATATCTGAAATACACCTCGACTGAGCTCGCCGATACCTACACGGTAGAGGATTTCACCGGTACCACGACGGGCAACACGCCAACGCCGGTCGTGACGGGTACGACGATCGCAACGTTGATGGCCGCGGGAGGCATTGCCTCAAGCGAGGACGGCACGACCTACACGCTGATTAACGGCAGTGTGGTGTCGGTCGGCGGCGTCACGACGTATGTCGCTTCGGTGGTGCGCCCCGATTTGACGATGCCCGCCTACAGGACCTATTACGAGCTCTATGGCAATGTGTATACGGGTAGTCTCGTGAAGGCGGGGACCGTACTGGGTGGCAATGTGTATCTTGTCGCCGCACCCGGTACGCTCACCGGCTATACACTCGACTACTCGCAGCAATATCAGATCCGTTTGAACGCCGCAGCTGTCGCCAGCTTGCACACAGCCTTGACGTTTTAAGAGGGCTTGCGGGGGGCGCTCAGGCAAAGCCGTGGGGATTCTTTTCCTGCCAGCGCCGGTGGTCCACACACATGCGCTCGATACCGAACTGCGCCTGCCATCCGAGCAGCTTCGCTGCGGCTGCCGGATTCGCATAGCAGGACGCCACATCGCCGGGGCGCCGCGCCACGATCTCGTACGGTACGGGGCGGCCCGAAGCCTTCTCAAGCGAGCGCACCACGTCGAGCATGCTGCACCCCTGATCCGTACCCGGGTTCACAACAAAACTCGCGTCCTGTTTCACCCGCGTATCGAGTGCGGCCAGGTGCCCACGCGCCAGATTGACCACACGAATGTAGTCGCACCGGTGCCATCCGGAGTGTCGTAGTCGCCGCCGAACACGGGAAGCCTGCCGAGCTTGCCGACAGCGATCCGCGCTACACACGGCGGCAGAGTGCTCGGAATGCCAGCCGGATCTTCGCCAATCAGCCCGCTCTCACGCGTACCCTCCGGATTGAAATAGCGCAGCGTCGCGCTGCACCGGCTGGCACCCGATACGTCGAGGTTGCGCAACGACTAGTTGACGATCAGCTCCGCCCGCCCATGAGGACTGTTCCTCCCGGCGCAGGCGCCAACATCATTGCGGAAGGAGGCGGCACGGCGATCGTGCAACCCGTGAGGCAGGTCGCGATGACGGCTGCGCCAATGCTCAGGGTAGACTTCAGTTGCTTGTTCATAGGATCTCTCCGGTTTCATGCCTGATGACAGGCGGTTAAGTGAGGAGAGAGCGCCTGCGCTCTGATGAGTGAATCTCAGCAGAACGCAAAGGTGCTTGGCCGCGGGCCTGATCTGCCCACGCGCGCTGTGAAAGGGCGCGTGGGTCCGGTCAGGAGTCGTGCCGCCAGCTCGGGGCAACGCCAAGTCGCGAGTCGGCTCGCCGGTTCCGGATGCGAAGCGCGGCGGCGTGTGCCTCCTCGAGGGTGGCAAAGTTTGCAGTTTTGACAGCCGAACCTCGCACCTTGATCAGGCCGTCGGTTCCAGGCGTTCTGTCGTCAGCCGATCCACCGAAGAACGGATCACCTCTGCCGTGGTATTCGATTACGATCATCGAGACGGGTTTTGCTGGCCACGAGGCATTGAACTGATCGACATAGCGCGAGTCGGTCAGGTCCGGTGCGGCGGTTTCGTTGCTGGTCATGAGAGTTCCTTTATGGTGCCCGGGTGGACGTGGAGAAAGGAAACGCAGAGCATTCGGGGGGGCGGCAGGCCAGTCGGATGTCGCTGCACGGCAGCCCGTACTCTCCGAGGAGGAGAGGTGGGGCGTGATGGCGGGCGGTGGAGAGGCCGCTAAAGATTGCAGGGTGCAGACAACGTCCCGGACTCACGGAAGGCGTGTCAGGGCGTATAGACGTGAATTCTCTGTCCGTGACCCGTCCAGCCGAAGGACATGACGCTGTAGAGTTGATCGCCTTCCGTACGGGGCTGTTCTTTGCGCCCCGGAAAGATCGACTGGTTAAATTACGCCGCAAAAATTCCTGCGGCTTTATGCGGATTCGTCGCGTCGACCATGCGTTCGACACGAACGGTATGGTTCTCGTCGGTATAGGCTGAGACGCGATGGGTTATCGTGTTGCGCGGTGAGATGCTGCCGGAACCGGTGCTTTGTTTCAGCGAAACATCGTCAGTCGCCAGATTCTCGACAACCTTGTGGGTCGCGCAATGACGCAAAACGCGCACGACTTCGTGCGTTGCGCGGGACTGTCGCGTCAAAGTTCCGGGAAATGCGCTCGGCGAACTCGACGAGTGAGAGATGCTCGTTGCGTTCGATCAGAAAGCCGTAGGCGCTGAACGCGTACTCAAGCGTGTCGCGTTCGTCCCGCGAAGTCGCACCGAATTGCGCCGTGACCTTACCTGCGACAGTCCGGGCAACAGACTGTTGAACCTCGCGAGTGGCGGCGTACTGTTGCTTATCCATGATTCCTCCTTGGTGCCTTGAACAGGCGGTTTGAAAGGAGGTCGTACTGCTACGGTGAAGGACATGCCTCAGCGGAGCAGGGGAATTTGCGTGGGGGGGTGTTTCAGAATCCGCTTTCCACGCGTGGCGTCTGGAAAGGACGGAATGCGATGCGCTCTGCTGACGGCTTCCCAGCGGAACGATCGTGGAATGCAACGCCGCGTGCGCGGGCCGTTGCGAAGATGATAAAAAATGATCCTGCCGATCTAACGGCTGCTTTGGTTGTAAGACGAGGCCTTGATCGTTGGCAAGGGGGAGTTCTGCGTGCCGCGGGCCGGTTGTTCAGGGGTCGCGCGGGGCGCGTGTGGACGTCGTGCGCCACGCACCCACCGCACGTCAGCGGGACGCACCGGTTGCGAAAGCGAACCAGCTTTTTCGCGACGTTCAGCGCCGCTGCCAGTGTGACCGCGCTCGTCGGTGCACAGACAGTACAGCGCGCTTGAGGAAAGAAGAAAGACAAGCAGCGTGGTCACTGCGCACGTCGCGTGGACGTCGGACTGGCCGTACACAGCGATTACCTCCTCTATGAGCGCGACGGAGACAGTGAGCGAAATCAACATCGTGAGAGTGAGAAACAGCGGCAGTAATCTGAGCAGTTTTTTGAGCAGCATGCCCTATCCGACTTTCATTTGAAGGGTGACAACCGGGCGCTGTATGCCCAGAGGAGTCGGGCATACAGCGACACCATCACGTACAGATCCTATGCACCGAGCAGTGCACCTTCACGGCTGCGCAGGGTCTCCTGTGTGAGCGCTGGCTAGCCTGATAGCCCGACATGGATTTGACAGGAAGATTTTATGAAACGCCTTGTAGGACCTGGATTGCTCGTCCTGGCGATCGCGTCGGCTTCTCTTTCGCGGATGGAGAAAGCACCAGTAAATTCTGAAGCGGAAGTTACGAGTACAGCGATTCCTTCATCGCCAAGCCCGTGCTGCTGCTCACAGGCACGCCAAGCGTCAATCGCGTGGCGTGCCTGTACACCTCAGAATGTGTACGAACCGTACACCGGACTACTGATCACCGTGACGGGCGCCTGGGCATTCGTAATATACGTCTGCACATCAGCCGGCAACAGCAGCCGTTGCGCTTCGAGTGCCTGGGCAGCCGCCGTGACCGCCGCGACGTAACCTGCATGCGTACCGTAGCGTTCGACGAGCGACGGCCGCGGATCGCCGATGGCGGTGCGTGCCGCCGCCGTCGGTGCGAACGGAATCAGCGAACCGGTCGATTCACAGCCGTCGTTGCCGCCGAAAGCCGCGCTACGCAGGTTCCATCCCGTCGTCGTCGCGACCGGTGCCGCCACGGGCGGCAAACGGATGCCGGCCACCTCGTTGCCGTCCGAATCGACCGTCGAGACGAACGACGGATAGACTTGCCCGGTCGCTTGCGGCGGATTGATGCTCATGATGCCCATCGACGAAAACTGCGGCCCGAAGTTGAAGCGGTTTCGCACGGTAACGAGGCCCGTATACAGCACCCCGGGAATCGTCGGCCAGTTGAGCGTGCTTTGCGCAATCGTACCGATGCCGAGCGGCGAGAACGGCCCCGTGCTCGTGAAAATGGCCGTACTGTTGCTGCGGCTCGGGACCGCGCTGGCGGGCGGCTGGGTACCATCGATCCACTGATCCAGATCCTCGAACAACGCGCGCAGCACCGGATTCGGATCGGTGGAATTGCCAAACTGCTGGCAGATGCCGAGCGAATTGGCCGGTGCGCCGCTGGCGTGCTGCAAGCCTGACAGCAGATAGTTGCGCACGTTCACAGGATCGGGGATGTCGTTGCCCTGCAGGTCGGTATGCAGCAGCGAACCCGCCTTCACCCAGTATTCGTTCGCCGAATCGATGTTCATGATCAGCGGACAGGTACCCGTCGCTGTGCATTTCATGTCGCGTCCATCCGTTTTGCCGGTGAACGGATCGGTGAGGGTCGAATATGAGAACGGGAAGCTCGCCTCGGCATAGAGGTGGTCCTGCCGGTTGCGCTCGGTCGGCTGGGTGTGCGCGAAGCGCACGTTCATGTCGACACCATCGCCAGCCCCCACCCAGTTGAACACACCGTCGAACGCCTTGTTGCCGGGCACGGCCTGATTAAAGCCTAACCAGATGAAGTCGTTCATGGTCCGGGCGGGCTGGGACAGGCTCCAACTGACGATGCGTGAGGGTGGTTGGCCCGCCAGCGGGTTCGGCGTGCCGAGCGTATCCGGTTGCCCACCGCGCAGGAACGAGGCGAAGTCACGAATCGAGGCGAAGCCGATTCCCGCCACGTACGGGTCTTTGGCCGTGTACTGGAGTTCGTAGATCGCACTCTGCTGGAAAGGCGTGGCCGCCGGAAGCAGCGCAATGCTATTCGGCGCGGTGAAGGTCCAGCCGGACGAAGAGACGGGTTGCGGTGTGTCGGTCAAATGCTGCCTGACCGTGAGCGTCGCCTGCGTGGTGTCCGTGCTATTCGCGTTATACGGCAGCGTCATCGAGGTCGTCGTCGCATCGTCCGTTTCGAGGTATTCGTAATCCGGACCGGTGATCGACGAGCCGCTGGCATTCTTCGCAATCGGCAGACTGATCCGCAGCAGGTTGTCGGCCGAATCGAGCTGCACGGGCTGGCCAGTAGGCGCGACGCCCGGATCCCAGCCGGTCCATACCAACGTATAGCCCTGATTCATCAGGAACGCGTTGCCGGCGTCCGCGGCCGTGGTCGGATTGTTGCCACCCGATGACTCGTCGAAGGCACCAAACATCTTGCTGCCGCGGTTTTCAATTTCGTAGAAAACCTTGTGATTGCCCTTGCTGAGATCGACCGGCCGCAGGACGTAGAAGTCCATCGAGTATTCGACCATGCCACTCGAATCGCGCGGCGCCAGATTGATGTCGACGATGCCGGAGTTATGAGGATCGGCAGGATTGAGGCGACCGAACGCAATACCGCGTATTTTTTCGTAAGGGCCGACGCTGCCGAACGATTCGCCACCGAACGTAGGATTCTGGCTGGGGCCGTTCGGATCGCTGCTCGAATTGATTACGATCTTATAGATACCCTGACTTGCCGCGACCGGGGTCTGTCCAGCGCCGGGAGGCCCATTGACGGTGCCGCCGCATCCGAACAATGCCATAACGCACAAGACGGCCAGCAACGGGCCGCGCGAAAGCGCGGCCCGTGAAATTGCACCCATGTTATGTCTCCAGTGTTGTTGATCTCTCTGTTGCTCAACATTGGTCGTGCGCTGGCAGATGACATGAGCGTCGACCGCTGGCAACGGTTATTGCCTGTCCGACTTCGGATGAAGGACATCCTCGTTGCACACGGCCGCGAGAGTGATGGTCGCGGCCTCAGCCCGACAGTCGCCGGTTGTGGGAGGATGAACTCATCGTCTTGCGACGCGCCGGATCACACATTGGTTCCTAGGGCGAATAATGATATTCATCGCTGATAGAGCCCTTGAGCTCGTCAGCATTCTGCACGTGCCGAGTGAATACAAAACCAAGGGATTCGACGAGTCGAATTGACGCTACATTCCGTGTGTCGATTTCCGCATTGGACTGAACTATGCCGTAGGCTTTGCGAAGAGCAGGGAGGAGTACGTCTAAAGCTTCCCTTGCATAGCCTTGACGTTGACTCGGCGAAAATATGAAATACGCGATAAAAGCCTCTTCTGAATTCAGGTTGACCGTCGCCTGAACATAGCCGTGCGCTTTGCCATCAAGGCCAATTAGCGCCCGGTTCAACCAAGCCTCGGTACCATCAGGAGAGCGGCGGTTTTCAAGCTTCCGATATCTGGCCGCCAAATCTTCCAGTTTTGTCGGCGGCTCTTGCGGAATGTAACGATACCCAACGGGGTCGGCAAGTCCGTCAAACATTACTGCTGCATGGCTTGCGACAAGAGTCTCAAGCCTGATACGTGGTGTCAACAGAATTGAAGAATCAAAAGGTGTCGTGGTCAAGGATGTCCACTCGTTAGTTTTTGAAGGTCTGTTCAAAAACGTGGTACAGCCATTCGAACGACAAGATAATATCGCGCGCGAATGGCTGTTGCTGGCCGCGACTGCCTCACGCAAAGGGCATAAGTGATTCGGACTACGCACGTCTGCGATCATCCAACACGCGTCCCGATGTGGTCTCCTGGGTTTATCCAGAGCGCTCATTGCCCGTGCGTGCGGTCCCGTAGACCTACTATTCCGAACGTCGCTAGCTAGCGGGCAGGTCATCTATGCGACCGCCAACCGATTACATCGGCGGAACGACTCCATCCTTTTCGACCACCACGCGCTGCGCCACAAACGCACCCTGCGATGCGGCCGTCGCAACGACATACACCTTCTTTCCCGCAGTCAGGTCGGTGCGTGCGGCCGGCGTGAAAGTCACGACGGGTACGTTGGGCGGCACGGTCACCTCATTGCTGCCGCCTTTGTACGACAGCGTCAGGTTCCGGCCGCTGGTACCCTGAACGACCGTGTCGACGTTCGCATTCGTCATCGAGCTGTTCGGACCCAGGTCCCACGCGTAGTGACCTTCACCCGTGCCGCGCGCGGATTCCGGGAAGACATGCACTTCGGTGGCCGTCAGTTTGCCGTCAGTGCCGGTGATCGTGGTCGTGCCGACGAACGAGCCCTGTTTGATGTCGGCAAGCTGCATAAGTTTGACTGCCGACACACTGACGGCTGGTTTCAAATCGACCGTAACGGTATCGCCGCTACGGCGATGCACTGTCAGGACGTCGCCGTTGAGTGAGACGATCTCGCCTCGGATGCGCGACAGTTTGCTGGCGGGCATCTGAGCGAGCGCGTCCCCGGCAAAAGCCAGCGCGGCGAGGGTAATGCCAAGTTTCAAACGGATAGACATGGATGCTCCATAAAGGACTGTTGAGCTGAGAGTGGCCTAATGCACATCAGGAAACCGAACCAGTTGTGCCCTGGCCGTCCTGGTAACCACTGGGATATTCGTTCCGGCGATTGATGAGGCTGCCCATTGTCAGAAAGGCCAAGGCGCGGCCTTGCGATTCGTTGTCGCCTACAGCACGCGCGTCGCGAGACCGATGAGCAAAAATGGGCCACCTGGTAAGTCGGACTCCTGGCCGGACGCGACCAGGCAGAGTCACCGTAGGTAAACATCAACAGCGCGCAACTATTCCATTGCACGACAAATGATTTTTCTTACAAGCGGCCGACGCTTCGACTGCATGCGCGGCGTTGTGACCGATAGCCCCAGTTGGTCCATGTTTCGAACGCAGGGATTAGAGTCAGGCACGAACCAGAACCGCGCATTGATGGTCGGGCGGTGCCGCACCTGTACCCATGCAGGACTTTCCGCTGCGGGAGACGGAAAGATCCTGCGCGCAACCGCTACTCTCAACTGCCACGAACAACCAGTATTATCCAGTTGTTCGTGTAGCCACGCCTGGGCCGGCCGCCTGACACGAAAGACCGAAGGACTACTTGGCCAGGTACTGATCGAAAAATTCAGTGATCTCGTGGAAAGCTTCCTTGGTTTCCGGCGCAGTGGGATCGGAGAGGTATTGCGCATGCGAGAAACCTTCGAAGACCTCTAGCTCGGCGCGCACGCCTGCTTCGCGTAGTTTGCGGTGGGTGCGTACGGTGTTGGAGAGAAACAGATCGCGCGTGCCGGTCGTCAGAATGGTGGGGGGGAAGCCATGGAAATCGCCGTAAATCGGGGATAGCTGGGGATCCTTCAAGTCGTGGCCATTCGCATACAGGGCTGCAGCGTGACTAAGGTAACCGCTGTAGCTTACCAAAACGTTGTCCACCCATTCATTCGTTTTATAGCTATCGCCCGTCTCCGTCAAGTCGGCCCAAGGCGTGCCAGGAGCGATGGCGGCGGGCAGCGGCAAGCCTTCCTGCTTGGCGCGCAAAATCATAGCCAGCGTCATTCCGCCGCCAGTCGACGTGCCCACGATTGCCATGCGTCGCGGGCTTTGCATTTTCAGTGCGGCCTTCCAGACGGCCATGGCATCGTCCATCGCCGCGGGGTAGGGCGCGTCCGGAGGCATGCGGTAATCAAATTCGATGACCTTGTAGCCGCCGTACGCTGCCATCAGCATCGCTTCGGCGGTGCCCGACTCGCCCGGACCATAGACATATCCCCCGCCGTGAACATTGATGATTAACTGGTTGCGATGGGCGGCCGGCATAGACTTGGGAGTAAAGATGAAACCTTTCACCCCACCGATCACTGTAGGCTTCATAGTCACTCCGAGCATGGCACGTGCTTTGGTTAATCCGGGCAGCGAAGCATCGGCCAGTTTCTTGACCAGCGCGCGCCATTCACCGGCAGTTGCAGGGTTGGCATTCCAGGCTGGCAAGCGGTAGGGTGCGGCGATTAACGCCTGGGCAGCCGGCCCGACGTCGGTCGGCACGGGCACCACCTTAGCCGGCACGGAACGCGGCCCTGCCACCGCGTTGGCGGCATTCTGCGACGTTTCCAGAGGCGGCGGGGTGGCTTGCTGGGCACTTGCGGTATGGTTTAAGGCGAGGGCGAAACAGAAAGCTAAGGCAATCGGGCAAGCAACACGTATCATTTCGTCTCCTGGTTAATAAGTAGATTTGTATGAATGGCGAACTATCCAGCGACTACCGGTTCGTCCAGTGCCAACTTGAACGACCGAGTATACGAAATGACCATCAAATATAATTATCTATAGAGAATAGAATTTACTTCTAGCGTGGTATTTATTGGCACTGCAGGCGGACAGCGGCCGCGACTGCATCGCGCGTCTTTTTCGCCCGTGCGCTACGCGGTCGCGCCGCCTTCTGACCGGTCGAGATGCGCGTCGGCCGGCTCTTCTACGAAATCCCATATCCGATGGCTCGCAGAGCAATATGTTTGTCTTTAACAAACTTTTCTGGCCGGTACTCGGCATATCCCTGCCTCATCCTGCTGTAGTTGTTGAGACATTTTCCGGAAACGTATCCATTGATTGTTTTGCGATCTCTTTATATCGGCTTTTAATTTTGGGTTTTCCCGAAAAAAACTCACCTAACCTTTCCAGAGTCAAAAAAATGGGCGGCTTTCTGCAAACAATCAGATTCAAGATCGTGCTGGCGCTTGGGCTTTGCGTCGCCCTGATGGCGACGATCGGGCTATTCGGTATTGGCGGCCTGTCCAACCTGAATTCGAACATGAGCGAGACGTATTCCGAGGCGATGCTCCCGATTGCGTATCTTGCGAATGTGCGAGGGGCCGAGTTCAGCCTGCGGAGCAAGCTCAGGGCACTGGCAATGACCCACACGTCTGAGTCTGCCGCAAAAATACTCCCGGAACTGGATGAGGACATGGCCATCATCAACAAGGTATGGCCCGACTACTATCCAGCGAAGGTATCGAGTGAGAAAGAACGCGCGGTCGCAGACAAGATCGCCCACGATGGGACCGCTGGTCGGTCACGTCACACCCACGCTCGACGATCCGGAAACCGCACCGAAGGAACTCGAAGGCCTTAAGTACACCGGCAACCAATCCAGCGCGGACGCTCAGAGCCCGGCGGCGGACAAGAGCAAGCTTTAACCGCCGCTGGCATTTGCCATCGAGCATATGCAGGCAGCAGGTAAGATCTGCCTGCCGCAGCATGCTCTTGCAATTCCACCTGACGTTACGAACTGCTCTGTCGCGATAGTCAACCAGCAATTGTCTCGGAGGATTGTCAACGCTTTTGCCACCTGCGTCGGATAACAGCCGACAGTGCGGTATATCCCTGAACCTCGCATCGCCACTCGGATCGGCCGCATACCGGTGCGGAGATGATTTGATGCGCCCTGAATATGTGACGAGAAAAACACTTCGTTGTGCACACCAGGCTTATCGCATGTGCCATTATTGCGATCCTGTTAGTCCGCTTTCTCTCATGCATCGACATTGCCGCGGCGCTATGGATCGGGTATCCGAATCTTTCTGCTCCTCGCAGGCGAACCGCGGTGATGCCTGGCTTAAAACTCACTAAACAACATACGGACCTCCTGTGCGAATGACCCGTTTCGCTATTCCGCTTCTTGCACTCGTCCTCGGATTTTCTTCGACTGCCGCCTTTGCCGAGTCTACGTTGCACGTGGACATCGAAGCGGCGAATCTTGATGTGAATCGGAATCGCGTCTCCCTCCTTGTGAAGGTGACAGATAACAGTTCAGATAAAGACAACTCTGGCAGGATCACCACGTCGTTACCTCCGCCGGGAAGTTGTTCTTCAAACTTCAAGGACGACGTGCAATTCGTTGTCGGCTCCTGTTTCGCGGTGCAACTTCGGGACACCGGCATTCCGGTCGAGTCGGTGAAGGTGCGTGTACTTGATACGCATGGTGCCAGCAACTATGCGGTGCTGACATGGAAGTCCAACATCACGCTGCCCTTATTCCAACGATCAATCAAGCTTATCGTCGGCGTCGCGAACGGGTGGTATTCGGATAACCCGGACACGGATTTTGTGCTCTCGGACGTTCCATCATTCAATCCGAACCGGCCGTATGCCTTTCTGCTGAGACGTGATGACAGCGCACTGAATTTGGCCTATCAGAATGCCATGTCCCGTTTCTCCGGGAAGGACTCCGACAGAAAAACGGCGTCGTTACGGATCGAGGAGCGTGTATGGGTAAGCCACAAGGAGAACGACTGTCGCGAAGCGAGCGACCCGGATCGCTGCCATTGGCTCGCGACGGTCGATCGACTGGATGACATCAGCGACGTCGGCCAGGAGTAACGGCCCTCTCGTGCGACCCGCACAGAAACTGGTAACCAGTTACGGCCGATATCCGCGACAACCCGGAACGGCGACGGTCGTTGTTGTGTCCAGCGGCCGCAACAAGAGTGCTGACATTGACCTTCAGACGCGTATTACAAATCGCGGGTGTGTCGAACGACGCAAGGCCTCGCACAGTCGCTTGGCGACGCTAGTGTCTATTTCGTAAACCGGATCGACTCCACGCTGCGCGCGGTGTCTGCGTCGTCACCAATTGACCCTTCCGTGTCGACAACAACTGCCCGTGTGCTGTTACTGATAACCGCATTGAAGCAACCACCGGTATGCGGGCCGGATTCAGGGTCGAAAACTTCGCAGGCACGAGTAATTCGCATGCCCTTCCAGCCGCGACCACTAAAGGTTTCGACTTCCTCGGCAACACCGGGACCGCCGACAGCGACCCATTTACCGTCATCGAGTGCGAATCCGCCTTGATCTGTAGCGACTTTCTCCAAGGTACCATTTGCCACTTCAAACGCAATAATATAGTCGCTGATGCCCATATTTCTCCCCACCAATGCCACGCAGCGCTGGTCGAATCGTCGTGGACAAGGTTTTTTGACCTCGCGATTCCCGAGGTACTCGAATGAAACGCCGAGGTCCGGGTCACTGTAGGTCTTCCATCCCGCCGGCTTAACGTTGTTGAGCGCCGCGAGTCGATCCGAATATGATTGCGCGAGACAGGCAACATCGGTGCAGCGGTTGCGCGTATTTATCCAGGCGCGTTGAGTTTGAAGAAGCGACGACTGGTCGGCTGCCTCGCTGAGCGTGGTCTCGAAATTGCGTCCCATCTGATCATCAAGATGACCGAGCTCCGCGTGATCACACACGAGATGCTCAACTTTGGTTTTGGCGCTACGGCAATCGAAGCTTGCGGCGTGCGCCCAACCGGTATGTAGCATCACGAGAATCACAAGGAAGCGTATATGAGTGACTTTTCGCATGATTGTCTAGTGTGAATCCAGCAAGCGATACCCTGCTGTCCGTTTATTTCCCTCGACGGCAGCGCCGACACACGATCCTCGGCAGAGAATACTCTTTCCATGAACTGGAAACCGGTGTTGATGCGCCGCCGACAGAATTTAGAGGTGGCAGATGAAGGTCTTCTTGCCTGTAACGCTTTTCTGGCGAATTGCCAGTCAGGGACAAAAACACGAAAACCGAGGGCTGGGTATGCCAGTTGGGCAGAGACTCCTTAAAGCAAACGCAATTGTCACTCTCACGATGGTCACTCAGTTGGCCATCGCATCCGCACTGGGTGACAGCCAGATCGGCTCAAAAAAGGACCTGGGAGCGGCATTGGAGAAAGCCGTCCAATGTGATAACAAAGACTGGGAGCGGGTCATGAGCGCGCTCGCAGCAGATGAAAAGACAGCAGGCCAGCTAGGTATAGCGGAAATCCAGGATACCTCGATGGAGACCGATTACGAACTGTCTCCCGGCATAAAAGTATTCGGTCTTGATGCAGCGAAGGTTGCCATGCTGACAGCGGGAACCGATTTCTTCTGGGTATATCTGGCGGGAAACTCCAGCGACTCGGGCAAACTTGCGAAGAGACTGCACATGCATGCTTACCCTCCGGATTCCATTGCCGTCGAACAGGAAGACATTCCATGCCCTCTCTATTACAAGAAAATATGCGAAGGTCGTCGGCAGAAAGGTGGTAGTTTTGTTGGAGAAAGCGAATCCGCAGAACTAGGTACAGTTGTGTCGCATGGTCAACGTCTGCTAGTGATTGGCTGTTCGTACTACAGCGGTGATCGAGGATGAGACCGAAGACAACCACACCATGAAGATCTCCCGGTTCATATGCTCAATCGTTCCCGGCCTCATCGCATGCATCGGCTGCCCGCTCGCGCTGGCAACGACCACATGTCCGCTGGATCACGTCGTTTTCACTGACCAGGATAGCGGTCGAACCTTCGTGGCAAAGCGCGTGGCGCAGGATTTGATCTATCGGTGCAACCATGCCGGCACACTGCAGACCTATCATTTCTCCAGGCACCAGCCCCGACTCGAGGGCATTAACGATTGCAGAGGCCCGTTTGGGGACACGATCGTGCAAGGCCGACTCGGAGATAAAACCGTGTTCGCCATCTATTCAACGGAAGCCGGCGCGCCGTGCTGCAGTTGGGACTCGTTTGCTGCAAGGGACAAGGCTGTCGTCGGCAAGCGCTTCGTCTGGCTGACCGGAACGGATGTTCGGCGCATCGAACTGAACGACCCTTGGTACAGTATTTCTAACACCCCGGTGCGGGGCCCGGTGACCGGGCCGCTCGCAGGTGGCGAATATGTTCCAGGCAAGTGCCGCTGAGTAGCCGCTGTCAACAACGCGATTTTGCAGACCCAGCAATCGGATGTTTCGGTTTGACCAAAACCGTGTCGAAACTCAAAGTCGCCCGGTTTTAGGAGTTGCTGTACCCCTCCCGAGATCGCAGGCGGGCCGTCCAAAACGATTTGCGCAGCCGGTAAAAAGCAGCGCTCGCACACAATGTGCGGAGCGCTACCGTCAGCGAAGGATCTTCAGGAAATCGATCGCTGAAACCCGGGTCTAACGAAACCCTAGAACGCAGTTCGAGTTCAATGAATAATGATCCGCTCGTTGGTGCGAACAGACCCTGGAGTACATCGCTCCGCGTGCGGAAAAACAGCCGGCAGCGGTGCCGGCCGCTCAGGTGCAACGCTGACAAGACTGGATTGACTGACGCGGCGCGGGTTCTTCGAGGAAGTTTGCACCGCGTTGAACAGTTGCAGCCGGTTTTTCTCCATGATGACCGTGTGCGTCCCTTCGCCGATCAGATCGTATTGCTTCCACGGGGTACCGGTCAGCAGCGGAAACAAGGCCTGCGACGTGTAAGGTGGCGTGTCCTGGTCCCACTGCGCCTGAACCATGAGCGTCGGCGCCGTGATCTTGCCCGGTCGTAGGTCGCCTTACCGGACATGTAGTAGCCGCGAATGTCTTGCGTCACGCCGTTGGGCGCACGCAGGGCTGGCGGGTTGGCCGATGCCGCCTTCGGATCCGTCGCCCACGTCGCCTGCTGCCACTTGTCGAACCAGCCGGGCGGAATCAGGTCCGCGCGCTTGTCCTCGGGCACTCCCTTGTACCAGCGTTCTTTCGCCATCTCCGCAGTGACCATGCGATACGCGCCGAGCTTGGCGGCATCGCTCGTTGGCGGCGCATCATGTGAGAGCCAAACCGATGCGTAAAGCACGAGGCGATTCACCTTCTCCGGCTGTGCGGCCGCGAAACCGCCGGCAATTGTCGTGCCCCACGACTATCCCATGACATCCAGCCTGGTCAGGTGTTTGCGCGCCAGCACCCAATCGACGACAGCGGCGTAGTCCTGCACCGCTTGTGCAGTCGTTTCCACGGGCTGCCCAGCGTCAGCCGGCTGGTCCATGGACGCAGGACGCGTTGAATGCCCGTAACCGGGAAGATCGAGCAAGTAGACATCGAAGCCGCGTCTAGCCATGTAATCCATCCACGACATGCCGTTCAGTTCGAGATCGAACGCCGTGCTGGCGGGATACGTGGCGCCGTGGACGAACACAAGCGTATGAGCGGCGTCAAAATGCGTTTGATTGGCCGGATGCTTGTTTCGGACATATATTTTTATGTCCGGCTGCGGCGATGCCACCATTGCTTCTTCGGTGACCAGCTTGACGGGCGCCGCGGCATAGGCGGATGTCGTTCTAGCTGCACCAGAAGTAAATGTAAGGATAACTGATGATTCAAGACAATGTGAGAACTTCATTTACGTCTCCGTAAGCCGTTTTTCCGGCCGTCTTTTTAGGATGGAGACGTCACCCTATCAAGACCTGAGACATCATGTGAGAAGGTACTAAAAACCGGGCACATCGACCGGCCCGGCATGAACCGCAGAGATGGCGTAGAAGGCCCGCACAACGATACGGATGGGTCGATCCCGGACAACAAGTGAGGCGCTAGCGATTGCAAATCGCTGCTCTGAGCAATTCAGAATTGCTAAAACATGTTGCCCCCTGTCGGGGGCGAAATCACTAAAACCTGCAAACTCAGCTTAGCCGGGCTTCACGTAAAAACTTGTCGTTCGTTATTCCAGCCGCAAGGCTGCGGCACAGGTAAACACGTTGAGAACAGTTTCTGATTACTTGACCCGCATCCAGTGAAGCTCTTTGCCCGCTTCGTGGAACTCCTTGAGAAATGCCGCGATCTCGACTTTTGTCACTTCAGGAACGGATTGCCTCGCGAACTCCGATTGCTCGCGCTGCGATAGCTGAAATTCCGCATGATGGACAGTGGATGACTCAACGCTACTAAGAGCAAGAATGTCGAAAGGAACACCCAGTAGTGTCGCGACGAAGAGGATGAACCGCTCGCCGACCGCGTGGGATGTCACTCTGCCGGGGATGCTCACCGAATAGTGGTGGACAAATCGGTCGTCCCGCTGCTTGATCGTGTACACCAATGCCAACCCAGCGGTTGTGATTCGTGCCCTAGGATCGTCCGCCGGGAGATATTCGCCGTCGCCATGCTCTAACGCGGCAGCCTTTACCTGCGCGACTATTCTGGCCACGTCTGCGAAATGCCTGTCGGCAAAGATACGGCGATAGCTGGAAACGCGCCACACGATGACGCCAGCAGCTAGCAAAGCTATGAATATCCAAGTCATCATCACAATGCAGATTCCGGTCAGTTGAGTGAACAGGATGCGGATGAAAGGGTGCATGCATCTACGCTAGCGTCCCTGTGCGATTCTCGACGATCGCGGGTTCGTTGTCGAACAGAGGAATCAACATCGTGTGCGTCGATGACCTTGACGTTGACGATGCGTTGAGTGCGCCGATTGACTATGGGAATGGCCTGCAAAACGATTGCGGCAATCCACCATCGGAAACCCTGCATCTTTGACTCTGTCAACGATCTGTCTGCCGGGGTGGAGTGTCCCTTGCTAGCCTTACCCAGTCAGCGGCCAGAGCGGCGGTTGCATGCGTGCCTATAAAATGCAACGAGACCTATAGGGAGTTCTATTGCAATGAAAGGCCAGGCGAAACTTTTGATCTGCGTACTGCTTGCCGCAACGCAACCAGCGCATGCAGCCGATGTGGTGGTGTTCTCGGCGGCGGCGATGAAAGGCGCCCTTGAGAACCTTCCTGAACAATATCTGGCGGCGAGCGGCGATCATGTGCGCCTGGTCTACGGTACCGCTGGCCAGATCCACGACCGGGCCGTGTCGGGCCAGGCTTTCGACCTAGTTATTCTCCCGCCCAAGCAGCTTGCGGATCTGGCCGCGCGCCACCTGGTGACGGAAGACTCGGAGAAAGACATCGCGCGCGTACGGCTCGGTCTTGCGGTGAAGACCGGCGCCGCCCTGCCTGGCATCGCGGATGAACACGCATTCGCGAAGGTCTTGCTCGACGCACCATCGATAGGCATGGCCGATCCGGCAACTGGCGCGACATCTGGAGTCTACCTGGCGAAGCTGATCGACCGTCTTGGACTCGGAGACAAAGTGGGACCTAAGATTAAATACTACCCGGAAGGGCAGACCGCGATGGAAGCCATAGCGCGAGACGAGGTGTCGGTCGGACTCGGGCAGATCAGCGAGATCAAGCCCGTTCATGGCGTCACCCTGGTCGGGCCGATCCCTGAAGACTTGCAGCTCAAGACGACCTATGCGGCGGGAACCAGCGTGAGCAGTGGGTCTCCGGATGGGGCGAGGAAGCTGCTTACCTGGCTCAGTGGACCCGCCGCGCAAGCTTCGTTGAAGGCAAATGGATTCGAGCCGGCAGCGCCCCCTAACTGAGCGTCTGCGAGCGTCGGTGCTTGCCATGGGTGTCAGGCCGGACGAGTCTACGCTCATAATCATGGGCGCCAAGATACGGCGCGCTGCAGCGAATACCACCGCCCACCCATCGTGAAGACTCCGTGTAGACTACGCGGGCATTGAGATTTATAGGCTGCACGTCAACCGAAAATGATCGCTTGAACGCGCGGGTATTTGCGGTGCTTCGTTAGCAAGTCAACCTCGCAGTGGGTCGGATAACCAGCTATGAAAACACGCGCATGGCAGGCCTTCACTCTCGCCGTTGTGCTCACCGCTTTCTGCGAGCGTGGTATCGCCACCCCGCCGCCAGTGGCTGTCTTCATTCAGAATTTCGAAATCCTTTCGGTTGCACCTGCGTATGGCGGTGCAACGCCGCCAGGCGCTACCGGACCGTACGAAGTCATTACTGCCGTCGCGCATGGCGAGCTTGATCCGAACAGCCCGGCGAATGCCCGCATCGCCGATCTGCGCAACGCGCCGCGCGAGGCGGACGGGCGCGTCGCCTACAGCACCGACGTCGTGATCCTGCGGCCAGTTCATGCCGCGGATGCGAAGCGCGTGCTGTTCTATGACGTCGTCAATCGCGGCAACAAGCTTGCTATTCCGTCGTTCATCGGTGGCGGTGCACTCACCGGCTCGGAGCCGCCGCCCGCCACCTTCCCCTCGCTGCTGCGCGGCGGTGTCACAGTAGTGTGGAGCGGCTGGCAGGGAGACCTGCCGCAGACTGGCACTCCAGCTATCGCCGCCGCCGCGCCGATTGGCACTGCGTTTCCCACCGCGCACGGCGATAAAGGCGCACCCATCACTGCGATCAGTCGCGAAGAATACATTCCTGACTATGCGGGCGGCGCGGCCAACACGATTGCGCTGTCCTATCCGCCGGCTGATCCTGCGGACCACGATTCCGTCACCCTCACCGCGCGGCAATCGTGGTTGACGCATTACGGCGCATCCGATCCTGGTGACCAGAGTTATGCCGCGCCCTCCGTGGCGGTCGCCGATTGGCACTATGCGCAGACGACGGATGGACACAGCACGGTAATCTTCACTCCGCCTGCCAGCGTCCCAGGACCAGACGAAAAACCGGTGCCAGCCGACGCCGGCACTATCTACAGCTTTGTCTATCGCGCACGTGATCCGCGGGTGAACGGAATCGGCTTCGCGGCGGTGCGCGATCTTATCTCTTTCCTGCGCTATGACCAGGTGGACGCCGAGGGTCACGCGAACCCGATCGCGGATCTGAAGTCTGCGCCCTGCGTTGCGGCATCATGTCCGGCGCATCCTCCGGCGACGGTGGATCTCGCAATCGGCGAAGGAATTTCGCAGTCCGGAAGATTTTTACGCGACTTCCTTTATCAGGGCTTCAATCGCGATGCGCACGGCCGCCGGGTGTTCGACGGGATGATGCCGATCATCTCCGGTTCGCGCCGTACCTGGATCAATAGCAGCTTTTCGCAGCCTGGCCGCTGGTCAAAACAACACGAGGACCATTGGCAACCTGGCGACCAGTTCCCGTTCGCCTACAACACCATCAAGGACCCGGTCAGCGGGCGCAGCGGCGGTGTGCTGCAGCGCTGCTCGGCGACGCACACCTGCCCGCGCATAATGCAGGTCGACGGCGCTTTTGAATGGTGGGGCGCACGCGCCTCGCTGGTGGTGACGGATGGGCGTGGCCACGATCTGAAGCTGCCGTCGAACGTTCGCTATTATCTGGTGCCGGGGACCATGCACGGTGGCGGGTCCGGCGTCGGCGACGGGCTCTTTACCATTCCGGCCGCGGGCAATCTCTGTCAGCTTCCGGCCAGCCCGGTAGCCGAAGCACCGGTGGAGCGCGCCCTTATCCCCGCATTGATCGACTGGGTCACTACGGGCAAAACGCCCCCGCCCTCGCAATATCCGAGCGTCGCCGACGGCACTGCGGTTGCACCCACTCGCGCCGCCACCGGCTTTCCCGATCTGAGCGATGTGATGGTCCCAAGCGGCGGCAAGCCAGTCGAGTTGCATATCGCGGAGATGGGCATGTTCAACCAGCTCTTCGTCACCGATTACAGCCGCGCGGTGCCGGTAGCGCAACTCGATAAACGCTATACCGCGCTGGTACCAAAGGTAGATGTCAACGGCAACGAGGTCGCGGGCGTGCTCGTGCCGGATGTGAAAGTGCCGGTTGCCACTTTCGCGGGATGGAACTTGCGCGGAGAGGATCACGCGGTAGGCGAGAGTTGTACGCTGAACGGCGGAGCCATTCCGCTTGCCGTGGACGAGGCGTCGCAGTCGGGCGGCCATGACAGCCGCGCCACGCTCGAATCGCTTTATGCCGGCCGCGCGGATTATCAGGCGAAGGTTGCGGCGGCTGCGCAGGCGCTCGTGAACGCTGGGTATCTGTTGCCGCTCGATGCGCAGAACGTCTTTGAGGCACAGGCCGCGACCATCTCTCCGATGCTTGTTCCGAAGCCTTGAGACAGCGCTGGGTTTCCTTCGGCTTTTTCCAGCAGCGAAAGCCTTATCTGCCGAATTCTTGAACCATGGCCTCCAGTTTCGGGGCGAAAAAGGAAGCGGGACGTAGTATGCGCGCCTCCTGATGTGCGATCAACGGCAACAACGTTTTTAGTACTACTTACCAGTCACTGTCAGCCATCATGCGATCACGGCACTGCATGCGTTGATTGATGTCATCGAACGCCCACAGATGAACGGACTTGATTGAGTGTGCCGATTTCGGACGAGTGGTACCCGATCAATTTTTGCAGATGCCTCGGCTGTATTTCCATCACCTCTTCTTCGTAGAGCTTCGGAAAGTCCTTTGTGCGTCCCGGATGCACGGTGTAGATGCGCTCTTCAACGAACATATCAACTCCTATAACTGAATTCGCCCACCTGTCACCGACTATTCAAACGCCTGTTCGTACAGCGCTTCGATATCAGTCTTCGTTGGCAGCTTTGGGTTATTGGCTGGACTGCCCGACGCCAACGCCTGTTCAGCCATCAGTGGCCCTTTTTCTTGCCAGCTTTGCAGACTTATTCCGAAAGCCCACTACAACGGGATCGCGACATCGCTCGTCAAGGAGGGATACAAGGCGAGGGTTATTTCGGTGGCTGAGGATGCGAGGGCGAACACGTTGCCTCATAGAGTCGGGCGCCGCGTGACGAAGTGGCATGGATCAGCTTCAAGACGTCACTGAAGGAGGACGAGAAGCAGGGTGTGCGGCTACTCATCGCGCAGGCGATCACGCTCTGTTGCCGGGAGGCGCCCGAGCCCGGCTACGCCGTCGCCTTTGTACGGATCGCTTCTCGTTGACTTGCCGCGGATCTGTGGAATTTGCAGGTTGCTCGCCAGCGTGTGTCCGTGCAGGGCGAACACGGCCAGACGGAAGAGTTCCTGGCAGTCAAGCGCGCACGCCGATTGATCCTGCGATCCAGGGTGCACCCCGGGCGATACATGCTCTCGATCTGGCAATTCATTGTCACGGCAATTACCATCCGCATTTCCGGAGCCCCCCGACTTGCATCTGCAAAACCGCATGAGAACCTGGATTTGTCACCGCACCGAAGCACGCGGTGACAGGACGGCCGGATAACAGGTTTCACCTGTTCCCGGCCCGTTGAACCACCGCGCACTTTGCGCACCGCCATCGTTGTCCGGCGGACTCTCAATGCCAGGGGAATCTCATGAAGCAGATCATCAGTCGCACCGTTATCGCCGCTGCATTCCTCGTGTCCACCAGCGTATTCGCCGGTACCACCAGCGCCCGACCCGTCACCGAGTTCGAGCTGATGGACGCCGGCCTCGGACCCGTCGATATCATCACTCCCGCCAATGCCGTATCCGGAGAAGACCGGCATCTTCAGTCGCTCGCTGTCAGCGTGCGGGACGAAGAGGGCAACGTGGTGGCCGGCGTCACCTGCACCCTCTCCAACGATCAGGGATCGTGGTCAGTGCGGGGAGGAGAAACAGTCGCAATCCGCCGCTCGACCAGCGAACTGCGCGCCACCTGCACAAAGGATGACCATGTCATCGCCTCCGCTGTCGTTCCCTCTGCACAGACACGGGTTCGGGTCGCGACCGGTCCGTTTGGTGGCGGGGTCATCGCCAATCTCCCGGCTTATCCCGTCGCACTCGACTTTGCCCCAGCCAATACCGCAGCAGCTGCGGCGGCCAGTCCGCTCGCCCAGCACTGAGCGCCGTTCCACAACTTTCGGGCCGCCGCTGCAGGTGGTCCACTTACCTGGGGTTTCGCCATGACCAGCCGACACAGGCTCTGGTGGGTATTCGTCGACGAGGTACGTGCGTTACTGCGCGACTACTTCCTTCCTCTGATCCAGCTCATCCGCTGGATCAGACGCCGGGGCAAATAAACCCGTGGGCCGCGCCGTGCATTTCGGCCACGCGGCCCGCATTCGCCGGGATAGGACATTTTCATGAAGGCAAGAATCCAGACTCTTGAGGAATTTCTGCTCAGGCTGCAGGACGAGGGAATTCCGGGGATCGGGCCGCTGCTGCGGATGGCGAGAGACCAGGAGGCACGGCCTCTCGCATGGGAACATCGCTGGACGCGACAGATGCGCCGACGGCCTGCGAAGCAGTTGCGTAGACGTGTGCGAATTCAGCGCCACGTGCGCGTCCGTGGCCCAGGAAGCCGCCTGTGCATCGAGCGGCGGCTCTCCGTGTGTCATAGGACTGGCAGGTGGCATCGCACCTTGCATCCGCAGTTTCGTGCCGGAGACTGAATGACACGCAGGACGTCACCCACCTGGGACGACGTCCATCGCTCACTATCCTGACGAGATCAATATGAACCCATCTCTCTTATCTGTGTGCCGTCGGATTCGTATCTCCGGCATCATTCTCGCGCTAGCAGTGATGTCGATCGAATTTCACAGACTCACGCATGGCACGTTCCAGGGTATCGTCCTCTTTGTGGCCACGCTGATCGCCGCGCTCTGCATCTGGTTGCAGAATCCGACCGTGCGAGGCTTCTGCTGGGGCGCTTTCATCGTGCTCGCCACCGGCATGGTGCCGCTGGTCCTGATGGAGGGCAGCATGACCGCGCTTGCACTCGTGATCGCAGCAGCGGCTGGACTGGCATACGGTCACCATCGGCGCGGCACCCCACGTTCGCAAGCAAAGTCGCCATCCCGGCTTGTCGTGAAGGGGACACAGGTGTGGGTGCCGCTCGCGATGAAGATCACCCCGCAGCCAGGCGGCGGTCGGGAGAACCACATCTCCCAACATGTCGCCCCGCCGGCGCCGGCACCGGTGCAATCCAGCACGCCAGCTCCAGCGGCCCCGCCGGGGCGCCCCATAGCCCCCGTCAAGGTGCCGCGTCCTCAACCTGCCCCGGTTTCGCAGTACGACTTCAGCGACTGCGTGCGTACACCGCGACACGCGTTTGATACCGTGATAGGCATGGCTGACACAAAGCGGCGTCTTCTCTCTTCTGCAAAGGGTGTCCTCGAAGGGGGCGAGCCGATGCGTAACGGGATCCTCCTCTTTGGTGAGCCAGGAAATGGCAAAACCATGTTCGCCGAGGCACTCGCCGGCCAGCTCGGTGTGCCGTTTCTCTCCATCGCCTTTGGAGATGCCGCCTCCATGTGGGTGAACGAAACACCCCAGAAGGTGAAGGCGATCTTCAATGCCGCGCGGAAACTCGACACGTGTGTGCTGTTCATCGACGAGATCGACTCGTTCCTCAAGGCACGGGACGGTCACGCTCACCACATGGACCGCGATCTCACCAACGTGATGCTCACCGAGACAGTGGCGCTGCGCGGGTCGAAAGTGATCCTGGTTGCAGCAACCAATTTTATCGACTCGCTGGATGGAGCTGGCATCCGCGAGGGGCGCTTTGACTTCCGGATCGAGATTCCGGCTCCGGACCTGAGGGCGCGTCAGGTGCTCATCTGGCGCTCGGTACGGGGGCTCGGCGAAGAGTTCGTCGACCGTCGCACCATCGAATCCCTCGCCAGCCGCTGGGAGGGGTTCAGCGTGGCGAGGCTGACTGCCCTGCGTGGCCAGTTGCGTGAGATGCACCGGGAAAGCCCGTTCGGCGCTCCGATGACGTTCGATATCGGTATGCGTGCGATGCGCCTTCTGCAGGGCCGCAAGGGAAAGCTGCCAGAGAACGTCAAGGCGATCGGTGAGATCCTGATGCCAGACATTTCGCGCGATGCGCTTCGTGATCTCGCGTTCAGGATGAAGCACGCCTTCAGCCTCGAAGAGGCAGGCGGGAAACTGCCACCTGGGGTCATCCTTGCCGGGCCGCCGGGCACCGGTAAAACGATGTCGGCGATGGCACTCGCGAAGGACGCTGGCTGGGCATTCCTGAGCATCATGGGAGCCGAGATCATTGCAGATCCGAAAGCGTGGGACCGGTTGTGCCGTACCGCCCGCGACATCCGCCCTGCGATCGTGTTTCTCGATGAGGCGGACGGGATCCTGCGTGACCGGCAATACTCGCACTACGGGATGTTGACCGAAAAAATCCTGACGACGATGGATGGCGCAGAAGGCCGGTTGCGGGATGTAATGTTTGTGGCCGCCACGAACTACTACCCCGGTCAGATCGATGCGGCTGCGCTTCGCGGTGGACGCTTCGAGGAGAGGATTTTCTTCGATGTACCGGCAGCAGCCGACATGGCCGCGTACGTCAGCAACGCCTTTGCCCGGGTGGCGAGGGATTACCGGGTCTCGAAGCGGGCGGTCCGTCTGGTGACTGATTGCCTCACCGGCCGATCAATTGCTGACGCTGACGCAGTCATCCAGAAAGTCATTGATGTGGCAGCAGTACGACGCCTGCGCGAACAGACCCGTGACATCCGGCCGGAAGACATCAAGCCTGCACTCGCCGTTGTCCTGGTCACCTGATGCGCATGCAAACGCCCGGCCAGCGATCCTGCTCGCTCCCATGGCTCGCACGGGACCGGCAGGAATTGCCGGGCGTGCGACCTCCACTTTCGCACACCGTTGCCGGCTCAACGCTCCTTATTGCGCGCACTCCGGATGCATTCACAGATCCTGTGAGCAAACCGGTGTGAACCTTGCCGGCGCCAGGTCGGCACGTAACTGCGGACTTCGGATGTGATGATTCCGGGATCGTCCGAGGCCCGGCCCCCGGTGTCGTCGCAACTCTGATTCTCGACGACTTGAAAGTGAGGTTCAACCGGAATCCGTCTAGTGCGCATGCGCCATTCACCCCCCCCATTTTGAAGAACCGACAGGAGGATGTGTAAATGTACGATCAGGAAGAAAATCCGTTGCTCCTGGATTGGCAAGAAGCCGATCAGTTTCCTCCCTTCGCGAGCGTCAAACCGCATCATTTTCCGCCCGCTGTCGAGCAACTGGCGAATGCGCACATGGCGCGGATTGACGACATCGCCAAATGTTGCGATGAAGCCTCGTTTGAGAACACCGTCGTCGCCTTTGGTGAGGCAGGCGGTCACCTCGAACGTGTAGCGGCTCTTTTCAAGATGCTCTGCATGACGGTCGCGACCGCGGAGTTGAGAGCGGTCGAGCTCAGCGTGTCCGTGCTGCTTGCTCGGCATCGCTCGCACGTGCTCACACACAAGGCGTTCTTCCGACGTCTCGGTGGCCTGTACGAGCGCCGCGAGACCATGGGTCTCGCCGAGGACGAGTTGCGATTGCTCGAAAGAATTCGCCTGGATTATGTCCGGGCTGGTATCGCTCTCAGTGCGCAGGACGGTGCGCGACTGTCTGCGCTCAAAGAGCGGCTGGCAGAACTGGATGTGATGTTCAACCGCAATCTGACGGCATCGACGGATGCCTTCAGGCTGGAGTTATCCGCAGAGGATGACCTTCAAGGGCTTCCCGAATGGGTGCGCAATGCCGCGCGACTTACTGGCTCAGGTACGCAGGTTCCAACATATGTTTTCACGCTGCATGATCCATGCGTTGTGGCGTTTCTAACGTTCTCCGCACGGCGGGATCTCCGGGAAAATATCTGGCGCGCATGGACCAGCCGGTGTAGTGGCCAGGATTTCGATAACCGTGGGATTGCGTATGAGATGGCGACGCTCCGACTGGCTCTGGCGCGGCTACTCGGACACAAGAGCTACGCCGACTTCGCCCTGGAGGATCGCATGGCGGCGACTCCAGATGCTGTACTGTCATTGCTACGCGAGTTCTGGCCCCGAGCGAAGTTGTTGTGTGTGCGCGAACTGGAGGACCTCAGGGCGCTTGCGGTTGAGCTTGGCGAGCCGGCTACGATCGAACCTTGGGACTGGCGATACCTGTCCCAATTATCGAGAGGGCGGCGATTCGAAGTCGATACGTCGAAGATTGGCCAATACTTCGAGCTGGAGTCTGTTATAAAATCATCATTTAGTTGTGCGAATCGATTGTTTGGACTGACCTTTCTCGAGCGGTTTGACGTGGTGCTTCATCACCCGGAGGCGCGCTTGTGGGATGTACACCGCAACGGCAAGCTGATTGGCTACTTTATCGGTGACTATTCCGCACGTGAGAACAAACAGCCGATCGCCTGGCAAGCGGAGCTTCGTGTGCAAAGCAGCGGTCGCTCTCCGCAACTACCCGTAGTGGTTAATAGCGCTTCAATTTCCAGCAACCCTGCGACCCAGACACTGCTCACTCCCGGCGGCGTCAGGATAGTATTTCATGAGTTTGGACATGCGCTGCACGCGTTGCTGTCGGAGGTACGCTTTAGCTGGTTGTCGGGCACCAGGGTCGCACGCGACTTTGCGGAATTCCCGTCGCAACTTTTCGAGAACTGGGCGTTGCACCCAGAGGTCCTGAAACGTCACGCACTGCATATCGTGACCGGCGAACCTATTGGATCGGAAATGGTCGTGCAACTACGCACGTCCCTGAAAGTCGACGAAGGATTTGAGCTTGTTCGTTATCTGGCGTCTGCACTGGTTGATATCGAACTGCACAGTCTCCGGGATACGGAAAGGCTCGATATCGAGGCGTTCGAGACGGATGTGCTCCACTGCCTTGGCGCGCCACGAGAAGCCGATGTCAGTATGCACCTGTCTCAATTCAGGCACATCTTTTCGGAAGACGCGTACGCGGCCGGCTACTACGGATACTTGTGGGCGCAGACCTTCGAAGCCGACGCTTTCAGCGCGTTCGAGGAAGCCGGAGACCCGTTCGACGCATACGTCGCGCGGCGCCTGTACCGGGATGTCTTAAGCGTTGGCAACGCGCGGGATCCGGGTGAGGCGTTCCGTCGATTCAGACAACGAGCACCGGATCCAGAGGCGCTGGCGCGGAAAAGGGGACTCGTACATCTCGTGTAGACCTCGGTGTAACGTAACCGTGCCGTAGAACCTGCAATTGCCCACTTCGTTGCCACGCAACCTGGTAGCCTGATATACGTCATGATCAGTGCGCGAGACAGATGGCTGGCAAACGGCGGGGGGACGAACGACCCTGGTTCAAGACGGAAGTCGAGACAAGCGAATTTCAGGATGCCAGATTACGCGAGCGCCTCGGCATGGTACTGGAAATGGAATGGACGCCTCCCCCCGTAAGGGCTAGCGACTGAAGCGGTTCGGGGAATGGGTGAAGGAAGGTGGGTTCTCACAACCGACGGCATCAGATGTGCCAAAGTGGAAGTTCTGAAACGTACCACTTGAGGTAGGAGAACCCGAATGAAGCTTACCGCAGTCGGCGTCGATGTTGCGAAACGAGTTTTTCAACTGCACTGGGTCGAGGCGGAAACCGGTGAAATCATCAGCAAGCAGATCAAGCGGGCGGCGTTCCTGGAGCATTTCGTGAACCGCGCGCCGTGCCAGATCGGGATGGAGGCTTGTGGTGGCGCGCAGCATTGGGCACGCCGGCTGATTGAGATGGGGCACCAGGTACGACTGATGCCGGGCAAGACGGTTAAGGCATTCGTCAGCGGGAACAAGAACGATGTGGCCGATGCCCGGGCAATCTGGACTGCAGTGCAGCAGTCGAGCGTGAAATCGGTCGCGGTAAAGAGCGAAGCGCAGCAGGCGGTGCTGGCACTGCACCGGATGCGGCAGCAGTTGATCAAGTTCCGCACGATGCAGAGCAATGGCCTGCGCGGCTTGCTCACGGAGTATGGCGAAGTGATGGCGGTCGGCCGCGCGGCGCTGAACAAGGCGATGACTGACGTGCTGGCCCGCCTGAGCGAGCGACTGCCGGCGGCGCTGGTGCACACACTTCGCGAGCGATGGAGTCGACTTGGAGATCTGGATGAACAGATCGCCGAGATCGAGCGTCGGCTGTCGGCGTGGATGAAGGAAGACCGGTCTTGCAGGAAGCTCGCGGAGATCCCCGGCGTCGGTTTGTTGACGGCGACAGCGGCCGTGGCGACGATGGGTGATGCGAAGGCGTTCAAGTCAGGGCGGGAATTTGCAGTGTGGCTCGGACTGGTGCCCGGTCAGGTTGGCACCGGCGGCAAGGTGAGACTTCTCGGGATAAGCAAGCGTGGCGACACATATCTGCGCACGCTGCTGATACATGGCGCTCGGGCGGTGCTAACGCACGCAAAGGAGCCCGGGCCGTGGGTGCAGCAAATCAGTAAGCGGCGGCCACCAAACGTCGTCACGGTCGCGCTGGCAAACAAGATGGCGCGAACGATCTGGGCGCTTCTGGCTCATGACCGGTCGTATGAGAGAAGTTACGTGAGTGTCAAACCGGCATGACCGGCGCGACGTTTCAATAAACCAGTTTTGCAAAAGGATGGGCACGTCAAAAGGTTGCGCAAGGTAATTGAGTGTGATGGCAAACAGGTCAGACCGGGACTCACGAAACCTGAATAGCCTTTTGGGCTAACAGCCCGCTAAGGAAATGAGGCGTGGGTCAGCGGATTCCATTGAGGCCAGCGGGTTCGACCCGCAACAAGGTCGGATATAAAACTGCAGCCTTCCTGTCCACCAGCACACACAATCTCTTGGCAAACGGGAGGCGTCCATATAAAGGCTATGTCAGGCATGGGCCAGACGATTCCCTTCGCATGTCAGGATTGGGCCCCGAGCAGAGCAGCTTATCGGTTTCTGTCTAACGATCGGGTCAGCGAACGGGACATCCTGGGCTGTCACTCTCAGGCAGGTGCTCATGAAGCGGTTCCACAAGCCGGGAGGCGAGAAGCGGTCGGCGATGGTTGCTCCGACGAATTCATACGAAGACTGGTGCGGTCGCGGCAGCACCGATGAGGCCCGGGCGTTCCTGAACCTGTAGCCGCCCGTAAAGATGGGTGCCGGGGCCTAGCCGTTGCCACCTGGAAAGCGCCTCGTGACGACGGCCGATCAGCTCGCCGGCCAGGGCAGCTCTGACCGGTCTACCGAAAGCGAGCATCAGATGCCCGTGACGCACTTTACGCATCGAACGATGCATTCACGCCTGGATATCGCAGTCCCGTAGCCGCTCGTAGCGTTGGGTGAGTTTATCGGCGCACGTGCGAAGCACACGAACGATGCCTACGAAAATTTCCACCTGGACCATTGCGAGAATATAGTGTGCAGGGCCGGCCCCCCTGTTTCCGACGGCCGCCGGCACACACTTTTTGTTCACGCGCCCACATACGTCAACCAGCAAGGTCAGTCACCGGTGCGCGAGCCTGACAGCCATCATTCGCGATCTGCATCATCAGGCGGGAAGCGAAAGCGGATCGGCCAGCGCCACGTGCCGGACCGTCGCGGTCCAGTTGCGCGGTAACGGCACCGATCTGGATACGATCCACCGATTGCTCGGCTTGAGCAGCTTATCGGCGGTGAAGTGCATTGCAGACAGCGACCGGTGCGCCCTGGCGTTAACGTGGCGTGTGCCAAGTATCCGGAGGTCGCCCGAGTTCGCGATTTTCTTGCAGGGTGACACCAGATAATATATGAGATGTATATCATGAAAAGGAGGGCGTTGATGAGCCGAATCCTGATTGACTTACCCGACTCGCAGATCGAGGCGTTGGCAGTGCTTATGGAGGCTGGGCAACGTCCGCGCGCCGCTGTCATCCGTGATGCGATTGAAGCGTATATCTCGCAGCATAAGGCGGCGCCTGGGGCTGACGTTTTCGGGCTCTGGAAGGGCAAAAAGCTCGACGGCCTTGAGTACCAGCAGGCACTGCGCTCGGAATGGTAACGGCTCTCTTCGACACCAACATTCTGATCGACTATCTCGGCGGTGCCGGCGCAGCAAAAAAAGAGCTTGCACGACACGAGAACAAGGCGATCAGCACCATTACCTGGATGGAAATACTCGTTGGGACCACGACGGATGACGAGCCAGCGATTCGTGCATGGCTCGGATCATTCGATGTGATCGCATTGGACACTGCGATTGCGAGTCGCGCGGTCGAAATCCGCAAGCACAAGCGGATTCGCCTGCCCGATGCGACTGTATGGGCGTCAGCCCAGGTACGCTCCCTGTTGCTCGTTTCGAGTAACACGCAGGATTTCCCTGCGGATGAACCCGGCGTACGCGAGCCGTACAAACTCTAGGAAAGGCGGGCGGCCGCCGGTGCATGGGAAAGCGCACACGGGGAGAGACGACAGCGACACGACGGGTTTTATGTTTGGATTTGGATTGACGCTGCTCTAGATGCGGTCGCTGCCTGACACGGCACAGACAAACTGCCCTGCGAATGGCAGGGATTTCGAAGGGTGGTTGTATGGAGCTGCAACTCCGAACATCTGGATGACTTCCTTGGCGTTCCTGACGCATGGGAACACCGGGAATTGCAAAGCGGGGTCAGTCGAAAAGCCACGCCAGATTCGCACGCTCGACCCCGTCGCACTCAGCGCTTGTTAGACACTTCCCCGATCCGGGCCGCTTCCATCACCTGATTAATCCGAAGCCAACGGCCGGTCGTGGCGTGGCTGATGGATTGCGCTATCACAAGAAAACAGAGCGGCCTGGTGCCTCAGCGCCGGCTGGAGCGTGCCGGTACGTGTCTGACCATACTGCGCCCAGGCGCTCGCCAGCATCGATCAATACGTTGACCAGCCGGCTGCAGCGGAAGCGGATTGACAGCTCACGATTCGAGTTACGGATGTTGCTGCAGGTGTGGGAACCGCCGCATCCACAGTAGCAATGCCCGCCTCATCCCGATCGGATCATGGCTGTCGCAGTCCAGCGGCCTAGGGATGGCGGTAAAACGCCTGGGCCAGATGTCCTGACGTCAGAGAGCGCCCTTCATGTCGTCGATGTCGCGCCGGATCGCCTCGATTGAAGCTGCGATCTCTTCGATGCGCCGGCCGGACTTATGTCGTTGAGACAGCTCCTGACCCAGGGCAACGTCTCCGGCGATCGCACTGTACTGCGACTTTCGCTGACCGGTCACAAGCTGATCGAACCGCTGGGCGAGGGCGTTCACCTCGTCCACGGTGCGCTCAGCGCTCTCGAGCAGGTAGTGACGAAGGGCGTTTAGAAGCTCCATGGGTTCGCCCGTCATTGAGACGGCCTCGATCTTTTCGAGACGCCGTTCGTGGATGGCGGCCTGGACATGCGGCTCGTAGTCGCGTTTGTCGGCCAACACCTGGCGCAACTTGAGGCCGTGGGCTGCAAGCTGTGAGTAAACGGGCGTTTCCCACAGTGCGGCGTCCATACGAACGTTGACGCCGTGCGCTCGCGCGAACCGGAGAAATTGCGGAAATTGGTTGCCGACGCACTTCTCGAGCGACGCCCCTGGCTCGGCTCTCACCATGTTGAACAAGATGCGCAGTTTTCCGGGTGGTACACCGAGCGAGGTGAAGTTTTTCACGAGCACGATTGTCTCCTGCTGCACGTGGACGTCGGGCGTCAGCGGAACGATGATCGCGTCGAACAAGGGGACCGCTTGCGGGTGACTTCGCAATCCTTCCACGAATGCGGAGAACTGGGTGGCCGCAACCTCAACGATCACATTGTTCTTGGCGCTAAGGAGCGCATCGATAACCGGGACAGGGTCACTTGCTCCAAAGCGTCTGGCGGGATCACCGTCGCCCTCAGCGCGTTCCTTACGTGCATCAACGCGCAGCACTTCGACGCCTGTGCCTAGACGGGGCACTAATAGTTCATCAACGACGGTCGTTGTGCCGACTTTCTCCGAACTGTGACCGACGAGGATCTTGAGGGGCATTTTTTTCTCCAGCGGTTGTGGCATTGTTAAGGGTCGGGTTGCCGGCACCAGTGCAGCATGCGACTGGTGCTGGCCGATTTGTTTGACGCGGCACGGTGTTTCGCATCCGGCATGAAACTTCTGCTTTCGGATGAAAACCGGGGGCATCGAGCGGTCGAGCGCCTCACACAGGCATCGCCGAACCGTGATCACAATACTAAGTCGTGGGAGGGCCGGCGGGAGGACGAAAGCACGGGCGAAATGGCCTGTTTTTGGCCGCTGGGAAGAAGGTGAGACGGGCGCTTTCCCCGGGAGACGTCGCCGGTCATGTAGGTCACGCGCGCATTGGACTTCCTCGGGCAGGACATTTAAAAATCTCCGGATGGCAAATCACTCGCCGGTCACCAGACACGATTATTCAAACGCTTCTGACCGGGTATGTACCGTCGTGAAGAACGAGGCACGGGTCAAACGGATTGGTCAGCCTCATTGGCCTGCACAGTGCGATCACCGACGCAGCGAACGATGGTCGAGATGTGCTTCAGAAGTGAATCCGAAGCGCGCCCGAGGCGGCCGCCAGGGTGTGCGGCCCGGCTCTCAGACAGGCCATGGCCGGCCGATGTCATCTGGCCTGAAAGGACGGTGCGCGCCACAAACAGACCGGATGAGAACGGCAGCTGAGCGAGATGCAACGCCATCAAATCCTGCCTGAATAGCTGGGTGAAGGCGGATGTCAATGCGTGCCCGGGATGCTCCCGCTTGCTGTGACAATGCCCTCATGCCCGGTGCCTGCACCGGGCGATTTGCCCGGATCTTTTTTCATGCCGACTTTCTCTCCAGTCCCGGGCCGCGACTGGGGTCGCCCGCAAAGCCTTGTCGCGCGGGCCATGGTGCCCTTGCGCACTGCACGCCCGAGCGCCAGAGCGTGCAAAACGCACCTGCACCCGGGCACGGGAAGCCGCCGATAAAGACGGGAAAAAGCGGGGGTGCGTACGAGCATTGCGAAGTACCCTCATCCAGAATGCGAAATCCGGAATGGCAACCCAGCGCGCTGGCTACACCGAATTTTTCAGGATACCTAAGGTTAAAATTCACCTTCGTGTATCAGGTCTGAAGATGTGGTGGAAGATCGGCAGATATCACTTGCACAAGTCCGGCGAACATGATTCAATCTGAACATCGCAGTTCGCGGATTTCAAAACGCCTGGTTGCAGGCATGAGCGTCCCAGATGTTTGGGCAAGAAACAGCAGGCAACAGTCGCCGACACTGGTCGATGCGTGGCTTGCGTTGCTGGCGGTAAGTAAGGCGTAGTCCGGGCGTTGGCCCGCATGAGAAAGCGGTCGTGCCGCACGGCACGTCGTTCAGGCAATACGCTGCAATGTGCAGCTCTTCCCGTAACAGAACCACCCAGGCGAGGTCGCGCACGCGACCTCCGGCTGCGCCCAGGCGATTCATCCTGCCGCGCCTTGCCTTCTCCTGGGACATCGCAATCAAGGCTGGCCTTCGGGCGCTCACACGGGCACCTCTGCGGCTGGCTTCATCCAATCAATTCGGCTGGCTGCAACTGCGCGGCAACGAGCATGTGCCTCCGGGCGCACGTCCAGTCGTCCAGCATGCCCGATGTCGGGCATTCAATGAGCCGTCGCTGCACCCTTTCCGCCTGGCGGTCGCGCGTGCAGAAATCCGTGCCTTTGGTGGCACGCACCCCTCGACGCTCTCGATCTGAAAACAACACAGAGTCCAGATTTTTAGCCGGCACGTCCGGTTCCCTTAGCTGAACAGGACTCCTCCAGATGCTGTGCACTGAAGTTCATCACAGATGACGGGCAATTCCGGGATTACACGCCCCTCCTGCCGCGCCGGGGACGTGTGCATCGTTGGTCCGTTCCGGACCGCGATACCCCCGGCGCGTAATGCGCGAATCAAGGCGTGACCTCTCGTATGCCGATGGCTTGTCGCCCGATCGGCACCCCTGATCCTGAGCAGGAGACTGCATGACGTTTCACCGCTTTATATCGCCGCCGCTCGATGCGGCACCGTCCGTTGGCACGCGTCAGCGTGCCGCACGGCAACGCCTGTGCCGGGCGCCCCGGCACAGGTCCGGCCTGGCTTGCCGTCGGGCGCATGTCCATTGTCACGGACTGATTTCACGCGCGAGGACCACCGCGCACGCTGCGCGGGCGCCGCGCTATATCAAGGGAGAATTGAAATGAGCAGAAGAGGCAAACTGATTCACGAAGCGTGCGAGATCCGGCGCGGCCCCCAGGGTGCGTTTGCCACCCGGGCGAATTCGACGGACACCTGGAGCGACTTCTTCCGCTTCCTCCAGCAGCACGGGACGCTGCCGCGTCGGCTCGCCGACATTCCGGTGGCCCTCCTCATGTTGTACCTCCAGCATTGCGTCGCCCGTGGACTGAAGGTGGCGACCGTGCGAAACCGGGCCGCGGAGATCAGGGTCGTGATGACGCGCGCGGGGCGTAATCTTGAACACGTGAACTGCAAGTTGCTCGGCCTGGCGACGCGCTGCCGCGATGGAAAAAAGAGACCCCTCCATGACGGGGAACTTGACGTCATTTACGCGCGCGCGCGTGCTCTTGACTATGGCTTTTACCTGCTGCTTCGCCTCCAGCACCTCCTCGGACTGCGCCGGGCTGAGGCCCTGCGATGCGCGCCCGACATCCCCACGTGGGTGCGGCTGCTGGCGGGCGGCGCCAGCGAGTTGCCCATGCACCGGGGGGCGAAGGGCGGGCGTCCACGATGTACCGCCATCATTGAGGGAAAACGCGCCGAGACGCTGGCGTTGCTGCAGGACGCGGCCCGCTATTGTCACGCGCATGGCGGGCGACTCATCGAGGGGCGCAGGAAAAACCTCGAGAGCTCACTTAACCGTCTGAAAGCGCTGTACCGGGCGGTGGGCCTGAAGGGGGAAATCTCGGGACATGCCTTGAGATACACGTACAGCGGCACCAAGGCAACCGAAGACCTCGACAGGGGCATGCCCGAGCGCGATGTGCTTGTGGGGGTGGCTGCGGCACTGGGCCATGGACCGGAGCGTGGCCGGTTCATTCTGCGAACCTATCTTCTGAGCCTCGCGGACCGGTTCTTAAGCATTCTGCAGGACGGAAAATTCATTATGGATCCGGATTACAGGATTGACGACCGGTTCATTCCGCCACGCCGTACCCGGCCGGGGCCCGCCCGGGCCTACTGGCGGGCCCATATCAGGGACCAGCGGGCGGGTGCCGGGAAGCCTGCGGCGGCAGACCACGAAGGTGCGCGATGCACGGTGCACGCGTCATCAGACACATCGGCCAGCGATGGCCGTACTGGGCGATCCTGAGGCAGACACCATGGACAAGACAATGATCGGGCAACAGGCCGAAAACACTTTTGACGGGTTGCACGGAGGCGAGACGGTCCGCGAGACGCTCATGCCGCTGTGGCGTGATTTCGAGGCATATCTGGGCGGACGCGAAGCATTGCCGGAGCGCCTGGAGGACATCCCCGAAGCAAGCTTTGCACCCTTTGTCCAGTACTGCGAGGACAACGGAATGGATGATGAGCGTCTGCTACTGACGTTGTCCGCCGTCCGCATGATCCTGGTACGGGCGGGCTGGAAGCCCGCGCGGCTGGCCGCACTCGTGGCGCCGCGCCGGCGGGTACGCATCCGCAACAGTGAAACGGGCAGATACCGTTTCGTACTGGTGCCAAAAGACCGCTAGCACCTGTTGCAGGGCGCTGTTGCGCCTGCATCTCGCGCTGCACCGCGCGGCCCCTACAACCCAGGATTTAACACAGCACGCAGTCAACCCAAGGAGATGGAAAATGAAACACCCGCTCGCGTTACACGTTCGTACTACCAGGCATGCCGCACAGGGTCTTAGTGCATCCCTCATCCATTCCCAGATGGGCGGCCTGCGTGTGAGCATCGAGTCGCGGGCGCGCACGCCCAGCCCGCCTGGCACGCTGCGCTTTCGCGTCGACCAGCTTGAGGAAGCCCATGTTGCAGCCGCAAGCGCGAGTTGCTGTGTGGTGGACGTGGCCGAGGAGTGCTGGCGCGCGTTCGTGCGGTTCCTGCGGGATTGCCCGGGCACCGCTTCAGATTTTACGGCGTGTGTCCTGACGACGACGCCCGATGAGCTGTCGCAGGCCTCGACCATTGACGCGGCGAACGAGCTGCTGGCGGCAGGGATGCAGCCCGCGCAGATGCGCATCATCTACGCCGATGCGCCGCGCGAGCGCCTCCCGGAGACGGCGTACGGCCTGCTCGCGCGCTTCGTTGAACAGCGCGCCGTGCTCGACCACTGGCGCACCGACGCCGTCCTGAGCGACGCGCCGGCATTCTCGCGTTTGCAACGCGATCATAGCCAGCTGGGCGACCTGCTGCACGGCGCGCTCGACTTTGAGCTCGAGCTCGAGCGGGCCCGCAGCGCCGGGGCGGACGAAGCATCCCTGCGTGAGGTCATGCGCAAGGTCCTCTCCCAGCGCATGGTGCTGGGCGTCGCGGGCGACATCGGCAAGGTTTTTGACACGCTTTCGTTGCCGCGCATGCCATCATCGGCGTGGCGCGAAGAGGCTGAACGCTGTGCGGCACCCCGGCAGGACAAGCTCGTGTACACCGGGCCGCTTAGCGAAGATCGCATCCAGCCGATACCCGATGAGAATGGGACGGCGCCATCCATGTAGCAGACAGGAGGGCATAGGGGCAGGCAGCAGGTCCGACAGACCTGGTGCCGCAGTCCTATGCGTCAGCAAAGCCGTGCGGATTCTTTTCCTGCCAGCGCCAGTGGTCCACACACATGCGCTCGATACCGAACTGCGCCTGCCATCCGAGCAGCTTCGCCGCGGCGGCCGGATTCGCATAGCAGGACGCCACGTCGCCCGGCCGCCGCGTCACGATTTCATACGGTACGGGGCGACCCGAAGCCTTCTCGAACGAGCGCACCACGTCGAGCACGCTATACCCCTGGCCCGTCCCCAGGTTCACCACAAAACTCGCGTCGTGCTTTACCAGCGCATCGAGTGCGGCCAGGTGCCCACGCGCCAGATCGACTACATGGATGTAGTCGCGCACGCCGGTGCCATCCGGCGTGTCATAGTCGCCACCGAACACGCGCAGTTTCTCGAGCTTGCCCACCGCCACCTGCGCGACGTACGGCATCAGATTGTTCGGCACCCCTGCCGGGTCTTCGCCGATCAGCCCGCTCTCATGCGCGCCCACGGGATTGAAGTAGCGCAGCGTGGCAATGCGCCAGCTCGGGTCCGATAGTTCGAGATCGCGCAGCACCTGCTCGGCGATCAGCTTCGATTGACCGTAAGGGTTGGTCGCCGACAGCGGAAACGACTCGTCGATCGGCGAGCTTTTCGGCACGCCATACACGGTAGCGGACGAGCTGAACACAAACTGCTTCACATTGCGATCGCGCATCACACCGAGCAGCGTGAGCAGACTGCCGACGTTATTGCTGTAGTACTCGATCGGCTTCGTTACCGATTCGCCCACGGCCTTCAACGCTGCAAAGTGGATTGCACCCGTTACCGGATGCGCATCGAAAATGCGGTTCAGCGCGGTTTCGTCGCGTGCATCGGCTTCGTAGAACGTCACGGCACGCCCGGCGATCTGTTCGACGCGCCTGAGCGACTCGCGATTGCTGTTCACGAGATTGTCGATCACGACAACGTCATAGCCGCCGTTCAACAGTTCGACGCATGTATGCGAGCCGATGAAACCCGCGCCGCCCGTTACCAGAATCGTGCCCTTCGTGGTCATGCTGTGCTCCGTTAGAGTGAAACGCCCGTCAGGTTGCGAACCAGGTCTTTATATTTTGCTACCACTACACGCTCGTCGAATTCGGCGGCGACTTTTTGCCGGCCGCGTTCGCCCATGGCGCGGCGTGCCGCGCCGCTCATGTCGAGCATCTGTGCGAGCCGTGCAGCGAGACTCTCCGCGTTGCGCACTTCGCACAGCAAACCATTGACGCCATCCGCGACCACTTCCCGGCAGCCTGGCACATCGGTCGCCACAATCGGGCGGCCCATTGCTGAGGCTTCCATCAGCGTGCGCGGCACTCCCTCACGATACGAGGGTAATACGACACAATCGGCTGCGGCGATAAATGGCCGCACGTCGTGGGCCTCGCCCAGATATTCGATCACGCCTTCCTGCTCCCAGGCGGCCACTTCTTCGCGCGTGATCGCACTGGGATTATCCACGCCCACCGGTCCCAACAGACGAAAACGCGCCTGAGGATAGCGTGCGCGCAAGCTTCGCGCGGCCTCCACGTATTCGCCTACGCCCTTGTCCCACAGCAACCGGCCAATCAGCACGAAGTCGAAATTCGCCTTGTCCGGCAAAGGCGTGAAGGCAAACTGCTCGAGATCCACCCCTTCGCCGTGCAGCAGGCGCGCGCGTTCGGGATGCACGAGCAGCTTCTGATCGACGAAAGCGGCCTGATCGTCGCGGTTCAGAAACCACACTTCGCGCGGAAAGCGAAACGCGAAGCGGTACAGCTTTTTGGCGACCTGCGCTGCGCGGCTGTGCTGGATGAACACATAGCCGAGCCCTGTGGTCACCGCGACCGAATCGACGCCCGCCAGCTTAGCCGCAATCGAGCCGTAAATGTTCGGCTTGATCGTATAGTGAAACACGATATGCGGGTGGATCGTCCGGTAGTGGCGGTAGAGCGCCCACAGCGTGCGCAGGTCGTCGCGCGGGTTGGTGCCTTTCGACGCCACCGGCAATTCGATGCAGCGGCAGCCCATGGCGCCCAGCAGATCGAAGGTGCGGTCGTGCGGTGCCAGCACCGTCACCTCGACGCCGCGTGCGACCAGCTCGCGGATCAGCCCTTGCCGGTACGTGTAGATTGCCCAGGCGGTGTTGCAGACGAGTGTAATGCGCAACGAAACAGCGGGGACAGCGGCAACGCCGGCGATGTCGGGAACATTGGCAACACCAGGCACGGTTGAAACGTTGGGCTTCATGGCGGTTTGACAGGGGCTTCGAGGGTGCATCAAGGTTTCAGTGTCCGGCGCCGGGTGCGTACAACCTGCGCTTCACAGCCTGCAGGGTGCGATACGGCGTGACAAGGTGCAGCAGATTCTTCGCGAGCCCTAACCAGTCATACAGGTTGAGCGCGTTGAAGTAGCGCAGTTGCAGGCGCAGGGTCGATGCGACCTGACCACGCCGTTTGGTGGCGCTAATGCCGCCTTCGTTCAGCTCGTAATACAGGCCCAGTTCCGGCAGGTTGGCGCAGTCATGGCGTTCCATCAGACGCAGGAACAGATCGAGGTCTTCTGCGGAACGGTAATCGGCGCGGTAGTTGCCGACCGCGCGCACGGCGTCGATCCGCAACATCATCGAAGGGTGCGCGAGGCAACTGCGGTAAAAGCGCAGGCGGCGGATCGCATCCGGTGTGGCGGGCGGCGTCAGCATGAAGAGCGGCTTGCCGTCGCGCGTCACCACCTGGGTCCACATGCCGAGACCGGCTACTTGCGGGTTTGCGTCCATGTACGCGCGCTGTTTCGCGAGCCGGCGCGGCACGGTCAGATCGCCCGCGTCGATTCGCGCGGCATAGCGGAAACCGCGTTCGGCAAGCGCGTCGATGCCGGTCTGCAGCGCCTTCTCGATGCCGCCGTTTTGCGGCATGCGCAAGACTTCGATCTTCAGGTTCGGCAGGGCCGGGGCGACGATCGGCGGCGTGCTGCCGTCGTCGACGATCAGCACGTGAACCAGCGCGTCGTCCTCGCTGAACGATGCCAGCGTACGGTCGACGTCGGCCTGGCCGTTATATGCCGGCAGCAGCACGGCGACGTCGCCAAGGGCTTTGTCCGACGCGCGCAACTGCTGGCTCACTGAGCCTTGCGGCCCGCGCGGCCATTGCGGTGTTTGCGGGCTTTGCGCCGAGGCGGATGAATTCGTCATGAGCGCAACTTGAAGCGGATGTAATAGAGGTTGACCGACGCGGCGACCAGATAACCGGCCGCCAGTCCGACCAGCGCGCCATAAGGCCCGAGGCGTGGGATCGCCAGCAGATTGACGACGAACGCCACGGCCAGCGCCAGCAGCCACTTCGCCAGCAACACGAACTTGGCCTGATATTTCAGCACAACCAGGTTACCGATCGCCTCGATCCCGGCCGGCACGGAGAGCCACACGGCCCAGCGGAAAATCTCGATGGCGCCTTCGTAGGCAGGCCCGAACACGCGCCGGATGATGAAGCCCGCCAGCAGATCGAGCACGATCGCGCCACCGATCATCAACGCCGCCGTCATCGCCGTCAGCCGCCACATATTGCGGCGCAGGTGAGCGGGCTCCTGCACGCGGTAAACGAAAGCGGGCGCAATGGTTTGCGCCAGCATCAGCGCGAGCGTGATCCAGTTCTCGTTGAGTTGCTGGGCAGCCGAGTAGCGGCCGAGATCGGCAAACGAAATGGCCCGTTCCAGCATCAGCCGGTCGAGCTTCAGGAACAGGTACATGCAGATCAGTCCGAGCCAGAACACCGTGCCCGCGCTCGCGAAATGCCGGAACAGCGAGCGGTCGACATGCCAGCCGAGCTTGCCGCTATGGCGGCGGATGTAATAGGTGAGCAGCACCGCGCCGATCGCCGCCGATTCCAGCGCCCATAGCCAGCCGAAGCGGGCGGGCGTCGTGGCAGCCCGCACCAGCAGGTAGACGAGCCCGGCCTTGACGATGGCGGTGCTCATACTGGTGAGCAATTGCGGCTTGCTGTAGGTCATGCTCTGCAGCCACGAATTGATCACGCCGACAAACGGCTCGCGGAACAACATCGTCACTGCCAGGCCGGCCAGCATGGCGCCGACGAGCGGATCGGTGAGCCCTGCGGCAATGCCGATCCAGGTGATGAGCAAGGCCCCGGCCGAAACCGAGATACGCAGTGCGAAGGCGCTCCCCAGCACGGTGCCCAGTTGCGCCGGCGGCCGGTTGACGATGGTCGGCACGAGGATCTCGGCGCCGCACACCCAGGTGATCGGCGAGAGCACCAGCAGCAGCGTATTGGCGTATTGCCATTTGCCGAAGGTATCCGGTCCGAAGTAGCGCGCCAGCATGCCGCTAATGAGAATGGCGACGGCGATCTGCGTCACCCGTTCAAGCCCGAGCCAGACGATATTCGCAAACGCTCGCGTCACATCGGGATTGGCAAAGCGCCCGGAGAAGCGTTTGGGCGTCAGCATCCAGCGCCTGCCCGTTCAGTTCGCCCAGTCCGCCCAGTCCGCATATCCAGATCCGGTGAGCCTGTCCGTGCGATTGCCCACCCGGCCGGCAGAAGCGGCAACTTTATGATCGGAGGGCGTCTAAGCATTAGAATAGTCGGCTGTAAGGCGTGACAGAAAAGCGCAATTATAAGTTGGAACCGGAGCGCCTCCGGCAAGGGCGCAGCGCGATGACCACCCACGACCGCCGATAACCACACAAGGTGCCGGTCAACTTTTCCAATGCACGCAAGTGAGCCAACCATGATTTCCAAATCCATTTTCAAGGCGTATGACATTCGTGGCGTGATCGGCAAGACACTCGACGCCGACACCGCCCGTCTGATCGGCCGCGCGTTCGGCAGTGAAGTGCGTGCACAAGGCGGCGACGCCGTCGTGGTGGCCCGTGACGGCCGCCTGTCGGGCCCCGAACTGATCGGGGCGCTGTCCGATGGCCTGCGCTCGGCGGGTGTCGATGTCGTCAACGTCGGCATGGTGCCCACGCCGGTCGGCTACTTCGGCGCGAGCGTGCCGCTGCAACTGCCAGGTGGCGAGCGCCGTGTCGACTCGTGCATCGTCGTGACGGGCAGCCACAATCCGCCGGACTACAACGGCTTCAAGATGGTGCTGCGCGGCGCGGCTATCTATGGCGAGCAGATCCTCGCGCTGCATCAGCGCATCGTCGACGACAACTTCGCGAGCGGCAGCGGCAGCTATACGGATTACGACATTTCCGATGCTTACCTCGATCGCATCGTCAGCGACATCAAGCTGGCACGTCCGCTGAAGATCGTCGTGGATACCGGCAACGGCGTCGCCGGCGGCCTCGCTCCGAAGCTGTTCAAGAAGCTCGGTTGCGAATTGGTCGAACTGTTCACGGAGATCGACGGCAATTTCCCGAATCACCACCCGGACCCGGCTCACCCGGAAAACCTCCAGGACGTGATCAAGGCGTTGAAGGAAACCGACGCTGAAATCGGTTTCGCGTTCGACGGCGACGGCGACCGTCTGGGTGTCGTCACCAAGGACGGTCAGATCATCTATCCGGACCGCCAGTTGATGCTGTTCGCCGAAGAAGTGCTGTCGCGCAACAAGGGCGCGCAGATCATCTACGACGTGAAGTGCACGCGCAATCTGGCGAAGTGGGTGAAGGAGAAGGGCGGCGAACCGCTGATGTGGAAGACCGGCCATTCGCTGGTGAAAGCCAAGCTGCGCGAAACCGGTGCGCCGCTGGCTGGTGAAATGAGCGGCCACGTGTTCTTCAAGGACCGCTGGTATGGCTTCGACGACGGCCTGTACACAGGCGCGCGTCTGCTGGAAATCCTGGCTCGCGTCGACGATCCGAGCGCGTTGCTGAACTCGCTGCCGAATTCGCATTCCACGCCGGAGCTGCAACTGAAGCTCGAAGAAGGCGAAAACTTCGAGCTGATTGCGGGACTCCAGAAGAATGCGCAGTTCACCGGCGCGGACGACATCGTGAAGATCGACGGCCTGCGCGTCGAGTACCCGGACGGCTTCGGTCTGGCGCGCTCGTCGAACACTACGCCGGTCGTCGTAATGCGCTTCGAGGCGGATAACGACGCCGCGTTGACGCGCATCCAGGAAGACTTCCGCCGTGTGATTCTGGCCGAGAAGCCGGACGCCAAACTGCCGTTTTAACCGCTTGCTTCTGCAAGAGGCGCATCAGGCGCGCCTCGTCAGACCAAAAAACGCTGGCTCGATGCCGGCGTTTTTTTATAGAGCTCGTGCGCGGGGGCGAGCAATTCTTTCAAATAACTTTCTGTAATAATTCGAAACGATTTATTCGGCCCGCATGAATTCCTTACGATTGAAATGTTTTGAAACATATGAAATGATAGTAATTCTCATTAACAACTAACGCCAGCCCACCGCTTCCGTCCCGTCGACTGGAGAGCGGCCAGCCAGCCGCCGATTCCTTCGTCACACAAACCGTCATCGCATGCGGTTTCTGACAAGGACTTCCACCGACGAGATTCCTATGTTCAATAAAACGCCGCTGGCAACAGCGCTGGCGCTAGCTTTGTCCGTTCCATTTGCGGCGCCTGCGTTGGCGCAGACCACAGCGACGACTCCCGCGCAGGCTGCGCCTTCGGGCGCGTCGTCCAATGCATCGCCTGGCGTGTCTCCGGACGCGTCTTCCAGCGCAGCATCGACTAGCGGCACGCTGCCGACCATCGCCGTGTCGGGCCAGGGTGTTCAGCAGGATTTCCAGGCCGAGCGCTCGACGGTAGGCGCCAAAACGCCCACGGCCCTACGCGACATCCCTCAGACGGTCACGGTCATTAACAAGGCCGTGCTGCAGTCGCAAGGCGCGACCTCGTTTCAGGACGCGTTGCGCAATGCGCCCGGCGTGACGATCGGCGCGGCCGAAGGCGGCCAGATCGGCAATAACGTCAACCTGCGCGGCTTCACGGCGCAGAACGACATCTATCTCGACGGCTTCCGCGACCGCAACCAGTACTACCGCGATACCTTCGACCTCGAAGAGATCGAGGTGCTGTACGGCCCGTCGTCGATGCTGTTTGGACGCGGCTCGACGGGCGGTGTGATCAACCAGGTCAGCAAGAAGGCCAACCTTCAGGAGTCGGGCGACGTATCGGCAACCGTCGGCACCAACGACCGTTACCGCACCACCGTCGACCTGAATCATCCGTTGACGGATACGTCCGCGATCCGGATCAATGCGTTCGGCCAGAGCCTCGGTTCGACGCGCGACGTCGAGAAGAACAAGGACTACGGTATCGCCCCCGAAGCGCGTTTCGGCATCGGCACGCCGACCGAGGTCACGCTCTCCGCGCTGATCCAGCACAACTACGACATGCCGGACTATGGTGTCCAGGCGCTGAACGGCCATCCGTCGCCGGTGCCGAAGAATACGTTCTACGGCCTCACGACCGACCGCACCATCCAGGATGTGCAGACATTCAACGCGGGCATCAAGCACAAGTTCTCCGACGACCTCACGCTGCGCAACCAGACGCAAATCTCGCATTCGATGACGGACGCGCGCGAAACCGCGCCGCAATCGGTGCTGACGGGGCCGCTCGCGACGAGCCCGGCGCTGACGAACGGCAACTACACGTCGCTGTCGCCGTCGGACCTGTTCATCAAGCTGCAGAGCCACGACCGCGTGATCCAGAATCACTCGATCTACAACGACACGACGCTCGAGTACAAATTCAACACCGGGTTCATCAAGCATGACCTGATTGCCGGTGTCGAAGTGGGACACGACAGCTACACGAACCAGGCCTACACGCGTAACAACCTGCCGATCGTGTCGATGGTCAACCCGGCCTATCTGTCCAACCCTGCAGGGGTGACGACCACGACAGGCAACTACGCCGACTCCGGGTCCAACGAAATTGCCGGCTACTTCAACGACACGGCCTCGCTTGGCGATCACTGGAAGCTGATTGGCGGTCTGCGTTGGGATCGCTTCCAGGCGCAGATCCACAATACGATCAGCGCGCCGTCGTACGCCAGCCAGACCAACTTTTTCACCAGCGTGCGCGCCGGCGTGATCTACCAGCCGACCGACTGGCAATCGTATTACGTCTCCTACGGCACCTCGTTCGATCCTTCGCTCGAAGCGCTGACGGTGACCAACCTGACGCAGAATCTGGCGCCGGAATCGACCCGTTCGTATGAAGTGGGCGGCAAGTGGGATCTGCTCGGCGGCAACCTGTCGGTGACGTCCGCGTTCTTCCGCGAGGAAATGACCAACGCGCGAACCCAGGTCTCGCCGACCGAGTACGAGCTTGATGGCGACATTCGCGTCGACGGTTTCCAGGCGGGCGTAACCGGCCACATCACCGACAAGTGGCAGGTTTACGGCGGCTACACGTACATGGACGCCACCATCGTGCAGGCGGCCGACGGCACCCAGGGGAACGTCCCGGCCAACACGCCGCGCAACACGCTCACGTTCTGGACGACGTACTCGCTGACCCCGCACTGGGAAATCGGCGGCGGTCCGAGCTACATGTCGGCGCGCTACGCCTCGAACACGAACTTCGTCGAGGTCGGCGGCTATACCCGTTGGGACATGACGGCGGCCTATCACGCGAAGAAATACGATGTGCGCCTGAACCTGCTGAACCTGACCAACAAGTCGTACTACGATGCGCTGATTCCGTCCGACGGTGGCCGTTCGGTGCCAGGCATTGGCCGCACGCTGCTGGCTACGGTCGATTACCGGTTCTGATCAAGACTTGCGTGAACTTCCGGGGTCACCGTGTTGACGCAACCTGTTCGTACAATGCGGCGACTCCGCGAAAGGATTGACTGATGCTGTTGCAGATTCCGAATGTGCTCAACGAGGAGCAACTGCGCTTCGTGCGCGAACGGCTCGATGCGGCGGGCGATGCCTGGGTCGATGGCCGGGCTACCGCCGGCTATCAGGGCGCGCCGGTCAAACGCAACCAGCAGATCGAGCAGTTCTCGCCGCTCGCGCGCGAGCTGGGCGATGTGATTCTCGCCGAGCTCGAGCGGCACCCGCTCTTTATCAGCGCAGTGTTGCCCAACCAGGTCTATCCGCCGCTGTTCAACCGTTACGAAGGCGGCATGCAGTTCGGCAGCCACGTGGACGGTGCGGTGCGTCTGTTGCCGAACGGCAGCAAGGTGCGCACGGATGTGTCGATGACGCTCTTTCTCTCCGCCCCGGATGAATACGATGGCGGCGAGCTGGTCATCGAGGATACCTACGGCGTGCAGCAGGTGAAGCTGGCGGCCGGCGACATGATTGTCTATCCGGCCACCAGCCTGCATCAGGTCGCGCCCGTCACGCGCGGCGTGCGGCTCGCGAGCTTCTTCTGGGCGCAGAGCCTCGTGCGCAGCGATACGCAACGCGCGCTGCTGTTCGATATGGACACGGCGATCCAACGCCTCAACTCAACCCAGGCCGACGACGCGGCACGCCGCAGTCTCGTTGGTTGCTATCACAACCTGTTGCGTCTTTGGAGTGAAACATGAGTACACCGGTTATCGACGATGCCGGCGTTGGCTCGAGTCCCGTGCCCGACAAGGCCGTGCGGGCGACCGGCCCGCAGGGTGCCGAAACCTCCCGGCAACCGAAAAGCGCACGGCGTATCACCTTCATCAAGTGGCTGCGCAAGGTGCACGGCTGGATTGGCCTGTGGGGCGCGGCGCTCGGTTTGCTGTTCGGCACCACCGGGTTCCTGCTGAATCATCGTGGCGGCCCCTTGCGCGTCTCTACGGGGGAGCCCGTGGTTTCCACGGTGCAGGTGCCGCTGCCGCAACCCGCGCCCGAAACGCCGCGCGAGCTGGCGAAGTGGCTCAAGCAGGAACTGAAGCTGGCAGGCAAGCCAGGACGCATGCAGAACGAGCCGGCGCATCGGGTGGCATGGGGCGAGCGCAGCATGATGCAGCCGGAACACTGGGAAATCAGTTTCGCCTCGCCGCACGAGAACGCCGCGGCGGACTACTGGGTCGGCAACGACTTCGTGACCGTCAAGCGCACGGAAAACGCCTTTCTCGCCACGCTGACCAACCTGCACAAGGGCGTGGGCATGAGCGTCGGGTGGGTGCTGGTGGTCGATACGCTGGCGGGCAGCCTCATCCTGCTGTCGTTGACCGGCGTGCTTCTGTGGACCGAATTGAACCGTCGCAAGACGGTGGGCGCGGTGCTCGTGGTCGGGTGCATCGTGACCATGCTTTGCGCCGGGCTTCTCTGAGCCGTACCCTCGCGCGGCGTGGTATTCACTTACCCCGCCGCGTTTTTTCATGGTTTTTGCACGCGACGCGCTAAAATTGCCGTCCTTTCAACGCATCTTATCGCCGGATTGCCGGCGATCCCCACTTGAGCGTGCAAAAGATACTGATCGTGCGAGTGTCGTCGCTGGGCGACGTCGTTCACAACATGCCGGTGATCGCGGATATCCATCGCCGCCATCCCGAGGCGCAGATCGACTGGCTCGTCGAAGAGAGCTTCGTGGGGCTGGTGCAGCTCGTGAGCGGCGTGCGCCGGGCGATTCCTGTGTCCCTGCGGCGCTGGCGCAAGCGGCTCTTTTCGCTTGAGAACTGGCGCGAGATCGGCGCGTTCCGGCGCGCGCTCGCCGCCGAGAACTACGACCTGGTGATCGACTGCCAGGGGCTCATCAAGACCGCGTGGGTGGCCAGCATGGCGCGCGGCCCGGTGGTGGGCCTCGGCAACCGCACGGACGGCGCCGGCTACGAATGGCCAGTGCGCTTCTTCTACGACAAGCGTGTGCCGATCGAAGCTCGTACCCACGTGGTGGAGCGCACGCGTCAACTGGTCGCCGCCGCGCTGGACGACCCCAAGCCCGAACCCACCGACGAGATCGACTTCGGCCTCGATACCGGCCGCGCCGCGCTGGCCCTGTCCGAGGCGAATCTGAACCTGCCCGTGCCGTACGTGGTGTTCGTGCACGCCACCTCGCGGGCCGACAAGCAATGGCCGGACGCCGCGTGGATCGAACTGGGGCAGGCGCTGGTGCTGCGCGGCGCCTCGATCGTGCTGCCGTGGGGCAGTGACGCGGAGCGCGTGACCAGCGAGCGGCTCGCCAGGGAGTTCGGCGCGGCGGCCATCGTGCCGCCGCGTCTGTCGTTGCCTGCGGTGGTGGGACTGATCGACGGTGCTGCTGCGACCGTCGGAGTTGATACAGGTCTAGTCCACATCGCGGCGGCGCTGAAGCGGCCCACGGTCGAGTTGTACAATTTCGCCACCGCGTGGCGCACCGGCGGCTACTGGTCGCCGAATGTCATCAATCTCGGCACCGCTGGCCAACCGCCGACGCTGCAGCAAGTGAAGTCGGCGCTGACCGGTTTCGGGTTGTTATAGCCTTCATCGACCAGCCTGCCGGGCCACGCGCGCAGCAATGCTTGACCAGAGGGCAGGATGCTGCAGGACAGCAACCACGCTGCAAGCCACCAGAATTACGCTCCATCCGCTTTCAAGGGCGACCATGAACGAAACCCAGATCATCGAAGTTGCAAGCGCTGACTGGCACGGACACAACCTGTCTGTGCCGCGCGAGACGCTGCTGGCCGGCGTCGAACGCGGCAAGGTGCTGTATTTCCCCAATCTGCGCTTTGCGATCGAAGGGGGCGAGCAGGCGCTGCTCGATCCCGCCCTGGCCGATCCGAATCGCAAGAACATCAGTCTCGAGCCGAACGGCGGCGCGCTGCATGGCGTGGTGGGTGATGCGGTGACGCAATCGGCCGTGCGCGCTTTGATCGCACGTTATCAGACCAATGCACGCACGCTGGTGGACGGCCTCTTTCCCGAGTACGACGGCAAGCTGCGCGTCGCGCCGACGAGCCTGCGTCTGCATCAGGTGGAAACGCGTCAGACCTCGTGGCGCAAGGACGATAGCCGCCTGCACGTGGATGCGTTCCCGTCGCGCCCGAACTACGGCGAGCGCATCCTGCGCGTTTTCACCAACATCAATCCGGCCGGCGCGCCGCGCGTGTGGCGCGTGGGTGAACCGTTCGAGGACATGGCCAGGCGCTTTCTGCCGAGCATCAAGCCGCAGATGCCCGGTTCCGCGTGGCTGATGAACCTGCTGCACGTGACCAAATCGCTGCGCAGCGAATACGACCATCTGATGCTGAATCTGCACGACAGCATGAAGGCCGATCTCGAATATCAGAAGTCGAGTCCGCAGGAGACCATGCCGTTTCCACCGGGCTGCGTGTGGGTGTGCTTCTCCGATCAGACTTCGCACGCCGTGATGTCCGGTCAGTTCATGATGGAGCAGACCTTCTTCCTGCCGGTCAAAGCGATGGCGCAACCCGAGTGCGCGCCGCTCGGCATTCTCGAACGCCTCAAGGGCAGGGCGCTGGTTTGAGCGCCGCCGGCTTTGCGCAGGGCTGCGCCTATTTAGACTTCATCGACTTCCCTCTGGACGCGAGTGCGGAGTGCGGATGCTGAGGGCAATCTATAACGCCCTCTGGTGGTTCGTCGCGCCGCTCGCGGTGCTGCGCCTGTTGATCCGCTCACGCAAGGAGCGCGGTTATCGCGAGCATATCGGCGAGCGCTTCGGCTACACGCGTGGCCGCGTGCCCGAGGACGATGCGCCGCTGATCTGGGTGCATGCGGTATCGGTGGGCGAGACGCGCGCGGCGCAGCCGTTGATCGAGGCGCTGATGAAAGCCCGCCCCGATGCGCGCATTCTGCTTACGCATATGACGCCGAGCGGCCGTGCCACCAGCGAGCAACTCTTCGGTGATCGCGTGATGCGCAGCTACGTGCCATACGACATGCCGCATGTAGTGCGACGTTTCTTGCGCGCGTGGCGTCCGACGCTCGGACTCGTGATGGAGACCGAAGTGTGGCCGACGCTGATCGACCAATGCCGGCGGGCCGATGTGCCCCTGGTGCTGACCAATGCGCGGATGTCGGCGCGCTCGTTCAAGCGGGCCGCGCGGTTTGGTAAGGGGACGCGTGAGGTGTTCGGTGGCTTTGCGCGGGTGTTGGCGCAGAGCCCGTCGGATGCTGAGCGTTTGACCGCACTCGGCGCGCGTAACGTGACGGTGCTCGGCAATCTGAAGTTCGATATGAGCACGCCGCCGGAACTCGCGGCACGTGGGCATGCCTGGCGCACGGCGATCGGTTCGCGGCCGGTGTGGGTGGCGGCGAGCACGCGTGAGAATGAAGAGGAGCTTGTGCTGCAGGCGTTCGCGGCGTTAGGTGTCGAGGATGCGTTGCTGATTCTGGTGCCGCGTCATCCGCAGCGCTTTAACGAAGTGGCGGCGCTGGTCGAGAAGGCCGGGCTGCGCTATGAGCGTCGTTCGACCTGGGCGCCGGGTGCAGCAGGGGCGTCGGTGCAGGGCGTGGGCCGGGCGTTGCCGGCGAGCGTGACCGTGTTGCTCGGCGATTCGATGGGTGAGTTGGGTGCTTACTATGCGGCGTCCGATCTGGCGTTTATCGGCGGCAGTCTGTTGCCGCTGGGTGGGCAGAATCTGATTGAGGCGTGTGCGGTGGGCGTGCCGGTGCTGATCGGGCCGCACGTGTTCAACTTCACGCAAGCCACGGCCGATGCAGTGGCGGCGGGCGCAGCGGTGCAGGTGCAGGATCCGGCGGATCTGGCGAGAGCGTTGCGTGAACTCTTCAACGACAAGGCGCGGCGCACGGCAATGAGCGGCGCGGCGTCGGCGTTTGCCGCGCGCCATCGCGGCGCGACGGCGCGCACGGTGGATGTGTTGATGGCGTTGTTGCCGGAGGTGGCGGAGTGAAAGTGGCGGTACCTGGCCGGCGGTATCCTTTTGTTCGGCGATAAATCGTATATTCTGCGAAGAGCAGGAAGTGCCGCTTGTTTTCTCGCGAGACCCAACGTTTTTCCGATAATCCGCCTATGACGCTTTTCACTGACCTCGGCTTTCACTGGGACCGCACCGCGGTTCCACGAGATCTGCCGATCCATTCGATCAAACGCGTTTCCTTCCGCTTTCATCGGATGCTGCCCGAATTCGTCTGGGATGCGAGCGTGCTCGAAGGTAATCCCTTTACGTTTCCCGAGGTCAAGACGTTGCTTGATGGCGTGACTGTGGGTGGCCGGAAGATCTCGGATCAGGAGCAAATCCTGAACCTCGCGGACAGTTCGAAGTACCTGCTTGCGCTCGTTCAGCGTGAGCGGTTCACACTCGACAAGGCGACGTTCTGCGACTTGCATCGCATCGTTGCGCGGAACGAAGCGCTCGAGTGGGGCGTGTTTCGGGGCGAGGGAGAGGAAACCCATTACACGCCGGATGTAGCGTTGGGCGAGAAGGGACGCTATACGCCGTTGGCTACCATTGCTGGTGCTCCTGAACTGAATCGCGTCTTTGCTGCTGGCACAACCGCACTCGTCGATCAGGTCGACAACGTCTTCGAGCGAGGTTGCGCCTTTTTTCTCTTCGGAGCGTTGCAACAGTTCTTCTTTGACGGCAACAAGCGCACGTCGCGCTTCATGATGAACGGCGTGCTGATGTCGAACGGCATTGATGCTATCAGCGTACCGGCTCAGCGCGCCGGCGAATTCAACGAAAAGATGGTGGGTTTTTATACGTCGAAGAACGCGACGGAGATGATGGCATTCCTGGCGGAATGCCATCCGGAAACTTGATGAGGCGGGCCGCGTTGCGATGCGCGCGGCAGATCAAACCGTCAGCAACCCCTTCTTCTCGATAAACGCGATCACTTCATCGAGGCCATCGAGCTTCTTCAGATTGCACATCACGAACGGCCGCTCGCCGCGCATTTTCTTCGCATCGGACGCCATTACGTCGAGGTTTGCGCCGACCATCGGTGCAAGGTCCGTCTTGTTGATCACCAGAATGTCCGACTTTGTAATTCCTGGGCCGCCCTTGCGCGGAATCTTCTCGCCACCGGCGACGTCGATCACGTAGATCGTCAGGTCCGACAACTCGGGGCTAAACGTTGCTGCCAGATTGTCGCCGCCCGATTCGATGAACACGATGTCCGCATCGGGAAAGCGCGTCAGCATGCGATCGACCGCTTCCAGGTTGATCGAGGCGTCTTCGCGGATCGCGGTGTGCGGGCAGCCGCCCGTTTCCACGCCCATGATCCGTTCGGCCGGCAACGCGCCCGCTACCGTCAGCAGACGCTGGTCTTCCTTCGTATAGATATCGTTGGTAATGGCGACGAGGTCGTAGCGGTCGCGCATCGCCTTGCAGAGCATTTCGAGCAGCGTGGTCTTGCCGGAGCCGACCGGGCCGCCGACGCCCACGCGCAGCGGCGGCAGTTTCTTGGTGCGATGAGCGGTGTGGTGCTGAGGTGCGTTCATGATCGATTTTTTCTATGAGCGGAAGAGCCGCGAGTATTGCGACTCGTGACGCGCTGACAAAATGCCCAGTTGCGGCGCGAAGGTGTTGATGTCGTCGGGTGTTGTGGTGAGTGCGCGCTGGACGGCAGTGTCTATCGGCGCACGCAGCGCCACGATGATGCGTTGTCCTGCGAGTTGCCCAAGTGGGACGGCCTTCAGTGCGGCTGCGGCCTGGTTCTCGACCCAGCTGAACGCGTACGCGGCGAGCGCGGCGTCTGCGGAGACGTCATGGGCGAAGGCGGCGAACGCGAAGGCTGTCGGTTGTGCTAACGGTGTCATTGCCGCGAGCGTGGCGCGGCGTTCTGCGTCGCCCCATTCGAGCGACACGCACAGCTGCCGCAGCGACCAGCCCATCTGCTCGGTTTCGCGGCGCAGCTCGGCGGATTCGCGGCTTGCGAGGAATTCGCTGTTGGCGAGGGCGAGGCCCGCCGCGTCATGGGCATGCCAGCGTTCAATCTGATGCGCGAGAAACGGTAGCTCGCCGAGCCCCAGGACTTCAGTGAGGCCACTGGCGATCCAGTCGCGGGCGCTGTCGGCTTCGGTGATCAACTGTGCTTCGATGGCCGCTTCGAGGCCCTGCGAATAGCTGAACGCACCGATCGGCAACGCCGGCGATGCGAGATGCAGCAAGGCTGTGAGTTCAGCGATGCGCATGTTTGGGGTGGTCGTGGTCGTGGTCGCAGGACGCGTCGCAGTCGGTGTGGTCGTGGCTGTGACCGTGCTCGTGATCATGTTCGCGGCTGTGATTCTCGCCATGTGCGTGCGCGTGCCCGGTGCCGTGATCGTGCGCGTGACCATGGTCATGTCCACGGCTGTGATCGTGCCCGTGATCATGCTCGCCACCATGATCGTGCCCATGATGCTCACCATAAACCTGCTGCGCTAGCGCATAGTCCTCGGCAAACGTCTCATCATGTCCATGCTTATGTCCACCGCCATAAGCGCCGGACTCCGGCTGAAACGGCAACGTCACCTGCTCGACCATCGCGCCGATCCGCTTGAGCATATCCGCGAGCACCGGATCGTATTCGAGCTTCAGATAATCGGCCCCAACTTCAACCGGCGTATGCCTGTTGCCAAGGTGATAAGCCGCCCGCGTAAGCGTCAGCGCATCCCGCGCGGTGACCATCAATACAGCCTCAGGCGCCGCGACCACCCGCACCAGCGCACCATCCTGCGCGACCAGCACGTCACCATCGCGCAGCACGGTACCGCGCGGCAACACCAGCGCCACCTCTTCACCGTTGTCGAGCGTCGCCGCCAGACGGCTCTTGCGACGTGCGTCGAAATCGAGCGTCAGCGTCGGCGCACGTTTGACCAGCACTGCAGCGAGCTTGATCTTCGGATCGATCAGTTTGTCGATAGTGCGCATGATTAGAACAGGAAGTAACGTTGCGCCATCGGCAGCACGGTGGCCGGTTCGCAGGTCAGCAACTGGCCGTCCGCGATCACCTGATACGTTTCCGGATCGACGCTGATCGCCGGACGCCACGCGTTGTGAATCATGTCGGCCTTGCTGATGTTGCGGCAGTTCTTCACCGGCACGATACGCTTGGTCAAACCGTAGCGCTCGGCGATGCCCGCATCCGCACCCATCTGCGACACGAAGGTCAGCGAGGTACGCGCGAGCGCACCGCCACGTGTGGCAAACATATCGCGGTAGTGCACCGGCTGCGGCGTCGGGATCGACGCGTTCGGATCGCCCATCTGCGCCATCGCGATCATGCCGCCCTTGAGAATCAGCGACGGCTTGATGCCGAAAAACGCCGGTTCCCAGAACACCAGATCAGCCCACTTGCCCGGTTCTATCGAGCCGACTTCGTGCGCAATACCATGCGTGATAGCCGGATTGATCGTGTATTTCGCCACATAGCGTTTGGCGCGGAAGTTGTCGGCGCGAGCGTTGTCTTCCGGCAGCGCACCGCGTTGCACCTTCATCTTGTGCGCGGTCTGCCACGTGCGGATGATCACTTCGCCCACGCGGCCCATCGCTTGCGAATCGGAAGACAGCATCGACAGCGCGCCGAGGTCATGCAAGATGTCTTCGGCAGCAATCGTCTCGCGACGAATCCGCGATTCGGCAAACGCGATGTCCTCTGCAATCGACGGGTCCAGGTGGTGGCACACCATCAGCATGTCGAGGTGCTCGTCGAGCGTATTGACTGTGTACGGGCGGGTCGGATTGGTCGACGACGGCAGCACGTTCGCCTCGCCGCAGACCTTGATGATGTCCGGTGCGTGGCCGCCGCCCGCGCCTTCGGTGTGATACGTGTGGATCGTGCGGCCCTTGAAGGCGGCCACGGTCGCTTCGACGAAGCCTGCTTCGTTCAGTGTGTCGGTGTGGATCGCGACCTGGGTGTCGGTGTCGTCGGCAACGGACAGGCAGTTGTCGATGGCCGCGGGCGTCGAGCCCCAGTCCTCGTGCAGCTTAAGACCGATCGCGCCCGCGGCGATCTGCTCGGTGGCCGGCTCCGGCAGGCTCACGTTGCCCTTGCCGAGAAAGCCGAGATTCATCGGATAACCATCGGCGGCCTGCAGCATGCGTTCGAGGTGCCACGGTCCAGGCGTACAGGTAGTGGCATTGGTGCCGGTAGCCGGACCCGTGCCGCCGCCGATCATCGTCGTCACACCGCTCGCCAGCGCTTCATCGATCTGCTGCGGGCTGATGAAGTGGATGTGTGTATCGATGCCGCCCGCCGTCACGATCAATCCTTCGCCGGCGATCACTTCGGTGGCCGCACCAATCGGAATCGTCACGCCCGGCTGGATGTCGGGATTGCCCGCTTTGCCGATCGCTGCAATGCGGCCGTTCTTGATGCCGATATCGGCCTTCACGATGCCCCAGTGATCGAGGATCACCGCGTTGGTGACGACCGTATCGACGACATCGGCGGCGACGCGCTGCGATTGGCCCATACCGTCGCGGATCACCTTGCCGCCGCCGAATTTCACTTCTTCGCCGTAGGTGGTGTAGTCGCGTTCGATTTCGATCAGCAATTCGGTGTCGGCAAGTCGCACGCGATCGCCGGTTGTGGGGCCGAACATTTCCGCGTACGCGCGGCGGCCAATACGTAATGTCATGGTGTGAAGTCCGGAAAAGGGCAGGGCGGGTATTCGTGACGTTCGACGACGGGGCTTATGCCACGCGTCAGAGCGGTCCCATCACCTTGCCGTTGAAGCCGTAGACGACGCGGTTGCCCGCCAGTTCGACCAGCTCGACCGTGCGCTCCTGGCCGGGCTCGAAACGCACGGCGGTACCCGCCGCAATGTTCAGACGGAAGCCGCGTGCCGCCTCGCGGTCGAACGACAGCGCTGGATTCACTTCATAAAAATGGTAGTGCGAACCAATTTGCACGGGACGGTCACCGGTGTTCGACACCGTGACCGAGACCGTTGCGCGGCCCGCATTGAGTTCGTGCTCACCGTCGTCGGTGAGAAGTTCGCCGGGAATCATCAGGGGCTCCGGGGCGGGTCAGGGAATCGGATGGTGGACGGTCACGAGCTTCGTGCCGTCGGGGAAGGTGGCTTCGACCTGAATGTCCGGAATCATTTCCGGCACGCCTTCCATCACGTCGTCGCGCGTGAGCAGCGTAGTGCCGTAGTGCATGACTTCGGCGACGGTCTTGCCGTCGCGGGCCGCTTCCATCAGCGCTGCCGAGATGAATGCGATCGCCTCCGGGTAATTCAGTTTGAGGCCGCGTGCGCGGCGACGTTCGGCCAGTAGCGCGGCCGTGAAGATCAGCAGCTTGTCCTTCTCGCGGGGTGTCAGCTTCATCGGATGTCTGGTTGGGTTGCGCCCGTCCCAGCCGGGACAGGCGTCGGATGCCATCGGGGTCGCGCGTTGTCGCGAACGCTTGAGGGGTACGCTACAAACCGCGACAAGCTTAACGCCAGATCAGCTTACAAAGATATCAAGACCAACTAACAGATTTATTACAGTGTCTTCGGCAAGGGTGCGCCGAACCACTTCTTCGACATGGCGTTGAACGTGCCGTCGGCCTTGGCTTGGGCGATAGCGGCGTTGACCTTCTCCTGCAGCCGGCTTTCATTTTTATTCATGCCGACGAAGCATGGTGAATCCTTTATAACGAACTTAGGTTCTGGACGGCGCGGCGGATTCTTCGCATTGATGGCGGCGGCCACGATATTGCCCGCAGCGATCAGTTGCACCTGGCCGGACAGGAAGGCGGCGATGGTGGCGTTGTTGTCTTCGAAGCGTTTGATGGTGGCGTTCGGCGCCATCTGCGTGAGGGCGATTTCTTCGAGCGCGCCGCGCGTCGCGCCGACCGTGATACCGGTGAGATCGGCGGGGCTGCTGACCTTGATGTCGGCGGGGCCGAACACGCCCTGGTAGTAAGGGGCGTATGCGGTGGAGAAGTCGATTACCTTCTCGCGATCGGGCGTCTTGCCGAGCGATGAGATCACCAGGTCGACCTTGCCGGTCTGAAGGTACGGGATACGGTTTGCGCTGTTAACCGGCACGAGTTGCAGTTTGACGTTCATCGACTTGGCGAGCACGGCTGCGGTGTCGATGTCATAGCCTTGCGGCTGCATGTCGGGGCCGACTGAGCCGAACGGCGGATAGTCCTCGGGGACCGCGACCTTTAGGACACCGGATTTGGTGATGTTGTCGAGGGCGTCAGCGTGGGCTGCTGGCGTTGTCAACGCGAGGATCGGCGAGAGCAGCAGGGCGGCGAGCCACGTGCGGCGTGACTGGCGGGAAGACAGTTCGGTCATGTTGGTCAGCGGTGGTGGGCAAAGCGGGTGGCCTCCGTCGGGTGCGGGGACATCGTGAGGGGTATGGCGAGCAAGGTGTGTGCCAATGCGGTGCAGCGGGGACGGGCGGGGAGATTCTACAGATGATGCACCTTGGTGGGGCTTTCAGATGCGCTGCGATGGTGCTCAATGCTGCGTGTTTTGGTCTGCTTGCGTCGCCCCTGAACGGGTCCGCTCAGGTTGTGCAGGCTCGTACTGTTCCTTTATCTACGCCGCGTTTGATTCGGCGCAGATCCGGCCAGCATTGCACCAGCGCGCGTTTGGTTTGTTTCGCTCTCTCAGGTCGTCCAGATCCGCAGCGGCACCGCTTCGACGCCGTGAACGATCGGCCGTAGCTGTAGCCAGCATTGCGTTAGCACGCGTTGCAGCGATTCCATTGACCGCGCCACGACCCTTACCAATACCACGCCTGGAGTCACGCACGAGGCGGCAGCGCGTAGCGTGTCGGTGAACGGGAGTTGCCCGGTTAGCTGTTCGGCGAGCGTGTCGTCGCAGGCGGCCCCTACGGCCCACAACGTGCCGTAGGCGGGGAATCCCGCGAGGCCTTGAGGGGCATCGCGCAGCGGATCGGTGGCGGCGAGATTGGCGCGCTCAAGCCACAGCAATTGGCCGTCGGGGCCGACGATGCGCGAGACCGCGCGTAGCGTGCCCGCCGACCAGCGTTCGCCGGCGGCCTGGCGGCCGAGTTGCGTGGCGTCCCAGCCGAGCGCGGTGGCGCCTTCGGCCATCGACAGCGTGAAGTCGAGGGTCGCGTTGGCGTGGTCGAAGACGATGTTGTTCTGTGGCAGCCAGTCGAGCCTGGCGTTCGCACCCACGCGCACATCAATCTGCTGCTGTGCCGCGCGGTCGTTGGACTTGTACCATTTGGTGGCGCCGGGAGTCGTGAGCACAGCATGCGTGCCCGCCCCAAGCGCTACGTCGATGTGAAGCTGATCGCCACCGGCGACACCGCCCGGAGGATGCACGATCACCGCGTGGCAGATCGCGTGGCCTTCGGGATAGAGGGGGCGTTGGACGCGTAACGGACCATCGTGCAGGCGATGGACGAGCGTCGTGCGTTCAGCGTGTCTGGCGAAGCCGAGTTCGAGGCGAGCTTGCCACTGGGTGTGCGCGGCGGAATCCGCCGAGGCGAGCGTGGCATGGTTTTCGTGAAGCGACATGCGGGTCGATGTAGTTGGACTTTGCGTGGCGACTGCCCGGCGGCCGCTCGTCGACCCCAGGCAACGCATGATCTGAGCGATCTACGTGACCCGGTTCGCAGCGACGTGAGCGCGCCGGATGGATGCGGCGAGGATAGCATGGGCCGTTCGCCGCACGGGACGCCTGTGCTTCTGCATGTCTTTGGCCGTCACTCGGAGATAGCTCGCGTACGCGGGCAGGTGAGGCGTTCCAGTCCCGATAGCCCGTCAACATTCAGACTGCGATGAGCTCGCGCACACCGTTGGCGTCCATGTCGGCGCCTTCACCGCCGGCGACGATTTCACCGCGGCTCATGACCCAGTATCGATCGGCGATGGCTTTGGCGAAGTCGTAGTACTGCTCGACGAGCAGCACGGTAAGGCCCATTTCCTCGACGAGTTGACGCAGGGTGCGGCCGATGTCCTGGATGATCGACGGTTGGATGCCTTCGGTGGGTTCATCGAGGATGAGCAGTTGCGGCTCGCTCATGAGGGCGCGGCCGATAGCGAGTTGTTGCTGCTGACCACCGGACAGGTCGCCACCGCGGCGGCTACGCATATCTTTGAGGACGGGAAACAGTTCGTAGATGCGATCGGGGATTTTCGACGGTGCCTGTTTGCTGGCGGCGCCTACCATCAGGTTTTCTTCGACGGTCAGGCGCGGGAAGATATCGCGTCCCTGAGGGACGTAGGCGAGGCCATTCGCGACACGGGCGTAGGTCGGAAGCTTGGTGAGTGGCGTGCCGCGCCAGGCGATCGCGCCACTGCGGGTTGGGACGACGCCCATCAGGCAACGCAGGAGCGTTGTTTTGCCCACGCCGTTGCGGCCCAGTAGTACCGTGAGTTTGCCGTCTGGCACCGTTAGCTTTACATCTCGGAGGATGTGGCTGCCGCCGTAGTACTGGTTCAGGTTATCTACTTCTAGCATTTTGCTCCGTTCCTCTTTCTGTGCTTTCTTGGCTTCGGGGGCTTGCGGCGGACAAACCTCACCTCCCCAGATAAGACTCGATCACTGTCTCATCCTTCTTGACCTCATCAAGCGTGCCATGGGCGAGAACGCGCCCCTCGGCCATAACAGTCACTTTCCCCGCCTCACCAGAAAGAGCAGCCACGAATTCCATATCATGCTCAACCACCATCATGGAACAAGTCCCACGAAGACGATTAAGAAGCTCAGCCAACTGCATGGTCTCGTCATCAGTCATCCCAGCCGCTGGCTCATCAAGCAGAAGTAACGCCGGTTGCTGCATAAGCAACATCCCAATCTCGAGCCGCTGCTTCTGCCCATGCGAAAGCTCCCCAGCGAGCCTGCGAGCTTCACTCTCCAGATGAATGAGTTCCAGCGTTTCCTCGATTCGCGCCTGCGCATTCCGGTCAAGCCGTGCTCGCAACGAAGCCCACCACCCCTTGTCAGCCTTCATCGCCAGTTCAAGGTTCTCCCACACCGGATGCTGCTCAAACACCGTCGGCTTCTGAAACTTGCGTCCAATTCCCGCGCGCGCAATCGAAGGCTCATTCATTCGCGTCAGGTCGATCGTTTGCCCCAAAAACACCTTGCCGGAATCGGGCTCAGTCTTTCCAGTAATCACGTCCATCATCGTCGTCTTGCCGGCGCCGTTCGGTCCGATGATGCAGCGCAATTCGCCGACATCAATCGATAGCGTCAACGCATTCAGCGCCCTGAAGCCGTCGAAGCTGACCGTCACGTCCTCAAGATAGAGAATCGTCCCGTGCGATACATCAATCTCGCCCGGTGTCACCACCCGCCCGAAATCCGCCACGCCGCTCAGCGAGTGCTCGGCCGGCTCCTCCGGCAATGCCAGGTCCGGCACCATCGGGTTTTCGTTCATGAGCGCTTCCTCCGGTGCATCGCCATGTCGATCAGTCCCATGATCCCGTGCGGCAGCAGCAGCGGCACCAGCACGAAAATCAGGCCCAGAAAGAACAGCCAGTATTCAGGGAAGTTCGCCGTAAAAAAGCTTTTCGCTCCATTCACCGCAAACGCGCCGATGATCGGTCCGATCAACGTGCCGCGTCCACCCACCGCCACCCAGATCGCCATCTCGATCGAGTTGCCCGGCGACATTTCACCCGGATTGATAATCCCCACCTGCGGTACGTACAACGCCCCTGCAATCCCGCACAGGATCGCGGAGACGGTCCAGATAAACAGCTTGTAGCCAAGTGGGCTGTAGCCAAGGAACATCAGTCGTGTCTCGCCATCGCGCACGCCGGTCACGACGCGTCCGAGTTTCGAGGTCACAATCGCTCGCGCACCCAGAAACGCCAGCACCAGCACGGCAAATGTGATCAGGAAGAGCGCTGTGCGCGTGCCCGGGTGGGTGATAGGAAAGTTGCCGATCCGCTTGAAATCCGTGAAGCCGTTGTTGCCGCCAAAGCCGGTCTCGTTGCGGTAAAACAGCAGCATCGCGGCAAATGTCATGGCCTGCGTGATGATCGAGAGATACACGCCCTTCACCCGCGAGCGGAACGTGAAGAAGCCAAACACCCACGCAATCACGGCTGGCACCAGTACTACCAGCAGCAGCGCGTACCAGAGATGCTGCGTGCCCTCCCAGTACCACGGCAGCGCGTGCCAGTTAAGGAACACCATGAAGTCGGGCAGATCGCTCTGATAGACACCCTGATGACCGATCGAGCGCATCAGGTACATGCCGATCGCGTAGCCGCCCAGCGCAAAGAACAGGGCGTGGCCCAAGCTTAGGATGCCGCAGTATCCCCACACGAGATCCAGCGCCAGTGCGCCGATCGCGTAGCACATGAACTTGCCCATCAGCGTCATCATGTACGCGGACAGGTGGAAAGCGCTCGTTTCGGGCAGTACCAGCGCCGAGAGCGGCACGCCAAGACCGATCGCGATGATCAGCGCAATCAGCGCGATCCACGCGGGCCGCGTGAGCAGCGCCGGACGCGGCGGCAGGCCGAGCGCAAAGCCGCTTTGCGTGGAGCGTCCGGTGCCCGGCGCTGTGCCGGGGGGCGTGACCGAAGCAGGGGAGGTTGCAGATGTCATCTCATGCCTCCGCGCTGCGGCCCTTAAGGGCGAACATGCCCTGCGGCCGCTTCTGGATGAACAGCACGATCAGGACGAGCACCGCAATTTTGGCGAGCACGGCGCCCCAGAACGGTTCGATCGCCTTGCTGATGAGGCCGAGCCCAAAGCCGCCGATCACCGTACCGGCGAGCTGCCCGACGCCGCCCAGCACCACCGCCATGAATGAATCGATGATGTAGCTCTGGCCCAGATCCGGTCCGACATTGCCGATCTGCGACAGCGCGCAGCCGCCCAGTCCTGCAATGCCCGCACCGAAGGCAAATGCGTATGAGTCGACCCGTGCGGTCTTCACGCCCACGCACGCCGCCATGCGGCGATTCTGTGTGACGGCCCGTACGAAGAGGCCAAGACGCGTCTTCGTCAGCACCGCCCAGGCGATGCCGACCACGATCAGCGAGAACGCCAGGATGGCGAGCCGGTTGTACGGCAGGATCAGGCTCGGCAGCACCGTGACGCCGCCGCTCATCCATGCCGGGTTGCTCACCTGCACGTTCTGCGCGCCGAAGATCATCCGGGTGGCCTGGATCAGGATCAGGCTGACGCCAAACGTGGTCAGCAGTGTTTCAAGCGGGCGGCCATACAGGTGCTTCAGAACAAGCCGCTCGAGCACCATGCCTACCACCGCTGCGGCGACGAACGAGGCGGGCACGGCGAGCAGCGGATACCAGTCGAAGGCACCCGGCGCGTAGCGCTGGAACAGGTTCTGCACGACGTAGGTTGCATACGCGCCGATCATCAGGAACTCACCGTGCGCCATGTTGATGACGCCGATCAGCCCGTATGTGATAGCAAGCCCGAGCGCCGCAAGCAGCAGCACGCTGCCGAGCGACAGGCCCGCGAACAACGTGCCGGCGATTGCGCTGCGGCGCTGGATCGCATCGAGCTCGTCGATGCCGGCCTGCGCGGCGGCGCGCACGCGGTCGTCGCTCTCTGCAAATGTACCGTCCGGCTTCTTCGCGACGAGCGGCCGCAACAGTTCGTTCATGTCCAGATCGTGACGCGCTGCCACGAGTTGCACCGCTTCGAGGCGCGTGGCCGGATCGCTGTTGTGCAGCGCCGTCATGGCCCACAGTGTGTCGAGTTTCTTCTTCAGATCCGGATCGGTTTCCTTCGCGCGCTGCGCGTCGATCAGCGGCTTCATCGAAGGATCGGGGTTTTGCAGCAGCGCGTTGATGGCCGTGCGGCGCGTCTCCAGATCGGGTGAGTCGAGTTGCGAGCCGGACAGCGCGCCTGAGACTTTCGAGCGCAGGAGGTTATTCAGCGTTACCGGTTGTGCGTCGGTTGCCGTGACCGTCTTGCCGGTGATCGCGTCTTTGGTCGCGTCGCCGTCCTGGATCAGCACTTCACCGGAGTCGGTCGTGAGCGCGTTGTCTTCGGACAGGGCTTTCAGCAGTGCCTGGGAAGGCGCGTCGTGAGCGGCGATCAGTTTGTCGATGGCCGCGGACTTGGCGTCGAAGTCGTCGCCGGCGAGCGGGGCGATATCGGCTGGGGCCAGCGCGAAAGCTGTGAGCGGAGCAATGATGATGAGCGCGATGCCGAGCTTGCCGATACCGCGCCGTGTGAGCCTCAGAATGGAAAACGCCATGATGCCCTTTGATAGTGCAATTGGATCAGGCGGGCGCGAGTTGCACGCGCCCTCCGTTACATCACGCAACCCGCGAGCGGCGCAGGAATGCCGGGATCGAACTGACGACATCCGGCTTGCCCGCGTTGCCGGCGATATACGGACTCCACGGCTGCGCACGAATCGCCGTTTTGGTGCGCCACACCACGTTGAACTGACCGTCGGCACGTACTTCGCCGATCATCACCGGCTTGTGCAGGTGGTGGTTGCCGTCCATCGTGAGCACGAAGCCGGACGGTGCATTGAAGGTCTGTCCGATCATCGCCACGCGCACCTTGTCGACATCGGTGCTCTTGGCCTTTTCGACCGCCTGCTTCCACATATGGATACCGACGAAGGTCGCTTCCATCGGGTCGTTGGTGACGCGCTTGTCGCCGCCCGGCAGGTTGTTGTCCTTGACCCATTTGGCGAACATCGCCTTGAACTTGGTGTTCGCGGGATCGCGCAGCGACATGAAGTAGTTCCATGCAGCGAGGTTGCCCACCAGCGGCTTCGTGTCGATACCGCGCAGTTCTTCTTCGCCCACCGAGAACGCCACCACCGGCACGTCCGTCGCTTTCAGGCCCTGGTTGCCCAGTTCCTTGTAGAACGGCACATTCGAGTCGCCGTTGACGGTCGAGATCACCGCGGTCTTGCCGCCCTGCGAGAAAGTCTTGATGTTGGCGACGATGGTCTGATAGTCGCTATGGCCGAACGGTGTGTAGACCTCCTGAATATCGGCTTCCTGGACTCCTTTCGATTGCAGGAACGCGCGCAGGATCTTGTTGGTCGTGCGTGGATATACATAGTCGGTACCGAGCAGGAAGAAACGTTTGGCCCCGCCGCCTTCGGCGCTCATCAGGTATTCGGTAGCAGGTATCGCCTGCTGGTTCGGTGCGGCACCCGTGTAGAACACGTTGCGCGACATTTCTTCGCCTTCGTACTGCACGGGGTAGAAGAGCAGGCCGTTGAGTTCCTCGAACACCGGCAGCACCGACTTGCGCGACACCGAAGTCCAGCAGCCGAACACCACAGCACACTTGTCCTGCGTGATCAGCTGGCGTGCCTTCTCGGCGAACAGCGGCCAGTTCGACGCCGGGTCCACGACTACCGGCTCGATCTGTCGGCCCATTACGCCACCATTTTTGTTGATGTCCGAAATGGTCATCAACGCGGTGTCTTTCAGAGAGGTTTCCGAGATCGCCATCGTGCCCGACAAGGAGTGCAAGATGCCGACCTTGATCGGCCCGCTGTCGGACTGCGCGTTAGCAAACGGACTCTGGCCTGCGAGTGCCAATGCGCCAGACATTGACCCGAGCTTTAACAGATTGCGACGTTTCATTTGCTACCCCTTGCCTTTGGTTGAATGAATGTTTTATGGGCGTCGATTCCAGCCATCGAGGCTGTCCGGCATGGCTTGCCAGACAACTACTGCAAGGCACGTGCCAAGCGGTAAGAGTGACCTGTCCGTCGCGCACGGGGCGCTGCGGTGCGGTAGGCACTGTCCCGGTCGATCGGCGGCCGGTATGCCGGATGGGCGCAAATGTGGTGCATGCGCTGATGCCTCGCCTCGTTGCGGTGCGCGTCGCGCTGCAACGAAGCGTGCCTGGCCGCCAGCGGGCGGCCAAGGTGCATCGCCGCCGCGCCTTTGTGCATGATGGCGGCGCACCGCTCGCAAATGAAAAAGGCTGGCCACCTTGCGGTGCCAGCCTCCTGCCATGAGCGAATGACGCGGCGCGTCTGAAACCTAGAACGCTACGAACGGCCCTGCTTGCGTCCCTACCCTGGCGTTTTCGAGCACGGTATAGACGCTTCGGCCGTAGAAGAATGGCAGGCCCCAGAGGAAGCCCTCTTCTGACAACATGTTGTTAGTGGAGACGTCGTAGACCGGCAGGCTGGCCAGGTACATGCCGAGATTGTCATAGGCAGCGTAGCCGCTTCCCATCATGTTGGTCGCGTTGCCGATCGAGAACTGCACCATGACAGGGTTGCCGGTCCCGTTAGTGGACGCCATGGTTGCCGACAGCGTCTGGTCGCTCGGTGGCGTGTACCACTCGCCCGTGGTCGGGATCGTGGTGTCCGAGAAAGCGTAGCCGTTGGTGCCGCTGTCAATCGCGCTGTTGATGATCGCGCGGCCTTGATACTGGGTCGTAAAAAGGCCGTTGCCATCCACCTGCAAGATGTTCGCGTTGGCCGGCAGCGCGTTGTTCGCCTGCGTGCCGACACCGAATATCAACTGTCCCGTCACCCGGACCTGTCCTCCCGCGGGCAACGCGGGCAGGCGAATGACGGTGCCGTTGTTATTGGTAGCCAAACCTGCAACCGGGTTCATGACCTGCCTGGTGAGCGGTACGCGCGTGCCGGTGCATGAGTCCGTGGTCGGGCAATAGTAGTAGCCCGCCGGAATCACCGACTTTGCCGCGAGCGAACTGTCACGCACGAAATGGCCGATGCCCACGATTCCATTGAAGGCACGGTTGCCGTTGGCGCCGAGGAGCGGGCCGAGGTCTGGGCCGCCACGGGAGGTGCAGTCATCGGGCGCGGTGTATCCGCCGTCGCCGATCACCTGGATGGGGATGTTGCTCGCCTTCTTGTTGCCCAGGATGACATCGGCGCGCTTGATGGGCCCCCATGTGAAGCCGGACGCGAACAGCGCGCATTGAACGATTGGCGCCGAGCCGACCTTGTCGTCGGTGGCGCCGACCTGCGTCAGCAACTGGGCGTTCAGCGCAGGGCTCAGCGCGCTGCTTGCAACCCGCACGCCGACCGAGCCGGTATCGACGAGCATATTCGTCACCGTCACGCACTGACTGTTGTTGGGGGCACCGGCCGGGCACAGCGTGACCGTGACGGAGGGCTGGTTGACGGCGTCCATCGAGGTATCCACGACGATCGGCACCGAGTTGCTGGTGTCGACGGGCGGAGACGGCGGCGTGGGCGTCTCCGGCCAGCTTGCCGAGGCCGGCCAGTTGATGCCGCTGTTCGTGCTGCTCTCTCCGGAGCCTCCGCCGCATGCGGAGAGGACGACGCTGGCGCTCAGTAGCGCGACGCCGAGGGTGTGGCTGAAGGTCTTCATTTTGATGGTGTTCCGGAAAGGCGGCGGCGCGTCACTGCAGGTTATTTGCGCGGAGATCGGCGGGCATGAGGCGGGGGAGGTGGGCGGTGCCGAAGAAATGTCCGGGGCGTCCTGCCGACTCGATCTGAAGCTCGCCGTTGTGCTGGATCAGCGTGCCTGTGCCGCGCAAGCGTTCTTCGCCCGCGGAGACGAAGTTGGGGAAGTAGTTGCCGAGCAGCGCTTTCATGTCGGGTCGCACCGGGCCTTGCCACGTGAGCGCGAAGACGACGTGGCTCGGCAGGACATACTCGCGCACGGTGATGCCGTCGGAATCGCGCGACTCGTACACCGAATAGGCTGCGGTGGAGTAAGCGGGCGTCGCTACGGAAGCAGATGAAGCGGACGCAGTGGATGCAGTGGACGATGCAGCCTGCCTGGTGGCACGCAGCGACACGGGAGCGGATGACCCCGCTGCGGGGGCGCCCCCGAGCACGGCGTGGGCGGTGAGCGGCAACAGCGTTGCTGCGGCCAGCGCGATCTTCACGAATCTCATCAGACTGCTCCGGAAATTGAGTCGGAGCATGTTGCCTTCAACGAGCAGGTCGAGCCGCTGGAAACTTCCTAATCTGTGACGTGAAGTATCGCTACGGGATAGCGACGCGCGAAATGGACGAAAAAAAGCCACCGCATGGGTGGCTCATAGATACGCTGGCTTCGTACTCTTCAATTTCAATAAGTGGGCACGGCCGGATCAACCTGTCTCGACCACGCGTCAATCCCGCCTTGCAGATTGAACACGTTTTTATGCCCGCGCGATTCGAGAAACATCGCGACCTGTGCGCTGCGTGCGCCGTGGTGGCACACGCAGACAATCTGCGCGTCGTCATCGAGTTCTTCGCTGCGCGCGGGAATCTCACGCATCGGGATCGACACGGCGCCGGCGATCGACGCTGTCTGGATTTCCCACGGCTCGCGCACGTCGAGCAGCACGGGCGCGGGACGCGATTGATCGGCAAGCCATTCGGCCAGAGCGGGAGCGGTCAGATTTTGCATCAGCGGTACACCCTTAGAACTTGAAACGCGGCGGCTGCACGGCGTTGATCAGCGGCTCGACATACGTTTCGAACACGTCGGCAATCCGATATTGCTTTTCGTCGATGCGCGTGATGATCTGCGCCTTCATGACCGGCGCGGTGCCGACGAACGCAGCCAGACGGCCGCCAATCTTCAGATGCTCGAGGATCTCCTGCGGCAGGACCGGCAGGCCGCCCGACACGCAGATCACGTCATACGGTGCCGCTGCGGGCCAGCCGCGCGCGGCGTCGCCGGTCGCGACTTCGGCATTCAGGACACCATTGGCGGCCAGGTTGGCCTTGGCCAGTTCAGCGATTTCCGGTTCGATATCCACGGTCAGCACGTGCTGTGCGCGGTGGGCGAGCAGCGCCGCCATATAACCCGAGCCAGCACCGATTTCCAGCACGCTTTCGTGCTTCTTCACGGCCAGTTCCTGCAGCACGCGCGCTTCGACGCGCGGTGCCAGCATGTGCTGGCCAGCCGGCAGCGGCACTTCGAAGTCGACGAAGGCCAGTTCGCGATAGACCGTGGGGACGAAATTCTCACGCTTGACGATCGAGAGCAGATTCAGCACGTCCTGGTCGAGCACTTCCCAGGGGCGGATCTGCTGTTCGATCATGTTGAAACGCGCTTGTTCGATATTCATGGTGGGTTCGGCGGTTCGGTTTAGGTGCGACCTGTGGGGGTTCGGGACAACTGCGGAATTGTACCAAACCAGGGGCGAAACCCGTTTCCCGGACAGCAGGCCGCACGGCGATCCGATAGCAACCTGGTGCCAACCCGGCCCGTGTTAATCCCTACGAGACAGACCTTGCGATTCCTTGCTCCATCGCCCAAAAATGTAATCGATTACATTTTTGCGACAAAAAAACTGTGTCCCGACTGCCGCAATCAGAGACCAACGCGCCCCGAACCGCACCTCCATCGTCCGAGGGCATCTCCATTGCGGGCGTTGCCGAGCAGGCCGGGGTGTCGGTGGCGACGGTTTCGCGGGTATTGAACGGCCACGCTAACGTACGTCCCGCCACGCGCGACAAGGTGCTGGCAGCAGTGGACGCGAGCGGCTACCGCGTCAACGAGCTCGCCCGCAACCTGCGCACCGCCGAGAGCCGGCTGCTGCTGACCATGGTGCCGGACGTCGGCAATCCGTTTTATGCGGAGATCGTGCGCGGCATCGACAGCGTCGCGCGTCAGCATGGCTATTTCATGCTGCTATGCGACACGGGCGCCGACCCGGGCCGCGAGCGCAGCTACTTCGACCTGTTGCGGCGGCGTCGTGCCGACGGCGCGATCTGCCTGGATCCGGCCACGGTGCAGCAGGCGCTCGCCGAAGAGTCCGGCGCGTTGCCGTGGGTCGCGTGCTGCGAGTTCGATCCGGCGGTCGGCGTGCCGTATGTCGGCATCGACAACTACCGCGCTGCCGGCGACGCCGTGCGGCATCTGCTGGCGCAGGGGCATCGGAGGATCGGCCTGATCAACTCCGACGTCGCTTACCTTTACGCGCGGCAGCGCCAGCAAGGCTACCTCGACGCATTGCGCGACGCTGGCATCACGCCGGACGAACGTTGGCGCATGAATCTGAACAGCCTCGACTACGAAGCGGGTGCGTCCGCCGCAGCGATGCTGATGGCGCAACGCGACGCGCCGAGCGCGATCTTCGCGGTGTCGGACACGCTCGCGATCGGCGTAATTCACGGTCTGCGCAGCGTGGGCAAGCGTGTGCCGGACGACGTCGCCGTGATCGGTTTCGACGATATCTCGCTCGCCGCGCAGATCGACCCGCCGCTGACCACGATCGCCCAGCCGATGCGCGAGCTCGGCGAAACCGCTGCACGCCTGTTGCTGCAGCGTCTGGCGAATCCCCTCGCAAACGTGCCCGGTGTGCTGTTGCCGCACCGGCTCGTGATTCGCGGGAGTGCCTGAGCCATGAGTCTCGCCGTACGCTTCGACGACATCCGCAAAGACTTCGGCCCGGTGCGCGTGCTGCATGGGGTGAGTTTCGAGCTGACGCCTGGCCGCATCTACGGGCTGCTTGGCGAGAACGGTGCGGGCAAATCGACGCTGATGAAAATCCTCGCCGGGTATGAGGCGGCCACCACGGGCACCTTGCTGATCGACGGCGCGGCGCAGCAGTTTGCCAGCTCGCGCGAGGCGGAAGCCGCCGGCATCGTGCTGATTCACCAGGAGTTCAACCTGGCGGAGCATCTGACGATCGCGCAGAACATGTATCTGGGCCACGAAAAGCGCCGCGGCTGGCTGCTTGACGACGCTGCGATGCGCGCAGAGGCAGTGCGACATCTCGCGCAAGTCGGCTTGAAAAAGTCGCCGGACACCAAGGTGCGCGATCTGATCGTCGCCGAAAAGCAGATGGTGGAGATCGCCAAGGCGCTGTCGCGCAAGGCGCGCCTGTTGATCATGGATGAGCCGACCGCCACGCTGACGCCATCCGAAACCGAGCGCCTGTTTGCGCTGATGACGAAGCTGAAGGCCGATGGCGTCACCATCATCTACATCTCGCACAAGCTCGACGAAGTCGAGCACATCACCGACGAGGTGATCGTGATGCGCGACGGTCGTTTCGTTGCGCGCGGGGAAACCGCAGGACTCGCACGGCAACAGATGGCCAACCTGATGGTTGGGCGCGATCTCTCCGATATGTTTCCGGACAAAGTGCCGGTATCTGCAGACGCTGCAATCGCCCTGAAAGTCCAAGGCCTCGTTGTGCCCGATTGGGTCGAAGACCTGAGCTTCGAGGTTCGCGCGGGCGAGGTGCTCGGTTTTGCGGGCCTAGTCGGCGCGGGTCGTACGGAGGCCTTCGAGGCGATCCTCGGCCTGCGCCGCCGCCTTGCTGGGCGCATCGAGATTGGCGGCCACGCCGTGCAGATCAAAAAGCCGCTCGATGCGATGCGTAACGGGCTCACCTACCTGAGCGAAGACCGCAAAGGCAAGGCGCTGCACGTCAATCTGAACCTGCAGGACAACCTCACCCTGATGACGCTCGAGCAATACACGCATCCGCTGCTCGATCTGAAAGCGGGGCGGGCAGCCCTCAAGCAGGCGGTGAGCGACTTCGGTATTCGCACTGGCGATCTGTCGAGCCGCGCCCGCATGCTATCGGGCGGCAACCAGCAGAAGCTCGCACTTGCCAAGTACCTGCAGCCGAACCCGAACGTAGTGGTGCTCGACGAGCCGACCCGCGGCGTCGATGTCGGCTCGAAGCGCGACATCTATTTCCTGATTCACCGGCTTGCGTCTCAAGGGCGCGCGGTGATCGTCATTTCATCCGAACTGATCGAGCTGATCGGCCTGTGCCATCGCGTCGCCGTGATGCGCACGGGCCGGCTACAGGCCACGCTCGATCGCGACCACCTGACCGAAGAGGAGTTGATCGCTCATGCGACCGGCACCCACTGAAGCCGCACAATCCGGCCGAGCCATGCGCCTCGCGCATCATCTTTACGGGCTGGGACCGCTCGTCGGTCTCATCGTGCTGTGCGTCACCGGCACCTTGCTCAATCACGACTTCGCCACCGTCGACAACCTGATGAACGTGCTCACGCGCACCTCGTTCATCGGCATCATCGCGGTCGGCGAGACCTTCGTGATCATCTCCGGCGGTATCGACCTCTCGGTCGGCTCGATGGCTGCGTTGATCGCCGGCAGCATGATCTGGCTGATGAATGGCTTGTCGGCGGGCGTCGGTGGACATACGTTCGCGCCGCTCATGATCATCGCGATCGGCATTGTGCTGGCGTTCGTGTTGGGTGGATTGTTCGGCTGGGCGCATGGTCTGTTGATTACCAAAGGGCGTATCGAGCCATTCATCGTCACGCTCGGGACGCTCGGCATCTTTCGTGCAGTGCTCACCTGGCTTGCGGACGGCGGTGCGCTCACGCTCAACAATTCGCTGACCGATCTCTACAGTCCCGTGTATTACGCGAGTCTGCTCGGCGTGCCCGTTCCCATCTGGGTGTTTCTCGTGGTGGCGGCGGGCGGCACGCTGATCCTGAACCGCACGGCATTCGGCCGGCATGTGCAGGCGATTGGCTCGAACGAACAGGTCGCGCGCTATGCCGCGATTCGCGTCGATACCGTCAAGATCATTACCTACGTACTGCTTGGCATCTGCGTGGGCGTTGCGACGGTGCTCTACGTGCCACGCCTTGGTTCGGCTACGCCGACGACCGGGATCTTGTGGGAACTGGAGGCGATCGCGGCAGTGGTGGTCGGCGGTACCGCGCTTAAAGGCGGCGAGGGACGTGTGATCGGCACGGTGATCGGGGCGATCCTGCTGTCGGTGATCGCAAACATTCTGAATCTCACCAGCATCATCAGCGTGTACCTGAACGCGGCGGTGCAGGGGGCGGTGATTATCGTCGTGGCATTTTTGCAGCGCGGGCGGCGATAAGCGGCGGTGTGGCAGGCAGTGAGGGTGGTTCGGCACGATAGCAGCAGGGGCAGCACGGGCATACGAAGGGCAGCACAGCCGAAGCAGTGCAGGAAACCGAGGCGCACGAAAGTGCCTCATAGATCAACAACCGTGATGAGACCAGAGCAGGCGTTCAGGCACCGACTCCGGTCGACATAGGAGACACAACATGAAGCAGGTCATTCGAGCGATCAGCGCCGGCGTGCTGGCGTTGGGAATATTGGGGGCCGCGGGTGCAGCGCGTGCCGACGACAAGGTCATTCTGGGCGTGGCGATACCGACGGCCGATCACGGCTTCACCGGCGGCATCGACTGGTGGGCAAACAAGGCGAAGGAGGACATGGAGAAGGCACACCCCGACCTCAAGGTGATCCTCAAAACCTCGGCAAGCGCGCCGGAGCAGGCCAACCAGTTGCAGGACATGGTCACCGTCAACAAGATCAATGCACTGGTGATCTTCCCGCATGAATCGGCTTCGTTGACGCAGCCGGTAGCGCAGGTGAAGAAAAAAGGCATCTACGTGACGGTGGTGGATCGCGGCCTGACCGACACCAGCGCACAGGACGCGTACGTAGCAGGCGACAACACCGCCTTCGGCAGGCTTGCCGGCGAGTACTTCTGCAAATCGCTGAACGGCAAGGGCGACATCGTCGCGTTGCGCGGCATTCCGACCACGCTCGATAACGAACGCTATAGCGCGTTCACCGAAGCGCTGAAGGCGTGCCCTGGCGTGAAGGTGCTCGACGCGAAATACGCCAACTGGAATCGCGACGATGCGTTCAAGGTCATGCAGGATTATCTGACGCGCTTCAAGCATATCGACGCGGTCTGGTCTGCGGATGACGACATGTCGGTGGGCGTGCTTAAGGCTATCGATCAGGCGAAGCGCACGGACATCAAGGAAGTGCTGGGCGGCGCCGGATCGAAGGAGATGATCAAGCGCGTGATGGATGGCGACAAGATCATCAACGCGGACGTCACGTACTCGCCGAAGTTCATCTACGACGCGATCAAGTTGACCGCCGAGGCCCGTCTGAAGGGCCAGACGCTGCCGCCGAAGACGATCATCCCGTCGGTGCTGGTCACGAAGGACAACGCGAAGGACTACTACTTCCCGGATTCACCGTTCTAACAGGTTGGGCCGCGCGTCCGGTGGCGCGCGGCCCAACCTTTGACCGAGGAGCAACACGATGAAGACCATCAAGGGGCCGGCGATCTACCTGGCTCAGTTCCTGGGCGACAAGGCGCCCTTCGACAGCCTGGAAAACCTCGCAAGCTGGGCTGCCAGCCTTGGCTACAAGGGGATCCAGGTGCCGGTCGACCCACGCCTGATCGACCTCGAACAGGCCGCAGCGAGCCAGACGTATTGCGACGAGCTATTGGGTGTGGTCGCCGACGCCGGTGTCGAGATCACCGAACTGGCGACACATCTCCAAGGGCAACTGGTGGCGGTGCATCCGGCCTATGACCTGCTGTTCGACGGCTTTGCGGCTCCGCACGTGCGCGGCAATCCGCAGGCGCGCACCGAATGGGCGATCCAGCAGGTGAAGCTGGCGGCGCAGGCGTCGCGACGGCTCGGGCTCGACACGCATGTGTCGTTTTCCGGAGCGCTCGCATGGCCCTATGTGTACCCGTGGCCGCAACGCCCCGCAGGTCTCGTCGAGGCGGCATTTGATGAACTGGCGCGCCGCTGGACGCCGATTCTCAATGCGTTCGATGAAGTCGGCGTGGATGTCGCGTACGAACTTCATCCGGGTGAAGATCTGCACGACGGTGTGACGTTCGAGCGTTTTCTTGAGCGCCTGAACGGTGCGGGCGCACAGCGCCGCGCGAACATTCTGTTCGATCCAAGTCACTACGTGTTGCAGCAACTCGATTACCTCTCGTTCATCGATATCTATCACGAGCGCATCAAGGTCTTTCACGTGAAGGACGCGGAGTTTCGTCCGACCGGCAAGGCGGGCGTCTACGGCAGCTACAGCGACTGGGTCGAACGTCCGGGCCGGTTCCGCTCGCTCGGCGATGGCCAGATCGATTTCGGCGCGATCTTCTCGAAGATGGCGCAACACGATTACGCCGGCTGGGCAGTGCTCGAATGGGAATGCGCGTTGAAGCATCCGGAAGACGGCGCGCGCGAGGGCGCAGAGTTCATTCGGCGTCACATCATTCGGGTTGCCGAGCATTCGTTCGACGACTTCGCGGGCAGCGGCGTCGACACGGCGCAATTGAAGCGTGTGCTAGGTATCTGAGCGTATCGATCAAAGGAGCATCTTCCATGACACGAAAGTTACGGCTGGGCATGGTCGGCGGCGGGCAGGGCGCGTTCATCGGCGCGGTGCACCGGATCGCCGCACGCCTCGACGACCGTTTCGAACTGGTGGCGGGCGCATTGTCGTCCGATCCGCAACGCGCCAAGGCGAGTGCGGAAGAAGCCGGCATTGCCCGCAGTTACGCAGACTGGGGTGAGATGGCGCGGGCCGAAGCTGCGCGCAAAGACGACGGAATCGACGCAGTAGCGATCGTCACGCCGAACCATCTGCATGCGCCGGTGGCGACCGCGTTTCTCGAAGCCGGAATTCACGTGATCTGCGACAAGCCGCTCGCCGTGTCGCTCGCAGAAGGACAGGCGCTGGCTAAACTCGCGCGCGAGAAGAAGCGGCTGTTCGCGCTGACGCACACGTATTCGGGCTATCCGATGGTCCGTCACGCGCGCGAGCTGGTCGAAGCGGGCGAGCTTGGAGAGGTGCGCGTGGTGCAGGTCGAATACGCGCAGGACTGGCTTGCGGAGCCGATCGAGCAATCCGGTACGAACAAACAGGCCGGCTGGCGCACCGATCCGGCGCTGTCCGGCCCGGCAGGCTGCCTCGGCGATATCGGCACGCATGCGTATCACCTCGCTGCATTCGTCACCGGCATGCAGCCCAAATGGCTCTCCGCCGAACTGCACACTTTCGTGCCGGGGCGCCGCGTCGACGATCACGTGCAAGCCATGCTGCGCTACGAAAACGGCGCGCGCGGCATGCTGTGGGCAAGCCAGGTGGCGAGCGGCGCGGAGAATGCGCTGCGGCTGCGCGTGTACGGCACCAAAGCCGGTCTCACCTTCGATCAGGAGAATCCCAACGAGCTGTGGTTCACACCGCTTGGCGGCGCGGCGCAGCGGCTCACCCGCGGCCGGGTGAAGAGCGCTATCGCCGCGCATGCGACACGTGTGCCGCCGGGGCATCCGGAGGGCTATCTGGAGGCTTTCGCGCAACTCTATAAAGACGCTGCATTGCAAATCGAGGCATTGGATGCGGGCAAAGCGCCGCCGCAGGAAAGTACGCTTCTGACGACCGTCGACGACGGGGTCGCGGGCCTGCACTTTATCGAGGCGGTACTCGCCAGCAGCGCGGCTGATGGGCAGATAGAGGAAGTGCAACGCGGGTAAGGGTCAGGAGACGTCTTGACGCGGTAAGATGCGGCGGTGCCCCTCTTTGACGGACTCACGCATGTCGACCTCCTTCGCGTCCATCCAGTCCACTGCTCCCCGCAAACAGACGATTCTCCTGCTCGGCGGCACGGGCCTCGTCGGTAGCGCGTGTTTGCGTCTGCTGGCCCGGGACGATCGGGTCAGGGAAATCCGGATGCTGGTGCGGCGGGCGTCGGGATCGGCCGTGACGGGGGCGACGGGAGGCAACCGGGTTGTCGAGCATGTGATCGACTACGACTGGCCTGACGCGGATTCGGACATCTTCGACGTCGACTCCGTCATCTGCGCACTGGGCACGACCATCCGCACGGCGGGTTCACAGGCGGCGTTTCGCAAGGTGGACTACGAATACCCGCTGCGGATTGCCGGTATTGCCCGCCGCCATGGCGCTTCGCACTTTGCGATAGTCAGTGCGATTGGCGCCGATCCGCAAGCGCGCACTTTCTACAGCCGAGTGAAAGGGAATGTGGAGCAGAGTTTGAAGAAGCTCGACTATCCGGTGCTGACCATCGTACGGCCCTCATTCCTGATGGGCGAACGTAACGAGAGCAGGCCTCTGGAAAGCATTGCGCGGCGTCTCGGGGTGTATCTGCCGCCGAAGTGGCGCTCGATTTCCGTCGAGCGGGTGGCGCGGGCGCTGGTGACCGAGGTCCTGAGCGGCGATACGCGTGGCGTCAATATCATCGAGAACGACGCGCTGCATGACGCGCCGCCTTTGTGCCGCTGAGCTTTCTTCCAGCTCTCGTGCCCCGGGCGCTTTAGCTCTTGCTTTTCCTGATCTGCTCTTCGAACGCGAGGTCTAGCTTGCTCGCCTTGCGCGGTTTCGGCGGCCCGAAGCCGTCGACGAATTTGACGAAATCGTCGAGCGGCAGCGGATCGGAAACCTTCTTGTCCGTGCCGCCCGATTTGTCGACCAGATAGAACAGGCCGCCGGACAGGCTAATCGCCGCGAACTGCGGATTGCCGCTGCGGGTTTTTAGCCGCTCGACGGCGTTGATGGCTCGGGTGGTGCGCATGGTAGTGCGATTGCGGGAGGAGGGGGCATTTACTGTATCAGCAATGGTGCGCCATCGTCTGCCCAATCGCCATATGCGGTCCCGCTTCCAGGCTGATCTGCCACGCTGACTCACGAGCCACGCGCTTCGTATCGCACGAAAGCGCGTGGCTTACGCGGCTACGGCCGATGCGTTCGCTACTTCTGGTAGCCCGCCGAGCGTACGGCGCGGTTAGCAGCAGCCTGACCCGCCTGCAGCGCCTGGTCAACGCTGATCTGTCCTGCGAGCGCCCCGGCTATCTGCTGCCCGATCAGGGTTCCGAACGACTGGAATTCCGGAATCCCCACATATTGCACGCCGCTGTACGGGACTTTCTTCAAGGTTGAGTCGTTCGGGTTGGCGGTCTCGATCGCGTTCAGCACGAATTCGCTGAACGGCGCGGCCTGCTTGTACTCAGGACGTGCGTAGGTGGATTGACGCGTACCCGGCGGCAGCGATGCCCAACCGATGTCGTTGCCCACGAGTGTGATGTATTCCTTCGACGTCGCCCATTCGATGAACCGCTTGGCCGCATCTTGCGACTTCGACGACTTCGGAATGGCGAACGACCACGACCAGAGCCAGTGCGAACCCTTCGGCGTCACCTGGGTTGGCGCCGCAGCGAAGCCCACCTTGTCTGCGACGGACGATTCGGACTTGTTGTAGAGGATCCCGGCGGCCGATGTCGCATCGACCCAGATCGCGCACTTGCCGCCCGTCATCAGCGACAGATTTTCGTTGAAGCCATTTGAACTGGCTCCCGGCGCTCCATCTTTCTTCAACAGGTCGACGTAGAAATTGATCGCGCTCTTCCATTCCGGAGAATCGACCTGTGCGTTCCACTTCTCGTCGAAGTAACGTCCGCCGTACGTGTTCACCAGTGTCGAGACAAAAGCCATGTTCTCACCCCAGCCGGCCTTGCCACGCAGACAGATACCGTAAACGCCGTTGGCCCGGTCGTTCAGCTTGTCCGCAAGCTCGCTGATCTGGCTGTAGGTGGGATGATCGGGCATCGTCAAACCCTTGGCGGCGAACAGGTCCTTCCGGTAGAACGTCATCGAGCTTTCGGCGTTGAACGGCAAGGCGTATAGCGTTCCGTTGTACGACAAGCCGTCGCGCACCGATTTGAGCACGTCGTCGAGATCGTAGCTGGCAGGCAGGCCGGTGATCGGAACCAGCCATCCGCGTTTGCCCCAGAGCGGTGCTTCATAGGTCCCGATAGCCGATACGTCGAACTGGCCGCCGTTAGTCGTGATATCCGTTGTCAGGCGCTGCCGGAGCACATTTTCTTCGAGCACGATCCACTTCAACTGGATATCGGGGTTGGCCTTTTCGAACACTGGAGAAAGCTTTTTCATCTCGATCAGATCGTTGTTGTTCGGCACAGCGATCGTGACAGTGGTGGCATAGGCCACGCTACCCAGGCTCAGCCCCAGACCAATTCCCGCAACTGCTGATGCAATAAGACGGCTCCGCAAGGCGCCGCAGCGCAGCGAAGCCATATGAGAAAGGCTAATCATTTCAGTCTCCTAAACATCGTCGTGGGTTATGTAAAGCCCTCTACTGCCTCCATTTGCTCTCAGGTTTTCGTTCGTGTTGGGATCTAGATAATCGTGTAGCCACCGTCGATCAGCAGGTTCGCGCCGTTGACCATGGCGGCCTCGCGGCTTGCCACGTACATGATTGCGCAGGCGATCTCAGCGGGCCTGGCAAATCGGCGGGTGGGGATCGCGGCTCTGGCGCGTTCGCCTTTTTCTCCGGCCCATCCGGTGAGGCCCAGTTCCGTTTCGACCACGGTCGGAGAGATGGCATTGACCGTTACGCCTCTCGGCCCCCATTCGAGCGCCATGCAATTGGTCATGCCGATGACGCCGGCTTTGCTGGCGCAATAAGCGACATGCCCTTCGATGCCAATCACAGCAGCCTGGGACGCCAGGTTGACGATCCTTCCCTGCCCACGAGCAAGCATGTCCGGTGCGAAGGCCCGCGCAACGAGAAACGCGCCGCGCAGGTTGACGGCCATCGTTTTGTCCCATGTTTCAAGGGGAAAATCATCGGCTGGTGCAAGCGGACCAATGCCTGCGTTGTTGACCACGATGTCGACGCGACCGAACTGCGAAAGAATTTTGTTGGCCGTTGCGGCGACCGATTCCGGGTCGCTGATGTCGGCGATCCAGCCCCTGTGGACTTCACCGAGGTTCGAAGCGATATCCACGATGGACTCGGAACGGTCGATCAGGGCGAGCGTCGCGCCGGCTGCGGCGAATTGCTCCGCAACCTGCCGGCCTATTCCGGCTGCCGCGCCTGTTATTACTACGACCGCGTCGCTAAAATCATAAGACGCGTTGGGCTTAAAGGACATGACATCCTCCTTGTTAAGGTTTGACTCGTTTGTAGCGAGCGCTGTCGCGGTGACGTGCCACGTTACTCACGACAAGCGGATGCGTATTGCCCCACGACTTCGCGGACCTTGCTTTGCACGATGCTCATCGGGGAACCGTCGATGGCGCCGCGCCGCAGCGCCCAGTACTGCGCCGGCAAATAGCGGCTCAGGAGATTTTCCGGAATCGTTGTGCCGGTGAGGTTGTGCAGTAGCTGTTGCGCAGCTGCATCGACTTGCGGGTCGGCCCAGTAATACCGCACCCGGTCGCTATAGCTGTAGGTGCGAAGCAGACGTCGTTGGGTTTCGTCGCCGTGGTAATACCTGTCCCAGTTGTCAGGTTTGCGAAGCATCGCGGCTTCCACGGCTACCGGCAGGTCGGCGCGCTGCGCTGCGGGTAGCAGTTCAGCTTCGATGTCCGACAGCGCGTAGAGTGCCTCGCGCAACGCGAACGTGACGCCCGGGCCCACCTTAAGAATCGCAAAGCCGTCCCGCACGAGCGCCCGCAGCGATTCGGGCGTTTGATAGTCTGTCGAGTGCGCTTCGAAGACCATGCCGGGCAGTTGCGTCAGAACCTGGGAAAGACCGGTGGCAAGGGCGGGCTGATAGTCGATCACTTTCGTGTGGTCGAATTCGACGCCGGGTTGCACGACCAGCGCAATCACACGGTCCCACGCTGGGTCGAGGTTCCGCGCGCGCCACGCATCACGATGTACGGCGACCGTTTCCAGTGCGGCTTCTTTCCGGGTGACTTCGACGGTATCGAGCGTTTCGCTTGCGCCGCCTGGCACCGGCACTTCCGTGCCGATCACGTAAACCGGCTGGTTGTCGAACCCGGCGTGATCCGCCGCGGCCTCGGCAACAGCACACAATTGCGCCGCGCGTTGCGCCACCACGCTGTCCGACAGTCGCTCCGGATCGCCGCCGCAAGCCATGCTGGTGTCGAGGTGGATCTTCGTGAATCCTGCCCGCACATAGGCGTCGATGAGTGCTTCCGCGCGCTGCATGGCTTCTTCCGCCGGAAGGCTGCGCCACGCGTTCGGTCCGAGATGATCGCCGCCGAGAATCAGATGCTCGCGCGGCAAACCGACCTGCTCCGCGATACCGTGCGCGAAGCGAATGAAGTCCGCCGGCTTCATGCCGGTGTAGCCGCCGTATTGATCCACCTGATTCGAGGTGGATTCGACGAGCAACGGCGTGCCATCGTCGACGGCCTGTTGCATCGCTGCGGCCAGCACCCAGGGATGCGCCGAGCAGATCGAATAGATTCCGTTCAGGGACTTCGCTGCACTATGCCCGTTGGAAAGGCGCGCGACCACGTTATCCATGATGAGACTCCGGGTTCGCGATGAATGCGTTGAGTTCGGCCAGCGACGCCGTGCCTTCCATCGGGCCGCGAAAGCTGACGGCGCGAGCGCCGCTCGCGCAGCCGTAGCGCAACGCTTCGGCGACGCTCATGCCCTGCGACCGGCAGGCGATGTAGGTCGCACCAAAACAGTCGCCAGCGCCGGTGGGATCCACTTCCCGCACCTGGACCGCCGGCACATGGAGTTCGTCGGTGCCGTCGTAGAAGCTGCAACCGTCTTTGCCGCGCTTGACCACGACCTCGCGAATGCCGCGCTGCAGGAGTTCGTCGATTGCGGCGCGCTCGGAACCGGCGGTGGCCAGCAGCGTCACCTCATGACCGCTCGGCAGGAACACATCGGTGTAGTCGAGAATGAAATCGAGTGCCTCGCGCATTTCGGGAATCCTCAACATTTCCTTGCGGATGTTCGGATCGAAGCTGACGGTGCCACCGTGCCCCTTGACGGTCTCGATGACCTTTTTCATCGCCTCGATGATGCGAAACGAAAACAGCGACGACCCCATCACGTGAAAGTGCCGGCAATCCTTCAACAGGTCTTCGCGGATGTTGGCTACGGAAAGATGTGCCGACGCGCTATTCGTAATGTTGAAGATGAAGTCGCGCTCGCCGTCTTCGCGGTAGGTGACGAAGGCACTCCCGGTTGTCTGCCCCTTGATGACGGCGATACCCGAGACGTCCACGCCATCGGAGCGCAGGCGCTCGACGTTGAGCGTGCCGAAGTCGTCGTCGCCGACGCAGCCGATCATCGCGCAGCGGCTGCCGAGGCGCGCCACCTGATCGATAAAGATCGCCGGCGCGCCGCTCGCATATGGGCCGATCAGCGTGCCTGGTTTGCGGAACGACTGGCCGCGCTCGGTCGCCATGATCTCGACGAGGATCTCGCCCATCGTCAGGATGTAGCCGGTCTTTCCGGTGCTGTGAGATTTCGGATCAGGCATGGCGTGTCTTCGTTTGGAATCGGTGGTTCATGGCGTCGCTTCCTTGAATTTCCTTGAATGGACCGTCAGCGCGTGGTCCGCCGGAATTCGATAATTCCGTTTTCGCGCCGGTGTAGTTCAAGCTGCTTGCGTGGAAACAGGTCCATCGTGGGCGGATCGATGCCATCGTCGATCACCAGTCCGCCGATCTCGCTGAGGTTGCAAAACACATGGCCGTCGCGCTCGGACAACTGCGGCTGATACGCGACGACGATGGTGCGGGCGGCGCTCTGGGTGGCTGCATGAAACACCCGCGCGAGGCTCGGGTCGACGCACAGCAGATTGCCGTCGCGGTCCAGACCTGACGCTTCGAGAATGCAGAGATCGAGCGAGCGCGTGGTAACGGAGCGTTCCGCTTCGGGTCCGGTCAAGGTGGTGCCCTCCTCGATGAGATGGCCACCGGTGAGCTGCAACTCGCCGTGCACGAAGCGCTGGGCCGTCTGAGCCATGGCGATGTCGTTCAGCAGCAGCGACAGGTTCGAGCAATCGGAAAGCAGCGGCAGCACCTTATGGACGATTTCGCCGGCGCCGAGCATCAGCGATTCGTGGTCGTCCACGGACTCGGCCGCGAAACGCGCAATTGCCATTTCCGCGGCCTTGCGCGTGGCACCGTCCGACAACGGCATCAGCACACGTTCGCCGGGACGCTGCGCAAGATAGCGAGCCTTGCCGAACGAGCGCACCAGATAGCGCTGCTGTTCGAGGTAAGTCAGGTCGGTACGGATGGTCACGCTCGACACATCGAAAGCCTGGCTGAGCTCCTCGACCGATACCTCGCCGCGCTTGCGGACCATCTCGACGATCTGCAGGCGCCGCTTCAGGGAACTCTTGTTAGCCAGCATGTCTCCGCTCTTCGAAAGAAAACGCTTTTGTTTCGAAAGATAGTAGTTTCGAATCGAAAGAGAGTCAAAGGAAAGCGTGGCGGGTGGGGCTGTGGTTTTCCCTGGATGGGGCGTCGATGGAGGACGAGCGCGTGCGTGCGCTTTCCGGAAAGGGAAACAAGGGGACGGCGGGGAGGTGTTGCGGGCTGATGCGCCGCGAGGCGAGATGACGCGCTAACGCTGGGTGATGCGCGTGACGGAAGGCCCAAGGGTGGGTGCGGGTGAATTCCGGGCAGCCCAACCTTGGCAATACGGGCCGGATTCCCGGCCCGCCAGGCTCACTGGCTCAGATATACGAATTTCCCATCCTTGATAATCCCCATCACGCTGGCCCGCTGATCGAGGCCGACGTGATCTTTCGCGCTGCTGTTGACCACACCGTTCGGCACGACCAGCTCATGCGCATGTTCCAGTTCATCGCGCAGCGCGACGCGGAATGCCGGCGTGCCCGGTTGCGCCGTCTTCAGCGCTCGTGCTACGGCATCCTGCAGCCGCGGATAAACCCCCGCCGCGTCGCCCGCGAACTGCGTGACCGAGCCCGGACCGTACTTCGCTTCATACGCATTCACGAACGCCAGCGCGGCTTTCTTCGCCGGATGATCCGCAGGCAGCGTGCGCGCCACCACGACCGGTTGCGTCGGGAACAGCGTGCCTTCGACATCCTTGCCACCGAGCTTGATGAACTCCGGCGTCGCAATCCCGTGCGTCTGATAAATCGCGCCCTTGTAGCCGCGTTCGATCAGCGTGCGCTGCGGCAATACCGTCGGTGTGCCGGCGCCCGCGATCAGGATCGCATCGGGCCGTGCCGCCATCACTTTCAGCACTTGTCCGGTGACGCTCGCATCGGTGCGGTTAAAGCGTTCGGTCGCAACCAGCTGGATATGCCGAAGCGCCGCGAACTTCGAAAATTCGTTGAGCCAGCTTTCGCCATAGCCATCCGCGAAGCCAATGAACCCAACCGTCTTGACGTTGTGATTCGACATGTAGCGCGTCATCACATCGGCCATCGCGCTATCGGTCTGCGCCATCTTGAAGGCCCACACGCGCTTGCCTTCCTGCGGCTCGACCACGCTGGCCGAGCCAACCAGCGTGATCATCGGCGTCTGGCTTTCCGCGACCGGGTCCAACGCGGCGATCGCTGCCGGCGTGATATTCGGCCCGACGATCACGTCGACGTGGTCTTCGTTGATCAGTTTGTGGATGTTGCGTACCGCGGCGCCCGGATCGGAACCGTCGTCCAGAATGATGTAGTCCGCTTTCTGGCCGGCAATCGTGTCCGGCCACATCAGCATCGCGTTCTTGCTGGTTATGCCGATCACGGCCGCGGGGCCGGTGCTTGACAGATCGATACCGACTTTCAGGTCGGCATGCGCGGCCGTTGCCGCAACGAGTGCCCCGAGCACGGCAATGCCGCGCAGGGTCTTTTTATACGACGTCATCGGAAGTCTCCGAAACGGTAAACGGGAAGGAAAGCAGGAAGAGGGCGGTGCAAAACGTTGAATTGAATCACAGCTCGTACGATTCGTGTTCGCCCTTGAGCGCCTGTTCGATAAGCTTGCGGTTCATGCTCGGCGACAGCAGTTCGACGAGCGTATACACATAGCTGCGCAGATACGCGCCGTTTTTGAGCGCGAGCCGCGTCACGTTGCTGCCGAACAGATGGCCGACCGGCATCGCCCGCAGATGGCGGTCGCGCTCGGCGTTAAAGGCGATATCGGCCATGATGCCCACGCCCAACCCCAGTTCGACATAGGTCTTGATCACGTCGGCGTCGATCGCCTCGAGCACGATATCCGGCGACAACCCGCGCAACCGGAACGCCTCGTTGATCTTGGTGCGGCCGGCGAACGCGTTGTCATAGGTAATCAGCGGGAATTGGCTCAGATCGTCGAGCGACAGCAGCTTGCGGTCGAGCAGCGGATGGTCCGGTTGCATCACGGCGATGTGGTGCCACTGGAAGCACGGCAGCGACACCAGCTCCTTATAGTTAGCGATCGCTTCGGTGGCGATCGCCAGATCCGCCTGGTCGTGGATCACCATCTCGGCCACTTGCGTCGGGCTGCCTTGCAGAATCGAAAGGTGAACTTTCGGGAAGCGCTTCTTGAATTCTGCGATCGCGGCCGGAAGTGAGTAGCGTGCCTGCGTGTGCGTGGCCGCGATGACGAGGTTGCCCTGATCCTGCGCCGCGTAATCTTTACCGACGCGTTTCAGGCTCTCGACCTCTTGTAGGATCTTTTCGACGGAAGCGAGGATAATGCGCCCCGGCTCTGTCAGCGAGCGGACGCGTTTGCCGTGCCGGGTGAAGATTTCGACGCCCAGCTCGTCTTCCAGCTCGATGATCGCCTTCGAGACGCCAGGCTGGCTTGTATACAGCGCCTTGGCCGCTTCGGTGAGGTTGAAGTTCTGCCGCACGGCCTCACGCACGAAGCGGAACTGGTGCAGGTTCATATATAACCTCTGTGCATATCAAAAGAATTTTTTAGTCGTTTGAAGTATATGGGGAGTTTATTACTATTTCCCCATCTTTTTCAATATGGATATCTGTTTTTGTCATTAGCAAATGAGCGGGGGTCTGAAAGGTCCGCTCAACCGCACTGGCAAAGGCTGAGATCTTTGCGCGGCGCAACCGGAGCGCGGCGTGTAACGCAAACTGGGGTCCCCGAATGTACCAATACGATCAGTACGACCAGACCATCGTCGATGAACGGGTCGCGCAGTACGCCGACCAGGTTCGCCGCCGCTTGTCGGGCGAATTGAGCGAAGAGGAGTTCCGTCCGCTGCGTCTGCAGAACGGCCTGTACATGCAGCGCCACGCGTATATGCATCGCATCGCGATTCCGTACGGCAACCTGCGCAGCGACCAGATGCGCGTGCTGGCCACCATTGCGCGTGAACACGACCGCGGTTACGGCCACTTTTCGACGCGCTCGAACATCCAGTACAACTGGATCCAGCTCGAAGAAACGCCGGAAATCCTCCGCAAGCTTGCCGCTGTACAGATGCACGGCATTCAGACTTCGGGCAACTGTATCCGCAACATCACCGCCGACCAGTTCGCTGGTGTCGCGCCCGACGAAGTGGTCGATCCGCGTCCGTGGGCCGAAATCCTGCGTCAATGGTCGACGTTCCACCCCGAATTCGCTTGGCTGCCGCGTAAGTTCAAGATCGCGGTCTCCGGCTCGAAGGAAGACCGCGCCGCCGTGCAGATCCACGATCTGGGCGTGTATCTGAAGAAGAACGAGCAGGGCGAACTGGTGGTCGATATCCTGGCCGGCGGCGGCATGGGCCGCACGCCGATCGTCGGCGCGATCATCCGCCGCGACCTGCCGTGGCAGCATCTGTTGACCTATGCCGAAGCCGTCCTGCGCGTGTACAACCGCTACGGCCGCCGGGACAATATCTACAAGGCGCGCATCAAGATTCTGGTCAAGGCGTTGAGCCCGGAGAAGTTCTCGGCGCAGGTCGAAGAAGAATGGCAGCATCTGAAGGACGGCCCGTCGACGCTCACGCAAGCCGAAGTCGACCGCGTTTCGCAATATTTCGCGCCGCCGCAATACGAAAAACTGCCGGATACGGACGCTTCGTTCGAAAAGCATCTGCTGGAAAACCGCGGCTTCGCCCGTTGGGTCGAGCGCAATGTGCGCCCCCACAAAGTGGCGGGTTATGCTTCGGTGACGTTGTCGTTGAAGCCGACCACGATCGCCCCTGGCGACGCCACCGACGCGCAGATGGAAGCGGTGGCCGACTGGGCCGATCAGTATTCGCTCGGCGAAATCCGCGTGTCGCACGAACAGAATCTGATTCTGGCTAACGTGCAGAAGCGCGACCTGTTCGACCTCTGGGAAAAGGCCAAGGCACAAGGGTTTGCAACGCCGAATATCGGCCTGCTGACCGACATCATCGCTTGCCCGGGCGGCGATTTCTGCTCGCTGGCGAATGCGAAGTCGATTCCGATTGCTTTGGCAATCCAGGAACGCTTCAACGATCTGGATTACGTGTATGACCTCGGCGACGTGTCGCTAAACATCTCGGGCTGTATCAATGCCTGCGGCCACCACCACATCGGCAACATCGGCATTCTGGGCGTCGATAAGGATGGCTCTGAGTGGTATCAGGTGACGCTCGGCGGCGAGCAGGGAACGGGCGCAAACGGTGCACAGGTCGGCCGCGTGATTGGGCCGTCGTTCGCTGCGGAAGAGATGCCGGACGTGATGTCGAAGGTGATCGACACGTTCGTGGAGCATCGCATTGAAGGCGAGCGCTTTATCGAAACGTACAACCGGATCGGCATCACGCCGTTCAAGGAACGCGTGTACGCCTCGCGTCAACCGGCTCACGCGTAACCGCGACAAAGGATATTGAACAGATGGCTTCTATCATCAAGAATCGCGCGATCGTCAACGATGACTGGACAGTTGTGCGTGCAGCGGAAGACGGTGCATTGCCCGCAGTGGACGCGTTGCCGGCCGGCAAGATCATTGTGCCGTTGGCGCTGTGGCAGGCTGAACGCGACGCGCTGACGGCTGCGCGCAGCGCCGCTGAAATTGCAGTGTGGCTCGCGGCGGACAGCGAACCGGCGGATATCGTCGCCGACTTCGACAAGGTCGCGCTGATTGCCGTGGACTTCCCGGTGTTCCGCGACGGCCGCGGTTACAGCATTGGACGTCTGTTGCGCGAACGTTATGGCTACAAGGGCGAGATTCGCGCGATCGGCGACGTGCTGCGCGATCAACTCACCTTCATGTTCCGCTGCGGCTTCGATGCATACGCCGTGCGTGCCGACAAAGACCTGCACGACGCACTGAAAGCGTTCGACGAATTTACCGTGCAGTACCAGGGTGCGGTGGATAACCCGTCGCCGCTGTTCCGCCGCCGCGAAGCCGCTGCTGCGGAGAAGGCCGCGGTATGAGTACCGTCGCCACCGCAGGTGCCGCCATCGGGCCGGAACTGGCTGCGAAGATCGAGCGCCTCGACACGCTCCTCGATTCGATCGCGGCCCGTCACGACAAGGTGAAGTTCGCGAGCAGCCTCGCGGCGGAAGACATGCTGCTTACGCACGCCATCCTGTCGCGCAAGGTCAGGATCGGTATCTTCTCGCTGAACACGGGCCGTTTGCACGCGGAAACGGTCGGCATGCTCGACCGTGTGCGCGAGCGCTACGGCTACGAGATCGAACAGTTTCATCCGCAAACGGCAGCGGTCGACGAATACGTCGCCTCGCACGGCCTGAACGCGTTTTACGAAAGCGTCGATCTGCGCAAGCGCTGCTGCGAGATCCGCAAGGTCGAGCCGCTGAACCGCGCGCTGTCGAACGTTAGCGCCTGGGTGACGGGTCAGCGCCGCGAGCAATCGGTCACTCGTGCCGAGCTGCACGAGGAAGAGCACGACGCGGCACGCAATATCGCCAAGTTCAATCCGCTCACGGACTGGACCGAGGCCGATGTGTGGGCATACCTGACTGCGTTCGACGTGCCTGTGAACCCGCTGCATGCGCGCGGGTATCCGAGCATCGGCTGCGAGCCGTGTACGCGGGCGATCCGTCCCGGCGAGGATAGCCGGGCAGGGCGCTGGTGGTGGGAGTCGCGTGACACGAAGGAATGCGGCCTGCATATCACCACGATCCCAATCGCGGTCGTCGACGAAAGCGCCTCCGCCTGATCGCCGAAGCCGGTTTTAATTCTCGATAGAATGAATATTTGCGTGACGCGGGCAGCCGCCGGCGACACGAACTCACGAAGGACCCGAACATGAGCACCACGCTCGATTCCACTGTCAACGCACCGAATACGGACACTGCAACCCGGATGGATCACCTGGACTGGCTCGAAGCTGAATCGATTCACATCCTGCGCGAACTGGTCGCCGAATGCAGCAAGCCCGCGCTGCTGTTTTCGGGCGGCAAGGACTCGGTCGTCGTGCTGCACCTGGCACTGAAGGCATTCGGCCTCGGCGCGAACCGCAAGACCGTGCTGCCGTTCCCGCTCGTGCATATCGACACGGGCCATAACTATCAGGAAGTGATCGACTTCCGCGACCGCCGTGCCGAGCAGATTGGCGCGGAACTGGTGATCGGCCATGTCGAAGATTCGATCAAGCGCGGCACCGTGCGTCTGCGCCGCGAAACGGATTCGCGCAACGCCGCGCAGGCCGTGACGTTGCTCGAAACGATCGCAGAACATGAGTTCACCGCACTGATTGGCGGCGCGCGTCGCGATGAAGAAAAGGCCCGCGCGAAAGAGCGGATCTTCTCGTTCCGCGACGAATTCGGCCAATGGGATCCGAAGGCGCAGCGCCCGGAACTGTGGAGCCTGTACAACGCGCGTCTGCACAACGGTGAGCACCTGCGCGTGTTCCCGATCTCGAACTGGACCGAACTGGACGTGTGGCAATACATCGCCCGCGAACAGCTCGAGCTGCCGTCGATCTACTACGCGCATCAACGCGAAATCGTGCGCCGCAATGGACTGCTGGTGCCGGTCACGCCGCTCACGCCGATGCGTGAAGGCGAAACCAGCGAAGTGGCGCAGGTGCGTTTCCGCACCGTGGGCGACATTAGCTGCACGTGCCCGGTGGAAAGCGACGCGGACGATCTCGAGAAGATCATCGCTGAGACGGCCGTGACCGAAATCACGGAACGCGGCGCGACGCGGATGGACGATCAGGTGTCCGAAGCCGCGATGGAACAGCGCAAAAAGCAAGGTTATTTCTAGGCACGGGACCGGAGCAAGCGCTTTAGCGCCCACTCCGGTCGACAGAGGTAGGGAAATCATGAGTATTCATCAACCGCAAGACCTTGGCGTGCTGCGCTTTATTACGGCGGGCAGCGTCGACGACGGCAAGAGCACGCTGATCGGGCGTCTGCTTTACGACAGCAAGGCGGTGCTTTCGGACCAGTTGTCCGCACTATCGCGCGCTAAAAACAAGCGCACCGTAGGCGACGAAATCGATCTGTCGCTGCTGACGGACGGCCTTGAAGCCGAACGCGAGCAGGGCATCACGATCGACGTCGCGTATCGCTACTTCGCGACGGCCAAGCGCAAGTTCATCATTGCCGACACCCCGGGCCACGAGCAGTACACGCGCAACATGGTGACGGGCGCATCGACGGCGCATGCGGCGATCATCCTGGTGGATGCCACGCGCGTCACGTTCGTGGACGGTGTGGCGCAACTGCTGCCGCAAACGAAGCGCCATAGCGCGATCGTCAAACTGCTTGGTTTGCAGCACGTGATTGTGGCGATCAACAAGATGGATCTGGTCGACTACAGCGAGACGCGCTTCAACGAAATCCGCGATGCGTATGTGGAACTGGCGCGTCAACTGGGCTTGGCCGATGTGCGCTTCGTGCCGGTATCGGCGCTCAAAGGCGACAACATCGTGACGCTGAGCGAACGCATGCCGTGGTACGGCGGCGAGCCGCTGCTGGACCTGCTCGAAGCGTTGCCGGTAGAGATTCCGACCGGTCAGGCGCTGCGTTTCCCGGTGCAATGGGTGGCACGCCAGGACGGCAGCCAGGCGGACGATTTCCGCGGCTACATGGGCCGTATCGAAGCGGGCGAAGTGAAGGTGGGCGACACGATCGTGGTACTGCCGGCTAACCGCGAAGCGACGGTGGCGGAAATCATCGCCCCGGTGCCAGGCGGCACGGCACAGGTAGAACGCGCATTCGCGGGGCAGACGGTGACGATTCGCCTCGCGGAAGACGTGGACGTATCGCGCGGCGACACGTTCGTGCTGCGCGAAGCGGCACCGGAACCGGCGAAGAAGCTGGAAGCCGACTTGTGCTGGTTCGACGACACGCCTTTGTCGACGCAACGCAAGTATCTGTTGAAGCAGACGACGAACACCGTGTTTGCGCGGATCGGTGCGATCAGACAGGTGCTGGACGTGCATACGCTGTCGCACGCGACGGACCGTCACGATCTGACGATGAACGACATTGGCCGGGTGGCGTTGACGCTGCAGAAGCCTGTGGTGTGCGACGTGTACGACTCGCATCAGGGCACGGGGGCATTCGTGCTGATTGACGAGGCGACGCATCACACGGTGGCGGCCGGAATGATCCGGGCGTTTTCGGCTTAAGGCGTAAGGGTTTGAAGGAGCGCCAGATGGGCGCTCGCCCGCGGCTTGGGGTTTTGCACGGACCGTACGAATGGGGTTGAGGCAAATGGGTAAGGTGTATCTGATCGGTGCAGGGCCAGGGGCCGCGGATCTCATCACGGTTCGGGGCGCGCGACTGTTGGGTCTGGCGGATGTGGTGTTGCACGACGCGCTGGTTGAACCGGCGATGCTCGAGTACGCGCCGCATGCGCGCAAGATTGCGGTGGGCAAGCGGTGCGGGCAACTGTCGACGGCGCAGCAGTTCATCAACAAGCAGATCGTGGATGCCGCGCAGGAACACGCGGTTGTGGTTCGTCTGAAGGGCGGGGATCCGATGTTGTTTGGGCGCGCCGATGAAGAGATGCGGGCGCTGGAGGCGGCGGGGATCGAATATGAGGTTGTGCCGGGGATTACTGCTGCGCTGGCTAGTGCGGCGGCCTTGAAGCGGTCTTTGACGTTGCGAGGGGTTTCTCGTAGCGTTGCGCTGGCTACTCATAGCCGGGCGGCTGATACTGAGGCGATTCGTGAGCAGGTGAATGCGGATTCGCTGGTGTTTTATATGGGCAGGGATAGTGGGCCGGAGATTGCGCAGGAGCTTATCGACGCGGGGCGCGATGGGGGTACTCCTGTGGCGATTGTTGAGGCTTGCAGCACGGCTCGTGAGCGGATGCTCACACTTACGCTTTCTGATCTTGCTGCGGGTGCCGCGCAGCAGTGGCTTGATGCTTCGCAGCCTAGTCTTCTGATGATCGGGCAGGGGTTTGCCGCGCGGGCCGGGCAAGAGGTTTCTTCTTTGGAAGCGTTGCTTAGTGCGGCATGAAAGTGTTTTTTTGCCTGCGCGGCGCTTGTCCGTGTTCTTGCGGTGTTGGCCTTTCCTTGCATTCTTAGTGGTCTATTAGCTTCGCCCCTGTGCGGGGCGGCACTTACTTTCTTTGCCGCCGCAAAGAAAGTAAGCAAAGAAAGCGGGCTTTAAACCGCTAGCCTGTAGGTGTCCACCACTGGCGCGAACACGAAGTGGTCCGCGCACGCAACCCGCCCTCGCACCATCCCCCCTAGTGACAAGGCACTCATCCGTTCCAGCGTCGCGCTACGCGCTCCGCCGTCGGGCATAACTCTTCGCACGGCATATGTGCTCGTACGGCATGAGTCCTCGCACGGCATAAGTTCTTCCACTAGATCCGTAGGCTTACTAACTATATGGCGCATATTCTGAGGCTTGCATTCGGCTGGCTAAGGCAGCCTCTTCGTCTTGCGCTTCGGTGGGGCCGTAATGTGCGGAGCGTACGTGTTCCGGCACCCCCCGCCTTCCCTTGCAGACCCATCCGCGACGCGCGCAGTGCGGAGTGGGGTGGATGAGCCCTTTGTCACTAACGGGTGTGGTGCGAGGGCAGGTTGCGTGCGCGGACCACTCCGCGTTCACACAAGTGGTGGACACCTACCGGCTAGCGGTTTGAAGCCCGCTTTCTTTGCTTACTTTCTTTGCGGCGGCAAAGAAAGTAAGTGCCGCCCCGCACAGGGGCATCGCTAATAGACCACTAAGAACGCAAGGAAAGGCCAACATCGCAAGAGCAACCGCCAAACCAAGGCGCCGCAGGCAAACCCCTCGGAGAGAGGGAAAAAAAGTCACCCGATCACTTGCCGAAGGCAATACTGAGCCACAGCCTCAAGCACAGAATCATCTTCGCCAACGGCATCAGAGCAATGAATAGTGACTCCCGGGTGCGCAGCACGGCAATTATCCAGCACCGCAGGTAAATCCCTCCTCACATGCCCACCTTGCCCAAAGAACACAGGAACAACAGTAACAGAGGAACACCCAAGAGAAACCTGCGCAGCAACAGCAGAAGAAAGATCCGGCTCCATCAACTCAAGAAACGCCAGCGAGACAGGCCCGGCGGAGCCATAAGCACTCTGCAATTTAGCCGCCAGCCGCCCAAAAGGCTCCCCCCAGCGAGGATCCCGAGCCCCATGTCCAAATAGCACAATCCCATGCAACGCCATGGCCCCACCCCTAATGCCGGTCCACCCACTTCAACCCAACCAGCCCAAGCACCAGATAAACCAACCCAGGCGTCGCCGCAGTCAAAGGCGCAGGCCAGGTATTCAACATCCCCATATGTGAGAACAAGGTGTTGAACAGCTGGAAACTCATCCCCAGCATGATCCCGCCAAACACCTTCATCCCCACCACGCCCGCGCGCGTGTGCAGATACGCAAACGGCAACGACAGCACCAGCATCACCAGTACCGCAAACGGATACAGCAGCTTGCGCCACAACGCAATCTCATACCGTTGCGTGTCCTGATGATTCTGCTGCAAATGCTGGATGTAGCGGAACAGGTTGAACATCGACATATTGTCCGGCGACACCAGCAGCACCGACAGAATCTGTGGCGTCAACTCCGAGCGCAACGAGTATTCCGGTACCGTCACCTGACTCGCGCGGTACACCGGATTAAGCGCATCCTGAGGCGTGCCCGCAACCGGCGGCACGTCGATCAGTTGCGTATCCGTCACGTCCTTCAGCAACCAGTGGCCCGGTGGCTGAAACTTCCCGCTCTGCGCAATCCGCACGTTCGACAGGCGGAATTTCGAATCGAATTCGTAGATGCGCACGTCGGTGATCGTGGCGTCGGGCTGCAGCTTGCCGACGTTCACGAAACGCGTTACCTGCTCGCCGTCCGCGCGCGCGGTCAACGTGTCCTTCACCCATACGCCAGACTCGAAGTTGGTCGACACCGCCGAACCCAACGCCTCCAGCCGCACCCGCTCCGATAACTGGTCCGTGTAAGGTCCGACAACTTCGCCGATGATGTAAGTCAGGATCACCAACGGAATACCGATCTTCAGCAGCGAACGCAGCGCCTGATTCGTCGCGAGGCCCGACACCCGGAAAATCGTGTACTCGGAGTTCGCCGCCATCTGCGCGAACACGTAGATCGCGCTGATCAGCGCCGCCACAGGAATGATTTCGTAGAAGCGTGACGGCGTCTGCAGCGCCACCCGCAGCACCGCATACTGGAACTTGTAGTTGCCGTGACCGACCGAATTCAGTTCGTTGATCAGGTCGAAGAAGAAGAACAGACCCGAGAACGCAAACAGCACGAAGATAAACGACAGGTAGACCTGACTGGCGAAGTACTTTTCATAGATCCGCATCGGTCAGGCTCCCTGCGACGAGCGTCGGAACGTCGCTCGCGTAAACAAGGGCCGATTGCGCACCCGCAGCCAGAAAATGAACGCCACAATCGCTGCCACGATCACGTGCAGGCCTAGCAGCCCCACGGGGAACGACATCTTGCCTTGCTCGATCCATGACTGCACAACGTTCAACAGGTTTGAATAGGTCAGATAAATCAGCACTGCCATCACCAGGTTGATCGTGCGGCTGCGTCGCGGATTCTGGTGAGCCAAAGGGATCGCCAGCAGCATCAGGTTGATCGCGATCAGCGGCAACCCGGCTCGCCAGGCAAACTCGGCGAGGTTGTCCTTGTTCGGGTTGCGTAACAGTTCGAGCGTCGGCGTACCGGTGGTGGTCGGGACGTTGATCACCGGCTGGCTCTGGATCTTCACGCCGTAGCGCTCGAATTCCATGATGCGGAAATCCGGCTTGCCCGGCTCGCCGTCGTAGCGCCGGCCGTTCTCAAGCACGACGAAGCGGTCGCCGTTCTTGTGGGTCTCGGTATGGCCGGTCTTCGATACGACCACGTTGACCTTGCCGTTTTCGGTGCTGGTCACGAACACGTTCTCGACGCGCGACTGGTCCGGCGACATCTTTTCGATGAAGAACACCCGGTGGCTCACCGTCGATTCGCGGAACTGGCCAGGCGCCAGCAGTGAGACCTCGTCGCGCTGCTGGAAGCGCGCGCGGATCAGCTTGCTCTGCTGGTTCGACCACGGCCAGCCGACGAACACGAAGAACATGATGAGGATGATGATGGGCGTCGCAAACACGGCGATGGGCCGGATGAAGCGTGTGAGACTCACGCCCGAGGCCAGCCAGACCACCATTTCCGAATCTTTGTACCAGCGTGTCAGGACGAACAGGATCGAGACGAACAGGGTCGCGACCAGCATGATGGCCAGATAGCCGATCACGGTCAGGCCGATCAGGACCAGCACGTCGCGTGGATCGATCTCCCCGGAAGCGGCGAAGCCGACAATCCGGATCATCATCGTCGTCAGCACGAGCGTGAGGAGAACCATGAACACGGCACCAGCCGTGTACGCGAGTTCGCGCTGGAGGGAGCGTTCAAAGATCATTGTTGAGGAAGAGAGTGCGTGCCTTGGGGGTGGTCCGGGAGCATCCCGTCAGCCCCGTGCAGCCGCCGCGGGAAAAATAGCGGATAATTGCGGCTTTCATCCTAAGCCCAGATTTTATCCGAGGACAAGCGCGATGGACTTTAGCATAAAAGCCTGTGATTGGAGCAAAGGCTCCTCGAATGGGTTCCTGACTGGAAAGTCCGATTGCATCGTGATCGGCATTTTCGAGTCGCAAACGCTGTCGGGCGCCGCACTGGAGATCGATGCGGCCACCAAGGGTCTCCTGACCCGTATCGTCAAAGCCGGTGACATGGACGGCAAGAGCGGTACCACGCTGTTCCTTCATGAAGTGTCCGGTATCGGTGCTTCGCGTGTCCTGCTGGTTGGCCTCGGCAAGCAGGACGCTTTCACCCAGAAAGCCTACGGCGACGCCGTGCGGGCCGCCTGGCGCGCCATCCTGGCAACCAAGATCGTCCAGGTCACGTTTACGCTGGCCCAGTTGCCTATCCTCGAACGCTCGGCCGACTGGGCCGTGCGCTCGGCCATCCTCGCGCTGCGCGAACTGTCGTACAAGTTCACGCAGATGAAGAGCAAGCCGGATACCACGCCGAAGGCGCTCAAGCGCGTCGTATTCAGCGTCGACACCGGTGACGAGAAAGGCGCCAAGGTCGCTGCCAAGCAAGGCGCTGCGCTCGCCAACGGTATGGATCTGACGCGCGACCTCGGCAACCTGCCGGGCAACGTCTGCACTCCGACGTACCTTGCCAACACGGCGAAAAAGCTCGCCAAAGACTGGAAGCTGAAGGTCGAAGTGCTCGGCCAGAAGCAGCTCGAAGCGCTGCGCATGGGTTCGTTCCTGTCGGTTACGCGCGGCTCGGTCGAACCGCCCCAGTTCATCGTGCTGCAGTACCAGGGCGGCCCGGCCAAGGCTGCTCCGGTGGTGCTGGTCGGCAAGGGCATTACGTTCGACACCGGCGGCATTTCGCTCAAGCCGGGCGACAGCATGGACGAAATGAAGTACGACATGCTCGGCGCGGGTTCGGTTCTCGGCACCATGCGCGCGGTTGCGGAAATGGGCCTGAAGATCAACCTCGTAGTGATCGTCCCGACCTGCGAAAACATGCCGTCCGGTACCGCTACCAAGCCGGGCGACATCGTCACCAGCATGAAGGGCCTGACGATCGAAGTGCTGAACACCGACGCGGAAGGCCGTCTCATCCTGTGCGATGCGCTGACCTATGCGGAGCGCTTCAAGCCGGCAGCCGTGATCGACGTGGCAACCCTTACCGGAGCTTGCGTGATCGCTCTGGGTCACCACAACAGCGGGCTGTTCTCGAAAGACGACGCGCTGGCGGGTGAGCTGCTCGACGCTTCGCGCGAAGCGTCCGATCCGGCATGGCGCATGCCGCTCGACGAGGAATATCAGGACCTGCTGAAGTCGAACTTCGCGGACCTCGCCAACATCGGCGGACGTCCTGGCGGCAGCATCACGGCGGCGTGCTTCCTGTCGCGCTTTACCGAAGCGTACCCGTGGGCCCACCTCGACATCGCCGGCACGGGATGGAAGAGCGGTGCCGCGAAGGGAGCAACGGGCCGTCCGGTGCCGCTTCTGTCGCAGTTCCTGATCGACAGGGCCGCTGACGGTCGCACTGCACAATGATCCATCGCAGTACCGATGCGCGTGTTGAGGCGCTGAGGCGGACCCGCCGATGACGAGAATCGATTTTCACTCGAACGTCGGCGATTCGCTGTTGTACGCGTGCCGCCTCGCGCGCAAGGCGTACCTGGCCGGCCAGCCGACTGTCGTGCTGGCCGAGCCGCCGCGGCTGCGCGCATTCGACGAGCAGCTGTGGACCTTTTCGCCGCTCGACTTCGTGCCGCACTGCTACGCCGACAGCCCGCTCGCCGCGCAAACGCCGATCGTGCTGACAGCCAGTGCCGACCGGGTGCCGCACTATCAGGTTCTGCTGAATCTGGGCGCTGAAGTGCCGGCGCAGTTCGCCCGCTTCGAAAGATTGCTGGAAGTGGTCGGTAACGCACAAGACGAGTTGTCCGCGGGCCGCGAACGCTATCGCTTTTATCGCGATCGCGGCTATGCTCTAAACAACTACAAGCAGGGCGGCTAGCGTCGCCGTGCCACTGGGTCTGGACGCCGCCGCACACCGGCAGGGTCCGCGCCGGGTGGCCACGCGGCTTCGCTATATCGCCCGATTCATCGACGGAGTCTATTCGTGCCCGATTCGTCCGATACTCATTTCGACACCTCGATACCGGTCCTCGACGAGGTCCTCGTGCCGGGCAATCCCGATTACCGGCGGCCCTTCAGAGGCGCGGAGGCCGACGCTGCGCCCGTGGATGACAGGGCCGCTGGCGAGTGGGCTGCCGCCGACACGGCGGCTCATGAGCAGGTGCCGGACGTGGAGCCGGCTGACGGCGTAACCGTCCACAGCGTGACCCATGCCCACGTGGAGGCCTTCGAGTTGCCCGAGCCGCCGGCGCCGTTCGAACTGGCCGGCGCGCCGGAGCCTGCTCCCTTCGAGGCCACTTCCGCCTTCCACTTTGCCCGCGCGACTGCTCCCGAGCCTGTCGTGCCGGTTCGCAGCCTCGATGCCGACGTGCTGGCCGAACGTCTGCGTGGACGGTTTGCCAGTTATCTCACCGGAGAAGGGCGTTCGGTGATCGAAGCGCGCTGCCGTGATGCGCTGCAAGATCACACCACGTGGCTGGTCAACCAGATTACGCGGGAAGTCGCATTGGCGCTCGAAACGGAGATGACCGGCTGGGTGCGCGAAGCGGTCGAAGAAGAAATTGGGCGGCGTTCGCCTGAGCATTGAGCGTGTGACGGTGGCAGGGCGCTTGGCGATGACCGCCCGCCACCCGCTACCGTTAGTTAATTCGAAGGCCTTATTTCAGCGTCAGGATCCAGCTGGCGAGGATCGCGGCCTGATCGGGCGTGAGCTGGGTGTTGGCGGGCATCGGCACTTGTCCCCAGATGCCTGTGCTGCCGTCGATGATCTTATGGGCGAGGTAGGTTTCCGCGTCGGCGCGTGAAGCGTATTTGTCCGCGACGTCATGCAGAGCCGGTCCCATGAACGGACGGTTCACCGAGTGACAACTCATGCAGTTCTGCTGCTGCGCCAGCGCGAGGCCGGGTGCGGGCTCCGCCTGCGCCGGGGCGCTGGTTGCGAGAACTCCCGCAAGCGCCAGTGCTGCATACGACGTTGATTTCATTCTGGTCTCCGTCGGTGCAGGTGCCCGACTTGTGGTGGAGGCATTATAAAAGGAAAGGGGCGCACGGTTTTTTCGTGCGCCCCTTTGTGTTTCTTAAGCGTGCTCGCGGCGTTAGCCAGTCACTGCGCCCTTGTTGGCCGGCAGCGCCAACGCCGAGTACTTGGCCAGCACGCCACGCGTGTAACGCGGCTTCGGCTGTTGCCACGCCGCGCGGCGGCGTGCGAGTTCGGCGTCGTCGATGTTCAGTTGCAGCAGCAGCTTGTGTGCGTCGATGGTGATCGAATCGCCTTCCTGCACGAAGGCGATGGTGCCGCCCACGAACGCCTCTGGCGCGACGTGGCCCACCACCATGCCCCACGTGCCGCCGGAGAAGCGGCCATCGGTGATCAGGCCCACGGTCTCACCGAGCCCCTTGCCGATGATCGCTGAAGTCGGGGCGAGCATCTCCGGCATGCCGGGGCCACCCTTCGGGCCAAGATAGCGCAGCACCACGACATCGCCGGCCGTGATCTTGTCCGCGAGAATCGCTTCCAGCGCGCTTTGCTCGTCGTCGAACACGCGGGCAGGGCCGGTGATCACCGGATTCTTCAGACCTGTGATCTTGGCGACCGCACCGTCCGTGGCCAGGTTGCCCTTCAGGATTGCCAGGTGCCCTTCCTTGTACAAAGCCTTGTCGATCGGGAAGATCACCTGTTGGTCCGCACGCGGTTTGGCCGGCACGTCCTTCAGTTCTTCGGCGAGCGTCTTGCCTGTGATCGTGATGCAGTCGCCGTGCAGCATGCCTGCGTCGAGCAGGAGCTTCATGACTTGCGGGATACCGCCTGCCTTGTGCAGATCGGTGGCCACATACTGGCCCGACGGCTTCAGGTTGCAGATCACCGGCACCTTCTTGCGCATGCGCTCGAAGTCTTCAATGCTCCATTCCACTTCGGCCGCGTGAGCGATGGCGAGATAGTGCAGCACGGCGTTGGTCGAGCCGCCGGTGGCCATGATCACGGCTACGGCGTTTTCGATCGACTTCTTCGTGATGATGTCGCGCGGCTTCAGATCCTTCTTGACCGCTTCGACCAGCACGCGCGCCGATTCAGCCGCCGAATCCACCTTCTCCTGATCCGGATTGGCCATCGTCGACGAGTACAGCAGCGACATGCCCAAGGCTTCGAACGAAGAGCTCATCGTGTTGGCGGTGTACATGCCGCCGCACGAACCTGTGGAGGGGCATGAGTTCTGTTCGATCCCATCAAAATCTTCCTGCGACATCCTTCCCGCGGTGAATTCACCTACCGCTTCGAATGACGACACGATGGTCAGATCGACGCCCTTCCAATTGCCCGGACGGATCGTGCCGCCATACACGTAGATGCCCGGCACATTCATGCGCGCAAGTCCGATCATGCCGCCCGGCATGTTCTTGTCGCAACCGCCGATCACGACCACGCCATCCATCCACTGACCCTGCACGCAGGTCTCGATACAGTCCGCAATGACCTCGCGCGACACCAGCGAGTACTTCATGCCCTCGGTGCCCATCGACATGCCGTCGGAGATCGTCGGCGTGCCGAAGATCTGCGGATTCGCATCAGCGCCCTTGACGGCGACGACCGCGGCGTCAGCGAGACGCTGCAGGCCGGCGTTGCACGGCGTGATGGTCGAATGGCCGTTGGCGATGCCGATCATCGGCTTGTCGAAGTCTTCCTTCTGATAGCCGAGGGCGTAAAACATCGAGCGATTCGGCGAGCGCGAGACGCCTTGTGTGATGTTCTTCGAGCGACGGTTGTACGGCATGGGGATCTCCAGGTTGTTCTTGGTCCAGTTTAGCCGGTGGTGCGTCGCGCAAGCGTGCGGTTTCTCGATGCGCGCGTCCAATATATTATTTAGAGGCCATTAGGTCGTAAAATGTATCGATCATGTTGCCCATCACGCCCGATCTGCGCCAGTTGCGCTATTTCATCGCCGTGGCCGAAGAAAAGCACTTCGGCCACGCGGCCGCCCGCCTGTCCATGACACAGCCGCCGCTGTCGCAGGCGATCCGTGCGCTGGAGGAGACGCTTGGCGTCGCGCTGTTTGCACGCACCAAGCGGTCGGTCGAGCTGACCCAGGTGGGAGCCGACCTGTTGCCCGAAGTGCGGCGTCTGCTCGCCAGCGCAGAGGCGCTGCGGCCGCTCGCGCAAAGCCTCGCACGCGGCGAGGCAGGGCTGCTGTCGCTGGCGTTCGTTTCTACTGCGGATTACGGTCTGTTGCCCTCGTTGCTGCGCGACTTCGGGGCGCGTCATCCGCGTGTGCGTCTGCAGTTGACCGAGGCGACCAGCGACGTGCAGATCGAGGAACTGGTGGCCGGCCGCATCGACGCGGGGCTGGTCATTGCGCCGCTGCCACCGCGCCATGCGGCGCAATTGTCGTGGCTCCCGATCGCGCGCGAGCCGCTGGTGATCGCCATGTCGTCCGAGATGGCGGCGCGTGTCGAAGGGCGGGGCGCATCGGCCGGCGCTGAGTGGCGCGACGCGCCAATCAGCCTGCGCGATGTCGCCGATGCTCCGCTCGTGATCTTCCCGCGGCGTCTCGCGCCTGGCTTTTATGACATCATTATGGATTGCTACGGCGTCGCGGGCCTCACGCCGCGTATCGCGCAGGAGGCGATCCAGATGCAGACGATCGTGAGCCTGGTGTCGGCCGGCATGGGTGTCGCACTGGTGCCGCAATCGCTGCGTAATCTGCGCCGCACCGGCGTGGTGTACCGGCCGCTGCGCGAATCGGTGCCGGCCATCGAGACGGGGCTGGTCTGGCGCACGGCGCAGGTAAGTCCGGTGTTGGCCGGCTTTATCGGTATCGTGCAGGCGCATGCGGCCACCGTCGAGTCTTGTTGAGCCTTATTGAATCCGCTTTTGAACCTGAACTGCCCATAACAACACGATGCACATTCATCCCAATTTCGACCCGATCGCCATCCATCTAGGGCCGCTCGCCGTGCGCTGGTACGGCCTGATGTACCTGGTGGCATTTATTCTGGCGATCGTCGTCGGCCGGCTGCGCCTGCGTCTGCCGTACGTCGCAGCGCAAGGCTGGACCGCCAAAGATATCGACGACATGCTGTTCTACGGCGTGCTCGGTACGATCTTCGGCGGCCGTCTTGGCTACGTGCTGTTCTACAAGGCTGACTATTACTTCGCGCATCCGCTCGACATCTTCAAGGTGTGGGAAGGCGGCATGTCGTTTCACGGTGGTTTTCTCGGCGTCACGTTGGCGATGGTGCTATTCGCCTATCAGCGCGGTCGTTCGTGGCTGCAGGTCACGGACTTTGTGGCGCCGATGGTACCCACAGGGCTTGCCGCAGGGCGCCTGGGCAACTTCATCAACGGTGAACTGTGGGGCCGCGTCACCGATCCGAATGCGCCATGGGCGATGATGTTTCCGGGCGCATCGAACGACGACGCCGTCTGGCTCTCACGGCATCCGGAACTGGCCGCAAAGTGGCATCTGAACGAGATCTTCGCGCAATATCACATGCTGCCGCGGCATCCGTCGGAGCTGTATGAAATCGCGCTCGAGGGCGTCACGCTGTTCTTCGTATTGTGGTTCTTCTCGCGCAAGCCGCGTCCGCTGGGCGCCATATCTGCGGTGTTTCTGATCGGCTATGGCCTTGCCCGTTTCACGGTGGAATTCGCCCGTGAGCCGGATGACTTCCTCGGCCTGCTGGCGATGGGACTGTCGATGGGGCAGTGGCTGTCGCTGCCGATGATCATCGTTGGCGTGCTCATCCTGGTGTGGGCGTATCGACGCAAGGACCGCGAAGCGGCCAAGCCGGTCGGCGCGAACTGAGCGTCCATCTAGGCATCCAGACGGGGCTGCACCTCTGCCTGAATGACGAAACGCCACGGCATGCCGTGGCGTTTTGTTTTACTGCGGCCTACAAGTGGGTTACTTCATCTGCACCGAACCCGACACATTCACGCTCACGGTCGACGTACCCGCTTCGAGCGGCAGCGGCGCAGCTGCTTTGGCATCAGCGCCCATGACGCGCGCGCTCATCATCATCATGGGACGCGGCATCACGCCGTTATGCCCGACGGTGACCTCGCGGATCGAATAGCTGCTATAGCCGAATGCCTGAGCACCGGCACTGGCCTGCTGCCGAAACGAGGCGATCGCTTCGCCGGTGAGCTTCTGTTCGGCGGCGCGCTGCGCTTCTGGCGAGAGCGAGAACTGCACGTTACCGACCTGCATGTTAGATGCCATCTGCCCGGCGAGCTTCGAGGCCGCGGCAAAATCATGCGACTCCAGCACGACTTCCGTGCGGCCACGCCATGCGGAGATGCGTCCGTCGCGATCGGTTGACGGAGAAATCGCAAACGATCCGGTGCGCGCGGTGACACCGCTCACGCCCTTGGCCTGACGCAGTGCTGCATCGGCACGCTGGTTCAGCGTGCTGGTGAGCGCGGACGGGTCGCTTGCTTCCTGTTCGTAAAAGAGCGTGATGTCCACGACATCCTGCGGGACTTCGGCACTGGCTTGCGCATTCAGTGACAGCACGCCCGACGGCTCCGCCTGCGTGACGGTTTGTGCGTGGACCGCGGCGGATGCGAACGCGAGGGGAGTGGCGAGAGCCATGGCAAGTGCGATGGCTCGTGCGTTTTTTTGCGTCATTTGTATTGGACTCCTTGCTTGAGCGGTTATGCGCGATGACTCGTGCTTGAGTTCGTGCGATGACCTGCAAGAGGCCACGCACGACTAGCGCTGCGTGCCAGTAGCGGGATTGATCGTTCTACCCGATGGCATGACGCTTGCGAGCCAGTTAGGCGCACACACGGCTGTCTTGGTTCCCCAACTTGACAATTGCCTTGCTGCGACCCACGGTCACACGAGCAACTGCGATCGCATTTGCGTCTTCAGACACGCCACGCAAGTACTGCGCAAACTCGCTGCACAACAAGCATGAACAGCTGCAGCCACTTCAAACAAGCCGCTTTGTGATGAAGCGCCACTCGGCCTCGGTGACCGGCGTGATCGACAGACGGTTGCCTCTGGCGAGCACACGCATGTCGGCGAGTTCAGCATGCTCGCGCAACGCAGCCAGCGGAATCAGCGGCACTTTCTTTTTGAATACGACGTCGACGAGCACCCAGCGGGGTGTCTCAGGCGTCGATTTGGGATCGTAGTACGGGCTCTTCGCATCGAACTGCGTGGGATCGGGATAGGGCGTCGACGACACCTCTGCAATCCCGGCGATGCCCGGCTCGGGACAACTCGAGTGATAGAACAGCACACCGTCGCCGATCTTCATCACGTCGCGCATGAAGTTACGTGCCTGATAGTTGCGCACGCCGGTCCACGGCAACGTGTGATGCGGCGCGTGGGCGAGGTGGTCGATGCTTGCTTCGTCCGGTTCGGACTTCATTAGCCAGTAGCGCATGAATCGAATGGAAGGTTGAATTGAGCGTTAAATTGGGCACCAAAAAGAAAAACGGCACCGGACCCATGTCCGATGCCGTTTGATAAGGTCCCCGCCTTAGCCGCTAGGCCGGCATCCTGAACCGGGAGTTCAGAATTGGTCGCAGTTAGCAGCACTTCGGGTACATCAGACAGAGTGACGCGCACACCCGTGCTGCAAATTTCCACAACCGTGCACATGGCATTGGTTCAAGGAATATATGACCTTGGCGAACCAGGCAGGGAAGCTAAACAGATTGAACTCAGACGTTTGCTGATCCTTGATCACGCACTTCGTCTGGATTCTGAATTTGACCGTACGACTACTTTAGACCTTTTTACTGCACGCTGTACTGCTGAATCACAGTACCTAGCTGTTCGTTCATCTGGTGCATTGTACGCCGGATTTCCTCTGCGGGAAATGCTTCTCCATGGCGCACGCTCGATTGCAGCTTAAGCAGTTCCGATGCCAGCGAGAGCGCAGCCATGACCGCGATGCGATCGATGCCGCGCACGTTGCTGTGCGAGCGGATCTTCGACATCTCTGCGTCGACGCGTGCCACGGCTTCCAGCAGTGCAGCTTCGGTTTCCGGCGAGCAGGCGAGACGATACGGCTGGCCGAGAATCGATACTTCGATCTGCTTGGTGGTCATGCGTTTTCTCCGTGGCGGGTGACGGCGCTACCGGCTTCTTCTTCGTGATGCGCATTGAGTTCGAGCTCGGGCGCGAGAAGATCGAGCTGATTGTCCGGCTCGTTTTGAGCGCGTGCACGCGGCAATTTTTCGAGGATCGCGTTCAGGCGCACCTGGGCGTCGTCGATCTTCGCTGACAGCGCATCGCGCTCCGCTTGCAGTGCGTCGCGTTCTTCGCGCATCTGCGCAAGTTCTGCACGTGTTGCATCGGCTTCGGCGCGCACCTGGGCGAGCTGGGTTTCGAGCGCCTGACGCGCTTCGTTGTGGCGCTGACTGATCGCAATCAGTCTGCCGATATTCTGTGAAAGTGTTTCGAGTTCGGTGAGCATGTGCTGCGTCCTCTAAAGACATCGCATTTTAGCGCGGAATGTCGCAGGTTCCGACAATTGTCTCGTTTCGAGACGTAACAGCATCGCTTTGTGCAGACTTCGCTGGCGGAATCGGCCTGAACGTCCCTCCGAACCAAAAATTCATCCGTCTGTCATCGCACCAAAAGCAGCCTGCTTGACCTTTCTTGACGCGTTCTGCGGGCGCTCCTAAACTTGCGGCACTTCAGTGCCTGCGGGCAATGCGCAGGCAATTTTGTCCGGTGCATGCTGATCAATCGGAAACGGGGACGACGCCCGCCACCCAGGATTATGAGCCGGCCTACATCTGCAACATCCCGCGTCGCAACGTGTGTCCCGCGCCCTGCTCGCAACAGCTATGACGTTGTGTCCGCGGCCGTGGGGCTGCGCGGATGAACCGAATCTTCGCACGCACGATGCCGGTCATGCACGCGAGACGTGCTGCAGCCATCTGGTGTGTGCTCGCCATTCTGGCGCTCGCTGTGCTGTTGGCGTCGCTTGCGCTCGGCAGCGTCCCGCTCACGCCCGCCCGGGTGTTTGCTGCGTTGATGCCGCTCCCTTCTCACTCCGGCGCACCTGCCGGTCTCGCAGCAGAAATCGTGCGCTCGCTGCGTTTGCCGCGAGCGTTAGCCGGTTTCGCATGCGGCGCATTGCTTGCCGTCGCCGGTGCCTTGCTGCAAGTGTTATTGCGCAATCCGCTCGCTGAGCCGTATGTGCTCGGCGTATCCGGCGGTGCCGCGAGCTTTGCGCTGTTCGCGATGATGGCCGGCTGCGCGTGGTGGCTCGTCGATGCGAGCGCGTTTGCCGGGGCGTTCGTCTCGATCCTGCTGGTGCTCGGTCTGGCGCGCCGCGAATTGTGGCGTGGCGAACCGCAGGATACGTCGCCGCGTCTGCTATTGACGGGTGCCGTGATTGCAGCGGGGTGGGGCGCGCTGATCACGTTACTGCTGACCCTCGCACCGGATAACCGCCTGCGCGGAATGCTGTTCTGGCTCACCGGCGATCTGAACGGTGGTGGCTTGCCCTGGATCGCACTCGCGGCGCTGGCGGTTGTGCTGGCGGCCATTCTTCCTGCTGCGCCGCAACTCAACGTGCTGTTGCGCGGCGATGCGGCTGCGCAGGCATTGGGCGTCCCTGTGATGCGCCTGCGTCTGCGTGTCTACCTGGTGGCGTCGCTCGCAGCCGCTGCTGCTGTGACGACTGGCGGGACGATCGGCTTCGTGGGCCTGGTTGTGCCGCATACGTTGCGACTCGCGTTCGGCAACGATCAACGCATGCTGTTGCCCGCTGCCGCGCTTGGCGGCGGTGTGGCCGTGATGGGCGCGGATCTCGTTGCGCGTACGGTGATTGCACCCGCTCAATTGCCGGTGGGGGTGATCACGGCGCTGATCGGTGTGCCGGTGTTTCTCTGGATGCTCTTGCGCAGGCCGCGATGAGAATACATACAACACCGCCAGCGGCTTCCACTGGATCGACCCTGAGCGCGCAACAGGTGACGTTGCGCGCCGGCGAGCGCACGCTGCTCGATCGCTTCACGCATACGTTCTATCCGGGCGAAGTCTGGTGCATCGCTGGACCGAACGGTGCCGGCAAGACCACCTTGATCTCGACGCTGGCCGGTCTGTCGCAGCCGGCAGCAGGCCACGTTGAGCTGGACGGTTTGCGCGTCGCAGCGTGGCCGCCTGTGTCGCTCGCGCGGCGTCGTGCGTTGATGCCGCAAAGTGCGCACGACGCGTTCAGCGCCAGCGTGCTCGAGATCGTGATGCTCAACCGCTTTCCGCACCTCGCAGGCTGGGGATGGGAGCGTCCGGGCGATCGCGCGGCGGCGCATGCCGCGCTCGACCTGCTGGGACTCACGGACTTCGCATCGCGCGACGTGCTGTCGCTCTCCGGCGGCGAACGCCAGCGCGTGGCACTGGCCGCCGTGCTGTGCCAGGATGCGCCGCTGTTGCTGCTCGATGAACCGTTGTCGCATCTCGACCTGCATCACCAGATCGACTGCCTCGAGGCGTTGACCGCCTGGGCAACGGAGCGCAAGCGCACGGTAGTGTTTTCATGTCACGACCTGAACCTTGCGCGGCGCTTCGCGACACACGGGTTACTGCTGGATGGCGTGGGCGGAGCATTCGCCGGCCCGGTGCGCGACGTGTTGACACCGGCGCTGGCGAGCCGCGCGTTCGGCTATCCCCTGATCCTGTTGCAGGACGGCGGCCATGAGGCGCTGATTCCTGCGCCGCGCGCGCACGACGCGCAGCAGGGCACCGCTGGTCCGGCGGGGTGAAGGACGAGCCCCGGTCTTCTCCGTCCCCCACCGTCTGGCAATGCTGCGTTGCGTAGCCCGCGCTTTATGCAGTAGTACTGCGAGTCTGCTCACTGCGCACCCGCTGCCGGTCTGCGCAAGCGCGCTACCTCCAGAAAGCGGCCAGTTCGCCTGAGACTATTAACTCCTGTGCGGAAATAATCTAAGTCTGAATCGCAGTTTTTCTCACTCCACGGTTCGAATACAGTCCGGTCTATCGATGGCGCGCGTGCGCCGTCCCACTCAACTGACAAGGACTCTTGATGAACTCGAACCGTTCAGCCGATTTCGCTGCCACGCTCCTGCGTGTTGCTCTCGGCGTCTTGTATCTCGCGCACAGCCTGCAGAAGATTTTCGTCTTCACGTTGCCTGGCACCGCGCATTTTTTCGAATCGCTTGGTTTGCCGGGCTGGCTCGGCTATGTCACGGCGTTCGTCGAACTGGCAGGCGGCATCGCCTTGCTGCTTGGCGTGCAGGTTCGCTGGGTTGCGCTGGTGCTGCTGCCGTTCATGCTCGGCGCGATGTCCGCTCACCTGCATAACGGCTGGGGTTTCGCGTCGCCGAACGGCGGCTGGGAATATCCGGCCTTCTGGGCAGTGACGCTGGTGGTGCAGTCGCTGCTTGGCGGCGGCGTGGGCGCACTTGCCGGAGCGAAGGTGCCGCGGGCGGTGACGGCTTGAGGGGCCACGTACGAGTTAACTGGTCTCGTACGGGCAGTGTTGTCGAACAAATATGGCGGTTGGTCTATCGCGCGTCAAAGGCAAATTCGAGCCGCCAGCAAACCCGCTTTGGCAGACGCCGGAGCGGGTTTTTACTTTTTCGCTGACCAATATTGCCGAGTGCCACTTGCCGCACACAGCGCTCAAAATGCCAAGGGCTTGATCTTCATCCGCTTGGCATTGCGCGCCAGGACGTCATCGAGTGTCGCCAAACTGTTGGCGTTGGCATCGAGAGCGGCCGCGAGATGCAGCGCATCCCCTGCACGGAGGCCTGTTGTAGCATCCAGGGTCAGCTCGGCAGCGCGATGGAAGGTTGACGGCTCCACGGGTAGTAGTTGCAGATCGCTGGCGCAAAGACGTTCGAACGTTTGCCACGCGAGCATGCCTTGTTCTGCCGATATCTGTTTCGTTCTTTGCTTGATGCCCAAGGCGCTGGCAAATTCGGTCACGCACCATGTCGCGGATCCTAGTTCTTCGGAGCAGACCGCATACCACTGTGCCACGGCGGGGCTCATCGCCTCTTTGACGCACAGTGCGACAAGCACGCTCGTATCGACATACACCATCAGTAGCGCGCTCCGCGCCGAAGCTCTTCCATTACCGATTCCGTCATCGGCATCGACTCGCGCGTCTTTTCCAGTTCCAGCGCAAAAGCGCGACGATCCCATTTTGCGGCGTGAATACTGATGCCGCCATCGACCGTCAGGTTCACCTGAACCTGGTCGCCCTCCCGGATGCCGATATGGCGCACGTAGTCCGCGGGAATACGAAGCGCAAGGCTATTACCCCATTTTGCCACCTGCAAGTTCATCGAAGCCTCACGTATCTACATAATGGTAGATACATTATATCGCGCCAATCTATATCTGCAAGGTCGACTGTTGCTCTTTACCGTTTTGTCGGAACAGTGTGACCAGCGGGAGCAAAGCTGCGTCCACCATTCCGCGCGCTCACCTCACACCAGCACCATCTGCGTACACCGGAACAGCGCAATCGTCTTGCCGTTCGGATCGGACACAGTGGCATCCCATACCTGCGTTGTCCGTCCCAGATGCACGCCCCTGGCGACCGCCCGGATCGTCCCGTCGACGCAGGTGCCGAGGAAGTTGCTCTTCAACTCGATCGTGGTGAAACTGCGCGCCGTCTCCGGCAGATGGGCAATACACGCATAGCCACAGGCCGTGTCAGCCAGGCCGATCACGCTTGCCGCATGCAGAAAGCCGTTCGGCGCCAGCAACTCGCGCCGCACGGTCAATTCGGCCGTGAGCGAACCTTCCTCGAGCGCGATCACCCGCACTCCCAGCATATCGGGCAAGCTGCCCCGCTGACGCTCCATCAGGCTCTCGACCGTGCAACCTGCGCGCAATTTGCTCATCGTATTCGCTCCTTTTTTGTAAGAATGGCAGCCCAAATGCCCCTTCGGGGTTTCGGTCCAACTCGATTTATCGATATTATCAACGGCTGGATCGACGGGGTCGACGCAAGATCAGACTAGAAGCGGCAATCCGGCTGGCGGCGCCAGCCATCTTCCCGGGAGTATTCATGACGGTAATCGTGGTGGCCAATCCGAAGGGCGGCGTGGGTAAGAGCACGCTCTCGACCAATCTGGCGGGCTATTTCGCCGCGGCAGGCGAGTGGGTCGCGCTGGCGGACCTGGACAAGCAGCATTCGGCCCACGCGTGGCTCGAACTGCGGCCCGCCACGCTGCCGCCCATCGAAGTCTGGGAAATCGACCAGGAGACGCCGGTCAAGCCGCCCAAAGGACTGGAGCACGCCGTGATCGATACGCCGGCGGGTTTGCACGGCAGCCGGCTCGGCATTGCGCTCGATCTGGCCGATAAGGTCATCGTGCCGCTGCAGCCGTCGCTGTTCGATATTCTCGCCACCCAGGAATTTCTCGAGCGGCTCGCCAAGGAAAAGGCCGTGAGGAAGGGGGGGATTGAAATCGGCGTGGTGGGCATGCGGGTCGACGCCCGCACGCGCTCGGCCGAGCAATTACACCGTTTTGTCGAGGGACTGGAGTTGCCCGTGCTGGGCTATCTGCGCGACACCCAGAACTACGTGCAACTTGCGGCGCACGGCCTGACGCTGTGGGATGTGGCAAAGAGCCGGGTCGAAAAGGATCTGGAGCAGTGGCAGCCGATCGTCGAATGGCTCGAACGCAAGGCTCCCAAGGCCTGATTGAAAGCGGGCCGGCTTAGGTCCAGTTCTGGGTGGGCACGTGGTCGCGGCTGCCCTTGATCTTGTTCTTGTCGTCGACGAACACCAGATCGGGCTTCCAGCCTGCCTTCAGTTCCGCTTCTTCCACCATCGCAAACGTGGCGATAATCACCAGGTCGCCCAGTTGCGCGCGCCGCGCCGCCGAACCGTTCAGCGAGATCATCCCGCTACCGCGCTCTCCCTTGATTGCGTAGGTCGAGAAACGCTCGCCGTTGTTGATGTTCCAGATATCGATGCGTTCGTTCTCGACGATATTCGCGGCTTCGAGGAGATTTTCATCAATCGCGCACGAGCCTTCGTAATGCAGCTCGCAGTGAGTCACCGCGGCGCGGTGGATCTTCGACTTCAGCATGTGACGTTGCATGACCGTTCTCTTGGGCCTTTTTCCAGGTGTTCTGTTGGTCAGATTTCGAGGTTGTCGATCAGGCGGGTGGCGCCCAGCTTGGCCGCGGCGAGCACGACGAGCGGCGCATCGATGTCCTGCGCGGTGGGCGGCAGCAGGTTCGAGCGCTTACGCACGGCGATATAGTCGGGCTGCCAGCCGCGTGCGGCCAGCGCGTCCATCGCCGCGCGCTCGATAGTCGCGAAATCCCGGTTGCCGGCCAGTACGGCATCGCGCACCCGGTTCAGTTCGGCCGCGAGCTTCGGCGCCTCGGCGCGCTCGGCGGCCTGCAGGTAGCGGTTGCGCGAGCTGAGGGCGAGGCCGTCGCTGTCGCGCACGGTTTCAGCGGCGATGATTTCCGTGGGCAGCGCGAACTGCTGGCACATCTGGCGCACGATCATCAGTTGCTGGTAATCCTTCTTGCCGAACACGGCAACGCGCGGCTGCACGCACGACATCAGCTTCATCACGACTGTGCACACGCCCTGGAAGAAGCCCGGGCGGAATTCGCCCTCGAGGATGTCGCCCAGATCGTGCGGCGGATGCACGCGGTATTCCTGCGGCTCCGGATACAGATCGCGCTCGGTCGGCGCAAACAGCACGTAGACGTTCTCGCTTTGCAGCTTCTCGATATCGGCTTCGAGCGTGCGCGGATATTTGTCGAAATCCTCGTTCGGCCCGAATTGCAGCCGGTTGACGAAAATGCTCGCTACCACCGGGTCGCCATGCTGGCGCGCCAGACGCATAAGCGACAGATGCCCTTCATGCAGGTTGCCCATCGTCGGGACGAACGCAGTGCGGTTCTGGCCGCGCAACTGGTCGCGCAATTCGTGGATCGAGCTGATGACTTTCATGGTCGGACGTGTTTTCCTCGCGCGGCGCAGGACCTGGTTTGCACGATAATGGTGCATGGGGCATCATTTCGGCGGCCAGGCTCCCGTTCCGGTGATGACGGGTTCGGAGCGCGGGATTGTAGTGGATTTGCGCGCGCTGTGCCTACGGATCGGCGCACCGAAGTGAGGCGCGACTCTAATGCGAGGCGCCGCCTATGCCGGCAGGTATGCGAGCCGCACGTAGATAGGCGCGAATGGCTCGGCCTGGGTGATTTCGATCAGCGATTCACGCGACAGCTCCAGCATGGCGATGAAGTTCACCACCACCACCGGCACGCCGCGCGTCGTGTCGAACAGCTCCGAGAACTCCATGAAGCGTGCGTTCTGCAGCCGGCGCAGGATCACGCTCATGTGCTCGCGCACTGACAGCTCTTCCCGCGAAATCCGGTGATGCTGCACGAGCTTCGCTCGTTTGATCACGTCGGCCCAGGCGGCGCGCAGATCTTCGCTATTCACGTCCGGGAAACGCGGCGTGATGCTCTGCTCGATATAGACGTCGGCGCGCAGGAAGTCGCGGCCGAGTTGCGGCAGGTGATCGATACGCTGCGCCGCGAGTTTCATCTGCTCGTACTCGAGCAGGCGCCGCACGAGTTCGGCCCGCGGATCTTCGGCTTCCTCGCCGGTATCCGCCTTCTTGACCGGCAGCAGCATGCGCGATTTGATCTCGATCAGCATCGCGGCCATCAGCAGATACTCGGACGCGAGTTCGAGATTGGTCTGCCGCAGCTGCTCGACGTAGCCCAGATACTGCGTGGTGACATCCGCCATCGGGATGTCGAGCACGTTGAAGTTCTGCTTGCGGATCAGGTACAGCAACAGATCCAGCGGACCTTCAAACGTTTCGAGAAAGACTTCGAGGGCGTCCGGCGGGATGTACAGATCGGTCGGCAGCTTGAAAAGCGGCTCGCCGTACAGGCGTGCGAACGCAATGCCGTCGACGGTATCGGGCGTCGAATCGGTCGCGGGCGCGGCGAGCGCAGCGTCGGGCTGCGCCGCTTTGGCGGCGCGGGCCTCGTCGGCGGAACTCACGCTCAGAAGTTCTGGTAGTACTGGTAGGCGGTCTGTTGCACGCGCGAGGCTTGCTGCTCGGCGCGCTCTTCGAGGTCGATCGGCTGCTTGTCCCACAGCAGCGAGCGGCCGCGGCGTTGTTCCGCCTCGAGGGTGGGCTTTTGTTCCTTCAACTGATTCAGGAACTGCGTGATGTCCGATTGATACATGGCTCAACGTCCGTATGGGGAGGTGGCGGCGGTTATTGAGACCGTCGCTCGGGTCGACGCAATTTTACAGCAAGCGTCGCCTGTGGGCGAAAACTCGCGGAACATCGGCCCGGTTGCCACGTCCAAGGCGGGCGAGCCGCAACTGCAGAGCCCATGCCAGAACAGCCGGGGAGGGCGTGGATAGGCCGCCTCCGCCAATTTCGAGATGCCCGCGAGGCGCCGCCGATGTGGTCAAATAGCGAGCTTCGGGCCGCCGCAGCGGCCGGCAAGCGGAATCTTTCATCAACAACGGCCGCGGAGGTCCTGTTTGGCGGGTTGTGCGATCGAACCGTCGCGTGTGCAACATGGCAAACCGGCTGCGCGGCGCGGTCGGCTCGCGCGCCACGCGCCGGGCGCGGCGTGGCTGTTGCGCGCATGGCTGACGCTGGGTCTGGTCTGGCTTGCGTTCGCGGCTGTCGAGGCACGCGCAGCTTACAAGGTGGATATCCAGGCCTCGCCGCGCGCGGTGCGCAAGCTGCTCGAGGAGCATCTGGATATCGCCCGCTTCGCCAAACGCGACGATGTCAGCGACGACCAGTTCGACTTTCTGGTCACCGCGACTCCGCAGCAGGTGCGCGACCTGACCGCCACCGCGGGCTATTTTTCGCCGGTGGTGCGCACCGACGTTCGTACGGTCGACGGCAAGAAGCGCGTCACGGTGAGCGTCGATCCCGGTCCGCAGACCACAATTTCTTCCGTTACGCTGTCATTCAACGGGCCGGTGCTGACCGAAGACCCGGCGCAGGAAAACGCTACCCGCTTTGCCTTTTCGCTGCATGAAGGCGACCCGTTCTCGCAGGGCGGCTGGGACGATGCCAAAAGCGCGGCGCTCCGCGCGTTGCAAGCACGCCGCTATGTGGCGGCGAAGATTACGCAGTCGCAGGCACGTATCGATCCGCGCACGCATGAGGCGAAGCTGTCCGTCACCTTCGACAGCGGTCCGACCTTCACGATGGGCAAGCTCGAAGTGGTAGGCACCGAGCGCTATCCCGCGAAGATCGTCGACAACGTGAATCCGATTTCCGTCGGCGCCATTTACGACGTGCAGCGAGTGGCTGAACTGCAGCGCCAGTTGCAGAACACGCCGTACTACGCGAGCGTCGCGATCGACGTCGGCAACGACCCGGCCAAGCCGCTCGAGACACCGGTGCGGGTGAAGGTCAGCGAATATCCCTACAACAGCATTCGCGGCGGCGTGGGTTACGCCACGGATACCGGTCCGCAGGTGCAGGGCAACTACTCGTATCTGAATACCTTCGGCGCAGCGTACCCGTTCACGGTGGGCGGCCGGATCGACCAGATCGAGCAGTTCGGCCAGATCCAGCTGTCGATGCCGCCGGGCGAGCGCGCGTGGACCAATAGCGTGCTGGCCTCGTATGGCACCACCAATGTGTCCGATACCCGCATCTACAGTATTCGCGCCGGCGTGCAAACCACCCGCACATCGCAGTACCTGGACTACGGCTACTCGCTCTTCTATTACGACGACAGGCTCGACCAGAATGCGGTCGGACCGATTACCGCCCACGCACTCGTGCCCGCATGGACCTGGACGCGCCGTAATACCGACGACCCGCTGTTTCCGCGCTCCGGCAACCTGATTCACGTCGAAGCGGGTTTCGCGGTCAAGGGCGCCCTGGCCGATCAGACTTTCGGGCGCCTCTATGCGCGTGCCCAGCAGTACTTCCCGGTCGGCAAATCCGATCTCGTCTTGATACGTGCTGAATTCGGCGGTGTGTTCACGTCGGGCAGTTCGAGCGGCATTCCGGCCTCGCTGCTGTTCCGGGCAGGCGGCTCGAACTCGGTGCGTGGGTATAGCTACGAAGGCATCGGCAATAACGTCGACGGCTCGGTGCTGCCGACCAAATATTTGATCACAGCTTCGAGCGAATACCAGCACTGGTTCACCCATGACTGGGGCGGCGCGGTGTTCTTCGACATCGGCACGGCCACCGACACATGGGGCGAAAAAGTGTTCTACCCCGGCGTGGGTTTTGGCGCGCGCTGGCGCAGTCCGGTGGGGCCAGTGAACGTCGACCTCGCGTACGGGATTCGTAACAAGGATATCCGGCCGTATCTGACGCTCGGCATCGCCTTTTGATCTTTTACTTCCAACTGCAGTGACTTTCGCTTCAGGCATTGTGATTCGCATGGCTCGAGTATGACGACGGATTCTTCCGCCAACCCTCCTCCGCAGACACCCGGTGGCACCACGCCGGATGGTTCTGAGACGCCGCCTCCCGTGCGCCGCAAGCGCCGGTTGTGGACGCTGCTCGCGTGGTTTATGGGGGTGCCGGTGGTGCTCGTGGCATTGCTGGCGGGAGCGTTATACGGCGCGGTGGCGACTGAACGCGGCACTGCCTATGCGTGGCACGCTGCAGTGAGGCTGCTGGGCGGCCGCCTCACCGGCACGCTGGACGGCGGCGCGCTGATCACGGGCTTGCGTTTGCACGGGGTGGAGTGGCGCAGTCTCGATGGCAGCGGCACGGACATCAAGGTGGACAAGGTCGATGGCCGCTGGGCGGTGAGCGGGCGGCCGTGGCGTTTTGCGGTCGACTATCTGCATGTGGGCACCATCGACGCGCGGATCGGCTCGTCCTCATCCAGCAGCAGTTCGCCGATGAGCCTGCCGAAGGACCTGCGCTTACCGATGCAGATCGAGATACGTGACGTGCGGGTCGATACGCTGCTGTTGCATCAAGGCGGGTCGACGGCTGAGTATTCGCATTTCATTTTCCATGGACGCAGCGATGGGCAGCATCACGAAGCCGCGATCGATCGGCTCGATACGCCGTTTGGTTCGGTGACGGCGGCGGCGAAGCTGGATGGCGTGCGGCCGTTTCCGTTGAGCGGCAATATTGGTTACTCGGGCAAGGTCAATGAGGAGCCGGTGCAGGTCAGCGGGCGCTTGAGCGGCACGCTCGAGACGCTGATGGCGGAACTGGATGCGAGCGGCATGAAACTCGCGGGCCATGCGCACGTGGAGGCGACGCCGTTTGCCGAGGTGCCGCTGCAGCGCGCGACGTTGACGTTCGATCACATTAACCCGCAGGCTTTCGCGCCTGGTGCGCCGTTGGCGGATCTGGCGGTGCGGGCGGATCTGCAGCCGGTTGTGGGTGAGGGCGGCGGTGGCGCAGCGGCGGCGAGTGCGGCGAGCGCGAGTGGGAGTGGTGTGGTTGCGAGCGGGAGCGTTGCCGGTCCGGTTGCAGCGAGCGCCTCGACCACCGCCGCCCCCGCGGCGAGATCTGCCGCTGGCTTTGTAGTCGCTGGTCAGGTGTCGATCGTCAACGCGAAACCGGGCGCGATCGACGAACATCTGCTGCCGCTCATCGAAGCCCATACCGACGTGCGGCTCGATGCGCACGCCCAAAGCATCTCGAATCTGAACGTGCGACTCGTCAAGAACGCGACGCTCACAGGCGCGGGCACGCTGACTGGCAAGCGTGGCCAACTCGATCTGCATGTGGCCGGTCTCGACCTGAACGCGCTCGAAGCGAGCGTGCGCTCAACCCAGCTTGCCGGGCCGATCGGCATTCGCCTGAATGACGACGTGCAGAGCATCACGCTCGACCTCGCTGATCCCAAGGCCGCGCTGCGCGCCCAGGGCAAAATCACGTTTGACCCGGCGCGCATGAGTTTTAGCGATGTGCGGATCACCTCGGGCCGCGGACGGATTGACCTCTCGGGCGCCATCAAACACGACGCCAGTTCCACATACAACCTGAAAGCACAACTGACCGATTTCGATCCGCTCGGTCTGACTTCGCAGATGCCTTCGCGTTCGCCAGCCGGCGCTGCAGCAAACGACGGCAAGGGCCGCAGCAATCCTGCCAGGGCGACACCGGCAAAAGCCCCGGTGCGTCCAGCACAAGCCCCGGTACCTCCGGCAAAGCGCTCGGCGCCTGCCGCAAAACCATCGTCGTCTCCGTCGCCGAAGATCCAGGCGCGCGTCAACGGCACCATCACGGCAGCCGGCGTGCTCGGTCCTACCTTCACGACCAAAGCTGAGATCAAACTTGGCCAGAGCGTCTACGACGACTTGCCGATGACCGGCGGCGGCACGATCCAGCTCGCAGGTTCGCGGATCCTGCCCAGCAAGCTCACGCTGTCAGTAGCAGGCAACCAGGTCGATCTGCAGGGCAGCTTCGGCGCGCCGGGCGACCGGCTGCGGTTTCGCGCGGATGCCCCGCAAATCGAGCGCCTCGGCTTCGGTCTGGCCGGGCAGGTTACCGCCAACGGCGATGTGACCGGCTCGTTTGCGCATCCGAATGTCACGCTGGACTACAAGGCCGATAGCGTCGTGTTCGGCGCGAACAAGCTCGGCCACGCGGAGGGCCACGCCGAGTTGCGCGACGGTGCGAACGGCGCGATGGTCTTTACGACCGACGCGCGTGACCTGAGCACAAACGGCGTCGAACTGTCGACGCTCAGCGCGCGCCTGAACGGCACGCGCGCGCACCATACGCTGCAAGCCCAGGCGGTCGGCACGCTGTATCAGCGGCCGCTCGACCTGACGCTGGCCGCCAACGGCCGCCTCGCCGATACATCGCAAGGCACGGCCTGGGATGGCACCGTCACGCAGTTGCAGAATCGCGGCACGCCTTCGATCAATCTCGAATCGCCGCTAACCATCAGCGCGGCGCCTAACCACGTGACGCTCGGCGCAACCCGGTTGACGCTGGAAGGCGCGGTGCTCGATCTGAAATCGTTCGCGCTGGATCACGGACGCATCCAGTCGGCCGGCTCGTTGACGGGCGTTTCGGTGGCTCGCCTGATGGCGATCCAGCAGGAGTTCACCGGCGAGCCGCCGCCGATGAAAACCGATCTGGTGTTCGACGGCGACTGGGACTTCGCGCTCGGCAACACGGCGAGCGGCCACATCCAGTTGAAGCGCCGCGGCGGCGATGTGACGGTGGAAATCGGCAACGGTCTTGCATCGATGGGTATCACCGATCTCTCGGCGCGCGTCGACTTTAGCGCCGGCAATCACCTGAACGCGACGGTGCATGCGCAGGCGAGCCGGATCGGCGTGATCGACGCCGACGCTCACACGACGCTTGCGATGAACAACGGTGCATTGAGTGTCAACGACGAGGCGCCGCTCACGGGCAACATTGACGCCAATGTGCCGTCGCTGAAGACCACCGGCGGTCTGCTTGGCCCGACTTATATGCTCGACGGCCATCTCGCGCTGAAGCTCGCGCTTGGCGGCACGGTGGCGAAGCCAAGCGTGTCGGGGTCGCTGCTGGGCGACGGCATCTCGGCCACTGCGGTCGATCAGGGCATCCAGTTGAAGGATGGAGTGATCCGCATTGCGTTGTCGCAGAATCTGGTGGACTTCCAGCAGGTTGAATTCCACGGCGCAACCGGCACGTTGCGCGCTACCGGCAAGGTGCGCCTCGACGGTTCGGAGCCCGATCTGACCGCGAGCATTGTTGCCGACAAGCTGGAACTGTTCGCGGCGCCGGACCGCAATCTGTCGCTCTCGGGCAGCGCGACCGTGGCCAACGGCGGGCACCTGGGGGCTATGAATATCAATGGCAAATTCACCGTCGATCACGCGCTTTTCGACATGCCGGAGCAGGCGGCGCCCAAGCTCGGTGATGACGTGGTGGTCGTGCGGCCTGACGGCACGGTGCCCGGCGAGGCGAAGCCGGGTGTGCTCCCCGGCAACAAGCCGGCAAGCCGCTTTGCGCCGACCGCTACCGTCGAGATCAATCTGGGCAACAAGTTCCGCTTCCGCGGTCAGGGCGCGGACCTCGGGCTGACCGGCAAGATCACTGCGCTGAGCGCGCCTGACGCGCCGCTGCGCGCAGTGGGCGACGTGCGCGTGACACAAGGCTCGACCTATACCGCTTTCGGGCGCAAGCTGAACATCGAGAACGGCTTCTTCACGTTCAACGGTCCGGTGGCCAATCCGGGCATCAACATTCTGGCGATGCGGCGCAACCAGCAGGTCGAAGCGGGCGTACAGGTGACCGGTACCGTCGACGCGCCGGTCGCCAAGCTGATCTCGGAGCCGTCCGTGCCCGACAACGAAAAGCTGTCATGGCTGTTGTTTGGCCACGGCACCGATCAGGGCAACAACCTCGGTCAGCAAAGCGCGATGACGACCGCCCTGGCGCTGCTCGGCAATACGCAAGGCAAGCGGATCGCGCAGACGTTCGGGCTCGACGAGTTTTCGATCGGCACGAGCGATGTGGGGCTGACGGATCCGCAGGTCGTGATGGTGTCGAAGGCCATCAACCAGTGGCTGGTGCTGGGATATGAGCAGGGTCTGCAGTCGGCGAGCAATGCGATCAAGGCGACGGTCAATCTGACGCGCTACTGGTCGGTGGTGGCGTACGGCGGGACGTTCCAGGGGATGAACCTGTTGTACACGCGGCGCTTCGATCGCTGGCCGTGGTTTGGCAAGTCGAAGCAGTAGGGCGATGCATGCGGGTTGCCCCAGCATGCTCGCAAAGCAAAAAAGCACGTCGGCTGACGTGCTTTTTGCTTTTCCAGTGACGGCGGTAGCGCGACCCGCGCCGCGGTCCTACTTGACCCGCATGCCCGGCTTCGCGCCGCTATGCGGTTCGAGGATGTAGAGGCCCGGTTCGGCCTTCTCGTCGGTCGCCGATGCCGCTAGCACCATCCCTTCGGACAACCCGAACTTCATCTTGCGCGGCGCAAGATTTGCCACCATCACCGTCAGCTTGCCGATCAGTTGCTCCGGCTGATAGGCCGACTTGATACCCGAAAACACGTTGCGGGTTTTCTCTTCGCCGACGTCGAGCGTCAGTTGCAACAGCTTGTCAGAACCCTCCACCGCGCGACAGTCGACGATCTTCGCGATACGCAGATCGATCTTTGCAAAGTCGTCGATCGAGATGATGCCGGAGCCGTCGTCTTCGGTGCTTGCCTTGTCGCCGGCGGCAGCAGCTTTTGCCTTGGCCTTGGTTTTGGCGTTGTCGGCGGCGACAGGCGCCGCCGAGTCCGTTGCCTGCAGCGACTCACGATTGGCCGCCAGCAGTGCTTCGATCTGCTTCGGATCGACGCGCGTCATCAGATGCTTGTACGCGTTGATCGGCCGCTCTGAGCTGAGCGGCGTGGCGGCATCGGACCACTTCAGCGGCTCGATGCCGAGGAACCCTTCGACGGCTTCCGCGAGCTTCGGCAGCACCGGCTTCAGCGCGAGCGACAGCAACCGGAACGCCTCGACGCTGACGCTGCAGGTTTCGTGCAGCGCGACCGCGTTGGCTGGATCTTTCGCCTGATCCCACGGCTTGGCTGTATCCACGTAAGCGTTGACGGCGTCGGCCAGATCCATCGTCTGACGCAGTGCGCGGTTGTACTCGCGCGCTTCGTAGTTGGCAGCGATCTGCGGGATCGCCGCGCGCAGCGTGCCGAGCAGCGGATGCTGCATCGCGCTGTCCTGCACGCGCCCGTCGAAACGCTTGATCAGGAAGCCCGCCGCGCGGCTCGCGATGTTCACGTACTTGCCGACCAGATCGCTGTTCACGCGTGCCTGGAAGTCGTCCAGATTCAGGTCGAGGTCTTCCATCGTGCTGTTCAGCTTGGCGGCGAAGTAGTAGCGCAGCCATTCCGGATTCAGGCCGGTGTCGATCACGCTCTGCGCCGTGATAAACGTGCCGCGCGACTTCGACATCTTCGCGCCGTCCACCGTCAGGAAGCCGTGCGCGAACACGTTGGTCGGCGTGCGATGGCCCGAGAACTCGAGCATGGCCGGCCAGAACAGCGTGTGGAAGTACAGGATGTCTTTGCCGATGAAGTGGTACTGCTCGGCGCTCGAGCCCTTGCGCACCCACGCGTCGAAATCGATGCCGCGCTTTTCCGCGAGGTTCTTGAAGCTCGCGTAATAGCCGACCGGCGCATCCAGCCACACATAGAAGTACTTGCCCGGCGCGCCGGGGATCTCGAAGCCGAAGTACGGCGCGTCACGGGAAATATCCCAGTCGGCCAGCTTGGCCTCGCCGGAATCGCCGAGCCATTCGCGCATCTTGTTGGTGGCTTCAGGCTGCGCCAGCCCACCCACCCAGCCGCGCAGGAAATTCTCGCAGCGCGGGTCGGAGAGGCGGAAGAAATAGTGCGTCGACGTCTTGCGGATCGGCGTGGCGCCCGAGACCACCGAGTAAGGGTTGATCAGCTCGGTGGGCTGGTAGGTCGAGCCACACACTTCGCAGTTGTCGCCGTACTGGTCTTTGGCGCCGCACTTCGGACACTCGCCCTTGATGAAGCGGTCCGGCAGGAACATTTCCTTGACGGGGTCATACGCCTGTTCGATATCGCGTGCGTCGATCAGCCCTGCGTCCTTGAGCGCCGTATAGACGGATTCGCTAAGAACCCGGTTCTCTTCCGAGTCGGTCGAATAATAATTGTCGAAGGAAATACCGAAGCTGTCGAAATCGCGCTTGTGTTCCTGCCAGACGCGGTCGATCAGCTGCTTCGGCGTGACGCCTTCCTTTTCCGCCCGCAACATGATCGGCGTGCCGTGCGTATCGTCGGCGCCCACGTAATACACCTCGTGACCGTGCATTCGCAGCGTCCGGACCCAGATGTCCGTCTGGATATATTCGACCAGATGGCCAATATGGATTTGCCCATTCGCATAGGGAAGGGCTGACGTGACGAGAATCTGTCGACGGCCGGACGGCGCGCCTGCGGGGAGACCGGTTGCGGGTGCTGACATAGGGAGTATGAGGGCTTGCGGGAGACGAAACTACGATTCTAGCAGGGCGGCCGCGGCGAGCAGACCCGCGGTGTTTTGGTGCGCCAGACCTTGAACTGAACGGCGCGCGGAACCGGCACCAAAAAAAACCGGGGCTATGGGCCCCGGAGCAACAACGACAAGAGGAGAATGGTGCCGTGGCGGCAAAGCCAGCCACGTACCGTAAAGAGAGACAGCGGATTTTCGGGAGAGTTCGAAATTTTTTTCGATTCACCTACCGGTGTTTCCGTCCCCATCACATGGTGGGATTCGCGGCGCGGCGACTGACTGCACGCCGCGCGCTGGCCCCACACCCATTCCCCGCTGTACTAGCCGTTAGCCTGCGTGTTGCGCGGTCGCGCGCAGGTAGATTTCCACGCGGCGGTTCGCAGCACGGCCCGCGTCCGTGTTGTTGTCGGCGATCGGATTGTTCTGACCCATGCCCTGTGCGGACAGGCGTTGCGGATTGATGCCGCGCTGGAGCAGGGTGTCGGCGACGCTTTGTGCACGGTTGACCGACAGGGTCTGGTTGTACTGGGGCGAACCGGTGCTGTCTGTATAACCGACCACTTGCGCGATCAGCTCCGGATTCTGCTGGAGCGTCTGCGCCAACTGGTCGATGATCGGCGTGAACGACGGCTTGAGCGCATAGCTGTTCGTATCGAACGTAACCGAGCTCGGGATGTTCAGCTTGAGCGAACCGTCCGGCTGTTCCGTGATCTGCGTGCCGGTACCCTTGGTGGCGCCCGACAGCTTGTTGTGAATGGCCTGCCAGTTGTAGCCGGTGATGCCGCCAACCGCTGCGCCGACGCCCGCACCGATTGCCGCGCCCTTGCCACCACCAAAGATCGCGCCGAGTGCCGCACCCGTACCGGCGCCCACGCCCGTACCGACGGCGGTGTTGGTGCCCTGTTGCGTGGCGCAGCCTGCCAGCAGCGAACCGGCGACTGCGAAGACTGCCAGGCGAGTCATGATTTTTGCGTTCATTTTGATTCCTCTTGATTATTAAAGCGGGTCGTCCGTCCACGATGGGCATGTTGGTCGACGCCGCGCAAACACGGTGAAGAAGGGTCTTCCGGCAACCTCCCGCGCCAGCCACTACAATGACGACTGAAGTATCTGGCGATGCGACCCTGCGGCCTGCTGCTGGCGAAGGGTGCCCGGCAAGGCTGATTTGCGCAATCCCACATAACAATTTCTTTCAATTTCCAGTCGGTGGCCGAAACTTCGATTCGGTCGCGCCGCAAGTGTTCCCATGGAGTCTCAATGAGCATTGATCGGGCATTGGTCGACGCCGCCCTCGCGACTGTCGCTGACCCCAACACCGGCCGCCCTTTCGCGGCGGCGAAAGGCCTCAAGAACACCGCTATTGATGGTGCCACGGTTAGCGTCGAAGTGATACTCGGCTATCCGGCCAAACGGCAGTTTGAAGCGATTCGCACACTGATCGGCGACGCGTTGCGCGCCGTGCCGGGTGTGGCCGAGGCACGTGTGCAGGTTTCCCAGCAGATCGCGGCGCACACCGTGCAACGCGGCGTGAAACTGTTGCCGAACGTGAAGAACATTATCGCGGTGGCGTCGGGCAAGGGTGGCGTCGGCAAAAGCACGACCGCCGTGAACCTGGCGCTGGCGCTCGAGAGCGAAGGCGCGTCTGTCGGCATTCTGGATGCGGACATCTATGGCCCGTCGTTGCCGATGATGCTCGGCATCGAAGGCCGTCCGGAATCGGTGGACGGCCAGACAATGAGCCCGATGCGCGGCCACGGCATGCAGGCCAACTCGATCGGCTTTCTGATCGAGCAGGACAACCCGATGGTCTGGCGCGGCCCGATGGCCACCTCCGCGCTCGAACAGCTGCTGCGGCAGACGAACTGGGAAGATCTGGACTACCTGATCGTCGATATGCCGCCCGGCACCGGCGACATCCAGCTCACGCTGTCGCAGCGCGTGCCGGTGACGGGCGCGGTGATCGTGACCACGCCGCAGGACATCGCGCTGCTCGACGCCAAGAAGGGCCTCAAGATGTTCGAGAAGGTCGGCATTCCGATCCTTGGAATCGTCGAGAACATGGGCATCCATATCTGCTCGAATTGCGGCCACGAAGAGCATATTTTCGGCGCCGGCGGCGGCGATCGCATGGCGAAGGAATATGGCGTCGAAGTGCTCGGCAGCCTGCCGCTCGATATAGGCATCCGCGAGCAGGCGGACTCCGGTCGCCCGACCGTGGTGGCCGATCCGGACGGCCGGATCGCTGAGATTTATCGCTCGATTGCCCGCAAGGTGGCGATCCATATCGCCGAGCGTGCCCGCGACATGACTTCGAAGTTTCCGACGATCGTGGTGCAGAACACCTGAAACTCCTTTCGGAACACGGGCGCAGGCGTTGGAGACGCCTCCGCTCGCGGTATCATGTCGACTTCATCAGGTTCGGCTCGGCGACCGCAGGGGCGGCCGGCGGTCGACAAGAGGATCGCATGGGAAAACGAATCGACGGGCAGGCGGTGCATGCGTTCATCGTCCTGGCTGCCAGCAGCCTGCTGCTATGCGGCTGCACTACATTCCTGAGACCACAGGAAAAGCGCGCCGAGGCACAACTGGTGCCGGCCGTAGGAAGCCAGACGCGCGGTCTGGTGACCTTCATTGAGCGCTCCGACGGCGTGCAGGTTACCTACAATCTTTCCGGCTTGCCTCCTGATAGCGATCATGCGCTGCAGGTGCATGAGCGCGGCGATTGCAATTCGGTGGACGGTTCGAGCGTCGGCGCGGTTTTCGCGCCGGCGGCCGAGCGGCTGAAGATGGGTGCACGGGTTGAAGGCGATCTCGGCAATATCCACGCGGATTCGAACGGTGTGGCGAGCGGCTTTATCGTGGCGCCGGACGTTTCGCTCGACGGCATCCGCTCGGTGCTGCAGCGGGCGGTGGTGGTGCATCGCGACGCTTCCGATCCTTACGCCTGGCCGCAACATGGTGCCGGCCCGCTGCTCGCTTGCGGCATCATCCGGCAGTAACGGCGGCCAGTGGTGGCTGGCGCGCGGTCATCATCAAGTCTCGCGCCGCATTTTCGACGCGTCTTCAGCATTCTGCAGAACCGGTCCGTTCTCACTCCGCTGCGCTGCAGCAATCTTATTTGCCGCAGTTGCGGCAGCAGCGCGCTGATCGCGTAAAATAAGCGCCTTTCGTCCGGCAACACGCGGCCCGGCGGGCCTTTGCCGGCTTCATCCTTATTCATCCATGCTTCATCCGTTACGCAGCGTTCAACTATGACCATCAAATCCGACAAGTGGATCCGGCGCATGGCCGCGTCGCACAACATGATCGAGCCGTTCGCGCCCGATCAGGTGCGCGTTTCCGAGGACGGCCGGAAGATCGTCAGCTATGGCACGTCGAGCTACGGCTACGACATTCGCTGCGCGGACGAATTCAAGATCTTCACGAACATCAACTCGACCATCGTCGACCCCAAGAACTTTGACGAGAAGTCGTTTGTCGATTTCAAGGGCGACGTCTGCATCATCCCGCCGAATTCGTTCGCTCTGGCGCGCACGGTGGAGTATTTCCGTATTCCGCGCAGCGTCCTGACGGTGTGTCTGGGCAAGTCGACCTATGCGCGTTGCGGGATCATCGTCAACGTGACGCCTTTTGAACCCGAGTGGGAAGGGCACGTTACGCTGGAATTCTCAAATACGACACCTTTGCCTGCGAAAATCTACGCGAACGAAGGCGTTGCCCAGGTGCTGTTTTTCGAAAGCGACGAAATTTGTGAAACGTCGTACGCGGATCGCGGCGGCAAATATCAAGGTCAGCACGGCGTGACGTTGCCCAAAACGTGACGCTCGCAGCGCACTGACCCACCCGGAAATACAGGTGACCGCTGCTCTTTACCCAGGAAAGCAGCGGTCGTTCCTTTTGGAGAATCGCCCATGAAGTTTCGTTTTCCCGTCGTCATCATTGACGAAGATTTCCGCTCCGAGAACATCTCGGGTTCCGGCATCCGGGCTCTCGCGGAAGCAATCGAGAAAGAAGGCGCGGAAGTGCTCGGGCTGACGAGCTATGGCGATCTGACCTCGTTCGCGCAGCAGTCGAGCCGTGCGTCGTGTTTCATTTTGTCGATCGACGACGATGAGCTGCTGCCGTATTCCGACAACGTGGTGGTCGAGGGCGACGCGCCCGAACTGGCCGCCGCAATCGTCGCACTGCGCGCGTTCGTGACGGAAGTGCGCCGCCGCAACGCCGACATCCCGATCTTCCTGTACGGCGAAACGCGCACCTCGCGCCATCTGCCCAACGACATTCTGCGTGAGCTGCACGGCTTCATTCACATGTTCGAGGACACGCCGGAGTTCGTCGCGCGCCATATCATCCGCGAGACCAAGGTTTACCTCGATTCGCTCGCGCCGCCGTTCTTCAAGGAGCTGGTGCAGTACGCGGACGAAGGCTCGTACTCGTGGCACTGTCCGGGACACTCGGGCGGCGTGGCGTTCCTGAAGAGCCCGCTTGGCCAGATGTTCCACCAGTTCTTCGGCGAGAACATGCTGCGCGCGGACGTGTGCAATGCCGTCGACGAACTCGGCCAGCTGCTCGATCACACCGGCCCGGTGGCCGCCTCCGAGCGCAATGCCGCGCGCATTTTCAGCGCCGACCACGTGTTCTTCGTGACCAATGGCACGTCGACCTCGAACAAGATCGTCTGGCACGGTACGGTGGCGCCGGGCGACATCGTGCTGGTGGACCGCAACTGCCACAAGTCGATCCTGCACGCGATCACGATGACCGGCTCGATTCCGGTGTTCCTCACGCCGACGCGCAACAACTTCGGCATCATCGGCCCGATTCCGCGCAGCGAATTCGAGCCTGAGAACATCAAGAAGAAGATCCTGGCGAACCCGTTCGCGCGCGAAGCGCTGGCGAAGAATCCGGACCTCAAGCCGCGCATCCTGACCATCACGCAGAGCACCTATGACGGCGTGATCTACAACGTCGAGATGATCAAGGAAATGCTCGGCGACTGGCTCGATACGCTGCACTTCGACGAAGCGTGGCTGCCGCATGCCGAGTTCCACGAGTTCTACCAGGACATGCACGCCATTGGCGCGGGTCGTCCGCGCATCGGCGCGCTGGTGTTCGCGACGCACTCGACGCACAAGCTGCTGGCCGGCATTTCGCAGGCATCGCAGATCGTCGTGCAGGATTCGAAGAACAGCCGCTTCGACAAGCACCGCTTCAATGAAGCGTATCTGATGCATACGTCCACGAGCCCGCAGTACGCGATCATTGCTTCCTGCGACGTGGCCGCGGCGATGATGGAAGCGCCGGGCGGCACCGCGCTGGTGGAAGAGTCGATCGCCGAGGCGCTCGATTTCCGCCGTGCGATGCGCAAGGTCGACGACGAATACGTCGACGACTGGTTCTTCAAGGTGTGGGGGCCGGAGGAGTTCGCGGAAGAGGGCATCGGCTCGCGCGAAGACTGGATGTTGCGCCCGAACGACGCGTGGCACGGCTTCGGCCCGCTCGCCGAAGGCTTCAACATGCTCGACCCGATCAAGGCGACCATCGTCACGCCGGGTCTGGACATGGACGGCGGCTTCGGCGAGTCCGGCATTCCGGCGGCAATCGTCACGAAGTACCTGGCCGAGCACGGCATTATTGTCGAGAAGACCGGCCTGTATTCGTTCTTCATCATGTTCACGATCGGCATTACGAAGGGTCGCTGGAACTCGATGGTGACCGAGTTGCAGCAGTTCAAGGACGACTACGACAACAACCAGCCGCTGTGGCGCGTGCTGCCGGAGTTCGTCCAGCATCATCCGATGTACGAGCGCGTCGGCCTGCGTGATCTGTGCGAACAGATCCACAGCGTCTACCGTGCCAACGACATCGCGCGTCTGACCACCGAGATGTACCTGTCGAGCATGGAGCCGGCCATGAAGCCGTCCGACGCGTTCGCGAAGCTCGCGCATCGTGAGATCGACCGGGTACCGATCGACGAACTCGAAGGCCGCGTCACGTCAATTCTGCTCACGCCGTATCCGCCGGGCATTCCGCTGCTGATTCCAGGCGAGCGTTTCAACAGGACGATCGTCAACTATCTGCGTTTTGCACGCGAGTTCAACGAACGCTTCCCTGGCTTCCACACGGACATCCACGGTCTGGTGGGCGAGACGATCAATGGCCGCATCGAGTACTTCGTCGATTGCGTGCGCGGCTGAAAATGAGACGATTGCAACGGATCGGCGGCGCCTGGTTGTTGGCCGCTGCCGCGCTGCTGACGACGGCGTCGACGCTGGCGATCAGCGCGCGCGCCGAAGTGGCCGCGGCCGATCCGATCGACGCGGCGATGCGTACGTGTCTGGCCCGCAGTGACATGTCGTCGACGACGGGCCAGTTGCATTGCATGGAGACGGCGCGCTTTGGCTGGCAGGCCGCGATGAATACGGCATGGCAGCAGCTTGCGGCAAAGCTGCCGCCTGCACGGCGCAAGCTGTGGGAAGAGAGCCAGACCCGCTGGCAGGCTTCGCGCGATGCGCAGGCGCCGTTGCTGGACGCAGTCTTCGCGACAAAGCAAGGTGCCATGTATCAGACCGCCGAGGCGGACATGCAATTGCAGCCGGTGCGCGACCGCGCGCTGGCGCTGCGCAGCGCGGCTGCCGACGCGGGCAGTGGCGGAACTCTGCCGGTTCGCCCACGACCGTGTTCCGCGGACGCGATGTGCGAACACGCGACTTTCGACATGAACCGCTATTACCGCCGCTTGCAGACCAAGCTGCCGGCGCGTGCCCGGACGATCCTGACGCGGGCGCAGCGCGCGTGGAGCGCGTATCTGGAGGCGGCGACCGCGGTGACCGACGAGCGCGGCCGGGTCGACATCATTGGGGCGCGGGTGGCGACGCTCAAGCGGCTGTCGGATACGGTGGGCAGCGACGGCGATTGACCGCGATTAGCGGCGGTGAGCCGCCATTGAGCGTCAGGTCACGAGGAACTGCTCTGCTTCGGGGCCGGGGATGACGAGGGCGGGTTCGGCGAGCAGATCGCGGACGGCGTCCTCGATATAGACGGACATCATGGTCAGGGCGAGGTCGTTTTCGTCGGTGCCGAAGGGGTCTTCGAGCTGCGAGGCGATGGCCTCGTGGGCCATGAAGGCGTAGGCAACGAAGACCGAGAAGACGGGCGTAAAGATACCGATGTTTTCGACGAGTCCGAACGGCAGCGCTGCGCAGAAGAAGTAGACGGTACGGTGAATCATCACCGAGTAGGCAAACGGCAGCGGCGTAGAACCGATACGCTCGCATCCGCCGATGACATCCGACAGCGAATTCAGATTGCGATCGAAGGCGAGCACGGCCATCGGGTCCAGCGCGCTTGTGCGCGACTGGCGATGGACCCATTCGCCGAGCACGAGCATGAGGGTGGTGGGACGATAACGTGAGGCCATGACGCGGTCGAGCAGCGGCGCGGGCAGGCGCGCGGCGAGGTCATCGCGCGGATCGGTTTTGCGGAGCTGATGACGCAGTGCATGGGGCAGCGCGCTTAGGGCCTGGACGAAATCTTTGACGTCTGACTGGGCGAGGGACTCGCGGGGCAGGGTGAGGACCTGGCGGGTCATGGAGCGGGCATCGTTGAGGAGTTGGCCCCAGAGTTTGCGGGCTTCCCACCAGCGGTCGTAGCTGGCGTTATTGCGGAAGCCGAGGAAGACGGCGAGCGCGATACCGATGAGGGAGAAGGGGGTGGTGCTGAGGTTGACGGTGATCCTGAGGAGGTGGTCGTGGACGGCCACGGCCGCGATGGAGATGCAGAAGATCAGGAAGAGGCGCGGCAGAAGCTGCGGGAGGACTGAGCCTCGCCAGGCCAGGAGCATGCGAAACCAGTGGAGGTGGGGGCGGATGATCATTTGGCTTTGTAGGGCTTTTTTTGACCTTCGGTCGGTGGGGGTATTATCGCTTGTGGGGTGGTTGGTTTGGTTGCCTGCGGCGGTTTGTCGTTGTTCTTGCGGTGTTGGCCTTTCCTTGCTTTCTTTTTGGTTTGCTGGCGTTGCCCCTGTGCGGGGCGGCACCTACTTTTCTTTGCCGCCGCAAAGAAAAGTAGGCAAAAGAAAGCGGGCTTGCAACCGCTAGCCTGTAGGTGTCCTCCACTGACATCAAGCCGGAGCGGTCCGCGCACGAAAGGCGCCATCGCACCACACGCATTAGTGACAAAGGACTCATTCATCCCGCCCACGCACTATGTGCGTGGCGGATGGGTCTGCAAGGGGAAGCGGGGCAACGGAAGACTTGAAGCTGCATGCATCGCCGAACCCCGAGCCCAACCGATGAAACGCCCAATCCCGTTGAAGGAAGGCCCCAAATATAGTTAGCATTCCTATAAAGTCTGCAGAAGCATCGGGCTTCTAACGCTGGCCTATCGGACAATTTTCTTCGCACGGCTAGGTGAAGTTATGCCCGACGGCGGGGCGCGCAGCGCAACGCTGGAACGGATGACTGCCTTGTCACTGCCGTGTGTGGCGCGAGGACAGATTTCGTGCGCGGACCGCTCCGGCTTGATGTCAGTGGAGGACACCTACAGGCTTGCGGTTGCAAGCCCGCTTTCTTTTGCCTACTTTTCTTTGCGGCGGCAAAGAAAAGTAGGTGCCGCCCCGCACAGGGGCAACGCCAGCAAACCAATAAGAAAGCAAGGAAAGGCCAACACCCCAAGAACAACAACCCAAACCAAGGCGCCGCAGGCAAAAACACCCCAAGCGCTTACTTGAGCGCTTCCCGAGCAACAACAACAGCCAGCCGAACCTGCTGAGGCGCAGTCCCCCCTGCATGATTCCGGCTAGCCACAGACCCTTCAAGCGTCAAATACTCAAACACATCCTCACCGATGAGGTGAGCCACATTTGGCAGCTCCTGACGCATCTCATCAAGCGAAAGATCCGCCAAATCGCAGTTGCGATCCACACAAACGCGCACAGCATGTGCCACCGCCTCATGCGCATCCCGGAACGGCAACCCACGCTTGACGAGATAATCAGCCAGGTCCGTAGCAGTAGAAAAACCTTGCAACGCCGCAGCCCGCATAGCCTGCGGCTTCACCGTAATCCCTGCCACCATCTCGGCAAAAATCCGCAACGTATCTGCCACCGTGTCCACGGTATCGAACAGCGGTTCCTTGTCTTCCTGGTTGTCCTTGTTATAGGCCAGCGGCTGACCCTTCATCAATGTCAGCAATGCCATCAAATGCCCGTTCACGCGACCCGTCTTGCCGCGTGCCAGTTCCGGCACGTCCGGGTTCTTCTTCTGCGGCATGATCGATGAGCCCGTGCAAAAACGGTCCGCCAGATCGATAAAGCCCACTCGCGGGCTCATCCACAACACCAGTTCTTCGGAGAGACGCGACACGTGTGTCATCACCAGCGCCGATGCCGCCGTGAATTCGATCGCGAAGTCGCGATCCGATACGGCGTCCAGCGAGTTCGCGCAAATACCGTCGAAACCCAGTGTCTTTGCCACCGCGTGACGGTCGATCGGGTAGCTCGTGCCGGCGAGTGCCGCCGCGCCCAGCGGCAGGCGGTTCACGCGCGTGCGGCAGTCGCGCATGCGCTCGGTGTCGCGCGTGAACATCTCGACATACGCCAGCAAGTGATGACCGAACGTCACCGGCTGCGCCACCTGCAAGTGGGTAAAGCCCGGCATGATCGTTTCAGCGTTCTGCTCGGCCAGGTCGATCAGCGCCGCGCGCAGATCCTTCAGCAGGCCGCCAATCCGGTCGATTTCGCCGCGCAGCCACAAGCGGATGTCCGTCGCCACCTGATCGTTGCGCGAGCGGCCCGTATGCAGGCGCTTGCCAGCGTCGCCGATCAGCGCCGTCAGGCGCGCTTCGATATTCAGATGCACGTCTTCCAGGTCGAGTTGCCACTCGAACTCGCCGCGTTCGATTTCGCCCTTGATCTGCGCCATGCCGCGCTGGATAGCCGCCAGGTCGTCCGCGCCGATGATCTTCTGCGCAGCTAGCATCGCGGCGTGCGCGAGCGAGCCTTCGATATCGACCAGCGCCAGTCGCTTGTCGAAGAAAACCGACGACGTGTAGCGTTTGACGAGATCCGACATCGGCTCGGAGAAGCGAGCCGACCAGGCTTCGCCTTTTTTATGCAGTTGGGACGTCATGGTGTTGGGCAATGAAGAACGTGCGGTGGAAAAGCTCTCGGCAGTAGAGGCGCCGCCGAAACGAACAAGACCTCGATTTTAACATCCGGCAGCGCCGCTACTCCCTTACCAGCACCACCAGTTTCAGATCTTCCCGGTGCGCGGGCTTGAACGTGATCTGGTCGTACACCACCCTTCCATCGCGCGGATGGTTGAATTCGCGTCGGCCACCTTCGCGCTCGCCTACGTCCTGCGACGCCCAGAAGCGTGCGAACGCGTCGCTCGTGCTCGTCAGCGTATCGATCAGGCCGTGGGTGGGCGCATCCGCCAGATGGCGGATCGAGTCGGCGCGAAACTCGGCGGCAAGCCGCCGTGCGCGCGTCTCCCAGTCGACGATCAGCTCGCGCGCCGCCGGTTCCATGAACGTGAAGCGCAGCAGGTTGCGGTCGTGCGTGCCGTCGAGCCAGCCGACAAACAGGTCGGCCGCGCGCTCGTTCCAGGCTAATGCGTTCCATTGCCGGTCCAGCACGTAAGCCGGTGCGTTCACCAGTTGGACGGTTTCGATCAGCGTCGCGGGGGCGTCGGCGGCGGCTGGATCGGGTTCGGCCGGGTCGCGTTGCGCCGCCAGTTCGAACAGATACGCCCGCTCGGCGCGCGACAGTTGCAGCGCGACCGCGATCCGCGCGAGAGCATCGGCCGACGCCGAAACCGGCCGTCCCTGCTCGATCCACGTGTACCAGGTGGGACTGACCCCGCAGAGTTGTGCAACTTCCTCGCGGCGCAGGCCCGGCGTGCGCCGGCGCGGCCCGGGCGGCAGGCCGACCGCCTGCGGCGAAAGCCGCTCGCGGTGGGCGCGGATGAAATCGCCCAGCGCGTGAGCGGGCGTCGCATCGAGCGGTGGTGGGGACGGGTCGGCAGGGGACGGCGGGCTCATCGTGTCGGTAAAGGGAGTGTTGTTGATACCAGAATAATCGCCTGACTTGTACTGGTACAGGCGGTCTCTATTGTAGCGGCAGGTGGCAATAGGTAGGCGGACCGTAGACACGCGTGCGTTTGCACGCAGGGCATGAGGCTGCCCGATGCGCCGTTGTGGATGTGCGCACAAAGCAAAGCGCCCCGTATTGCTGTGCAGTACGGGGCGCTTTGAGTATCCAGCTCGGTCATCCAAGGAAGCCAGCGAGAGGTTCTTCCACCAGCGGCCTGCGCCACCGGCGTCTCATCGACCCACAAGCCACTCCCTCAACCCGTATTGCGCAGCCCCGCCGCAATCCCGTTGATCGTCAGATGAATCCCGCGCCGCAGCCGCGCATTCGAATCGCCCGCACGGTGGCGCTTGAGCAGTTCCACCTGCAAGTGATTGAGCGGATCGAGGTACGGGAAGCGGTTCTTGATCGAGCGCGCCAGCAGCGGGTTATCCGCGAGCCGTTCGCTCTTGCCGGTGATTTCGGAGAGCACCTTCGAGGTACGCTCCCACTCCGCGACGATGCGCTCGAACACGTGCTTGCGCAGCTTCTTGTCGCTCACCAGCGCGGCGTAGCGCGAGGCAACCGCGAGGTCGGTCTTTGCCAGCACCATATCCATGTTCGACAGCAGGTTCGCGAAGAACGGCCACGTCTTGTGCATCTTCTTCAGCAGTCCAAGGCGGCGAGCCCGTTCGGCTTCGGATGGTGCGCTGTCCAGATGCGCGGCTACCGCACTGCCGAAGCCATACCAGCCCGTCAGCAACAGACGGCATTGGCCCCACGAGAAGCCCCATGGAATCGCCCGCAGATCTTCGATCTTGCGCTGCTTCGGATCCTGCAGTTTGCGCGACGCGGGACGGCTGCCAATGTTCAGCTCGGCGATCTCCGCAATCGGCGTCGATTCGAAGAAATATTCCTTGAAACCAGGCGTTTCGTAGACCAGCGCGCGATACGACGCCATCGCGGCATCGGACAGTTGCTGCATGGTCTCCTCGAAGGCCGGCAGTTGCGCGGGCGTATTGCCGTGCGGCAGCAGCGATGCTTCGAGCGTCGCAGCGACCACGGTTTCGAGGTTGCGCCGGCCGATTTCCGGGTTGCCGAACTTGCTGGCAATCACTTCGCCCTGCTCGGTCAGGCGGATCTGGCCGTCCACCGTGCCCGGCGGTTGCGACAGGATGGCCTGATAGGTCGGGCCACCGCCGCGTCCGACTGTGCCTCCGCGGCCATGGAACAGGCGCAGCGTCACGCCACGTTCGTTGAAGAGCGACACCAGCGCGAGCTCAGCGCGATACAGCTCCCAGTTTGACGTGAGGAAGCCGCCGTCCTTGTTGCTGTCCGAGTAGCCGAGCATGACTTCCTGCTCGCCGCCCTGATGTTCGATCAGCGTGTCGACGCCCGGCAGCGCGATCAGATCGCGCATGATGTGCGGCGCGTTTTGCAGATCGGGAATCGTCTCGAACAGCGGGATCACCATCAGCGCGCCCTTGGCCGGCTCGTGCGCATTGCCGAGCAGCCCTTGCAGCAGGCCGGTTTCCTTTTGCAGCAGCATCACTTCCACCAGATCGCTGACCGTTTCCGTGTGCGAAATGATGTAGTTGCGCACGGCGCGCGCGCCGAACTTCTCGCGCGTCACGCGGGCAGCTTCGAGCACACCCAGCTCGCTCTTCACCAGATCCGAGTACTCGAGATACGGCGAGCGCAGCAAACGCGGCTGCGCCAGCTCGGCCAGCAGCACGCGCAGCTTGTCGGCTTCGGACAAGCTGGCGTAGTCGGCTTCGACGCCGGCGTGTTTGAGCAATTCGGCGATCACCGCTTCGTGGATGTCCGAGCTTTGCCGCAAGTCGATGCTGGCAAGGTGGAAGCCGAACACTTCGGCGGCACGCGCGAGCGGCGACAGACGCGGGCTCGCGAGCGACGCGCCGTGGTGCTCCGCGAGCGAATCGATCAGCACGTGCAGGTCGCGCACGAAAGCGTCGGAGTCTGCGTACGGTTGCGCGCGCACCGGTGCCGCACCGCGGCCGGCGCTGCGCAACGGCACGGCGCCTTCGCCGAGCCGCACGCGAGCGCTCGCCGCAAGGCGCGTGTAGATGCCGATCAGCGCGCGGCGATACGGCTCGTCGACGCGATGCGGCGACTGGTCCGGCGACGCCTTCGCCAGTTCCTTGAGCGGCTCGCTTGCGCCCGTCAGCAGGTTCGAGATCGACAGCTCGGCGCCGAGCTTGTGCACCTGTTCCAGGTAATGTTCGAAGATCACCGCTGCCTGGCGCGTGATGGCTTCCTCGAGCGTCGTTGCGGTCACGTTCGGATTGCCGTCGCGATCGCCGCCGATCCAGCTACCCATCTGGAAAAACGGCGGCAGACGGGCGTCGAGACCATGCTCGGCGAGCGCGGCTTCGATGTCGGCGTACATGGCCGGGATTTCTTCGAGGAAAGTCGCGCGGTAGTACGACAGTGCGTTCTCGATTTCATCGGCCACGGTAAGGCGTGCGTCGCGCAACATCCGTGTTTGCCACAGCGAGGTGACGCGGGCGCGCAACATTGCCTCGTTGTGGGCGCGCTCGCGCTCGGTCAACGGCTGATCGCGCTCGGCAAGCAGGCGGGCGATGTCGTGCTGCGCGTCCAGAATGCTCTTGCGCTGCACTTCAGTGGGGTGCGCGGTCAGCACCGGTACGATCAGCGCGTCGTTGAAGAACTGCTGCAACACCGGCGTAGCGGCGGCGTTGGCCTCCATCAGACGTTCGAGCGCATAAGCGATCGTGCCGCCCTGCGAAGCCGAGCCGGCCAGCGCGTGAATCCGGTGACGCCGATTGCGGTGCCGGTCTTCCGCGATGTTCGCCAGATGCGAAAAATAGCTGAATGCCCGCACGACGCTCACAGTCTGCTCGGGACTCAGCGAACGCAGCTTCTTGTCGAGCGTCTGCGCGGCGCTGCTGTCGTCTTCGCGGCGAAAGCGCACCGCCGTCTGACGGATCGTCTCGACCACGTCGAACACCTCGTCGCCTTCCTGCTCGCGTACGACATCGCCGAGCAGGCGTCCCAGATAACGGATGTCCTGGAAGAGCGGCTGGTCCTTGTCCTCGCGCGTGCGGCTGCTGGTTTTCGGTGCGGGCGGCACGGCTGTCTCTTTCGACACGTCGTGCAGCGGCGCGGCTGCGGCTGTGCCGTTGCCGGCCTTGGACTTCGAGGCTTTGCCGGCTTTTGCGCTGCCAGCGGCCTTATCGCCTTTCCCTGCTTTCGCGGCCTTACCCGTTTTCACGGCTTGCGTGCTTTTGGCAGAGCTTGCCGTATCGCGTTTGGATAAGGCGCTGGACGTGGCCGGTGCGGTAGGAACAACTGCGGGCGCACCCGCAGAACCGTTGAGCGATGCAGTGTTGCGGCGGGCAGGGCGCGCCGGTCCGGAAGACGTCACGATGGGTTTCCTCAGGGAAGCCAGGGTCTATTGAGAGATGAACTGCTGTTACTGCAACTGCGCTTCAACTACGCTTGAACTGCAGAATCTTCAGTACTGCGAGAGCAATGGCAAACACGGCCATCGGCAAATGGGAGAAGGCGGCCCCTCAGTGCTGTTGCGCGGCGCACCGCATTGCATCATCCCGCATGATGCCGTTTGACGCGCGAACGATCGTGCGTGAACGGCGACACTGCGCTATGGCTGAAATTTGCGGTGTGCCCATGCGGGCCTGTCTCCTCCAGCGGTGGCGCGCCAGCATAGCCATCTGGCCTATAAAGCAAGGCTGGAGCGCGTGCTAACATTGTTTGTTATAACCTCCCGTCATCCACCGAACTTGTAATGAATTCCGAGACGCTTTCGGCGCCACCGCCCTCCACCCTGATCATCGCTTCGCGGGAAAGCCGCCTTGCGATGTGGCAGGCAGAGCACGTACGGTGTGCGCTGCACAAATTATATCCATCTTGTGACGTAAAAATCCTCGGGATGACGACACGTGGCGATCAAATTCTCGATCGCACCTTATCGAAGGTGGGAGGGAAGGGCCTGTTCGTGAAGGAACTGGAGAACGCGCTGGCCGATGGCCGTGCCGATCTGGCGGTTCATTCGCTCAAAGACGTGCCCATGGAGCTGCCGGCGGGCTTCGAGCTGTCCACCATCATGGAGCGCGAAGATCCGCGCGACGCCTTCGTGTCGAATGCCTATGATTCGCTTGCCGCGTTGCCTGCAGGCAGCGTGGTCGGCACCTCCAGCCTGCGCCGCGAGTCGATGCTGCGCGCGCGTTATCCGCAGCTTGTCGTGCAGCCGTTGCGCGGCAACCTCGATACGCGCCTCGCGAAACTCGACCGTGGCGACTATGCGGCGATCATCCTGGCTGCGGCGGGGCTAAAGCGCCTCGGTCTGGGCGAGCGGATTCGCGCGTTGCTCGATCCCGCGGATAGTTTGCCGGCTGCCGGGCAGGGTGCGCTTGGTATCGAGATCCGCGCCGGACGGCCCGAACTCGCGGCATGGCTTGCGCCGCTGCATCACGAGCACACCGCTGCGGCAGTCGAGGCCGAGCGGATGGTGTCGCGTGCGCTCGGCGGCAGTTGCGAAGTGCCGCTCGCGGCGTACGCCACCTGGCGCGACGGCGCGCTGCATCTACGCGGCATCGTCGCGACGCCTGACGGCCAGCAGGTGCTGAGCGCCCATGCATCGGCGCCGGCGCCCACCGTCGAACGCGCGCTGCAGTTGGGCCGCGAAGTGGCGAACGCGCTCGAAGAACAAGGCGCGCTTGAAATCGTCCGCGCGCTCAGCACGGCGAGCGGTCCGGCGACCAGCACGTGATGACGGCGCAAACAGGCGGCAACTCGTCCCCCAACTCGTCTGGCAAGACGCGGTATACGGTTGTGATCACGCGTCCCGCGGGGCAGTCGACCGCGCTCGCGGCGCAACTGGACGCGGCCGGCATCACCACGCTCGAATTCCCGCTGATCGAGATCGTGCCCGTCGAAGACGTGGCGCCGTTGCAGGCAGCGTTGGTCGCGCTCGAACGTTACGCGCTGGTGGTGTTCGTCTCGCCCAACGCCGTCGACTACGCGTTTGCGGAGTTCGACTCGATCTGGCCGCACGCGCTGCCGGTCGGCGTCGTGGGGCCGGGCAGCGTCGCGGCGCTGGCGCGTCACGGCGTCGAGGCACCGGCGTACCGCGTGATTACTCCATCGGCCGGGGCGGATGACGACGTGGCGCGTTTCGATTCGGAGGCGCTCTTCGCGGCCATCGACGCCTCGTTCGGTGCGACCTCGCTGGAAGGCAAGCGCGTGCTGATCGTGCGCGGCGACGGCGGTCGCGAATGGCTGGCCGATCGTCTGCGTGAGGGCGGCGTCGAAGTGGAAACCGTCGCAGCTTACCGGCGGCTCGTGCCGGAGCCGTCCATCGGCGCCTGGAGCCGGGTGCATGAGCTGCTGGCGGGTGAACCGCATGCGTGGCTCATCACCAGTTCCGAAGGCGTGCGCAATCTCGACGAACTCGCGCACGAGCACCTGAACGCTGGCGAAATCGCTCAATTGAAGCGCGCCACGCTCGTCGCGCCGCACCCACGCATCGCGCAGACCGCGCGGGGACTGGGTTTTGATAGCATTACGGTGTCCGGTGCGGGCGATGAGCGCATTGCCCATACCTTGCTTTTAGCCGTACCTCCCGTTGTTCAACCGGTACCGACCAACCCGGCTCACTCACGCATGACTGAATCGAACGCTCCCACGAACACCTCCCCCCAGCCGGCTGCGACCGCTGCGTTGCCGCCCAATCCCCCCTTCACGCCCTACGAAGCGCAGCAGCCGCGCCGCAGCGCGGGCGGACCGCTGCTGTGGTTGGTCATCGTGATCATTGTCTGTGCGGCGGTTGCGGGCGGCATCACGCTCAACCGGAAGCTCATCAGGCTCGATCAGCAATTGACGCAACGGCAGCAGGCCAACGACGCGCAAACTGCTGCACTGAGCGTGAAGACGGACCAGGCGGTGTCGACCGTTCACGAGATCGATTCGCAGATGTCGCAACTCGAGGGCAAGCTGACCGACGCGCAGCAGGCCGAGCAAGCGCTGCAACAACAGTACGCGGACCTCGCGCGCAATCGCGACGACTGGACGCTCGCCGAAGTGGGGCAGATGCTGTCGGCCGCGAGCCAGCAGTTGCAACTGACGGGTAACACGCAACTGGCGCTGTTCGCACTGCAAAGCGCCGATACGCGACTCGCGGCCTCTGACGGCGCGCAGGTCATGGCCGTGCGCAAGGCGATTGCGGAGGACATCGACAAACTGAAGTCCGCGCCGTCGACTGATCTCACGGGTCTTGCCATCAAGCTCGACAACGCGATCGACCAGGTTGACACGTTGCCGCTCGACGGTGAAGCGCTGACCGCTCACACCGTGCCGCAGGCCACTGCGCCCGCCGATACCGCGAAGGTCGCAGCGGCCACCGGCGAGCCGCGTTGGAAGGTATGGTGGCAGGTGTTCTCGGCGGGTATCGCCCAGCAGTTGACGAGCCTCGTGCAAGTGCGTCGCATCGACAATGCGGACGCGATGCTGGTCACGCCGGATCAAGGCTACTTCCTGCGCGAGAATCTGAAACTGCGCCTGCTGTCGGCGCGCCTCGCGTTGCTTTCTCGTAACCAGACCACGCTGAAGTCGGACCTGCACGCTGCCGACGCAGCGCTCGCGCGCTACTTCGACAACGCCTCCAAACGCACGCAAACCGTGCGTGAGTTGGTGAAGGAAGTGGACGACGGCTCGGCGGCGGTGGAAGTGCCGAACCTGAACACGAGCCTGCAGGCTGTCAACCAATACCGGAGCCGGAGTTAATCATGGCGATCCGGGGACTTATCTGGCTGGCGTTGTTATTTGTCATCGCGGTGGCGTTGGCGACGGTGGGACGTTTTGATACGGGGCAGGTGCTGCTCGTCTATCCGCCGTATCGTGTTGACGTGTCGCTGAACCTGTTCGTGGTCGCGCTCGTGGTGCTGTTTATCCTCGTGTATGCGTTGCTGCGTATCGTGCGCAACATCTGGCGCATGCCGCAGCGCGTGGCTGCTTACCGGGCCCGCTCGCGAGTGGCGAAGGCGCACGCGGCGCTGCGCGATGCCATTGGCAATCTGTACGCGGGACGTTTCTCGCGTGCTGAAAAAGCGGCGCGCGACGCGCTTGCCAACGGCGACAACAAGGGTGCGGCGGGCCTTGTTGCGGCCACGGCGGCGCACCGTATGCGCGAATACGCGCGGCGCGACGAATGGCTTTCGCAGATCGATGAGGCCGACTGGCAGGACGCACGTCTGATGGCGACCGCGGACATGCGTGCGGACGGCCGCGACGCAGACGGTGCGCTGACCGCGCTCACGGAGATGCAGTCGCAAGGCGCGCGGCGGATTCATGCGCAGCAGATCATGTTGCGCGCGCAGCAGCAGTTGAAGAACTGGAGCGAAGTGCTCAAGCTCGTCAAGACGCTGGAGAAGCGCGAGGCGATTCACCCGGCTGTGGCGGTGCGTTTGCGCCAGCTCGCGGCGGAGAATCTGTTGCGCGACCGGCGTCACAATGCCGATGCGCTGCTGGAGTTGTGGCATTCGCTCTCGCCAACCGAGCGGCATTCGCCGCGCCTGGCCGATCTCGCCGCTGAACTGCTGGTGACGCTCAACCGTCCGCAGGACGCACGCAAGATCGTCGAGGAAGCGCTGGCGCAGAACTGGGACGCACGTCTGCTGCGCCGCTATCCGGACACGGCAGGTGGCGATGCGCTGCCGCTGATCCAGAAGGCCGAAGCGTGGCAGAAGGAGCGTCCGGAGGATGCCGATCTGATGTTCACGCTGGGACGCCTGTGTCTGCATCAGCAGCTGTGGGGCAAGGCGCAGTCGTTCCTCGAGACGGCGCTCAAGCTGGCCGACAACGAAACCCTGAAGATCCGTTCGCATCGTGCGCTCGCACGTTTGCACGAGCAGCTTGGCGACGCTGACAAGGCGAGCCAGCACTATCGGGAAAGCGCGCTCGCGATGAACGTGGTTTAACAATCCGCGGTGGGCGCTGGCCTGTTCAGGTCGCGCCCCGCTCATCTACACACAACGCCCGCCGTCCACCTCCAGGCATGTGCCGGTAATGAACTCCGCTTCATCCGATGCCAGATAGAGACAGGCATTGGCGATGTCTTGCGGTGTCGACAGGCGTCCAAGCGGAATTCCAGCCAGGAAGCGCTTGCGATTCTCGGGCGTGTCTTCGACGCCCATGAACTCGGATAGCAGGCCGGTTTCGCCCATTACCGGGTTGACGCAGTTCACGCGGATACGGTCCGGTCCCAGTTCGACGGCGAGCGACTTGCTGGCGATGATCACCGCGCCCTTGCTACCGTTGTACCAGACGAGGCCAGGGCGGGGCCGCACGCCCGCCGTCGAGGCGATGTTGATGAACACGCCGCCGCCTTGCTCGCGGAAGTACGGCACGAACGCCTGCACACTCCAATAGATGCTCTTCACGTTGACCGCATAGACGCGGTCGAACTCGGCCTCGCTCACATCGAGGATGGGCTTGTTGCGATGGGTCGTACCCGCATTGTTGACGACCACCTGGACGCTGCCGAAGTCCTCCAGCGCGGCTTCGCGCAGACGGGTCCAGTCGTCGCTGCGGGTGACGTCGCCGGCTACCGCGATGGCCTTGCCACCCGCCAGTGCGATTTCGCTCGCGACGCGCTCGGCTGTCGCGCCGTTCAGATCGTTCACTACCACGTTCGCGCCTTCGCGCGCGTAGGTCTTCGCAATGCCTTCGCCGAAACCCGAGCCGCCACCCGTGACGATGGCCGTTTTACCTCTCAAGCGCATGATGTCTCCGTTGTCGTTGCTGATGCGTTCCGTGCTGCCACTTGCGTTCGTGCCCGCGGTGCGTTCATTACGTTGATGCGTTAGCGCGGCCAAGCCCGCAGGCCGGCTAGCCGTGCCGGATCGCGACCGTCTTCAGCACTGTAAAACCGTACAGCGCTTCAAACCCTTTTTCGCGGCCATGCCCCGAATGCTTGACGCCGCCAAACGGCAATTCGACGCCGCCTCCCGCGCCATAGTTGTTGATAAACACCTGGCCCGAGCGCACACGCCTCGCGAGCCTTAACTGGCGCGCGCCATCGCGCGTCCAGATACCGGCGACGAGCCCGTACGGCGTGCCGTTCGCGAGTGCCACGGCTTCGTCTTCGTCGGTGAAGGCCATCGCGGCCAGCACGGGTCCGAACACTTCTTCGCGTGCCAGACGATGGGCCGGAGGCACATCGCGCAGCAGGGTCGGTGCCTGATAGAAACCAGTTTCCGGCGCCTCGTGGATCACCTCGCCGTGCGCTGCCATCGGAATACCGTCGTGCTGCGCATCGTCGAGAAAATCCCATACGCGCCGCTGTTGCTTCGCGCTGATGAGCGGCCCGCAGTCGAGGTCCGCATGCGACGGCCCGACACGGAGCGCATTGAACGCCGTGGCGAGCTTATCGAGCAACGGCTCGTAAATGGCCCGCTCGATCAGCACGCGGCTGCCCGCCGAACAGGTCTGCCCGGCGTTCTGCACGATAGCGGACACCAGCACAGGGACTGCGGTGTCGAGATCGGCATCGGCGAACACGATTTGCGGTGACTTGCCACCGAGTTCCAAGGTGACGGGCACGTGGTTTTCCGCGGCCATCTGCGTGACAGCCTTGCCTGTCTGCGGCGAGCCGGTGAACGAGATGTGGTCGATCCCGGCGTGGCGCGCGAGCGCGGCGCCCGCCTCGTGGCCGTAGCCCGTGACGATATTTAGCGCGCCGGCCGGCAAGCCGGCTTCGGCAGCCAACTCGGCGACGCGTAGCACCGACAGGCAAGCGTCCTCAGCGGGCTTGACGACGCACGCGTTGCCTGTCGCGAGCGCCGCGCCGACGCTGCGGCCGAAAATCTGCATCGGGTAATTCCACGGCACGATGTGGCCGGTCACACCGTGCGGTTCGCGCACCGTGAAAACCGTGTAGCCGTTCTGATAGGGAAGTGTCTCGCCGTGCAGCTTGTCGGCGGCGCCCGCGTAAAACTCGAAGTAGCGGGCCAGTGCTGTCGCGTCTGCGCGCGCCTGGCGCAATGGTTTGCCGGTGTCGCGCGCTTCGAGTTGCGCGAGCTCTTCGTGATTCGCGGCCACCAGCGTGGATAGCCGGTACAGCACCCGTCCCCGGTCGGCTGCGCTGGTGGCGCCCCATGCGCCATCGAAGGCTTTGCGCGCGGCCTGCACGGCGGCATCGATATCCGCGGCGCTGCCACGGGCTAACTGCGTGAACGGCTGTCCGTCCGAGGGATCGAGCACGGGAATCGTCTCGCCGCCGGCAGGGGCGACCCATTCGCTGCCGATGAAGTGTTTGGCTTCTTCCATGCATGCTCCTGGCTGAAAAGTCTTGGAACGGCTTCTGACGCGCCCGTGGCCGCGGTTGCGGTCACGGCTGCAATCATTGCTGCAAGTGCGACTTCGTCTGCGTCCGAAAGCACGGTTCCAACGATTATCGCGCCGATCGTCACGGAGGTGCCATCGGCCGATTGGCTATAATGGGGTATTCCGCACTTCCGGTCCGCTGTGCCGCGTCCGATCCAGGTCAGACGCCGTATCGCGCGCCGTGTTCCGAATTTCATCCTGTTCAGAGAGCGCTCATGAGCTTCAATCACGTACCCGCAGGCAAAGACCTTCCGCAAGATTTCAACGTCATCATCGAAATCCCGGCGCAAAGCGATCCGGTGAAGTACGAGGCAGACAAGGATCTGGGCCTGCTCGTCGTCGACCGTTTCATCAGCACGGGCATGCGCTATCCGGCTAACTACGGCTTCATTCCACAAACGCTGTCGGGCGACGGCGACCCGGTCGACGTGCTGGTGATCACGCCGTTCCCGCTGCTGGCCGGCTCGGTGGTGCGTGCGCGCGCGCTCGGCATGCTGCAGATGACGGACGAATCGGGCGTCGACGCCAAGCTGATCGCCGTGCCGCACGACAAGGTCTGCCCGATGACGGCAACCCTGAAGTCGATCGACGACGTGCCGTCGTATCTGAAAGACCAGATCAAGCACTTCTTCGAGCAATACAAGGCGCTCGAAAAGGGCAAGTGGGTGAAGGTCGAAGGCTGGGCGGATGTCGAAGCCGCCCACAAGGAAATCACGGAAGGCGTGGCGAACTACAAGAAGTAAGCTGGTTCGAGCATCCCGGTGTTAAAAAACCGCGTTGACCCGAGAGGGCGGCGCGGTTTTTTCATGGGAGTATGTTTTAGCGCAATCATTTGCCTGCTGATCTGAAGCCGCTGGCGATTTCAGCCAAGATATACTTTACCGATGGCGAAGCGTAGAAAAACCAACTCTCCGAGCGATCAATACCCGATGCACAATCGGGCCTCCATGCTCGGGAAACGAGCGCCAGTTGGACCGCCTCGGCGGACGTTTGGCTTTCCCGCGACGGTGACGCATCCGCTTTTTGTCTGGACTGACGACAAAGTACTGAAGCAGCATCCGTCTTATCAGAGTGCAAAAGCCGGTGATGCGGACGCGGCAATTGCTCTTGTTTCCGATATCGCAGGCCCGCTATTGCAGGATGTCATATCTCGTATGGATGCTGGAACGCTGCCAGTCGACGTGATCTTTGTGGCTCCGCATGCGCGAGAAGCCAGGGGCGACAACGCGATACCGCAGGTTCTCGCTACGATGCTAGCCATCGCCGGCGGCGTAGTGGATGAGGACATTGTGCAGACAACGAAGGTCTATCACACCGGGGCGGATCCGATGGAGCGCCTGAACGCACGCGCCTCGTTTCACGGCGTCGTGTTTCGGGGAAGTGACTACGTTCTGGTCGACGACGTCATGACGCTTGGCGGAACGCTTTGCGATCGTGCAGGCCATATACGGCGTGGTGGCGGGAACGTCGTCGCGGCGGCCGTCCTGGTCAGCGCTAGTCGGTCGTAGACTGTATCCAGTCCAAAAGACGGTGCAACGCTTAGAGAAGGAGTTTGGCCATGACATCCGTGAAACCTTTGGGATCGAGCCGGTTGCGCTCACGGCCGACGAAGCACAGTACCTCCTCGGGTTCCGTAGTGCTGAGGAAATCAGAGGTCGCAGTGCTAAAGCGCGGGAAAAAACAGATCTCCGACTCCGCGCAAAAGGCGTTTTCATCCCTCAAGCAGAAGGTGGACGCCGACAGAGGACGCCGCTAAGGCGGCACAAGGTCCCCTTCCCTGGTGCCAGCGCAGTATCAAACATCAGCTCTTGGGTCGGCAAGCGTAAAAGGTAGGGTCCCGCTACGCGTCGCTTCCTGATTTATCGGACTGTTCCTCAGCGATGCTTACCGGCACCACCGATTCCAGCGTACGAACCCCCGCCGCCAACGCACGTTTCTCCACCGCCGTCAGCCGTTTGACGAAGTACTCCGCGCGCGACGCGCTCGACCGATCCGCCAGTTCAAACGAAGCGAGTACATGCAGCGGCTTCCGCGAGCGCGTATAGCGCGCGCCAGTGCCGCTCACATGTTTGTCGAAGCGCGCCTGCACATCGATGGCGATGCCGGTATAGACGCTACCATCTGCGCATTCGATCAGATAAAGAAACCACGGCATGGCGATACGCTAGCTCTTGAACGGGTTGTGATCACGCAACTCATCGACGTATGCGTGAATGCTGTTCGTCTCGTTGTCGAGAAAGCGCGCCACGGCGTCGGAGAAGGCGGGATGGGCGAGCCAGTGCGTCGAGCGGGTGACGGTAGGCAGGAAACCGCGCGCCATCTTGTGCTCGCCTTGCGCGCCACCCTCGAACACCGCGAGTTTCTCTTCGATGCAAAACTCGAGCGGCTGATAGTAAGCGGTCTCGAAGTGCAGGCACGGCACATGTTCGAGCGCGCCCCAATAGCGCCCATACAGCGTGCCACCGGTCTTTTCATCGCGCTGATACACCACGAGAGAACTGGCGATCGGCTTGCCATCGTATTCCGCGATCACCAGCAGCAGGTTCTCGGGCATCGTCGCGCCGATCGTGCGGAAAAACTCGAGATTCAGATATGGACTCGAAAAGTGCTCGCGGTAAGTCTGCCGATAGCACTTGGAGAAAAAGCGCCAGTCGGCATCCGTAGCATCTTCGCCGCGCACCCGGCGCATCGTGATGCCCGCCTCACGCACCTTGCGGCGCTCGGCGCGAATGTTCTTGCGCTTCTTCTGCTCGAGCGTCGCGAGGAATTCCTCGAAGTCGCGGTAGCCGTTGTTGAGCCAGTGAAACTGCACACCTTCGCGCTGCATCATGCCGAGGCCGGTCAGCGCTTCGGCTTCGGTTGCGGTAGGAAACAGCACGTGCAGCGACGACACATCCGCCTGTTCGGCAAATGCCATCAGCGTGGCCGCCAGGTGGCGCAACGCGTGCGCATCCACGGACAGCAGCCGGTTGCCCTGCACAGGCGTGAACGGCACAGCGCACAGGAGCTTCGGATAGTACTCGAGACCGTTGCGCTTGTAGGCGTCGGCCCATGCCCAATCGAACACGTACTCGCCGTACGAGTGCCCCTTCAGATACACAGGCGCGGCGGCCGCGAGCTTTCCCGTGCGCGGGTCGGTCAGCGTGACGAACTGTGTACCCCACCCGGTCTCGTCCACGGCAGAGCGGCTCGTATGCAGCGCGCTCAGGAACTCATGCCGCAGAAACGGCGTGGGTTGTGCCTGCTGGGCGAGGAGGGCGTTCCACTCGGCGGGGTCCACCTCGGAGGGCGAGGCCAGAATGCCCGTGCGATAATCAAAACGTTGCTGGTTCAATCTGTTTGACTGTTCCTGATCTGAGCGATCCTCCGCGTCTGGCGGAGCATCGCTCGTTTGTCCGTGTTGGTACGTTTTTGCGACTTTGTCTGTTTCGTCGAGCCACCTGGCCGATGCAACCGGCAAGCTACGCGGCCTGCCCCTGATCCTGCCATGAAGACCCGAATCGCTCTTGCTCAAATCAATGTCACCGTCGGCGACTTCGCCGGCAACGTCGCGAAAATCGTCGATGCAGCACGCGCTGCGCACAACGATGGTGCGAAGCTGCTCGTCGCTCCCGAACTTGCGCTTTCCGGCTACCCACCCGAAGACCTGCTGCTGCGCCCGGCCTTCTATGCCGCCAGTGCCGCCGCGCTTGCCGATCTCGCCGAACAACTGAAGCCGTTCGCCGGCCTGCACGTGGTGGTCGGTCATCCGCACCGCGACGCCGCGCACGGCCATGGTAAAGCAAACGCGCCAATCGAGCGCGGCGTGCCGCCAGTCGATACCTTCAACGCGGCCTCGCTGATTGTCGACGGCAAGGTGGTCGGTACTTACCTGAAGCAGGAACTGCCCAACAGCGAAGTGTTCGACGAGAAGCGTTACTTCGCCGCGGACCCTCGGCCGCTCGTGTTCGAACTCGACGGCGTCAAATACGGCGTGGTGATCTGCGAAGACGTCTGGCATGCGCCGGCGGCCCAGCAGGCCAAAGCGGCGGGCGCCCAGGTGCTGCTGATTCCGAACGGCTCGCCGTATCACCTCAACAAGGAAGCGGTTCGGGTCGACATCCTGCGGGCGCGCATCCGCGAGACCGGTTTGCCGATGGTCTACGTGAACATGGTGGGCGCGCAGGACGAACTGGTGTTCGACGGCGGCTCGTTCGTGCTCGACGGCAACGGCGAGCTGGTCGCGAAGATGGCGCAGTTCGAGGAAGGCAACGCGATCGTCGAATTCGATGGCGCGCGCCCTGTGCCCACTGCCGTTGCGCCCGAGCTGTCGCTGGAAGCGCAGGTGTATGCGGCGCTCGTGATGGGTGTGCGCGACTACATCAACAAGAACGGCTTTCCGGGGGCGCTCATCGGTCTGTCGGGCGGCGTGGATTCGGCGCTGGTGCTGGCCGTCGCCTGCGACGCGCTCGGCGCCGAGCGGGTGCGCGCCGTGATGATGCCGTCGCGCTACACGGCAGATATCTCCACGACGGATGCCGCCGAGATGGCGCGCCGGGTCGGCGTGCGCTACGACGAGATCGCGATTGCGCCGATGTTCGATGCGTTCCGCACCTCGCTCGCCGAAGAGTTCGCCGGCCGCGCGGAAGACGCCACCGAGGAGAACATCCAGGCACGGATTCGCGGCACGCTGCTGATGGCGTTGTCGAACAAGTTCGGTTCGATCGTGCTGACCACCGGCAACAAGAGCGAGATGGCGGTGGGCTATTGCACGTTGTACGGCGACATGGCCGGCGGCTTCGCGGTGATCAAGGACATCGCCAAGACGCTGGTCTACCGTCTGTGCCATTACCGCAACGCTGCTACCACGTTCCCCAGGCAGGACGTTATCCCGGAGCGGATCCTGACGCGCGCGCCCTCCGCTGAACTGCGCGAGAACCAGACCGACCAGGACAGCCTGCCGCCATATGAAGTGCTCGACGCCATCATGCGCATGTATATGGAGGAAGACCATTCGCTGGCCGAGATCATCGCGGCCGGCTATGCGGTGGATGATGTGAAGCGGGTCACGCGCCTCATCAAGATCAACGAATACAAGCGCCGCCAGGCGCCGATCGGCATTCGCGTGACGCATCGCGCGTTCGGCCGCGACTGGCGCTATCCGATCACGTCGCGCTATACCGAACCGGTGGAATAAACGAAGCCCGGCGCCGCGGCCCGAATCGCGGCGCGGACGCGGCACGCGTCGGAATGGCCGCAAGCCATCCGGCGCGGCGTAGAATCGGAGCTATCGATTTCCTTTCACCCTAACGAACTATTCGCTCAAGAGACGAGGTACACCATGAAGCGCATCACTGCAGTCATCAAACCGTTCAAGCTCGACGAAGTCCGCGAAGCACTTGCCGAAGTCGGTCTCACTGGCCTGACGGTGACCGAAGTCAAAGGCTTCGGGCGCCAGAAGGGTCACACGGAACTGTATCGCGGCGCCGAATACGTGGTCGACTTCCTGCCCAAAGTGAAGATCGAAGTGGTGGTGGCGAACGACCAGTGCGATCAGGTGATCGACGCGATCATCGGCGCGGCGCGCACCGGCAAGATCGGCGACGGCAAGATCTTCGTGGCCGAGGTGGAGCGGGTCATCCGCATTCGCACCGGTGAGGAAAACGAAGCCGCAGTCTGAGGGGTTTAAGGTCTTCTAACGATCTCAGGCAAGAACAAGGCAACGCAAACACGTGCGGCGGTCGCAGAACCGCTCGCACCAATAAAAAACGGTGCGATACCCTTTCGGACATCGCACCGATACGCGCCTCTCGCAGCAGCGTGAAAAAGTTTCTAAATCTAGATCTCGGAGCTACACCGTTCGATTAGAACGAGTGTTGAATACCTGCATACACGCCCGATTGGCTGTGGCCATGAGTCGGGTTTTCGTTGTACGAAACCGAGCTTCCCGAACCGCTGTCGCCGCCGTTGCCTGCTGCGTTGGCATCGAGACCGAAGTTAGCCGTCTTGCTGTTACGCACGGTAGCGATCTGGATGTCGAGCAACGTACGCTTGGACAGGTTGTACGAACCACCAATCGTGTAGATGTTCGCGTTGCCTGCACCGTTGTTCGCGTTGACGTGATACACGGCTGCGATCAGCGCTGCTGCCGGCGTCGCTTGCCACGTCACGCCGCCCCATTCCTGGTCGGTCGTCGTCGGCGTGCCGATAGGTACACCGGTTTCGCCCGAAGTGCGAGCGCCCTGGTACACAGCCTGAATCTTGAACTGGCCGAGGAACACGTTGACGCCAGCGAAGTACTCGCGGCCGTAGTTGAACGGACCGTTCGGAGCGTCTGCGGTCGGATCGCCGAGGCTACCGTTGATGTTGTTGCGGATTTCGTCATACAGGCCACGAACCTGGAACAGCGAGTTCGTGTAGGTCAACTGCAGACCGTCTTCACGCCCTTGTGCCGAACCATTGCCGCCGTTGAAGGACGTCGAGTTCGAGAAGGCGTATTGGCCGTACACGTCAAAGCCGTAGAACTTCGGCGACTGGTACGAAATGTTGTTGCTCGACTGCGGCCAGTTGCGGCCACGGACCAGCGACGCCGACGACCAGTTCGATTGACCGAACGGGTCGAAGTCCCACACGCCGTTGGAGATGAACAGTTCACGGCCGAGCAGGAAGGTACCGAACTGGTCGTTCGCCACACCGACTGTCGCCCAGCGATTCCAGATGGAGCCGGAGGAGCCGAGTGCGCCGGTCGCCGTGCTGAAGGAGCCTTCCAACTGGAAGAGAACCTTATTGCCGCCACCGATGTCTTCGACGCCCTTCATACCCCACAGGCTCGTGCCCCAGTCGCCGCTCTCAAGGCGAACACGCGAGGTGGAACCCGTGTAATTGGCATTCGGAAGGCCGCTGATGTATTCGACACCCGCGTCCAGACGACCGTACAGCGTGACGCTGCTTTGTGCGTGAGCAACTACACCGGCCGACATCAACGCCGCGGCGAGTAATGCTTTCTTCATCTTCTCCTCCATACCCTGTCAAAAGAAAAACCCAGTACTGCGAATGGTGTCCGGACGCCATAGGCGCCGAACAGAAATCCGTACCAGGGAGACGGTTCGGGTCGAGCGGGTGAACTGTGATGACGATGTAGCCTGGGGCTTTCTTTGCGTCATACCGATCCCTCGTCGACCGGATCTCCTCTGCGTTTTGAAGTGAAACTACTTTTAATCAACTTTGTTTTGGTACTTTGGTTACTAATTTATCAAAAATACCCCTCGATGGGAGAAGAAATTGGTCCCAGGGCGCTTTGGTGTCTCCAAATTGCAATAGTGGTGTGATCGAGCACTCGCCAAGGCATCCCAAAAACAGCGGCAAACCCTTGTCTGACAAGGGAATCACGGTTCGTTTGAGGCAACGTTAAGGATTGCCACTATTGACGCTGTAAAACAGTGGGAGTAGGGCAAAAAACGGGATGTTGTTGCGATATTTGGGACGTTTGACGTCGCAAAAGGGGATGCGGAGATGAAAAAAGGCGCCCTTCGTAGGCGCCTTGTAATACTACACAAACTACAAAAGATGTCTTAAGCGTTATTTGAGGCTGCCGGAGAGGAATTGCTTGAGCCGTTCGCTCTTCGTGTTCCTGAATACTTCGTCCGGATGGCCTTCTTCCTCGACGCGGCCTTGATGCAAGAACATCACATGGTTCGACACGTTGCGGGCGAACGCCATCTCATGGGTGACGACGATCATCGTGCGGCCTTCTTCGGCGAGCGTCTGCATGACCTTCAGCACTTCGCCGACCAGTTCCGGATCGAGTGCGGAGGTCGGTTCGTCGAACAGCATCACGTCGGGATGCATGGCCAGCGCCCGCGCGATCGCAACACGCTGTTGCTGGCCGCCGGAGAGATGCGACGGATACTGCTTTTCCAGCCGCGGCGCCAGACCTACCTTTTCCAGATATTGGCGGGCGCGGTCCTCGGCCTCGCGGCGCGGCAGTCCTAGCACGCGGATGGGCGCCTCGACGATGTTCTCCAGCACGCTCATGTGCGCCCACAGGTTGAAGTGCTGGAACACCATGGAGAGCCGTGTGCGCACGCGCTGCAACTGCTTGGGATCCGAGACTTTCAGCGCGCCGTGCTTGTCCTTCTGGGTGCGGACCTCTTCGCCGTCGACAAAGATGCGCCCGGCATTGGGCTGTTCGAGAAAATTAATGCAGCGCAGCATCGTGCTCTTGCCCGAACCGGACGAGCCGATCACGCTGATTACGTCGCCGGCATTGGCGCGCAGCGTAACGCCTTTTAGAACTTCATTGTCGCCGTACTGTTTGTGCAGTTCGTCGACGAAGAGCTTTTGCTTCTTTGTATTCATCGGGATCCTTGACGGCTTACTTGCCTTGGGGCCGCAAATAAGCGAGCCAGCGGCGCTCGGCGCGGCGGAACAGCCACACGAGCGTGAAAGAGATAGCCAGATAGAGCAGGGCGGCGAGGCCGAACGCGTTGAACGACTGATAGGTCGCCGAGTTCACGTCGCGCGCGATCTTGAGGATGTCCGGCACGGTGGCGGTGAAGGCGACCGTGGTGGCGTGCAGCATCAGGATCACTTCGTTGCTGTAGTACGGCAGCGCGCGGCGCAGCGCCGACGGCAGGATCACGCGCCGGTACAGCGTGAACGGCGACATGCCGTAGGCGCGCGCGGCTTCGATCTCGCCGTACGGGGTGGCCTTGATGGCGCCGGCGAAGATTTCGGTGGTGTACGCGCAGGTGTTGAGCGTGAAGGCGAGCAGCGTGCAATGCATGCCGTCGCGGAAGAACGCATTGGTCAGCTCGTGGTTGCGTACTACTTCAAGGCTATAGAGGCCGGTGTAGCAGAGCAGCAGCTGCACGTAGAGCGGCGTGCCGCGAAAGACATACGTATACAGCCACACCAGACTGGCAAGCCATTTCTTCTTCGACACCCGCGCGACCGCCAGCGGAATCGACAGGCAGAAGCCGAGGCCGATCGACACCACTAGCAGCCACAGGGTAATGACGAGACCGGTGAAGCGGTAGCCGTCGCTGTAAAGGTAGTTGCGCCAGTATTCCTGAATGATCTCGATCATAGGTCCGCCTTCCGTACGCCGGTCGAGTAGCGTTTTTCGAGGTACATCAGCACGAAGTTGGAGACCGTGGTGATAACGAGGTAGATAGCCCCGGCAAGCAGGGTAAAGAAGAAGAACCGCAACGTGCCTTTGCCCGCATCCTGCGAAGCCTTCACGACGTCGGCGAGTCCGATGATCGAAACCAGCGCGGTGGCTTTCACCATCACCTGCCAGTTGTTGCCGATGCCAGGCAGCGCAAAGCGCATCATCTGCGGGAACATGATGCGGGAAAACACCTGCCAGCCGCTCATGCCATAGGCGACACCCGCTTCGAGCTGGCCGCGAGGCACGGCGAGAAAGGCGCCGCGGAAGGTTTCGGTGAAGTACGCGCCGTAGATGAAGCCGAGCACGGCGACGCCGGCCACGAACGGGTCGATGTCGATCTGGTCCCAGCCGAGCACGTCGGTCAGGTCGTTCAGCCAGATCTGCAGGCTATAGAACAGCAGCAGCATCAGCACGAGGTCGGGCACGCCGCGCACGAGGGTGGTGTAGAGCGTGCCCACACTATATGAGACACGGTTTTTCGACAGTTTGGCCGCCGCGCCGAGCAGGCCCAGCACGAAGGCGAATGCCAGCGACAGCACCGCCAGCTTGACAGTCTGCCAGGTGCCGTTGAGAAGCAACGGGCCATAGCCTTGAAGGGACATATAAGGTCCTTGACGATGCGTATGAGGCACACCGCGAAAGACGCGGTTTGTCTGCGCCGCGTGAGGTCTGGGTTTCGACTGTAGTACGAAGTGTGAGGCGTTCCCGTCGGATGGTGCTCCGTTGAGCGGTATTCCCGTCCGGGGGGCGCCCGTCGCGCGGCAAGCCCATGCGGGTACTGGCCGTCGCTATTCTAGGCGGTCAAAATTCTCGTGCCGGATCCGTTTTGGCGGCCCACACGGCGATGTCCGCCCGAAAAGCGCGGTATTTTACCCGAACGGATGCGTCACGCGAGTTCGACACCCTCATGCCTCACGGCGCGCGCCGATTGTCTGTATTTATGAAACGATCCGGTGCACGCTTGCGGGTTGTGCCGGATGCCGTGCACCCATACATTCTGTGCATCGCAACGCATTGACCAGGGAAACCCATGATCACGATTCGCCGCTCCGAAGCACGAGGCCACGCCAACCACGGTTGGCTCGACTCTTACCATAGCTTCTCGTTTGCCGACTACTACGATCCGGATCACATGCACTTCGGACCGCTACGCGTGATCAACGAAGACCGTATTGCGGGCGGCCAGGGTTTTGGCACCCATGGACATCGCGACATGGAGATCGTCACCTATGTGCTCGAGGGCGCGCTGGCCCATCGCGACAGCATGGGCAACGGCTCGACGATCCGTCACGGCGACGTGCAGCGCATGAGCGCCGGCACAGGCGTGAAGCATAGCGAGTTCAACGCGTCGCAGGACGAAGAGGCGCATCTGCTGCAGATCTGGATCTTGCCGCAACGCGCCGGCGATCAACCGGGCTACGAAGAAAAGCGCTTCGACGACGCCGACAAGCGTGGCCGTCTGCGGATCGTTGCCTCTCCGGATGGACGCGACGGCTCGGTGACGATTCACTCGGATGCGTCGATCTACGCGGCGCTGATCGATGGGGCGGAGCAGGCTACCTTCCCCCTGCCGGCTGGGCGGCGTGCCTATGTGCATGTGGCGCGCGGCGCGCTGACCGTGAATGGCGAAGCGCTCGCTGCGGGCGATGCCGCCATGATCGTCGACGTTGAGACGATCACGCTCGAACAGGGCCGGGACGCGGAGGTACTGCTGTTCGATCTCGGCTCGTTGAACGCTTAAGTGAGGGGGTGTGCCCAGGCGGCTAAAGACGTTTGACGATGCCAACGCGAGCTGGGGGTAAGCCCAGGAGTCCCTCAGTTCTCCTGAACCCGGCGCAGAAAAACAGAAACGCCACGGAACGAACTTCCGTGGCGTTTCTGTTTGCAAAGACGCAGGGACAGCGCCGCCATCCCTGCCAGCAGTTACGTCTTGTTAGTTAGCAGCCGGTGTCGATGCTGCACCCTTGTCATGGTGCCAATGCTGGTGCATCTTGTCATGACGGGCTTCCATCTTGGCCCAGTGCGCCTTGATGTCCGTGCTGACGATGGTCTTCTGCTTGTCGTTCAGGCCGTTGTAGAAGGTCAGCCAGGCTGCCGAGGTCTGCTCGTGTGCCTGGTGGCGCTGCTCTTCGGCCTTTTCGCGCAGGTCATGCAGGGCGTTCAGATCGAGAATGGGCTGCGACTTCAACGCTTCCATCTGATCGTGCATCTGCTTGTGGGCGGCACGCCCTGCTTCGCGGTTCTGCTTCATCGTGTCGAGAGCGGCCTGCCATTGCTTTTCCTGATCCGGGTTCAGGTTAAGCTGGCCGTGCAGCTTGTTCAGTTCCTGCATGAACTGGCCATGGTGATGGTGCCAGCCTCCCGGACCGCCGGGTGCGCCCTGACCATCAGTTTGAGCGGCGTAGACTGAACCGAGGCCGACTGAGCCAAGACCGATAGCAAGCGATGCTGCGGCGACGGCGACGAAGCGTGACATTTTTGTGGACATGAGTGGCTCCTTGTAATGGAATAGCCGACGATGCAAACACGGCAACACAGGACGGGATGCATTCGGTAAGACACAGCGTAGAGATCTGCAGAGTTCGCTGTGTTACCTGAGCGCGTGTCGCTATTACGCGACATTACGTGCGCCTTTCGTCGTAACACCCGGTAACCCTTTGGGGGACCTCCGGCCCGGTAACCCCAACTGCTGCGCGTTAAACTTCATCCCATGGCTACTCAAATACTTGTTGTCGACGACGACCTCGAACTCCGCGATCTGCTGCGCGACTATCTGGCTCGCCAGGGCATCGAAGTTTCGGTGCTCCACGATGCCGGCTCGCTCGAGCGGCGGCTCGAACGCGAGCGTCCGGATCTGATCGTGCTCGACCTGATGATGCCGGGTGTGGACGGCCTGACGGCGCTGCGCAAACTGCGCGCTGCTGGTGACGACATCCCGGTGATCATGCTGACTGCGCGCGCTGACGACGTAGACCGGATCGTCGGTCTCGAACTGGGCGCGGACGACTACCTCGGCAAACCGTTCAATCCGCGCGAGCTGCTGGCGCGCGTGCAGGCTGTGCTGCGGCGCCGCCGCACGTTGCCTTCGGCGGCCGCACCTGAGCAGCGCGAGCCGTTCACCTTCGGCCGCTTCACGCTGGATTTCCAGTCGCGCACGCTGAATCTGGAAGACAAACCGCTCACGTTGTCGGGCAGCGAGTTCGCCCTCCTAAAGATTTTTGTTAATCATCCTATGCGTACGCTCACCCGCGAACGCCTGCTCGAGTTGCTCCATGGTCCCGAATACGACGGCACCGACCGCGGCATCGACGTCCAGGTCTGGCGTCTGCGACGCATCCTTGAAACCGATCCGTCCACGCCGCGCTTCATTCAGACCGTTCGCGGCCGCGGTTACGTGTTCGTGCCTGATGGCGAACAACATGCGCCGGCCCATTGATTCACTGTTTGGACGGCTGGCGTTGCTGGTCGTCGTGGTACTGCTGCTATCGCATTTTGCGGGCTATGCGCTGTTTCGCCTCGAGCGCAGCCAGTTTCAGAATCGCTACGCTGTAGAAGAGGCGACCTTCCTCGTCGACGCTGTGCGTCAGCACGTCGCCCATACGCCGGATCAGCCGCTGCCCTCGCGCGTGCGCCTCGTCGACCCGGCCTCCAGCGCCGTGCCGGCGGTGCAGCAGGACGACGGCTCGCCGCTTAACCACTTCCTCGACGACGTGCGTGACCGCATGCCGGCGGGCACCCAGGTACGCCTCGGCGAGCCGGGCAAGCCGCCCACGCTGTGGGTGCGCCAGGCGAGTGACCGCGACTGGATCGTCGTGCCGGTGCAGCCGTTGCGGCCACCGCGTTCGGTCGACCGGATGGTGTTGTGGCTCACCATCATCTTCACGTTTGCGGTGATGGCGGCGCTCTTCGCCGCGTGGCAGTTGCAGCAGCCGTTGCGCTCGCTCGCCAGTGCCGTGGCACGTTTTGGCCGTGGCCAGCCGGTGCCGCCGGTGCCCGAGCGCGGGCCGCGCGAGTTGCGCCAGTTGACCCATGGCTTTAACCAGATGGTCCAGGAAGTAGCGCGCACGGAGAACGATCGGGCGGTGATGCTTGCCGGTGTCGCACACGATCTGAAGACGCCGCTAGCGCGGCTGCGCCTGCGAGCCGAAATGATGGACGAGGCGAAGGTGCGAGACGGCGTGGTACGCGACGTCGATTCGATGACGCACATCGTCGAACAGTTTCTGGTGTTCGCACACGACGGCGCGGATCGCAGCGAGGCGGTCGAAGTGGATGCGCAATGCGAACGCGTGGTGCGCAGCTATCGGGCGGTTGCCAACAGCGCGGCCTCGGTGCTGACCGACCTGAAGGCGGGTCCGGGCTTCCTGCTGCCAGCCGCTACGCTCGACCGCATTCTGTCGAACCTGCTCGACAACGCACATGCGTACGGCCAGCCACCGGTTATCGTGTCTACCGCGCGTACGTCGTCGGGTTACACGCTGGCTGTGCAGGACAATGGCCAGGGCATCGCCGCGCAGGATCTGATGAACGCGAGCCGTCCGTTCGTGCGGCTCGACCCGGCACGTGGCGGCAACGGCCATAGCGGGCTAGGGCTTGCGATCGTCGAACGGTTGGTCCGTCGCGCGGGCGGAGAATGGGAAATCGGTAACCATGGCGGGCGCGGCCTGCGGGTCCTGATGACGTTCCCGTTCGAGGCCGTGCCGCGCATGGCTACTGTCTCGGAGAGCGCCTGGTAGGGCCGGCCTGGCAGCGTTGGCCTGGTCGCTGCTGCTTCCAGGCCTGCGGGCCTTCTGCCTTTCAGTCCGGTCCTGACGCCTTCTCTTCCTCCGAAGTCTTACTCCGCAAACAGCGTATTCAGCGCAGCGGCCGCGTCGCTGTCCACCGTATTCCACGTAACGGTTTCTGCTTCGAAGATGTAGTGAGTCGTGTACTTGCCGAGGCGCGTGAGAATTTCTTCCTGGATCAGCTCCGGGGCGACATCGAGCTTCAGATACCACGCCGTTGACGATAGGCGCGTCTGAAAGGCGCCGTATTCGGACAACAGATGATCGAACGCGTCAGCATCGTGATCGCGGCAAACGATGACCAGATTTCCCTTCATGCATCTCTCCTGGTAGAGCGGTGACGACAAGCTTCGTATGAAGGTCGATCATACCTGCTTACCTGCGGAGTGTCGGCGCTCGCAACGTTGCGCCGTATCGATTCACCAGGCTGTCGCGGCGGTGCGCGCCGGCGGCGCGGTGTCGTCTGGCGGCAGCGCTTCAGTGCGGTCGCGCCCGCCGGTTTTGGCGGCGTAAAGGGCGAGGTCGGCCCGGCTCATGATCCGCTCAGGCAGATCTTCGCGCGACAACTCGGTGATGCCGATACTGACGCTCAGACCGGCTGAGGAGGGCAGCTTGGTCGACGGCACGGCCTTGAGCCGGGTGCGCAGCCGCTCGACGACCTCGCGGCCGCCCTCGAGGGCGGTGGCCGGCAACAGGATGCCGAATTCCTCGCCGCCCAGCCGGCCGATCGCGTCGTTGGCACGCAGTTCGGCGCGACAAGTATCGACGAAGTGTTCGAGCGCGCGGTCACCGGCAGCGTGGCCGAAGCGGTCGTTGATCTGCTTGAAGTGGTCGAGGTCGGCGATTGCCATGCACAGCGCGTCGCCGCTCGCCTGCGCGCGTTCGATTTCACGGCGCAACAGGTCGAGGAAATAGCGGCGCGACAAGGCGCCGGTGAGCGCATCGTGGCGAGCCTCGGCAGACAGCAGCGTATTGGCCGATTGCAACTGTTCGGCGAGGTCGCGCGTCGCCCGGTGGTGGCGGCGCTCGCGCACGTAGGACACGGTAATCACCCACGCCAGCGCCGCGGTGCCCGCGAGCGTGAGAAAGACCAGCAGCCGGTCGCGCTTATGGTTGCGCAGCAGTTCGGGCCAGGCCGTGAGCGGATCGACCAGATGCGCGGAGAGTCCCGAATTGAGGCCGCTGCGCGATTCGTACAGCGCCGGCATGGGCCGGTCGGTGATGGCGAACAGCTGTGTGGCGATCGCGGCGGGCACCCACGGCGCCTCCTCGCGTACCTGCCGCATGTCCGCCTCGATCTGGACGTTCGGGAATTCGACGCGGCGATAAACGTTTTCGCGATCGGCGACGCTCATCTGCTTGACGCGTCCATCCGGCAGCACATGGCCTTCCAGCGCGCTGTTGTGGGCCATGATGATCACGCCGTTTTCATCGGCCACGAAGGTGCCCGCGTGGGCGACCCAGTGACGCAAGCGCCCGATCCCGACCTTGGCGATTACCGCACCTACCAGCACGCCATCGTCGTAGGCGGGTGCCGCGATGAAGATGCCGGGCTCGCCGCTCGACCGGCCGACGCCATAGGCTTCGCCGAAGGCGCCGAGTAGCGCGTTAGACAGATAGTTGCGGGTGCGCATGTCGATGCCGACAAAGCCGCGCGACTGCTCATTGCTCGACGCGACGCACACGCCGTTGGCGTTGACGAGCCAGATCGAGTCGAGTCCCGAGAAACCTTGAGCGTCGTGCAGGAAGCTGCTGACCGTCGTCAATTCCGGCACTTTGAGCAAGGCATTGCGCAGGGCGGATTCCGGCGCGGTGCTCGTCACCGAATAAGCTTGCGAGTGGGCGAGCGCCTGCTGGACCACATTCAGTTCCGCCATCGTGGCTGGAATGGCGCGAGCCATGGAGAGGTCGCTGGCGATGACCTCCGCCATGTTGTCGACGACCGACGAGGACATTTGCCGTTGCGCGCGCAGGGCGGCGTCGAGTTCCTGCTGAACCATGCGGTCCGCGATCACACCCGACACGAGCCAGCACACCAGCACGACCAGCGCGAAGCTGACCGGCCCGACTGCATGGCGCAAGGATTTCCTGTTCATCGACTCTCGGATCCGTCTGACTTTTATATGCAACAAGGTCAATCGTTGCAGCGCGCCGGCGCTGAGTCGTTGCTGGGGCGGCGGTATGTCCGCCGCGGCGATCTGGGACAGTTCGGTTGAAGCCCTCGGTATCCGTCCGTCACAGTCGCTTTGTCTCGATTTTAACCGCCAGACGGCGCAGCGCCATCCGATATTGCGATTCGGCGTGTGTCATCAGGTAGTTAACGGCTGTAAGGGGGGCTTTCTGAACAGGGCCGCGGGTTTTCCAGATGTGCCCGGAGCATGTCCGAGGGTGTCCGGTCACCGGTTTTGCCGGTCGGGCAGGGCCGCCAGAGGCCCTGCGCGCAACTGATTTGCCCCGAAAGGTTGTGCCTGAAACACAGGTTGTAGTAGTGTCGTGCCGTCCAAAACAAGGAAAGCTCGCCAGCCCCAGGGCGGCGCCTGTCGTGACAGGCAGCCGGAGCGGCCCTCCAGGGTGGTTTGACGGGGGGAACATGCCCCCGGCCGCCGCCGGTCATTCTCTCTCCGACGCTAACGATTACCTCGCATATGCTTGTTGTCATGCCTGATTTCTGCTTTCCGGACCGACCTTCCGGCCTTCGCGCCGGGTTTGCCGCGCGAGCGGCAAACCTCGCCTGTTCCGTCGTCCCGGCGCCGCTCGATGCGGTCTGTCTCCACGTAGCGTATGCAAACAGGAAGGGTGCAGCCTGATGGACTTCAGTTTCGATCTGAAACGCACCGCCAATGCTTCCGCCTGGCGCTTGCTGCCCAACGGCTGGGACTTCGTCGCCTTTCCGCTGATCATCTGTGTGATTGCCTCCGTGGCAATCGGCTTTCACCAGACGCTCGCGCCCATGTCGACGCTCAAGACCCAGGTGATCTCACTGGCTCCGTCGAGCTTGCCCGAATACGCGTTGCGCACCACGCTGCGCATGCTGGCGGCGATGGTGGCCTCGCTAGCGTTCACGCTGATCTATGGCACGCTCGCCGCCAAGAGCCGCCGTGCCGGTCTCGTGCTGGTGCCGATTCTCGACATCCTGCAGTCGGTGCCGGTGCTGGGCTACATTTCGTTTACGGTTACCTTCTTTCTTGCGCTATTCCCGGGCCGGGTGCTGGGTGCGGAGCTCGCCGCGATCTTCGCGATCTTCACGAGCCAGGCCTGGAACATGACCTTCAGCTTCTACCAGTCGCTGCGCACCGTGCCGCGCGATCTGGACGAGGTCTCACGCGGTTTTCACCTGACCGGCTGGCAGCGTTTCTGGAAGCTCGAAGTGCCGTTCTCGATGCCGGGCCTCATCTGGAACATGATGATGTCGATGTCGGGCGGCTGGTTCTTCGTGGTGGCCTCCGAAGCGATCACGGTGGGCAACAACACGATCACGCTGCCGGGGATCGGCGCCTACCTGGCGCAGGCGATCTCGGACAAGAACATGCACGCGATCGGCTGGGTCATCCTGACGATGACGATCGTGATTCTCGCCTACGACCAGTTTCTGTTCCGCCCGCTCGTCGCGTGGGCCGACAAGTTCCGCATGGAGAACACCAGCTCCGGTAACGCGCCGGAGTCCTGGCTGCTTGACCTCGTGCGCCGCACTCGTCTGATTCACCGCCTGCTGGTGCCAATGGGCTGGATCTTCGCCAATGCGGCGCGCGTACCGATGCGTCTGCCGTCGTTCGCCGGCGTCAGTTTCCCGGTACCGCAGCGTCAGAAGTCGTCGCGCGTGGGCGACATCATCTGGGGCGTCCTCGTGATTCTCCTGACGGTGTACGTCGTCTTTCGCGTCGTGACCTATGTACGCACCGGCGTCACGCTCGATGAGGTGGGCCACGTACTCGTGCTCGGGTTGATCACCCTGTTGCGGGTGGTGTTGCTGATCGCCATTTCTTCCGTGATCTGGGTACCGATCGGCGTGCTGATCGGGCTGCGTCCGGCGCTGGCCGAGAAGATCCAGCCGCTCGCGCAGTTCCTCGCCGCGTTCCCGGCCAACCTGCTGTTCCCGGTGTTCGTGATCGTCATCGTGCGCTTCCATCTGAACCCGGATATCTGGCTGTCGCCGCTGATCGTGCTCGGCACCCAGTGGTATATCCTGTTCAACGTGATCGCAGGCGCCAGTTCGTATCCGAACGACTATAAGGAGGCGGCCGCCAACTTCGGTATCCGCGGCTGGCAGTGGTGGCGCAAGGCGATGCTGCCGGGCATTTTCCCGTACTACATCACAGGCGCGATTACGGCCTCGGGCGGCGCGTGGAATGCGAGCATCGTGGCCGAGTATGTGCAGTGGGGCGACACCAAGGTGGTGGCCCACGGGTTGGGTTCCTATATCGCGCAGACCACGGCGGCGGGCGACTTCCCGAAAATCATTCTCGGCATTGCCGTGATGTCCCTGTTTGTGACTTTGTTTAACCGCCTGCTGTGGCGTCCGATGTACGCCTACGCCGAATCCAAGCTTCGGCTCGATTGACAGGAAATTAAAGGCAAACCGCGATGCAAAATCCTAAAGCTGCCGTTACCGCTGCGCCGGTCCAGACGCCACCCTCGCCGCCGCGTCTGGGTGCGGAGATTCTGGCCGTCAAGGACGTGTCCAGAGGCTTCAACAAGAATCAAGGCGAGCTGCTGGTGCTCGACGACGTGAACCTGTCGCTGCGTGAAGGCGAGATCGTCGGCATGCTGGGCCGCTCGGGCTCGGGCAAGTCGACGCTGCTGCGTATCATCGCCGGCCTGATCGAGCCGACCGGCGGCAAGGTCGACTACTTGGGCAAGCCGCTCGACGGTCCCGCCAAGGGCGTGGCGATGGTGTTCCAGACCTTCGCGCTGTTCCCCTGGCTGACGGTTCTGCAGAACGTGGAAGCGGGTCTCGAAGCGCAGGGCGTCGGTGCTCGCGAACGCCGCGAACGTGCGCTGGCGGCGATCGACCTGATCGGTCTGGACGGCTTCGAAAACGCTTATCCGCGCGAGTTGTCAGGCGGTATGCGGCAACGTGTGGGCTTCGCCCGCGCGCTGGTGGTCGATCCTACGCTGCTGCTGATGGACGAGCCCTTCTCGGCGCTCGACGTGCTGACCGCCGAAACGCTGCGTACCGACCTGCTGGATCTGTGGACGCAGGGCCGTATGCCGATCAAGTCGGTGCTGATCGTCACGCACAACATCGAAGAAGCGGTGTTCATGTGCGACCGGATTCTGGTGCTGTCGTCGAACCCAGGCCGCGTGATCGCCGAGATCAAGGTGCCGTTCAATCACCCGCGTAACCGTCTCGACCCGGCGTTCCGCAAACTGGTGGACGAGATCTACGCGAAGATGACGGCGCGTCAGACCGACGAGTCAACGAAGAAGGGCCTGGAACTCGGAAGCTGGCTGCCGCATGTGTCGACCAACCTGATGGCCGGTCTGATCGAAATGCTGGCTGCGGCACCGTACCATGGCCGCGCGGACATGCCGGAAATTGCCCGTTCGTTGCATCTCGAGGTCGACGATCTGTTCCCGGTCGCCGAAGTGCTGCAGCACTTGGGCTTCGCCGATGTGCGCGAAGGGGACATTTTCCTGACGCCGCCGGCACGCGTGTTTTCCGAGTTCGGTACGCAGGAGCGGAAGATGATGTTCGCCGAGCATCTGCTGCGCCACGTCCCGCTCGCCGCACGAATCAAGAAGGTACTCAACGAACGCCCCGGGCATCGTGCGCCGCGTGTGCGCTTCGAGCAGGAACTGGAAGATTTTCTGTCGGACAGCGCGGCCGAAGAGACGCTCGACGCGGTCATCAACTGGGGCCGTTATGGCGAGATCTTTTCGTACAACGACCAGACGGAAATTTTCAGTCTCGAGGACGTGGAGTCCTGATACGTCGGGTTCGAAGTGAATAGCAAAGGGGCGGCAAGGTCAGACCTGCCGCCCCTTTTGCATTATTGGAGATTGCCCCAGCGGTCCACGGCCGGTTCGGCCGAAGCCCACTTCCAGCCCTGGTCCTGCAAACAGGCGCTGGCGGTGTACCAGCTTTCGTGCGCGTTGGGCTTGTTGCTATCCGCGACCGAGAAGACAAAGTCCTTGCAGATAGCGAGTGCCGACGTGAACGCACGCGTCACGCGTACCTCGCCGTGCCCGTTCTCGATCGGCATCTTGTGCTTGACGCTCCACGGTTTGGTCTCGCCCACCGCCATGCCGCCCGCGAGCTGAGCCATCTCGTTCTGCTGGTCGCTGTGCATGTTGCGCATGTAGCGGGCCACGGCTTCGTCCGTGGCCGCTTGCACCGCAATGCCGACGCCAATGCCGACAGCGGGATTGGCAGTCACGAGACCCGACGCGACCCCGGCGGCCGCACCGCTTGCCGCGCCCACCGACGAGCAGCCGCTCGTCAGCACGCTCGCGCCGACGCACAGCGCAGCGGCCAGCACGAACCGCACGCGCATGGGCATTGTCAGACGCGATTTCATTGCAGCGCGCCCCAGCGTTCGGTGGCGGGTTCTGCGGAAGCCCACTTCCACGCCGTGCCGTCGCGGCAGATCGAGGCGACGTAGAACGCGCTGCTGGCGGGCTTATCCTTGGTCGCGTCCACATCGACCGAGAAGACGATTTCCTTGCAGTCGAGCGCGCCTGCGCTGATGGTGCGGCTCACGGTGACGCGGCCATGCGTGTCGTCTTCGATCGGCACGCTATGCGTGACGCTCCACGGTGCGACGGCACCGACATCGAGCGGTCCGGCGACCTTGGCGATGCCGTCTTGCGTATTGCGGTGGACGACACGTTCCGTGTATTGCACGCCGGCCTGCGCAGCGGCGACGGCACCGAGGCCGATACCGGTAGCAACAGCAGCGTTATGGGTGACCTGGCCGGCGATTGCGGCGCCGCCGATACCGGCGCCGGCGGTGGCCGTCTCCGAGTAGAGCGAACTGCAGCCGCTCAGATTGGCTGAGATGAGCACCGCGACGGCCAATGCCGTGAGCGATGCGAGACTCGCGCGCGAAGTCCGGTGAGTCCTGCGCGCACTACTGTTTGATGTTTGCATTTCCCTACCTGTGCTCCTGCCTCTGCCATACGCGCCGCCTTGTAACGACGCGTCGAGCTGACCTCGCGCCGCGCGCGACGCTGCAGCATTTTGCAGGATGCCATTTGCAAATGGGATAGGAAAAATGCAAGCAATTGCAAAAGATGATGCGCCGCGCAGCCTTTTCTGGCTTGGCTTTTCACGCGCAGCGCAGACAGGCGACTGTCAGGACTCGCTTTCTTTTTCTTCGGTCGCGTCATCGGTGCCGTAGGTGCTAAGCCGGTTGTAGAGCGTCTTCAGGCTCACGCCGAGTGCCTTCGCCGCGCGACGTTTGTCGCCGCCGCAGTACTTCAGTGTGCCGAGGATGATCTGCTTCTGCGCATCAGCAAGCGGCGTGCCGATCCAGACACTCATCGCATCGCCCTGGGTGACCGCTTTCTTCACGCGTGACGCGAGGTGCGGATGAGGCAGTTCGACGGATTTCTCGGCGAGGATGAAGGCGCGGTAAATGGCGTTTTTCAGTTCGCGCACATTGCCCGGCCACGACCAGGTGCGCAGCGTTTCAATCGAACGTTTGCTGAAGCTCTTGCTGGTGCTTTCCTGTGCGTTCAACGCGGCGAGGAAATGCTGCGCCAACAATTCACGATCGCCTTCGCGCTCGCGCAGCGGCGGCGCGCGCAGCGGAAACACGGCGAGCCGATACATCAGGTCTTCGCGCAAACCGTTTTCTTTCACGGCGATCGCAGGGTCACGGTTGGTGGCCGCGATCACTCGCACGTCGCTCTGAATCAGTTCGTTGCCGCCGACCCGATAGAACGTGCCGGTCTCCAGCGCGCGCAGCAGCTTCACTTGACGCACCGGCGCCATCTCGGTGATTTCGTCGAGAAACAGCGTGCCGCCGTTGGCGTGTTCGAAGTAGCCGACGCGGCCCTGCACGGCGCCTGTGAAGCTGCCTTTTTCGTGGCCGAACAGTTCGGCTTCAATCAGTTCATCGGGGATCGCGCCGCAGTTGACGGCGATGAAGGGCGCGTCCTTGCGCCCGCTGTGATCGTGAATCGTGCGGGCGATCAGTTCCTTGCCGGTGCCGGATTCGCCGATGATCAGCGCGGTTGCGTCGGTGGAGGCCACGCGTTCGATTTGTTCGTATAAATCCAGCATGACGGGCGAAGAGCCGTACAGCAGGCCGTACGACTTCAGGCCCGCGACGCCCTCCGTCACGCGAGACTTCCCCCCTGCCGCTGCGTCGCCGCCGGAGGCAAGTGTGGGGGAGTCCAGATCGATTGACGCCATAACCAAGTTGTCCTGTGCAAATGTGTTCGATAGTGCCGCGCAGGCCTGTGAAGAGGGTGAGCCTGTGCATTCATGCAATGGATCACTATCTCATAAAAATTGATTTAACCATCGGTGGCTTGTCACGGCAACGTGCATGTCGACGACGAATGCGGATCGAAGCAAGCCACTAAAAAATTGTGCCGCGTGTTGCCGTCCAAAGCGCATGCTCGGCGCGTGAAGTGTCTGTTTTGCGACGGCGCGCTTACGACGGTGCATTGGTGGCGGTCTGTCTGAATGCCGATCGGTGCGCACAGTCAGCCGGCAATATTGACCGCCGACCGGATATCGAATCGGCACGATTGTCGCGATTGCCGATGCGGAACTCGGTACGCTGCTATCGATCGACTAGATTATCGGGTATGCCGTTTGCAACCCTATCACTTTTGGGACGTGCGGCGCGTTTCCGGCTGGTTTGCGACGCCAAACGCGCGCCGACATAGAGATAGGAGCGACTCATGACTCACACGACACAACAGCTTGAACTCGGGCGGCAGAAGATCGTTGACGACTTGCGGGTGCTGCTGACCGACTCGGAGGAAATACTGCGACTCGCCGCCAACGTGCCGGGTGAAGGTGTCGAGGCATTGCGCGAGCGCCTCGGGGCGCACGTCGAGACCCTGCAAGCGGCGATCGGCGATGCGCAAGGCGCGGCGCAGCGGCGCTACCGGGTCGCCACGGTGAATGCCGAGCGTTATGTGCGGCACAACCCTTGGCGCGCCCTCGGAATTTCTGCCAGTGTGGGATTTCTGCTCGGCGTGCTGGCAACACGCTAGACGGCGCAGCGGACGGTCTGCCTGCCCCGCTATGTGTCAGGACAACCTTAAAGGGCTTGGTCGGGCGAGGCAACGGCACTGAATGATTCCATTGATTACCGGCTTACGTATGGAGGTTGAACATGGCACGGCCCAGGATCGGCATTTTCGGCGCATTGGTGGCTGTAGGCGGTTTGCTGGCGTGGCGCTGGGCGCAAAAGCACCGCGCCTCGCAGGCGCATCTGAACCGGGATCTGAGTCGCTGGGAGGACGAGGGCGGGGCGGTTGTCAACGTTGCTCAAACTGCTCCGGCGACAGCGAGTCCGGCCGGCGCGGCCCCCGCCACCGATACAAACGGCACGAGCCATCCAAACGGACTGGGTGAAGCATGGCCGTTTCCGCACAGCTGAGCCGCATACGCCCCGCGCGAGTTGTCTCGGTTGTTGTCAAAAGGGCCGCAGTTGGGTGTAAGGCAAACCTGACAATTCGCCGCAATAAAGTTTTATAATGGGGATTCATACAACAATAGGACCACTCGGCGCCGCGTAACACGTATATTGTTGCGAATTTGTGCCAGGTGCGGTTTTTTGCTGGAGCTCGAGGAGGCGCCCCGAAAGTTAGTGGGTCCTCACGTCGCCGCCTTCTGTTTGCGGGGACGTACCAGCGCCCAGCCGTTTTTCCATGCCTTCACGCATGCCATCCACAACCAGACCCCTTCGGGCTTTCGAGACGCGATGCCACACGTATTGATTGTTGATGACGATGCCGGTACCCGCGAGGCGCTCGCTGCCATCATTGGCGAAGACGGCCTCACCACTGCCACTGCAGGCGATCTGCGCGAAGCGCGTATCCAGCTGGTCCGGCAGATGCCGGATGTCGTGTTTACCGACCTGAAGCTGCCGGACGGCAGCGGAGTTGACCTGTTCGAAGACCTCGACCCGCGCTCCGGCGTCGAAGTTATTGTGATTACCGGCCATGCCACGGTCGAATCGGCCGTCAACGCCCTCAAGATGGGCGCGACCGATTATCTGGTGAAGCCGATCAACATGCAGCGCGTGAAGGCAATTCTGTCGCGCCTGCCGCGCCCCGGCGATCTCAAGGCGGAAATCGGTACGTTGCGCGGCGAGTTGCGCCGTATGGGCCGCTTTGGGTTGATGCTCGGCAATTCGCCGGCCATGCAGGAGGTCTACGACCAGATTGGCCGCGTCGCGCCTACTGCAGCATCGGTGATGCTGGTAGGCGAGTCCGGCACCGGCAAGGAAGTGGCCGCGCAGACCTTGCACCAGTTGAGCTTGCGCCGTAAGCACGCGTTTCTCGCGGTGAACTGCGGCGCCATTTCGCCGAACCTGATCGAATCGGAAATGTTCGGCCATGAACGGGGTTCGTTCACGGGCGCAGATCGGCAGCACAAAGGCTATTTCGAAAGGGCCAACGGCGGCACGCTTTTCCTCGACGAAATCACCGAAATGCCGATCGAACTGCAGGTGAAGCTGCTGCGGGTGCTCGAAACCGGCATGTTCATGCGGGTCGGCACCACGAAGGAAATCGAAACCGACGTGCGGCTGATTGCGGCGACCAATCGCGATCCGGAGCAGGCAGTGCTCGAAGGCAAGCTGCGTCTGGATCTGTATCACCGCCTGAACGTGTTTCCGATCAGCCTGCCGCCGCTGCGCGAACGCGGCAAGGACGTCGATTTGCTGGCGCAGGCGTTCCTCGACGATCTCAACGAGCGTCACGGCACGCGAAAGCATTTCCCGCCGGCGGTCAAGGAAATGCTGATGTCCTATCCATGGCCTGGCAACGTGCGCGAGCTGAAGAACTACGTGCAGCGCGCGCACATCATGTCGGGCACGGATTCCGATAACACGGCGACGGTGCCGTTGCAGATCACGCTGTCCAAACCGGCCGCCGGCACGGCGATCACGATTCCATTCGGTACCTCGCTTGCCGAAGCGGACCGTCAGCTGATTCTCGCTACCCTTGAGCAGTGCGGTGGCGTGAAAACCCGCGCAGCGGAAATTCTCGGCATCAGTCTGAAGACGCTGTACAACCGTCTGGTCGAGTACGGCAATGATGCCAGCCGCGAGGACGGGGACGCTTCAGACGAATCGCGCGCCCTGGGCGGTGCCGACGCCTGAGGTTGTTGCACCGGGGCGCTTGCGCCCCGGCATAGGCCTTGCTGCGATTGTCCCAAACGCACACAAGGGACTTCTATGCCGTCGCCTACCCACGCTACTGTGCTCGAGGCGCATCGCCCCGAGCCGACTGACCCGCCCAACCCTCACGAGCCCGATACGGTGCCGGACCCGACCCGCGAACCGGTCGAACCCACTGCACCGCCTATCGGCGATCCGCCTCCGCAGCCGAATGAGACGCCGCATATTTCGCGCGGTGCGCTCTCGTAGTTGGCGCTCTGACGCGACTTTCGAGGCGCCGGCCACTTCGCTCTTTATCATTTTGTGGCCGCCATCAGCGCGTTTCATTCGTTGATGTACTTGTTACAAAGCCGGCGACGGTTTTACCGGCAAATTACTGTCGTGAGCCCTAGACTATGTTGATGCCGTCAACGAGGGCGGCGGGCTTCCCCAGGAGGCATCGATCATGAGACACCCGGCATTGCGGCGCTCCGCGCGCCATTCGAAGCGCGATTCGCGCCCCGGCGGCGGAGCAGGGGCATCGCCATCGGGCGGCCCGTCTGCAGGAGCGGACTCGCCAGGACCCGATCCAGCGGGGCAGAACCGCATTGCGCCCGACGCGCCACCGGATGGCGAACACAACCAGGGTGGGGTACGCCCGGAAGGCATCGAATACCAGCGTGACCTCGGTTCCGAGCAGGACGCCTGACTGATTTCGTCGTTTCCTCATACGAAGCAAAAAATTTTCGCGCGATGCCGGCGGACGGCAGGTTTCTGCTTGCCTGTCACATTTGCATACATTTTTATTCCGCGAATTTAGAGATACGGCACGCGACTTGCATGCACCACGACGGCACATCCCCGCATGCAACGAACAACTGAATGAGGTGGAGCACCAATGAGCAGATTGATTGTGGTATCGAATCGTGTCGCGCCGACGCAGGAAGGCCGCCCCGCAGCAGGTGGTCTTGCAATCGGTGTACTGGACGCCCTCAAGGAAACAGGCGGCGTATGGTTCGGCTGGAGCGGCGAAACGGTGGCAGAGCCATCGGCGCCGGTAATCGAAAAGCAGGGCAACGTGACTTACGCGACGGTGGGTCTCACCAAGCGCGACTACGATCAGTACTACCGCGGCTTTTCGAATGCGACGCTATGGCCGACTTTCCACTACCGCAACGACTTGTCGCGCTTCGATCGTCAGGAGTACGCCGGTTACCTGCGCGTAAACCAGACGCTCGCCAAGCAGCTGAAGGAGATGGTCAAGCCCGATGACATCATCTGGGTCCATGATTACCACTTGCTGCCGTTTGCGAAGTGCCTGCGCGAACTCGGCGTGAAAAACCCAATTGGCTTCTTCCTGCATATTCCGTTTCCGGTGCCGGAAGTGTTGCGTAGCGTGCCGCCGCACGAGGAACTCGTGAAGGCCATGTGCAGCTACGACGTGGTCGGCTTCCAGACTGAAGCGGACCGGCAGTCGTTTGTCGACTATATCGAGCGAGGGCAGCACGGCACGTCGAGCGACGACGGCATGGTGCACGCCTATAACCGTTTCCTCAAAGTCGCGGCCTATCCGATCGGGATCTATCCCGATGCAATCGCCAAAGCCGCGGAGCAGTTCACCGACCGCAAACCGGTGCGCAGCCTGCGCGATGGCATGCGCGGCCGCAAGCTGATCATGAGCGTGGACCGCCTCGATTATTCGAAGGGGCTGGTCGAGCGCTTCCAGGCCTTCGAGCGGTTGCTTCTCACGGCGCCCGGTTGGCACGGCCGCGTCTCGTTGGTGCAGATTGCACCGCCGACGCGCTCGGACGTGCAAACATATCAGCGCATTCGTCAGACGCTTGAGGGTGAAGCGGGGCGTATCAACGGCCGCTTTGCGCAGCTCGACTGGACGCCGATTCAATATCTGAACCGCAAGTATGAACGCAATCTGCTGATGGCCTTGTTCAGGCAGTCGCAAGTGGGTTATGTGACGCCGCTGCGCGACGGGATGAATCTGGTTGCGAAGGAGTACGTGGCATCTCAGGATCCCGCGGATCCGGGCGTGCTGGTGCTGTCGCAGTTTGCCGGCGCAGCTGAGCAGTTGCCGGGTGCACTGGTGGTGAACCCGTTCGACCTGTCGCAGATGGCCGAAGCACTCGAGCGTGCGCTGTCGATGCCGCTCGCTGAACGCCAGGCCCGTCATGCGGACATGATGGCGCCGCTGCGCGAAAACAATCTGTCGGTGTGGCGCGATACGTTCCTTGCGGACCTGCGCAATGTGGCGACGGCGTCCTCGGTGACGGCCAAAGCGGTAAAGCTCGCGGACGTGGCAGCAACCTGAAGCGTTGAAGCGACTGAGCGCTCAATGTGGCGCTCAGTCGTGATGATGAGCTCAGGTGTCGGCGGGTCTCAGTTGCTCGCTGTCACGTCGAATCGATCAGGCGGTGAGTTGAGGTTCGGTCGCGCTGCCTGCGGTCCACTCAATTCTACGAAAGCATGCAAACGGCGGCCACCAGGCCGCCGTTTTTGCTTGTGCGTGGTGGACGTGCTGAAGGGTAATGCGAGCCTTCGAGGTTCGCGTTATGCGTGTTGCGGATTCATGAAGCTGTTGTGCGGCACTGGCTACTCATATCCAAATCCACGTCCTCGTCTGCGAAAACGCGAGCCTATACAGCGGCCGAAGTTGTCCGCTGCATCACGCGCAACGTGCTCACCACTGACGCTACCGCCGCAAAACCCGCTGCCACATACAGCGCGACGGTCGGCCCGTGCTGCGGCACGGTGCCGAAGATCACCGCCACCAGCGCGGCACCGAGCGTCTGTCCGGTCAGTCGCGCAGTGCCCAGCATGCCGCTCGCGCCACCGCTGCGCGCGCGCGGCGCCGATGCCAGCATGGTGCGATTGTTCGGTGACTGGAAGATGCCGAAGCCCGCGCCGCATACCGCCATGCGCCAGGCGATCTGCAGACTATCCGGATGTGTGCCGAGCGTGGCGAGCAGCAGCAGACCCACCGTCATGGCAACGAGTCCGATTCCGCCCAGCAAGCCCGCCGACATACGATCCGACAGCACACCCGAAAGCGGCGCGGCGACGATGATGACGAGTGGCCAGGGCGTCATCAGCAAGCCAGTCTGAACCTGCGACAAGCCGAGGTTGTCCTGCATCATGAACGGCAACGAAAGGAACGCCAGCATTTGCGCCGCGAACGAGCAAACCGAGGTGCCGACCGATAGCGCAAACACCGGAATGCGCAGCAGATCCACGGGCAGTAGCGGCGCGGGCTGCGTCAACTGCCGGTGTACGAGGAAATAGCCGATCACCACGGCGCCGATCGCTTCGAGCGCGATATAGCCCTTGGCTTCGCCGTGTCCGAGTCCGTCCACTGCGAAGATCAGCAGGCCGAATGCGAACGCGTTCATCACGGCACTCAGATAATCGTATGGCGCCTTGTGGCCGGGGTTGACCGGCAGCGCCTTGAAGCCGGTGGCGATGGCCGCGAGGCCGATCGGCACATTGATGGCAAAGAGCCATGGCCACGGCGCGATGGCGAGCACCCCAGAGGCCACCGTCGGACCGACCGCGGACGAGACCGCCACCACCATCGCGTTGATGGCGACGCCGCGCCCGAGCTGTGCAGGCGGATAGATGGTGCGTACGAGGGCCGTGTTGACGCTCATGATGCCCGCTGCGCCGAACCCCTGAATCACTCGCGCGGCGGCGAGCGTCACCAGCGAAGTGGACAACGAGCAGCCGAGCGAGGCGACGGTGAACAGGATCAGTCCGCCCAGATAAACGCGCCGGTAGCCGATACGGTCACCTAACGACGCCAGCGGTAGTAGCGAGATCGTGATCGCAAGCTGATACGCGTTGACGACCCAGATCGATGCGGCGGCGCTCGCATGCAGATCGCGCGCGATGGTGGGTAGCGCCACGTTGGCGATAGCGCTGTCGAGCACGGCGAGGGTAATGCCGAGCGCCACGACCACGATTGCCCAATAGCGCTGCGGCAGAGGCAGACCGAGTTCGGGGTCGGGCGGGAGGGAGTGGGCGCCGGCGGGAGCGCCTGCGGGACTGGAACCGTCTTTACCGGAAGCGTGTGCGTGCATCGTCTCAGGAGTTATGTGCGAGTTCGGATGGGAGCACACGGCGCGCATCCTGCGTCGCGCCGCACTGCCTCGTTGCCCGGTTCTCGCTGCGTTTTCTTGGCGCTTTCGTGGCGGCGCCGCAGTGGCCCTGGAGCGCACCGCAGCGCCACTGTGCGCGTGACTATTTCAGCTCGTACAGACCGGTATGCGTCGTCGAATCGAGTTCGTTCAGGTGAGTCATGAAACGGGCGACCGCATTGGTCGTCTCCGCATTGATCGGCAGGTGCGCAACCTTCAGCGCGTGCAAGCGGAAAATGTAGCGGTGGGCCTTGTCGCCGCGCGGCGGCGCTGCGCCGCCGAAGCCGACTGTGCCGTAGTCGTTGCGAACCTGTAGCGCGCCTTGCGGCAGCAGGCTGCCGTCGACCTTGCCGGCGTTGCGCGGCAGCGAGCGGACATCAGCCGGGATATTGACTACGACCCAGTGCCAGAAACCGCTGCCGGTTGGCGCATCGGGATCGTGGACGGTGAGGGCGAAGCTTTGCGTGTCTTCCGGCGGTGCTTCCCACTGCAACGACGGAGAGATGTTCTCGCCATCCACGCCGAACGCCTTGTCGTGGTATTCCTGCGCTTTCGGCATGAAGCCGTTGGTGGGAAAGTCGTCGGACCAGAGACGGAAATCAGCCATCATATGCCTCCTTCAGGTGGTTCCCAGATGGGGCGAGTTGCCGGAAAAACGCGTACTGCGCATTGTGCTGGCAGACTCGCGGACAGACCCGGGTGAGCCAATCGAGTGTATCACCGGCGGCTCGTCTGCCTGGTCGAGGCGGGCTGGGTCACGCCCGCCTCCCGCCGGCTTCCGGACAGGCTTTCACTGGGAATGATGTGCGGTTATGGGGCGGCTCATTTACAGCGGGTTTGCAATGAGCCGGCAAACTGAGCCGGGGCCTCAGCCGCGCTCGTCGAGTTCGGAGACGTCGCTGTGCAGCCAGTCGACCAGTCGTTGCAGCACGCCGTCGAGGTCCCGATTGGCTCCACGCAATGCGCATTCCCACACTACGCCGACGCGCCAGCCGGCCGCGAGCAGAGCGGCGCGCGACTTCTCGTCGTTGGCGCGGTTGCGGCCGATCTTTTCGCGCCAGAAGTCCGGGCGCGTCTGTGGCCATTTGAAGAGCGGGCAATCGTGGCCATGCCAGAAGCAGCCGTGCACGAAGATAACAGCGCCGTAGCGAGGCAGAACGATGTCGGGGCGCCCCGGCAGATCGCGCGCGTCCAGCCGAAAACGGAAGCCCCGCCGGTGCAGCAGGCTGCGGATCAGCAACTCCGGCTTGGTATTGCGTCCGCGAATGCCGGACATCATCCGGCTGCGGGTGGCAGCGTCGACGATGTCGACCATCAGTTCGCGCGCAGGCGCGCCTGCACGTGCGGCAGCATGATGCGCGCGACTTCCTGCATCACCGGCATCACGACGCTATTGCCGAACTGGCGGTAGGCCTGGGTGTCGCTGACGGGAATCCGGAAGGTGTCGGGAAATCCCATGAGCCGGGCACATTCGCGCGGCGTGAGGCGGCGCGGACGCAGCCGCTTGCCTTGCGAGACGAGGATTTCGGAGCCGTCCTTGTGATAACGGGCCGACAAGGTGCGCGTCACGCTATCGGGGTAGGCCATGCCGAAACCGAAGCCGTTGCCTGCCGCGCGATGCTTTTCCGCGTAGTTCTGCAGATAGGTCCACAGATTCGGCGTGAGCGTGTACTTCGGCTGCACGCGTTGTTTCGCGTGATCGAAGAAGCGGTCGTGGTCCCACGGCAGCACCGGTTCGCTGCCGTCGGTACGGTGCAGGATCGAGCCGAGCCGCGGGCCGACGCTCGGCAGACGCAGGTCGTCCCATGAGAACGCGGTCTTGCCGCGAAAGCCGACGATGATGATGCGCTCGCGGTGTTGCGGCGTGAAATGCTGGCCATCGACGACCTTGTAGTGCACTTCATAGCCCAGTTCGTCGCGCAAGGTCTGGAGGATGACTTCGAAGGTGCGGCCCTTGTCGTGGGAGAGCAGATTCTTCACGTTCTCCAGCAGAAACGCTGCAGGCTGCTTGGCCGCGATGATGCGGGCGACGTCGAAGAACAGCGTCCCCTGAGTGGAGCACTCGAAGCCGTGCGGCCGGCCCATCGCGTTCTTCTTGCTGACGCCCGCGATCGAGAACGGCTGGCAGGGAAAGCCGCCGAGCAGGACGTCGTGCGCCGGCACCTCGCTGGCGGGAAACGACACGATATCGCCGATAAACGAGTGATCCGCGCCGTAGTTTTCCAGGTAGGTCTTCTTCGAGAAATCGTTCCACTCGCTTGTGAAGACGCACGCGCCGCCCTGCGCCTCGAAGCCCATGCGGATGCCGCCGATGCCGGCGAACAGATCGATGAAGCGGAAATTGGCTGTCCCGTTAGCCGCACCGTGCTTGACCGCCGCGCCGCCCTGCAGCAGATCGCGCAGCGCGGGTTCGAGCATCGACGGACAGGGCGTTTCACCTTTTTCCCAGCGGCGCACGGTCTTGATGTCCTTGCCAACGTGAGCGGCGATTTCTCGTTGGGTGAAGCGTGTGCGCGCCTGTTGTAGCAGCTCGAGCGGTGGGGCCTGGGTCACTAGCGGTCCTTGCTGGGGATTTTTGCGGACATTATGACCTGGAGTTGTCCCTTTTTCCTGTTTTTCCCCGCGTTGGGTGAGCAAAAGTGGCTGAAACGGCGCGTTGTGGCTCGGCACCGAGGCAAAAATATCGCCGCGGCGAGCATTGATCGCCGTATTGGCACGGCGGGAGGTACGGTTACGTGCTTGGGGGACCGCTTAAAGCAGCCAGCTTGCAGACATGTCAGACAAGAAAGCTGTCCGTATAGGTGCCGCGTTAGGTAGTGTTATTGCGGGCGTGATTTAGGGTTGTTAGGCTTATCCCTAGTGACGCTGATCTCCGCGTTACCGTGTGTTCAGCCGCGGCCCCGAGTCCGCGGCTTTTTTTTACCTGCTGGTTTGCCGGTAAAAGCGGGAAACGAGGGAAGGCGCGACCTGTCCAGAGGGCGGGGCGGTCAGCGAACGCGCCGTGCCTGCGCCGGGCGTTTTTCGTGCGCGCCGAGCGGCAGCGTTTTCCAGGCGGGGAGGCTGTCGGCGGGATCGAACTGGGTGAGTACCAACAGAAGGCTGTCGACTGCGCACAGTTGCGCGTGGCTCAGATGCCCGGTATCGAGCAACTTGTTCAGACGCCCGCGCCAGTAGGCAGGCGGCAGGATCGGGCCGGCCAGATCGCCGAGTAGTGAGGGCTCCATCACGCGACGGATGTGCGCAATGTCCTGATCGATAAACGTCGCCAGCAAGGCGTTGTTCGGCGCGGTCGGAATAGGGTCCATGCCTCGTTATCGGCAGGGTAAATGGCGACTTTAGGGCTGCGCGTAAAAATTTTTTCGGGTGGCATGGCAGGGGGATGAGAGTCGGGCACGGCCGTTGCGGGGATGAAAGTACTGGCGCAATGTCGCGTCGGCACTGCAATCGCATGGAGTCGAACATGAACAAAGACCAAGTGAAGGGTGTGGGCGAGCAAGTCAAGGGCAAGGTCAACGAAGCCGTCGGCAAGGCCACGGGCAACAAGACCCAGGAACTGAAGGGCGATCTCCAGCAAGGCGCGGGCGAAATCCGCAAGGCCTACGGCGACGGCAAGGAACAAGCCAAGGACAACGCCAAGCGGAATGCGCCGTAAGTCAGGTGATCCGGTTTGACGGGAAAGGCGCTTCGGCGCCTTTTCTTTTCCCTGACGCGCTGCAACGGTCTTCGTGCACGTGCTGAGCTGGTTAATTAGCATAACTTCTTAAGTTGCGCTGGACGGCCCTCTTGCAGCCGATAGGCGATTGGCTGGACTCCCTCGTCTTCGCGGGTCCGTGCGTTGCCATGGGCGTTGGATAACCCCGCGTTGCGCGAACCCGGAAAAGTTTTGCTGGAGCGTTTATATTGGACGCCTCGTTCTCTGGGCGGGTTTGTCCCGCACAGAGAACATCGTCACCGCTCCAGTCCATCCAGATCGACAAGGTTTCTATGACCGATCTTTCCGCTTTTCCCATCACCGCCAGGTGGCCGGCCCAGCATCCCGAGCGCTTGCAGCTCTATTCGCTGCCTACGCCCAATGGCGTCAAGGTGTCGATCATGCTCGAGGAGACCGGCCTTGCCTATGAACCGCATCTGGTGCGCTTCGACACGAACGATCAGATGTCGCCGGAATTCCTCTCGCTCAATCCGAACAACAAGATTCCGGCCATCATCGATCCGAACGGTCCAGACGGCAAGCCGCTGCCGTTGTTCGAGTCCGGCGCGATCCTGATTTACCTGGCCGAAAAGACCGGCCAGTTCATGCCGCAGGATGCCGCTGGCCGTTACGAGACGATTCAATGGGTGATGTTCCAGATGGGCGGCATCGGTCCGATGTTCGGTCAACTGGGTTTCTTCCATAAATTCGCCGGCAAGGAGTACGAGGACAAGCGTCCGCGCGACCGCTATGTGGCGGAAGCGAAGCGCCTGCTCGCCGTGCTGGAGACGCGGCTGAGCGGACGTGCGTGGCTGATGGGCGACGCGTACACGATCGCCGATATCGCGACTTTCCCGTGGGTGCGTAACCTGATCGGCTTCTACGAGGCCGCGGAGCTGGTGGGGATTGAGGATTTTCCCAGCGTCAAGCGGGTGCTCGACGCGTTTGTCGCTCGACCGGCAGTGGCGCGTGGGCTGGAGATTCCGAAGCGGAATTGAGGTGCGACTAGTGCGACGGCGCGCCGGTCTCGGCGCGTGTCGCAAGAGCCGCGCGTGCCGACTGGATCGTGCTTGCCCAATCGCCCAGCGCTGGCTGGCGAAATAGCTGGGCGCTCGGATACCACGGACTGTCCCGGCGCTCGAGCATCCAGCGCCAGCAGGTGTCGAAGCGATTCAGGATCCAGACGGGTTTGCCGAGTGCGCCGGCAAGGTGGGCCACTGCCGTATCGACCGAGATGACCAGGTCCAGGTTGGCAACGAGGGCGGCGGTGTCGGCGAAGTCCGTGAGTTCGTCCGTGTAATCGGTGATCCGTTCACCGAGTTCCGGCAGTTGCGCGGGCTGCTGCGCGGCAGGGCCTTTTTGCAAGCTGTAGAAGCGTACATGCGGGACATCGAGGATCGGCCGCAGCGCTTCGAGCGTGATCGAGCGCCGTGCGTCGTTCTTTCTGAGTTCCGCTACGTGGGGACGGTGCCCGCCTGCCCAGACGAGGCCCACTTTTAGCTCGCGGTTGGCGTGCGCATCGTGCCCGAGTCGTTCGGCCCAACGTTGCGATGCCTGCGCCTCGGCGAACAGATAGGGCACCTGCTGCGGCATATTCGCCAGGTCCGTCCTGAACGCGAGCGGCAGACTCAGCAACGGACAGTGACAATCGAAAGGCGGCAGCGGTTGGCCTTGCTCGATCAACTGCGTCACGCCGTCCAGATTCGCGAGCAGGCGGATCAGTTCAGTGGGCACTTCGAGCACGACCTTGGCGCCCAACGCGGATACCAGCGCCGCATAGCGACAGAATTGCAGCGTATCGCCTAGCCCCTGTTCCGCATGCAGGAGGATGGTTTTGCCATCGATCGGGAAATCGCCCAGCCAGAGCGGTTGCTGGAAGGCGCGTTGGCTCGCCTTGATCCGGTTGCGCTTCCAGCGCCATTCGTACTGTTGCCAACCTTCTTCGAACCGTCCCATTTGCAACAGGCACAGCGATTTGTTCCAGTGCGCTTCGGCAAACTCGGGGTTCAGGCTCAGCGCGCGCTCGTAACTCTGCAGTGCCTGCTCATGCTGATTCAGGTCGACGAGCGTGAGGCCAAGATTGTTCCAGGCGTCGGCAAACGCGGGCGTGAATTCGAGCGCTCGCTGGTAACTCAGTTGCGCATCCTGCGGGCGATTCAGATCGCTCAATGCATTCGCGCGGTTGCTCCACGCGTCGGCGTAATTGGGCTGCAGTGCGATGGCCTGATCGCAACTCGCCAACGCGTCCGCCGGACGGCCGAGATCGCGCAGAACGCAGGCTCGGTTGCTCCATGCCTGCGCGAATTCCGGCCGCAATTTCAGCGCACGCTCGAAGCTCGTCAACGCTTCGGCGGGCGCATCGAGCCCCGCCAACGCGTTGCCGCGATTGTTCAGCGCATCGACGAAATTGCCTTGCAGTGCAAGTGCCCGATTTGCGCTAGCAAGGCCTTCCTTGAACCGGCGCAGCGCGTTATAAGCAAAGGCGAGATTGGAGTGGATTGGCGCCTGCATGCCGTTGATCGCAACCGCTTTCTTGAGCAGCTCGATCCCTTCTTCGATGCGGCCTGACTGGAGTGTCAATGCGCCGAGCAACTGGATGGCATCGAAGTGTTTGGGCCTCAGCGCGAGAATTTCGCGGTAGAGCTCTTCCGCGTCGGCGTACGCCGCGTTTTGCTGCAGGGCCACGGCCTGCTGGAGCAGTGCGTCGATCTGGCGTTGCGGGTTCGCTGGCTTGCTCATAGGTGCTGACGGGCTGGGATGGCCGCGATTATCGCCGAAAAAAAGCAGGCCGGCATGTGGCGCGGAAGGTCGGCCAGGTTCCCTACGTCCGTCTCAATGCCCGGCGTATCATGAGCGCGGTTGACTCAATCGGAGAGGGGACGATGAAAGCATGCAGCTCACTTCTGTTGGTTAGCGCGTTGGCGGCGGCGTTGTCGCTGGTGGGATGCGCCCAAAGCGGTCCGGTTGAGTTTTCGGCTACCGGTGCCGATTCCCCAGGCTTGTCGAACGCCGACGATATGGATTTCGGTCCGATGGACCATTCCATCGCCGCTTGCAAGGCCGTGTCCCAAAGTACCGCGGGAGGCCGCTGTGTGAAAGTGCGCGCGTACGAAGCGTGTATGAAAACGCGCGGCTATATAACCGTGCTGGGGCCGGAGAACCCTTCCGGATGCGGCCAGCCTGCATGGGAGCAGGATGTGCGCAAGTGGCTGCAGTGACGAAGCCTTGGTTAGCCTTGCATCCCTATGACGCAAGTTCGACTTGCGCTTGTCGGGACGCAGGGACTTTGGTGCACAGATCGAACTCGTCGAGTTCGAGCAGCAGGCCGTCGACGGTGCGAAGCTGCGCGTTCGACAGGTGCGTAGTGTCCAGGATCTGATAGAGCCGCTGACGCCAGTAGGCGGACGGCAAATATGTGCCGCCGAGCTCTCCGTACAACGCCGGCCTCATCACGCGAGCGATGTGGGCGATGCCTTCGTCGATAAACGGGTTCATATTTTCCTCGTAGATCCTGTGGTCGAGCCGTGTGTGCCTGGTATCTGCTACGTGCGATCCGTCTGATGAATCCCAGGAATCGCAATGCGCGTACTTTTCGTCTGCCTGCGTGAATTAGCTAGGAATCCGATCGATCATGGGAATCCATGGACTGAAGATTACCGCCACGGCAAGCCGGTCAATCGGACGAACAGCGTGGATTTATCGCATCAATTCATGCGCTATGACTCGAGCGCGGCTTCCTCCGATTGTGCTATTCGTCACAACAGTGAATTCGAGATTTAGGTATTTACCCTAGGTGTTGACCCTTCTAGACTGTCGTTACCGGCTGCAAACAACATTGTTTGTAGCGCCGCACAAAACAATCTTCGGAGGTATCACCATGAAATCGCTCATCAAAGCTATCGCTGTTGCTGCTGTCCTCGCTGCCCCGGTTGTGTCGTTTGCCCAGACGAACCAGCCGCTGACGCGCGCAGAAGTTCGTGCGCAACTGGTCCAGTTGGAAAAGGCGGGTTATAACCCGTCGACTGCAGACGAAAACGACTATCCGCAAGACATCCAGGCTGCTGAAGCACGTGTCGCCGCACAAAACGGCAACACGACCGGTTATGGTTCGAATGTCAGCGGCTCGACGCAGGCAGGAACCCGTGCCGACACGACCGTTAGCCCGTATTCGCCGCCGGTCTCTAACGCTCGCTAATCGAGCGTTGCCTGCGCCGTTGCAGGCAGGGCGAGCGTCTGGTTAGACGCCAGCTGTTAAGAATCAGGCCCGCATCTCCTACGAGATGCGGGCCTGATTGTTTTGGTCGAGGCGTTTTGCGGGTGTTGCGTGGTTCGTGGCAGCCAGGCGGAATTTGCAGTATTTTTCCGAGACTCCAACGAGGCCCGCGTGGCCCAACATCCCAGGAATCCTTTATGAACGAGCGCAAGCCGTTTGATGCAGCAGTACGTCGCGTGCTGGACGAGCAGGCCGCGGCCGCGGTCGCGCCACCGGTCGGTGCGACGAATGAAGAGCGGGTGCGTATGGCGCGCGCCCTCATGATGCGTGCGCTGGAAAGCCGGGTGTCGATTGCCGGCTTGCCTAACGGCGTCGAGACCCGTGACGTGGAGATTGCCAGCGGTTTAAATGCGCGCATCTATTTGCCGTCAGGAGAGGCACAACCGCTACCTGTGATGGTGTACTTGCATGGCGGCGGCTGGGTCATCGGCGCAGTGGCGACGGTCGATCCGTTTTGCCGGTTGTTGAGCGAGGCGGCGGGCGTGATCATCGTCTCGGTGGAGTATCGACTGGCTCCGGAGCATCCCTATCCGGCGGCGCTGGAGGACACCCTTGCGGCGTTTGATTGGGTGGCCGCGCATGCGCACGAGTGGGGCGGGGATGCGTCGCGGCTGGCTTTGGGTGGCGATAGCGCCGGGGCGAATCTGGCGGCGGTGACTGCCAACCGGCTTTGCGGCGAGTCGAGGGCCGATGCGCTGCGTGCCCAGCTATTGCTTTATCCAGCCACGGATCATCCGAGTGCGAATCATCCGTCCTACCCGGAGAATGCGACTGGCTACGGGCTCGAGGCGAACACGATGCGCTGGTTCTGGGAACTGTATGCGCCGGGTGTGTCAGCGGATGATACGAGCGTGGCACCGCTGCAATTGCGCGATGTCCCGGCGCTGCCGCCGACGCTGGTGACGACAGCGCAATACGATGTGCTGCGGGATGAGGGTATCGCGTATGCGGAAAAGCTGAAGGCAGCGGGCGTGGCGGTGACCCATCTGCATGCGCCCGATATGGGACATAACTTTCCGGTGACGCCGAGCCAGGTTGTCCGGTTTCCGCAGAGTGTGCAGACCTTGGGTGAAATCGCGGAGTGGCTTAAGGCGAACCTGGTTGGTCGCTAGTCTGTGACGAAAATCGCAACGCGTTTTGGCCGGGTCAACTCGAAGGCGCGGACCCGGCCTGCGCGGACGTCGAGTATCAGACGCTCGATCTGTTCGATCTCTCTCGATTCCATTTCGATGTTGCCGCGGGACGTGTCCGCGATCGCGGCGAACCATGCGCGACGACGCGCCAGTAAATAAGTGACGGCGCTGCCCCGTCTCATGAAAAACTGCTCCATCTCCTTTCTGCCTGTCTGTTCCAACGCGACCTGGTTGGGGTCGGGGCGGAACATAGCACGGGTAAGGGCGCGGGTTGGGGTGGGCGAAGGGGGTGAAAGATTGGGGGGCCGTGACGGCGAAAGCACGCCGCGTCGAGGTCATTTTTGGGATCTAAAGACAGGCATAATTTAAACCCTACTGAAGTCGACCAACCAACCTACGGCGACGCAAGCGTTCGAATGTCTGGAAAGGGTCGCACTAGGCCCCGCCCCGAGCGGGGCTGTTCATTTTCGCGGCAGCATCAAATGCCGAGGCCGCTTTCGGTCCACGCGCCGCGACAGGGTCTCGAACGGCTTTAGGTGGGAGTGGGTGAGAGTAAGGATGGTCCCCCCGACAGGAATCGAACCTGTATCTAGCGCTTAGGAGGCACTTGTTCTATCCATTGAACTACGGGGAGAGGCACCGCGAGCGCATCTGTTCCGCCAAACCGCTACGTTCCTAAGTTGACCCGCCGTAGCGCGGAACGCGTTCAATTCTAACGTCGGCATAGCGGGCGTTGTCAGGCATCGATGACCCGCCGGCACGCGTCTGGATGAATTGCGCCGCAGGGGCCAGAGTATAGCAAAGCCATCTGCGCCTGCGAATGGCGCCGGCATTCGTTCCGAACTATCGCCCCACGAAACAAAACAGCCCGGCGGGCGCCAACCCGGCCGGGCCGTCCATATCGCCGGGCGCATCAGCGATCAAGCCGCGCACCTACAGCAATATGGCCACCTCAAAACTCCACAACCGCAAACTCCGCCTTACCCACATCGCACAGCGGGCAGCGCCAATCCTCGGGGATATCGGCGAAGCGCGTGCCGGCGGCGATACCGTCCTCCGGCAGACCTTCTTCCTCGTTATAGATCCAGCCGCAAATCAGGCAGACCCAGCTTTTGTACTCAACAATAACTTCGCTCACGACACACTCTTTCTTCAGTTCAATGCAACGATCCACGCACTCTGCCCCTTTTTGGGGCGCGCGGCGACGCGCAATATTACCGGAATTTGACAAAGCGCTGATTTGAACCGCCGCCGCGGTGCTGTAAGAACGCCTATGTCTTCCGGCATCCGGGCATCCGCCTGCGCGACCGGTACAATGAGCGGTTCCTGCTCATTGCTGTCTTCTGCCAAATCTCCATGTCGCTTTACACCATTACCGGGGCGCAGCTGGCGTTCGGTCACGTCGCGTTGCTCGATCACGCGGATTTCTCTCTTGAAGCGGGCGAACGCGTCGGGCTGATCGGTCGCAACGGGGCGGGCAAGTCGTCGTTGCTGAAGATCGTCGCAGATCTGAGCAAGCCGGATGACGGCCTCGTCACGCGCCAGCAGGGCCTGACTTCGGTCTACGTGCCGCAGGAGCCGGAGTTCGATACGGACGACACGGTGTTCGACGCGGTCGCCGCCGGTCTTACTCATGCCCGCACGCTGCTGGATGAATACGACGCGGTCGCCAACCAGCTCGCCGACGAGCCCGAAGGCCAGGAGCACGACTCGCTCATGTCGCGCATGAACACGCTGCAGTCGGCGCTGGACCATGCCGACGCCTGGAACTGGAGCACGCGCGTGTCCACCACGCTGCAGCAGATCGGTTTGAACGGAGAGGCGCGGGTCGGCTCGCTGTCGGGCGGCATGCAAAAGCGCGTGGCGCTGGCTCGGGCGCTGGTTGTGCAGCCGGACGTGCTGCTGCTGGACGAACCGACCAACCACCTCGACTTCGAAGGCATTCGCTGGCTCGAAGAACTGCTGGTTTCGCTGCGGGCCGGCCTGCTGTTCATTACCCACGATCGCGCGTTTCTCGACCGGGTCGCTACGCGCATCGTCGAACTGGATCGCGGCCGTCTGCTGTCGTATCCGGGCAATTTCACCGCTTACCAGACGCGCAAGGCGCAGCAGCTTGAAATCGAGCAGGTGGAAGCGGCCAAGTTCGACAAGCTGCTCGCGCAGGAAGAAGTGTGGATCCGCAAGGGTGTCGAAGCGCGCCGCACGCGTAGCGTGGGCCGGATTGCCCGGCTCGAGCAGATGCGCAAGGATCGCGCGGAGCGCCGTAACGTGCAGGGCAACGTCAAGCTGGACGTGGGTCAGGGCGAGCGGTCCGGCAAGATCGTCGCCGAACTGACCGATGTGACCAAGCGCTATGGTTCGCGCACGGTAGTGGACAATTTCACGGCCACAGTCATGCGCGGCGACAAGATCGGCTTCGTCGGCCCGAACGGCGCGGGTAAAACCACGCTGCTGAAGCTGATCCTCGGCGAGTTGCCGGCGGACGAAGGCACGGTGCGTGTGGGCACCAATCTGCAAGTCGCCTATTTCGACCAGATGCGCGCGCAACTCGATCTGGACAAGAGTCTTTCGGACACCATCAGTCCGGGTAGCGAGTGGGTTGAAGTCAACGGCCAGAAAAAGCACGTGATGAGCTATCTCGGCGACTTCCTGTTCGCGCCGGAACGCGCTCGTTCGCCGGTCAAATCGCTGTCGGGCGGCGAGCGTAACCGTCTGCTGCTGGCTCGTCTGTTCGCGCGGCCGGCCAACGTGCTGGTGCTCGACGAACCGACCAACGACCTCGATATTCCCACCCTCGAACTGCTCGAAGAACTGCTCACGGAATACGACGGCACCGTGCTGCTGGTCAGCCACGATCGCGCGTTCCTGGATAACGTCGCGACCTCGGTGATCGCCTCGGAAGGGGCGGGCAAGTGGCGCGAGTATGTCGGCGGCTTTACCGACTGGCAGATCCAGCGCGACCGCTCGCAGCAGATGGCGCAGGAAGCGCAAAAGGAAACCGCCAGGGAAGCGACCTCGAAGGACGGCGGGGCGCCCGCGAGCCGCAACACGCAGCAGCGTGCCGCCAAGCTGTCGTTCAAGGAGCAGCGCGAGCTGGAGGCATTGCCGGCGCAGATCGCCGCACTTGAGGCTGAGCAGAAGACGATTGGTGGGCAGCTCGAAGACGGTTCGATCTTCGCGAAGGATGCGGCGGAAGGTACGAGGCTGACGGCGCGCTATGCGGCGATCGACGATGAGCTGCTGGCGGCGATGGAGCGGTGGGAGGAGCTGGAGAGCCGGCGGAAGTGATCGGTCGGCACCCCCCACCCAAACGGCCAATCAACCATCCGGCAAATTGCTCCCCGTATCGAAATCAGTAAAATACCCCGCGAACAGGCTTCCTCCGGGCGCTCGCGCCGGCCGCGCCGCGTTAGTGCGGCGCAGGAGAGAGTCAGGCGATAAAACAGTTTGCCCGCCGTGCGGGCACCCCACCCACCCCGTTGTTTCGTTTCGCTTTTTTTGAAAACTCAACGCATTGTCCACGGACCTGTCCACAGGACCTGTGGACAACGATGAACCGACGGACCCGAGTCAACCATGTCTACGAAAAAGCCAAACGCCGCGTATAGCGAAGCGTCGATCAAGGTGTTGAAGGGCCTGGAGCCGGTCAAGCAACGACCCGGCATGTACACCCGCACCGAAAATCCGCTGCACATCATTCAGGAAGTCATCGACAACGCATCGGACGAAGCCCTCGGCGGCTACGGCCGGCAGATCACGGTCACGCTGCACGCGGACCAGTCGGTGTCCGTCGACGACGACGGCCGCGGCATCCCCTTCGGCATGCACCCGGAAGAAGGCGTGCCGGTCGTCGAAATCGTCTTCACGCGCCTGCACGCAGGCGGCAAGTTCGACAAGGCCGCGGGCGGCGCCTACACGTTCTCGGGCGGTCTGCACGGGGTGGGCGTCTCGGTCACCAACGCGTTGTCCACGCGCCTCGACGTTACCGTCTGGCGTGAAGGCAAGGTCGCCGAACTGGGCTTTGCCAACGGCGATGTGGCCAGGCAACTAACTGTTCGCCCGGCCGCCAAAGGCGAGAAGAAATCCGGCACACGCGTCACTGCATGGGCCAATCCGAAGTACTTCGACTCGCCGAACCTGCCGCTCAGCGAACTGCAGCGTCTGCTGCGCTCGAAAGCGGTGTTGTTGCCGGGCGTCGAAGTCACGCTCGTCAACGAGAAAACCGGCGAGCGCCAAACCTGGAAGTATGAAGACGGTCTGCGCGGCTATCTGCTCGAAGGCATGAACGGTAGCGACCTGCTGATTCCGCTTTTCGAAGGCGAACGTTACGCCGAGAGTTCGCGCTCGAACGAAGAAACCTTTGCGGAAGGCGAGGGCGCGGCCTGGGTGGTAGCCTGGAGCGAAGAAGGCACGCTCACGCGCGAGTCCTACGTCAACCTGATTCCGACGCCCGCGGGCGGCACGCACGAATCGGGGCTGCGTGATGGTCTGTTCCAGGCGGTCAAGAGCTTCGTCGAGCTGCACAATCTGCAGCCGAAGGGTGTCAAGTTGCTCGCGGAAGACGTGTTCGCGCGCGTGTCGTTTGTGCTGTCCGCGAAGGTGCTCGATCCGCAGTTCCAAGGGCAGATCAAAGAGCGTTTGAACAGCCGCGACGCGGTGAAACTGGTGTCGTCGTTCTCGCGTCCTGCGCTTGAACTGTGGCTGAATCAGCATGTCGAGCATGGCAAAAAACTCGCGGATCTCGTCATCAAGCAGGCGCAAGCCCGAACGCGTGCCGGCCAGAAGGTCGAGAAACGCAAAAGCTCGGGCGTGGCCGTGCTGCCGGGCAAGCTGACCGATTGCGAATCCACGGATATCTCGCGCAACGAACTGTTCCTCGTCGAAGGCGATTCGGCCGGCGGGTCTGCCAAGATGGGGCGAGACAAGGAATATCAGGCCATCCTCCCTTTGCGCGGCAAAGTGCTGAACACATGGGAAACCGAGCGCGATCGCCTCTTTGCCAATAACGAGGTGCACGACATTTCGGTGGCCATCGGCGTTGATCCGCACAGCCCCGACGACCACATCGATCTGTCCAATCTGCGCTACGGCAAGATCTGCATTCTGTCCGACGCGGACGTGGACGGTTCGCACATCCAGGTATTGCTGCTGACGTTGTTCTTCAAGCACTTCCCGCAACTGATCGAACGCGGTCACGTGTGTGTGGCGCGTCCGCCGCTGTTCCGCGTCGATGCACCTGCACGCGGCAAGAAGCCCGCGCAGAAGCTGTACGCGCTTGACGAAGGCGAGCTCGAAGCGATCCTCGACAAGCTGCGCAAGGACGGCGTGCGCGAAACGCAGTGGTCCATCAGCCGCTTCAAAGGCTTGGGTGAAATGAGCGCGGAGCAGTTGTGGGACACCACGATGAACCCGGACACGCGGCGTCTGTCACCGGTCGCGTTGGGCGAGCTCGACTACGACAGCACCGTCGCCCGCATGACGATGCTGATGGGCAAGGGCGAAGCGGCGTCGCGGCGCAGCTGGCTCGAAGAAAAGGGTAACGAAGTCGAAGCGGATATCTGAGCTGAGCGCCTGACGCAGGCTTGCTCGCGCAGCGAAACTTCACGCTACATACGGATACGGAATCTAGATGGACGACAACACGCCTGATCTCTTTACGGTGGCGCCGGCGCCTGGCGACTCCCTTACGCTCGGCAACTACGCTGAGCGCGCGTACCTCGACTACGCTGTGAGCGTCGTCAAGGGCCGTGCGCTGCCCGACGTTTGCGACGGCCAGAAGCCGGTGCAGCGGCGCATCCTGTTCTCGATGAACGAGATGGGCCTCTCCGATAACGCGAAGCCGGTCAAATCGGCGCGCGTGGTCGGCGACGTGCTCGGCAAATATCACCCGCACGGCGACCAGTCGGCGTACGACGCACTGGTGCGTCTCGCGCAAGACTTCTCGATGCGCTATCCGCTGATCGACGGCCAGGGCAATTTCGGCTCGCGCGATGGCGACGGCGCGGCGGCAATGCGATACACAGAAGCGCGCTTGACCCCGATCGCCAAGCTGCTGCTCGATGAAATCGACCAGGGCACCGTCGATTTCATGAAGAACTACGACGGCGAATTCGACGAGCCGCGCCTCTTGCCCGGACGTCTGCCGTTCGTGCTGCTCAATGGCGCCTCGGGCATCGCGGTAGGTCTGGCCACAGAGATCCCGTCGCACAATCTGCGTGAAGTGGCCGCTGCAGCAGTCGCGATGATCCGCAATCCGAAGCTCTCGCACGCGGAATTGATGCAGCACATTCCCGGGCCGGACTTCCCCGGCGGTGGTCAGCTCATTTCCAGCGAAGCCGAAATCTCGGCGGCGTATGAGGCGGGGCGCGGCAGTCTGAAGGTGCGTGCGCGCTGGAAGATCGAAGAGCTCGCACGCGGTCAGTGGCAACTCGTGATCACCGAACTGCCGCCGAACACGGCTACGCAGAAAGTGCTCGAAGAAATCGAGGAGCAGACCAATCCCAAGATCAAGCTCGGCAAGAAGACGCTCACGCCCGAGCAGTTGCAGACCAAGCAGACCATGCTCGCGCTGCTCGACGCCGTGCGCGACGAATCGGGCAAGGACGCGCCCGTGCGTCTCGTGTTCGAGCCGAAGTCGAGCCGCATCGATCAGACCGAGTTCGTCAATTCTTTGCTCGCCCATACGAGCCTGGAATCGAACGCTTCGCTGAATCTGGTGATGGTCGGCTCGGATGGCCGGCCGCGTCAGAAGGGCATTTCCGAAATCCTGCAGGAGTGGATCGGCTTCCGCTTTGCCACCGTTACGCGCCGCACGCGCCATCGTTTGAGCAAGGTCGACGACCGGATTCACATCCTCGAAGGCCGGATGATCGTCTTTTTGAATATCGACGAAGTCATCCGCATCATTCGCGAGTCGGACGAACCGAAGCCGGCGCTGATCAAGGCATTCGGGCTGTCCGACCGGCAAGCCGAAGACATCCTTGAAATCCGTCTGCGCCAGTTGGCGCGGCTGGAAAAGATCAAGATCGAGAAGGAACTGTCCGAGTTGCGCGACGAGAAGGCCAAGCTTGAAGAACTGCTCGGCAGCGAATCGGCGATGAAGCGCCTGCTCATCAAGGAAATCGAGGGTGACGCGAAGCAATACGGCGACGAGCGCCGCACGCTGATCCAGCAGGAAAAGCGCGCGACCTTCGAAGCCCGCGTTGTGGATGAACCTGTGACGGTGGTGATGTCGCAGCGAGGCTGGGTGAGGGCGCTAAAGGGTCACGGGCTGGATCCGGCCGGCTTCACCTTCAAGGCCGGCGACGCGCTCTATGCGGCGTTCCAGTGCCGCACGCCCGATACGTTGATCGCATGGGGCAGCAACGGGCGCGTCTATTCGGTCGCGGTGGCGCTGCTGCCGGGCGGCCGCGGCGATGGCGTGCCGGTCACCTCGTTGATCGAACTCGAGTCGGGTAGTCATCTGATGCACTACTACGCGGCGCCCGCGGATCAGGCGTTGCTGCTGGCATCGAGCAATGGCTTCGGCTTCATTGCCAAGGTCGGCGACATGGTGAGCCGCGTGAAGGCCGGCAAGTCCTTCATGACTATCGACGAGGGCGCGGCGCCGCTCGTGCCGATGCCTATGCTCCCGGATGCAACGCACGTCGCGTGTCTGTCGGGCGGTGGCCGTTTGCTGGTGTTCGGCCTCGAGGAGATGAAGACGCTGTCGGGCGGTGGCCGCGGCGTCACGCTGATGGCGCTCGACGAGAAGGAGACGCTCACGCAGGCGCTTGCCATCGGCAAGGCCGGCGTCGTGCTGCTCGGCACGGGCCGCGGTGGTAAAGCGTATGAAGAAACGCTGAGCGGCGCGGCGCTCACACCGCATATCGGCAAACGCGCTCGCAAGGGCCGCGCGCCGGACAGCAAGCTGAAGCTGTTGGGCATGCGGCCTGCGCTGAAGGCTTAAAGAAGCCGTAGTGTCGCCGCAACCGCGTGCGTAGTCTTCAATCACGGGCCACGCACGCGGCAGGCAGTGAGCAAAAATCGGGGATCGGCGCGCTACGCGGCGCGTCGGCACAACAAATAAAACAAAGGCGAAAAGCGATGACTGCGGAACTGCGCGCACAGCGTGAGGTCGAATGCGGTCATTAGCCGCGTCGGACAAGGCTGTGGACAGCGTCGTAAGGCTCCAGCCTGTCCGCCCACAAGCGGTACGCCCATCATCGAGAGAGAGGAAAACAACATGACCAAAGCCGTCGAGCTCGCGCTCTTTTTGCATTTGCTGGGTGTGGCCGTGTGGGTCGGCGGTATGGTCTTCGCACACTTTTGCCTGCGCCCGGCTCTCGCCGATCTCTCGCCGCAACTGCGCCTGCCGCTGTGGGAATCGGTGTTCGGGCGCTTCTTCAACTGGGTCGCCGCTTCGGTAATCATCATCTTGCTGTCGGGCGGCTTCATGCTGACGCAGTTCGGCGGCGCTCATGCGTCGTGGCAACTGCATGCCATGGCGGGTCTCGGCATCGTGATGATGCTGATCTTCGGGCATATCCGCTTTGCCGTGTTTCCGCGTATCCGTCGCGCGGTGCAGGCGCAAAATTGGCCAGATGGTGCGAGGGCAGTCGGAACGGTGCGGCGTCTGGTGGTCGTCAATCTGGTGCTGGGCGTCGTGACGATCGGTGTTTCAGTGTTGTCCGGTGCCGTGTAGGCGAAGCGTCGCGCACCGCATTACGTTTAGACGAAAGGCCGCTGCCAGGCGGCCTTTTTCAATTCCAATTCATATCCGCGCCACGGTCTGACTCGCCGGCCCCACGAGCCGCTCCGCCAGCGAGTAGCGCTGCATACACCGCTCCATGCTGTCGAGAAACGCATGATCCGCTGCATTCATCTTACGGTCGCGATGCCAAAGCAGATGGACGTCGACATCGGCGAGTCCCTCGTCCGGTGGCAAGCGCCAGAGCCGCTGCTGCGCAAGATCGTCCCGCACGATGTGCTCTGGCAGGCAGCCGACGCCATAGCCTGCGAAAATCAGCCGCCGGACTTCGTCGAGACTCGGTGACGACGCCACGATGCGTCCTGTGAAGCCCTTCTGATCGCGAAACACCGTGAGCGGCGAGAGGCTGTCGCCGATCTGGTCGCTCGTGAACGAGACAAAGTTCTCCGCCAGCAGGTCGTCCATCGTCAGTTGCGACTTGCCGAACAGGCGGTGGTGCCGTCCGCAGAAAATCGCATAGCGTTGCCGCAGAAAACAGCGCATTTCCAGTTTGTCGACCGGCGTGCGGCACAGGCTGAGCCCTGCGGTCGCCGTCTTTTGCAGTAGCGACGAGATGATGTCCGACGAACGCATCACTTCGATCTGCAGATCGATGCGCGGATAGGTGCGATGAAATTCGGCGAGAAATTCGTCGTAGACCGGCGAATCGATCCGGCTCACGCTCAACAGGCGGATCGCGCCGGTAATGTCTGCGGTGCGATCGTCGAGTTCGGTTTCCAGCCGGGAAATGTTGCCGTAGATATCGCTCGCGATCCGGTAGACCTCTTCGCCCGCCTGGGTGGGCACGAAGTGTGGGCCGCGTCGTTCGATCAGCTTGCGTTCCAGCGTGTCTTCGAGGCGCTTGAGCGCCTGGCTGACAGCCGGTTGCGTGACATGCAACCGCGCCGCCGCACGGCTCAAGCTGCGCTCCTGCATGATCACGAGGTAGGTGCGCAGCAGGTTCCAGTCGAGCCGGTCATTGAGAAAAGAGGCAATTTCGGCGCGCATGATGGCCCTGCTAAGCAGTTGAAGTATTAGCCAGATTTATATCAAGAATAATAACTCGAAATTTGACTAATGTTTTATGGCTGCCGATAAACGATCTGTACACCTTTAAAAGTGTGCGCGGCGCGCGCGACCCGGCGGCGCCACAATCGCCACAATCGACAGGCATGTCAGTCGCACGCTCCCGCAGAGGGGCGGCGAACCAGCCAAGGAGCGCTCATGAACCAGCCTGCAATCCCCGCCCGTCAACCGGCACGCGCGGCGACCGCCGCGTTTATCGGCACCATGATCGAGTGGTACGACTTCTACATCTACGCTACCGCCGCCGCTCTGGTGTTTGGCGCGCTGTATTTTCCATCGCAGGATCCGTTTGTCAGCACCATGGCGTCGTTCGCTACGTTCGCGGTGGGCTTCTTCGCGCGCCCGATCGGCGGCCTGATCTTCGGCCACGTGGGCGATCGTTTCGGCCGCAAGAAAGCCCTGATGACCACGCTGATGATGATGGGTATCGCCACGGTCTGCGTCGGCCTGCTGCCTGACTTCTCGAAGGTGGGCGTGCTGGCTCCCGTGCTGCTGGTGTTGCTGCGCGTGGTGCAGGGTCTTGCCGTGGGCGGCGAGTGGGGTGGGGCGGTGCTGATGGCGGGCGAACACGCCCCGCAGGGGCGTCGCACGTTCTTCGCGTCGTTCGCGCAGCTTGGCAGCCCGGCAGGGTTGATCCTGTCGCTGGTGGCGTTTCGCGCGGTGACTTCGCTTGACAAGGCCGACTTCATGTCGTGGGGCTGGCGTCTGCCGTTTCTGGCGAGCTCGGTGCTGCTGGTGGTCGGCGTTCTGATCCGCCTTGGCGTCAACGAGTCGCCGGAGTTTGCTCAGGTGAAGGAAGCGAACAAGACCGTCAAGCTGCCCGTCGCCGAGGTGTTCAGCTCGGCGTGGCGGCTCGTGCTGCTGTGTATCGGCGCAAACACGATCGGCATTGCAGGCGTGTATTTCACCAACACGTTCATGATCGCTTATACGACGCAGTATGTCGGAGTGACACGCTCCCTGATTCTCGATTGCTTGTTTGCCGTCGCGATTATCCAGTTGTGCGCGCAACCGGTCGCCGCGTGGCTTGCCGAGCGCGTCGGCAGCGCGCGTTTCCTCAAGTTCGCTGCGCTCGCTGCGATGCTCTCGCCTTATCCGATGTTCGTGCTCGTGCAAAGCGGCAGTGTCGTACCGATGGTGATCGGCATTGCGATTGCAGTAGTCTGCATGTCGAGCTTCTATTCGGTGATCGCAGGCTTTGTCAGCGGGGTGTTTCCAACGCGTGTGCGTTATTCCGCCATCTCCCTCTCGTATCAGGTGTGCGGCGCCGTGGCGGGCGGTCTGACGCCGCTGATCGGCACTTATCTGGCCCATCGCTTCATCGGCCAATGGTGGCCGCTTGCTGTGTTCTACACTTGTCTCGCAGCTATCTCGCTGTTGTGCATCGCTGCACTGGACGCGCGTCGTTCGCAGCGCGCCGATGTGGCTGAAGCGCTGCGCGCCAGCTGATCTTCTTTCGGCAAATATCATGCAAACTTTCTTCCATCCTGAACAGCTGAAACATCATCCACGCAGCTACTTTTCGCGCGGGCAGATGCGGCCGGCGCAGGAAGTGCCCGAGCGTGCCGCGCACCTCGTTGCGGCGGTGAAGTCGCTCGGCTTTGAAATTCATGAGCCGGTGGACGGCGGCCTCGATGCCATCGCCGCAGTGCATGACATCCACTACCTGCGTTTCCTCGAAGAGGCGCACGCCGAATGGATGCAAATGTCCGACGACTGGGGCGACGAGGTCATGTCGAACATCTATGTGCGCGAGCCGAATCCGCTGCGCGGCATTCTCGCTCGGGCAGGGCGCTACCAGGCCGACGGCAGTTGCCCGATCGGCGAACACACGTGGCGTGCCGCTTACTGGTCGGCACAAAGCGCGCTCGCCGCGGCTACGGCGGTCAACAGCGGCGTGCGTGAGACGTACGCGCTGTGCCGCCCGCCTGGTCATCATGCGCGGCGGGACGCGGCCGGCGGCTTCTGCTATCTGAACAACGCGGCCATCGCGGCGCAGGCATTGCGCAAGCAGTACGGGCGCGTCGCGATTCTCGACACCGACATGCACCACGGCCAGGGCGTGCAGGAAATCTTTTACGGCCGCGACGACGTGCTCTACGTATCGATTCACGGGGACCCCACCAACTTCTATCCGGTTGTGACCGGCTACGAGGACGAGCGTGGCACGGGCGCAGGAGACGGCTTTAACGTCAATTTCCCGATGCCGCACGGTTCATCCGAGGATGTGTTTTTTGAACGCGTCAACGACGCGCTACGTGTGCTCAAGCGTTTCGAGCCGGATGCGTTGGTGCTGGCGCTGGGCTTCGATATCTACAAGGACGATCCGCAATCGCATGTGGACGTGACGACCGAAGGTTTCGGTCGTCTTGGCGCGGCCATCGGCGCGCTGGCGTTGCCTTCGGTGATCGTTCAGGAAGGGGGATATCACCTCGAGAGTCTCGAGTCGAATGCGCGGGCGTTCTTTGGCGGATTTGCCGCGGCGCGCTCGCGCTGAGCGCAAGGGTGCGGCGTCGAGAGACGCCGGCCTACGCGATCGCCGCATAAGCGAGCCACAGCCCGCACGCACCGGCCACCGTACCGTACACGATATAGACCGGCACCTTGAGCTTGGCAAAGCACATGCACGAGAACAGCGCGGTCACCACGTACTGTGGCTGCAACGGCACGCGCTGTGCAATCCGCAATACGGCGACCGCGAGAAAGGCCGTGGTCACCGCGCGCAGAATCCGCATGCCGTGCTCGAAGCGCGGATTGGCCTTCAATTGATGCAGGTTGCGTTGCGCCAGCACGACGAGGCAGCCTGACGGCACGAACAGTGCGAGCGTGGCGATCAACGCGCCAGGCCAGCCATCGACAAGGTAGCCGAAGAACGGCACCACATTCAGCAACGGTCCGGGCGACATCGGCGAGAGCGAGAAGGCCAGCGTGAAATCGTTATCCGATACGCCTATGCCTGGCGTGACAAAGAGCGCCTTCAACACCGGCAACGCAGAGAAGCCACCGCCGAATAGCGTCATGCCCGCGCCTGCGAGCCGCGGCCACAGCAGCGCGAGTTCGTAGCGATGCGGGAGTGGGATAGCGAAAAGAGCCAGCAGTACGCACAGGGCAGCCATCAGTTGCAGGTCGCTGCGCGCAATCGAGATATTGAGCCTCGCCTCGCGCTCGGGACTGTTGAACCAGCCCACCGCAAATGCCACGCCGAGCATCGCAACGTAAGCGGCCGGGCTACGTGCATAGAAGAGTATGACCCAGCCGAGCAGCGCCGCAATCCACGCCACCTTGCCGCGCACGAGCGCGCGCGTCTGCTTGTACCAGGTCACCGCGATCAGCGTGCCCAGTACGACGCTAAAGTGATTGAGAAGGGTTTGCGATGCGACGGCCCGTACGAACGGCGTACGGTAGAAAATCGCGAAGAGCGTCATCAGCATGAAGAAGGGCAGCACGCTGGCGATGCCTGCGACCCATGCGCCCGCTCGTCCGCGTAACGCGTGACCTACCTGCACGGCGACGTTGCAGCCCACTGGACCGGGCACCATCCATGCCAGCGCGATCAGATCGGAGAACGCCACCCGCGACAGACGGCCTTCGCGCTCGACATAGTGGTTCTCGAGTTGCGCCATCAGCGCGAGCCCACCCCAAGAGAGCGCCGACAGGCCGCACACGACCCGGAACAGCGTCCACAACGGTTCCCGCTCTGCGCGTCCGATGGCGTCCTGGCTCGTGATCATGTACATGGCGGTCCGCACGCCGGACATTCCGGACATGCTGTCTGAGTAAGGCTGAACAGGTTGCGCGCCAAGCCTCGGCGGGAAGGCGCGTGGAATGCTTCAGTACTCTTGAATATATCTGTAAATGCGAATGTGTGCACCGCAAGGCTGTCGCGCGCGTCGGGCCGCGCCGCAGCTTAAGCCGATAGTCCGCTGGTGCTCGACGTTGTGCTGGCGTTGTCGGCAGTCGGCTCGCGGGCAATGCGCCGCTCCGGCATGCCGCAGACGCCAAAGCGATCGAGCAGTGCCGGAATGGCGTCGACGGGAACCGGCCGTGAAAACAGGAAGCCCTGCGCTTCGATATGACCGAGCGCTGCAAGCCAGGCGATCTGTTCTTCCGTCTCAGTGCCTTCCACTACCACCGTGAGCCCGAGCGAACGCGCGAGGTTGACGATGGCCGTCACCATCACGCAGACGCTGCGGTCGCCAGGAATGGCCTGCACGAACGAGCGATCGACCTTCAGCGTATCGACGGAGAAGCGGTTCAGATACGACAGCGACGAATAGCCGGTGCCGAAATCGTCCAGCGCGATGCGCACGCCGAGGCGCTTGAGCGCGAAGATTTTCTCCGAGACCAGTTCGGGATATTCCATCATCGCGGTCTCGGTAATCTCGAGTTCGAGGCGGCGGGCGGAGATGCCCGTTTCCTCGATCGCATGTGAGATGGTCTGATAGAGGTCGCCGCGCCAGAACTGCACCGCCGAGATGTTCACCGCCAGCGACAGCGTGTCATACCCCTGCTGTTGCCACAGCGCCAGTTGACGGCAGGCGGTCTCGATCACGAAGTCGCCGATCGGCACGATCAGGCCGGTCGACTCCGCCACGGGAATGAATTCATTGGCCGGAATCAGGCCATGCTGCGGATGGTTCCAGCGCACCAGCGCTTCGAAGCCAGTGATGCAGCGCCGCGTCAGGTCGATCTTCGGCTGGTATGCGAGGAACAGCTGACCTTCGGCGAGCGCCACACGCAGTTGCTGTTCCCACTTCATCAGGTGATCGGCACGATGCGACAGTTGCGGCGAATAAAACTGGTAGCAATTCTTCCCGGCGTCTTTCGCGCTGTACATCGCGAGGTCGGCTTTTTTCAGCAGGTCGATTTCGCTTTCGTTCGGCACCGAATAGAGCGCAATGCCGATGCTCGCATGCAGCACGAAGGCGCTGCCGCGCACTTCGAACGGCTTGGCGAAGACTTCGGCCGCGGCCTCCGCGAGATCGACGGCGCGCTTTTCGACGTCATCGCCTTTGATCACAACCACGAACTCGTCGCCGCCGATGCGGCTCAACGCACCGCCGTCGCCGACTGCTTCGGACAGACGCGACGCGGTCATCTGCAGCACGATGTCGCCGGCGTTGTGACCGAGCGTATCGTTGACGGTCTTGAAGTTGTCGAGGTCGATAAAGAGAATCGCGAGCCGGCCCAGGTTCGTCGGGTTGGCGACGTCGTGGCGCAAGCTCTGCAGCGTCGCATAACGGTTGCGCAGGCCGGTCAGCAGATCGTATTCGACCAGATGCGTCATCTCGCGCTCCCGGCCGAGCAGCTTGCCGATCAAACCGGTGGCCACCGCAAAGAAGCTGAGCATGGCGAGCGAAATGAAACTCGCCATCAGCAGATAGACGTCGCGGGTGTGGTTGTAGTCGGCGAACTCTTCGGCTTGCGAGAGGCCCACCAGCACGCCGAGCGGATAACCGTCGATGTGCCGGTACGAGAAGATGCGCGTGACGTTGTCGATCGAATCGACATAGGTGCCCGACACATGCTCGGAAGTCGGATACGAACCGCTGGCGGAGAACTTGCCATTGGCGGCTTCGGCGTTGCCGGTGCGGCGCGCGAGCACCGTGCCGTTGTCGGAGACCACAGCGATTACACCGTCGTGGCCGATCGCCGCATTGTTGTAGAAATCGCTCGTAAAGTAGCTCGGATCTTCGGAGACCACTACGACGCCCGCAAAAGAACCGTCCGGGTGATTGAGCCGGCGTGTCATCTGCAGCGTCCACTGTCCCGACACGCGGCCGAGCACCGGCTTGCTGATGTAGAGGTTGTCGTCGTTCTCGTGCTCGTGCACCTTGAAGTGATCGCGGTCCGACAGGTCGATCTGCTTGGGATTCTGTTCGGTCGTGTTTGAAACCAGAATGCCGTGCTCGTCGATGATCGAAACCTGCACCAGGGTGTCGCTCTGCACGACGCCTTTCTCAACCGTGCTGGCGAGATCGAAACGATCCGGGGTCTTCTCGAACTCGTATTTGACGAAGCGCGTGATCTGGTCGACCTGATGGATGGCCTTGACCGTATGCTGTTCGAGCGCTGCCGAGAGGATCGCGGCAGAGGCCATCGCCTCACGCGAGGTGGCGTCTTTTTCGACCGACAGGCGCGCGAAGATAACAGTCCATAACAGCACCAGCACCAGCACGCCGAGCGCAGGAATGGCGAGCAGCGCGCGCCGGCGCGGCACGACCGCATCGGGGCGGTGTCTCGCGTCGCGCACAGCTGAGAAGCGGGGCTGACTCATCGGGAGGACCGCGCCCGTGTGCCGTTCCGCAGCGGCTTCGCATACATCGACTGCGCTGGTTTCGAGATTGGCTGCATGGTGAGCGAGGTGCCGGGACTACTGCGCAGGAGGAAAGAGCGTGGCGTGTTGCCAGATCGTCCGTAGGGCGTTGAATACGTTTCGATATTACTGAATGCCAATGGATTAAGGAAGGGGCCATGCTGCGGGTATACGCGGCCCTCGACAGGCATACGTACACAACCTCTGACGGGCGTGCAGCGGCCGTAGCAGGCGCCGCGCCGGGTAAGCGTTTTCGAAGGGTTCGTCGAGGCGAGACTGACCTCTACCCCAAAGTGCTCGCCATCCTTACAGCCGTACGACATGGAGTTGTCCTGACGAGGCGTTTTGTGGACAAGCTTGGCTCAAATGGGCGATCGCCGCTCAAGTGTTTTTTGCATGCAATATGCGCGAGGCTTTCGCATTCCTTCGGCGCGCCGCTACGAGTCAGGGCAACCTGAACGTGCCGTCGACTACCGTGACCGCTGGTCCACCGATCCACGTCTTGCCGGCAGCGTCGTCATAGCGCACGGATACCTGGCCCGCGCGACCCAGCAGGGTGCCTTGGCGGACTGTGTAGGAAGCCCCCGGCCGTCGTTGCTGCGCGCTCAATAGTCCGGCGATTGCTGCGTTCGCACTGCCGGTTACCGGGTCTTCACCCGTGCCGAGACCGCCGCCCACCATCAGGCAGCGCACTTCGAAAGTGGCGGGGCCGTCAGGATCATGTGGACCGTAGACCGCAACGCCATGGGTGCCGACCGCTTCGACGACGCGCTTGAGTGCTGCGGCATCCGGCTTGATGGCGAGACAGGCAGCGGCCGAATTCACCCGCACGACGAGCCATGGTGCACCGTTGTCGATACCACAAGGTGCCGCGCTGAAATCGATCGCTTCGGTACGCAGCGCATCCGTCAAGGATGTGTACAAGTCTGTCGGCAACGGCGTGACACGCGCGCGTGGCGCAACGAAAGCCCATGCACCGCCTGCTTGCGCGTTCAGTTCCACGAGGCCGGCACCGCATTGCTGAAACAGTTTGCCTGGCGTCCTGGGCTGATAGCCGCTTTCGAGCAAGGCATGAGCAGTGCCGATAGTCGGATGGCCCGCGAACGGCAACTCGCCTTCGACGGTGAAGATGCGTACGTGATAGTCCGCATCCGGGTGGGTCGGCTTGACGAGGAACGTGGTCTCGGACAGGTTGGTCCAGCGGGCGATGGCCTGCATCTGGGCGCCGTCCAGGTCGTCGGCCTCGAACACGACTGCAAGCGGATTGCCTTTGAACGGCACCGGAGTGAAAACATCAACCTGCTTGAAGCGGACAGTGCGAGCGGACATTTGGCCTAGCGTTTGATTTATTGAGCAATTGGCTGACGCAGCGATCGATTCTACTGTGGGATCAGCCTTCGAGCCACCGGCTTCGCGTGAATTTTTGTGCAGTTTTTTGCGTGTTTTTATTGGCTCAATTGACTAGCGGCGGAACAGGCATATTGAACGGCGTCAATTGGCGAAAATGGATGGTAGCGATACGCGCGGCGCAATCCACAAAAGAAAACGCGCCGTAAGTGCGCGAGCACTTCACGGCGCGTGACAGAGCGTGGTGGGACGCTCCGGTAGCCGGACTGCTTTACTCCACTTCGGCGATCATCTCGATCTCGACGCAGGCGCCCAACGGAATCTGCGCCACGCCGAAGGCCGAGCGTGCATGCTTACCGCGCTCGCCGAACACATCCGCGATCAGCTCGGACGCACCGTTGGTGACGAGATGCTGCTCGGTGAAATCGAGCGTCGAGTTCACGAGGCTCATCAGCTTGACGATCCGCTTGACGCGATTCAGGTCGCCCACGTGCGCATGCAGTGTGGCCAGCAGGTCGACGGCGATCGAGCGCGCGGCTACCTTGCCTTCTTCCGTGGTCAGGCTGTCACCGAGCTTGCCGGCCCACACCTTGCCATCCTTCTTGGCAATGTGGCCCGACAGATACACCGTGTTGCCGCTCTGCGCGCTCATCACGTAGGCAGCTGCGGGGGCGCCGGCGGTAGGCAGTTCGATACCCAGTTCCTTCAGCTTGTCGTACACATTTGCTTGAGTCATTGCAGGTCCTTGCTAATGAGTAAATGGGTGAATGGTGAGTGGTAAGCGGGTGAGAGCCGTGGCGGTTGCCCGGCTCACGCCCGCCCGAACTCGTTCAAACGCGCGCGCGGATCAGCGCTGCGAGGCGGCTCACGCCTTCGTCGATCCTGGCGGGCGGCACGGTGACGAACGACAGACGCAGCGTGTTGTGCTGCGCCTCGTCGGCATAGAACGGACCGCCCGGCACGAACGCGACATTCTGTGCAACGGCTTCTTCGAGCAGCTTCATGCTGTCGACCTGCGTGGGCAATTTCACCCACACGAACATGCCGCCTTCGGGCCGGTTCCAGCTTACGCCTTCTGGCATATAGCGTTCGAGTGCCGCCAGCATCGCCGCGCACTGATCGCGATACAGCGCGCGGATGGTCGGCACGTGGGTGTCGAGAAAGCCGTCCTTCACCACTTCATGCACGATGCGTTGCGTGAAGCTCGGCGTGTGCAGGTCGGTGGCCTGTTTGGCCTGGACGAGCTTGAAGTGCAGTTCCTCGGGAGCAATGATGTAGCCCACGCGCAGGCCCGGGGCGAGCACCTTGGAGAACGAACCGAGATGGACGATATGGTTCGGCGCCATCGACAGCATGGTGGGCAGCGGTTCGCCGGCGTAATCGAGTGCGCCGTACGGATCGTCCTCGATGATCGGAAACGGCGCGCGCGGGGCCAGTTCGGCGAGGGCGCGGCGGCGCTCGAGCGGTAGACGGCGGCCAGTCGGATTCTGGAAATTCGGCTGCGTGTACAGGAGGCGTGCACCGGCCGTCAGCTCGGGCGTGAGCGCCGAGGGGAGCAAACCGTTGTCGTCAGTCGCGACCTGGACGTAGCGCGGCTCGTACATTGAAAACGATTGCAACGCGCCGAGATACGTCGGTGTTTCGACCAGCACCGGACTGTCTGGGCAAACCAGCACCTTGCCGAGCAGATCGAGCGCCTGCTGCGAACCGGTGGTGACGAGCACCTGCGAGGCGCGGATCTGCGCGCCGTTGACCGAGTGGCGGGCGGCGATCCATTCGCGCAGCGGGAGATAGCCTTCGGTTGCACTGTATTGCAGCGCCGCGGCGGGCGAATCGCGCAGGATCCGGTCCGATGCCTCACGCATTCTTTCTGCAGGGAAGGTGGCCGGGGACGGCAGGCCGCCCGCGAACGAGATGACTTCGGGCCGTTCGGTGACCTTCAGGATTTCGCGAATCGCCGAGCTGGTGAGCTTGCGTGCGCGTTCGGAAAGTTGCCACGTGGGGGCTTGAAGGTCGCTATGGTCCATGTTGTCCTCGACAGGTGTTGCTGGATCGGATTCGTCAAAAGCTTCGATTATCGCGCGAGTGGCCTTGCCACGGGCGCGTCGCAAGGCGCACTGCGCCTTGGTTTGCTGCGGCGAGCAGCGCGCTCGCGTTAATGCTCGTGCAACTATTTCAGGGTGCGCAGGCCGTTCGGGGTTTCGATTTCGGCCACTAGCGTTGCGGTCTTGACCGTACCTTCGCCGTCACCTTTGCCCTCGGCAATGTCCGGCGCCGACAGGGCGATCAGGTGTGCCGCGCCGAGCCAGCGCAGGTGGGCCGCCACGGTCTCCGCCTGCGGGTGAATGCCCTTGAGCGACTTCAGCGCCAGTCCGGTTTCCGGCAACACGTCCGAAGGGTGCTGCGGCGTGTCCCACTGAATCAGCGTCGGCACGATGCCGTCGCCGGCGCCTTGCCAGCCTGGGAACGCACCGTCGTCCGGCACTGACAGCCCCCAGGTGAACACACCGCGACTCATTGGCACGACCGGCGGGATCCGCTGCGGATACTGCGCCTGCCAGCGCGGCAGGTCCTTCGGCCGCTCGACACGCACAACCCAATGCGACAGATAGGGGCCACTGGCGAGGCGCGCGTGGGTCGCCGCGGCATCGAGCGCGAACAGGCGCGGGCGGGCGTCGGCGCCGCTGGCGGGTGCCTCGGCGTCCGGATCGACTGCAATCACCTCGAGATACACGCCATCCCACAGATTCAGCAGCCGGTTGTGGGTGCGCATCAGCGGATGCGAACCGCCGCCGGCCGGCTCCACGCCAAGCGTGTCGGCGACATACTGGGTGCCCTCGTCGAGCGTGCGGGCGGAAATCACGAGGTGGTCGAGTCGAAGCGTGTGTGCGGTCATGGCGATGTACAAAACGGATTCTGCGCTGGGGCCGGCAGACCTGCGGGAAGGCAGGCGGTGTGCCGGGGCCGTAAGCATAACCGTTTGCTGGCGCGGGTTGGCCCTTCAGCCCAAATGTAGCGTTGCCCACCTGCACAGTAACGGTACAATCGTCCCGATAGTGTTCGGTACAGTTGGAGCCTCCTATGTCTGCCGCGCTCGACCAGATTCCCGCCCCGCACGACGCGTCTTCGTTGACGCTCGTCGATCAGCTCGTCCAGTGGGCACGCCGCCGCATCGAGGAACGCGTGTTCCGCGCCGGCATGCGCATGCCGTCCATCCGCAAGCTCGCGCTGGACAAGGGCGTGTCGCGCTTTACGGTGGTGGAGGCCTACGAGCGGCTCGTCGCCCAAGGCTACCTCGATTCGCGGCGCGGCTCCGGTTTCTACGTGCGCGAACGTCTGGCCGCTCCCATGCCCGGCGAGCGCCGTCAGAACCCCGAAGCCGCGCCCGCCACGAAGACGATCGACGTCGTCTGGCTCCTGCGCAACATGCTGCAGACTTCGACCCGGCCGGAACGCGGCCCCGGTCTCGGCTTCCTGCCGAGCCGCTGGCTCGACGGCGAACTGATCACTGGCGCGCTGCGCACGCTGGGCCGGCAAAGCGGCGCCCAGATGCTCAGTTTCGGCACGCCGCAGGGCTTCCTGCCGCTGCGTCAGCAGTTGCAGACGCGGCTCGAGGAGCTGGAAATCGGCGCGTCGCCGGATCAGATCGTGCTCGCCTCGGGCATCACCCAGGCGATCGACCTGATCTCACGCATTTTTGTGCAGCCCGGCGACGCGGTGATTGTCGGCGACCCGGCCTGGTTCCAGATGTTCGGCCGCTTTGTCTCGCAAGGCGCGCACCTCGTCGGCATGCCGTACACACCGGACGGGCCGGATCTGGATGCGTTCGAAACGCTGGTGCAGATGTGGCGCCCGAAAATGCTGGTGATCAACTCGGTGCTGCAGAATCCGACCGGCACCTCGCTCACCGCTGCGCAGGCCTTCCGCATCCTGCGGCTCGCGGAAGAATACGATTTCATCGTCGTCGAGGACGATGTCTACGGCGATCTTTGCCCACCCGGTTATCCGGCTACGCGTCTTGCGAGCCTCGACCAGTTAAAGCGCGTGATCTACCTCGGCAGCTTTTCGAAGACACTGGCGGCCAATCTGCGGGTCGGTTTCATCGCCTGTTCGCCGGCGGTCGCGAAGGCCGTCACGGACCAGAAAATGCTGGTCGGCATGACGAGCCCCGAACTCAACGAGCGCGTGCTGTACAAGATCCTCACCGAAGGCCACTACCGGCGTCACGTGGAACGGCTGCGGGCGCGCCTCGACGGCGTGCGCGACAAGTCCGCGCGGATGCTCGAGAAGACAGGGATGAAGCTGTTCCAGACACCCGGCGCGGGCATCTTCCTGTGGGCCGATACTGGCGTCGACTCGGACGTGCTTGCCGCCGCCGCGCATGAGGCCGGCTTTCTGCTGACGCCGGGCAGCCTGTTTTCGCCGCAGCAGTCGCCGTCGAGCTGGACCCGCTTTAACGTCGCCAATTGCGGCGATCCGGCGCTGCCGGCCTTCCTGTGCCGCTATCTGGATGGCGTCGCGCGGCGCGCCTCTTGAAATCGTGGCGATAGTACCCAATTAGCCCCCGATCCGAATCAACCGCAACAGAGAAAGGAAGTCCGACCATGGCACAAGAAACCATGAGCTTTCAGGCAGAAGTGAAACAGCTTCTGCAACTGATGATTCATTCGCTGTACAGCAACAAGGAAATTTTTCTGCGTGAGCTGATTTCGAACGCATCGGATGCTGCCGACAAGCTGCGTTTCGAAGCGATCGAAAACAATGCGCTCTATGAAAACGACCCGAATCTGCGGATTCGTATTTCGTACGACAAGGCCGCCCGTACCGTCACGATCGACGACAACGGCATCGGCATGAGCCGTGACGAAGCGGTCTCGCACCTCGGCACGATCGCGCGTTCGGGCACCAAGGAATTCTTCGGCAAGCTCTCCGGCGATCAGCAAAAAGACGCGGCATTGATCGGCCAGTTCGGCGTGGGTTTCTATTCGGGCTTTATCGTCGCCGACAAGATCACCGTCGAAACGCGCCGTGCCGGTTTGTCTGCGGCCGAGGGCGTGCGCTGGGAAAGCGCCGGTGAAGGCGATTTCGCAGTGGAGACGATCGAGCGCGCGCAGCGCGGCACGACCATCACGCTGCATTTGCGCCCCGAGGAAGACGAACTGCTGTCGTCGCACCGTCTGAAGTCGATCATCCAGAAGTATTCGGACCACGTCGCGCTGCCCATCCTGATGCAGAAGGAAGAATGGGATTCGGAAAAGAGCGAGATGGTCACGAAGGACGAGGACGAGACCGTCAACCAGGCGAGCGCGCTGTGGACCCGTTCCAAGAACGACATCACCGACGAGCAGTACAAGCAGTTCTACCAGCATCTGTCGCACGACCATCAGGAGCCGCTGACGTGGACGCATAACCGCGTCGAAGGCCGCAGCGAATATACGCAACTGCTGTACGTGCCGAGCGCGGCGCCGTTCGACATGTGGAACCGCGATCATCGCGGCGGGCTGAAGCTGTATGTGAAGCGCGTCTTCATCATGGACGACGCCGAGCAACTGCTGCCCACCTACCTGCGCTTCATCAAGGGCGTGGTCGACTCGAGCGATCTGCCGCTGAACGTGTCGCGTGAAATCCTCCAGGAAAGCCGCGATGTGAAGGCGATCCGCGAAGGCGTGACCAAGCGTTCGCTGTCGATGCTCGAAGATCTGGCAAACGCCGATAACGACGCCGACAAGCAAAAGTATGCGACGTTCTGGAAGGAATTCGGTCAGGCGCTGAAGGAAGGCGTGGGTGAGGATTTCGCCAACAAGGACCGGATTGCCAAGCTGATCCGCTTCGCCTCGACGCATAACGAGTCGCCTGAGCAGACGGTCTCGCTGGCGGATTATGTCGCGCGCATGAAGCCCGAGCAGACCAAGATTTACTACGTGACCGCCGATACGTTCCAGGCCGCGACGCATAGCCCGCACCTCGAAGTGTTCCGCAAGAAGGGCGTGGAAGTGCTGCTGCTGACCGATCGCGTCGACGAATGGATGCTGTCGTTCCTGAATGAGTTCGACGGCAAGCCGCTGCAAAGCGTCGCGCGTGGCGACCTCGATCTGGGCGCATTGAACGACGAGGAAAAGCAGGCGCAGGAAAAGGTCAGCGAAGAGTTGAAGCCGCTCGTCGAGAAGATGAAGGAAGCGTTGAAGGACAAGGCTAAAGACGTGCGTTTGACGTTCCGCCTGACCGACTCGCCGTCCTGCCTCGTGGCCGACGATGGCGAGATGAGCGGTTACCTGCAGCGCATGCTGAAGGCCGCCGGTCAGCAGGCACCGTCGTTCCATCCGATTCTGGAAGTGAACCCAGAGCACGCGCTGGTGAAGACCCTGCATACGGATAGCGCGAACTTCGACGACTGGTGTCATCTGCTGTTCGACCAGGCCATGCTTGCAGAAGGCGGCGCGCTGGAAGATCCGGCGAGCTTCGTCAAGCGGACCAACACGCTGCTGTTGGCACGCGCAGGTTAAACGCGATCGAGACGCCGGTTTTTTAGGCGTTAGTCGTAGGTTTGAAAATAGGCTCAGGGAAATGCGCTGCTTCACGGCAGCGCATTTTTTTTGCCGATGCAGCTACTTAACTTGCAGGTGCCTGCTCGTGCCGACGAACCTGCGCGAGCACCGACCCGGCCAGTTCCCGCGCTTCCATACAGGCGTTGTGGTCGGCCAGCACTCTGGCTGCCAGGCTGCCAATAGCCGCGCTAGTCTGCTTCGCCGTGTGATGTTGCGCAAGCGCAGAACCCGCCAGTTCTTTTTCCAGATGCGATGAACTAGGCCGCGCGAGCACGACCGCAGCCAGATGCGCAATGCGATCAGATGTTTCTTTTAGGCTCTGATTCAATTTCATTTCCTTTGCGATTATTCTTAATGTGGATTAAAGGGGTGAGTCGCGTTCGGCCGAACGAAAATCAGTATGGTTTACTAACTAAAATTTATCAACGCGATTAATTTGAGATCTGAATATGAGATGCGCTAGCGCAAATTCGTCATATGCTGTGGCGCTCCGGCCCCGGACGCACGATCGATCTTGAAGGGATCTCTGTGTGTGACGGCCCGAGGTCTCATCGTCACCTTCTTCAATTTCTTCCATGTCCGAAACAAACGCAGTCACGCTGGATGATCCCGTTTATCTCGTGTGGTCCGCCCTTTGCGAGCTGGGTTTCGACGCTGCTCAGCATCGCGCAGTCGCGCTGGCGCAAGACGGTGTGACACCGCAGATTCACGCGGACCTGTGCGCGAGCGCCGGGCAATTCGAGCAGGCATATCACAGCGCCTCGCTGTCCGGCGGCGAAACCCTCAGTGGCGGCCGCTATGCGCGGCTCGCGCTGTTTGCCGATGCGCTCGGCAAGCAAGATGTCGCAAAGCGCTACAGCGAACTGGCGGTGGGGGCGCAATCCGTTGAGGCGTCGATCCAATGGATTGCGTGGCTGATCGACTCGTGCCAGGCGCATTCGGCGGCAGCGCATATGCTGCGTGCTTACGGCCGGCATGCGCCTCAAGATGGGCGTGCGCCCTGGTGGCTCGCTATTGCGCTCTCGTCGATGCCGGGTCCTGTGGCGAGTGCGGAGCGACGCGAGGCGCTCTTGCGAGCCTATGCGCTCGATCCGGCGATTCATCCCGCGCTGCCGTTGCAACTGGCGCTGGCGTATCGCGAGATTCGCGATTGGGACACGGTCGAACGTGTGTGTCGTGAGGTACTCGCGAAGCACCCTGCCGACGCGGAAATCTCCTGGCAACTGAGTCACGCGCAATGGCAGCGCAACGACGCCGCCGGCGCCGAGGCGACGATGCGCGCAGTCGATGCGGCAGCGCCCGGCAATGCGGCCGTTCTCGCCGCCATTGGTCAGTACCTCGCCGAGCAGGCGCGCTACGATGAAAGTGAAGCAATGCTACATGCCTCGCTTGCGCTGGACCCGGATGCCGCCTTGCCTGCCGTCGATCTGGCCGACCTGGAGTTGCGCCGAGGCGACTGGTCGGCAGCGTGGCCGCGTTTCGAAGCGCGCTTGAAACGCGACGATCGTGAGGTGAACAACATCGTTGCCTTGATGGCGAACCTGTGTCCGCGCTGGCGTGGCGAACCGCTCGCGGGCAAGACGCTCGTCGTGCATAGCGAGCAGGGCAATGGCGACGATATCCAGATGGTGCGGTTTCTCCCGGAGCTGGCAGCGCGCGTACACGACGAAGGCGGCCGGTTGGTGCTGGCAGTGCGGCGGGCGCTCGCGCCGTTGTTCCGGCGTTTTTATGCCGATTGCGTTTCGATCGAAGAGGGTCCGCTCGGCAAGCCCGACTTCGGTTTGCCGATGATGAGCTTGCCGCTCACGCTCGGTTTGCAACTGGACCAGGTGCGCGGTGGGGCTTACTTGCAGGCGGATCCGCAGCGACTGGCGCATTGGCAGAAGAAGGTGAGGGTGGACGATGCGCCTTCGCCCTTGCTGCACGTTGGGCTCGTCTGGTCCGGCAGTCCGACGCACCGCCGCGACGCAAAGCGTTCGATTCCTCTTGCATCACTGGCGCCGGTTCTCGCGCTGCCGGGCGTCGTGTTCTATCCGCTCACGCCGGGGCTGAGTGCAGATGTAGCAGCCATGACAGCGCAGGGCTATCGCGTGCGTGATCTCACTGGGCGCTACGAGGCTGGCTTCGATGACGTTGCCGCACTTGTCGCTGCACTCGATGCTGTGGTGACTGTCGACAGTGCGCCGTTGCATCTGGGCGGCTCGTTAGGCCGTCCGGTACTGGCAATGCTCGATCATGTCTCGCACTGGTGCTGGGGCAACGCGGAAACGCAGCCCTGGTACGACTCGGTTCAGCTCTACAGGCAGCCCGAACCTGGCGCGTGGGCGACGGTGGTCGAGCGGGTGGCGGCACGCTTGCGAACGATGGTGGAGCATGGAAGAACTCGACACGCTGATTGCTCGCGCTGACACCTATCTGGCAGCACATCAGACAAACCAGTCGATACAGCCATACCAGCACGCCGATGCGCTCGAGCGGTTGGCCCACGCATTGAACAGCGTCCACTGCTTCAGGGACGCCATCAACGTAGCGCGCGAGGAGCTCGCTGCCTAGCGTCCCATCAACGTATCCATTGTCTCGCCATGCACGAGGATCTCGGTGCGCCGGTTCAGCGCGCGTCCCTCAGGCGTATCGTTGCTGGCTACGGGATTGTTGTAGGCGTTGCCCTTGGTGCGGATGCGCTCCGTGGCCACGCCGCGTGCCACCAGCGCATAACCCACCGCTGTGGCGCGTGCTTCCGACAGTTGCTGGTTGTACTCGAGCGTGCCGACGTTGTCGGTGTACCCTTCGACGAGGATCGGCTTCTTGCTGCGATTGAGCAAGACCGCCGAACGGTTGATGACTGCAGCCGCGTCGGGACGTATCTCCGACTTGCCGAAGTCGAACAGCGCAGTCTCAGGCAGTTTGACGGAGACGCCGCCGGCAACCGGTTTCACCTCGATGCCCACAGCCTGATTCAACGATGTCTCTTTGGCCCGATCCAGCGGCGCGGCGCAACCGGCCAAAACCAGCGCGGCCATGGCGCACGCGCTTGCACTCAGGAATCTTCTCATCTCTAGTCTTCTCCTTTGGTATCTGATCACATGGCGCGTCCGCGACACATGGAAGAGCGGACCGCCGACTTCGTAACGCAGCGATCTTTTATCGTGCGGGGCGGTGAACGGAGAATCGGAACAGTCCGAAAGCCGGAGATGGGTTGACGCAGGTCAGTCTGGAAGCGAGGTGGTGGGGAACCTTGTAAGCTGCGCGCTGAAAGGCGTATCCCTACACGGCGCCGTTATAATCCGACACCATGGCTATCCGTTTCAATGCCGCTGACGCCCATTGGCGCGTCGCGCCCTTACCCGGTTTCAGCCGGGACCAGAAAGACTGGCTCACCCGCGGTGGCTCGCTCACCGCGCATCTGCGCACGCTCGGCGCCGTTGCGGTGCGGGTCACACGCGAAGCGGTGGCGCTGCCATGGGCCGATGAGTGCGACGCACTTGGCGTCGAGTGCCGCGCACCGGTGTGGGTCCGTGAGGTGGTGTTGTCAGTGGACGGTACGCCGTTCGTCGCGGCGCATAGCATTGCGCCACTGGCCGCGAGCGTTGGCGTCTGGCAGGCCATGCGCAAGTTGCGCACGCGGCCGCTGGCCGAACTGCTCTACAGCGATAGCAGCGTCGCGCGTTCGGCGCTAGTGAGCCGCAGGCTCACAGCGCGTCATCCGCTGTATCGGCTGGCTGCGCGCGAGATTGGTGAGGGGCATCGGCATCCGCAGGCGCTGGTTGCGCGCCGCTCGGTGTTCGAGCGCCATGGCGCGCCGCTGATGGTCACCGAGTGCATGTTGCCCGCCTTGTGGACACATCTGGTGTCTTCCAAGGCCGAATTGTCTGGGCATGAACCGCAGCGCACCCACGTGCGCGAACACGGCCGGCCGCTTGAGCACACCGCGTCGCGTGCCCATCCGGTGCAGCGCGAAACCCGCAAGGGGTAGCTTGCATGACGACGCAAAAGCGCTGCTTTCCTCCCGTCGTGGATGCCAATACGAGAGTCCTGGTTCTAGGTAGTCTGCCGGGCGAAGTCTCGCTTGCGCAATCGCAGTACTACGCGCACAAGCAGAACCGCTTCTGGCATCTGATCGGCGACGTGATTGGCGAGGAGGTTCACAGCCTCGATTACCTCGCGCGTCTGCAGACGCTGCTGCGTCATCGCGTCGGTCTCTGGGACGTCGTCGCGGAGGCGCAGCGCGAGGGAAGCCTTGATAGCCGGATCCGCAACCATGCCAGCAACGACCTGACGGCACTCGTTGAATCGCTGCCTCATCTCGTTGCGGTCGCGTTCAACGGCGGCACGGCTGCGCGACTCGGCATGCGAGCACTACTCGGCGCAGCCGGCAAGGTGGAGTTCATCAGCCTTCCTTCGAGCAGCCCCGCCTACACCGTGCCTTATACGGACAAGCTCAAGGCATGGGAAGCGTTGCGCGGCTGGCTGGTCGAGCCGTCCTCGCCCAAGGTCGTGCAGAGCGGTCGTACCTAGCCGGCCGCACCTAGCCTACACCCCGAGTTTCGCCAACTCGCCATACACGCGCTGCAGCCATATCTTCACGCGTTGCCGCTCCAGCAGACCAAGCCCTGTAGCGGCGCGGTCCGGATGATTGACCGCGGCCCAAAAGCTCGTGCTCTGCTGATCGATCTTCTGCATGGTCGTATCGGGCAGATGACGCAGGGTGATCACGCTGGCGCCCAATGCCTCGGCCCGTGCGCGTTCGCCGGATGCTTCCAGAATCTCGAAGCGATCGCCACGCACTTCGTTCAGAACGATCACCAGCTTGAGACGCCCGCCGAACTGGTCGAGCCATTGCCGCAGCAGATCGACCGAATCGCGGCCGCTATCCATCACATGCCACCACGTCAGCGTGAGGCCACTTTCTTCGGCCACGGTTAGCACGTCTGAATCGTCGAGCCATTTGGCGAGCGGCTGTTGTGTCTGGGCGGCGAGGTCCACCAGAATGCGCCGCTGCGGATCTTCGAGTGCGGCTTCCATCACGGGATCGAGGCTGTCATGCCGGTCCAGCACCGCGGGCGCTGCGTAATCGCCATAGAAGCGCAGCAACGCGCCATGCGAGCGGTCGGTGTCGAAGCCCAGAAACGGCACGTTGGTGTCGATGAAGTACTGCGCCAGCACGCGCGCGACGAGCGATTTGCCCACGCCGCCTTTTTCTCCGCCAATGAAGTGGATGTTGCTCATACTCGAGGATCCTTTGTGGTGGTGTGAGTCTGTCCTGACGACCGTATCAGGCTTCGATGACGGCGCGGCGAAATAAAGTTTCAAGTAATGTAAAGGCCGGATAGCGTGCGGGAAAGCAGATTGCGAACTGGCCGCACACGCTCTGCAAACAGGGTACATGGAAAAGAAATTCGGGTGCTGCGAATGCTATGCTCTCGTTCGACCAAAATATTGCGTCTCTGGCGCGACATCCTCACATGACGAAACTGATCAAGCGCGCTTCGGCCGAGGCCCGTGCATTCCGCAACCGGGAAGCCGAATCGGTCGCCACCCGGCAGAAAACTTTGCGGACAGGCAAGCGCGCGCAACGCGACGAAGACCTTGATGACGCGCCGCAAATCGAAGCGCCACGCAAGCCGCGTTTTGCCCCGGTGACGTTCTCGGAGGAAAGCGGCGTGCGCTATCTGCATTTCGGCACGGAGTGGGTGCAGGGCGCGATGCGTCTGCGCAAGCCCGATCACATCGAACTCGAATACGCGCAGCAGATGATGGCCTGGCTGCTGTTCCTCGAAGCGCCGAAGCGTATCGTACAACTTGGGCTGGGCGCGGCGGCGCTGACCAAGTTTGCGTATCGCTTCCTGAAGAGCTCGAACGTCGAAGCGGTCGAACTGAATCCGGCCGTGGTAATCGCCGCGCGCACGATGTTCCAGCTGCCGTCCGACGATGCCCGTCTTACCGTGCATGAAACCGATGCGTGGGACTTCGTCAACGATCGCACGAACCACGGCACCATCGGCGCGCTGCAGATCGACGTCTACGATGCGACAGCACGCGGTCCGGTGCTCGACAGCGTGGCGTTCTATCGCGCGGTGCGTGCGTGTCTGACGGACGCGGGCCTCGTAACGGTGAACCTGTTCGGGGATCATCCGAGCTTCGTGCGCAACATGAAACGTATGAACGAGGCCTTCGATGGCCGTGTGGTCGCGCTGCCCGAAGTGCATGACGGCAACCGCGTGGCGATTGCGTTTTCGGGCCCGGCACTTGATGTGCCGTTCACGACACTCGAAGCGCGCGCCAGGCTGATTGAAGCCGAACTCGGCTTGCCCGCGCGTCAGTGGATCAAGGGTCTGCGGGAATCGACCGGGCAACACGGCGGGTCGTTCTCAATTTAGGCGGATGAGGCAAGCAGGCGTTGCGTCGGGGTCGCCCCGGCTTGACCGTACCTTTGCGACTCCTATACTCTTTCATTGCTTTCGGGTCGCCCGTGGCTTCTCCGGTATGGGGTTCATTGCCCGTCAACCACGGGACGCAAGTCAATAAAAGGAAAGAGGAGACGTCATGGCTCACGACGCCGACGCCAACAGAGCCAGCAAGCGCTGGCTCTGGTTGCTGTTGCTTCCCTGGATCGCGATGATCTGGGTGCCGTCATATAACAAGGTTGAACCGCAGCTGTTCGATTTCCCGTTCTTCTACTGGTATCAGCTGCTGTGGGTGCTGATCAGCGCGGTCATCACGGCGCTCGTCTACTTCAAGACCAAGCGGCGCGCACCGGATAGCTCGCAAGGGGGCGTTCAATGAATCCCGTCGCCACCTTTGTCTTTGTCCTGTTCTTCATCGGCGTCACGATTCTCGGCTTTATCGCGGCTCACTGGCGGCGCGGCGATCTCGCGCATCTCGAAGAGTGGGGCCTCGGCGGCCGGCGCTTCGGTACCATCGTGACGTGGTTCCTGCTGGGCGGCGACCTGTACACCGCCTACACCTTCGTCGCGGTGCCGGCGCTTGTGTTCGGCGCGGGCGCGACCGGCTTCTTCGCACTGCCTTACACGATCCTGATCTATCCGTTTGCTTTCGTCGTGTTCCCGAAGCTGTGGAGCATTGCGAAACGTCACGGCTACGTGACGTCCGCGGACTTCGTCAACGCGCGCTATGGCAGCCGAATGCTTGCACTGGCAGTCGCCTTGACCGGTATCGTCGCCACCATGCCGTATATCGCGTTGCAGCTGGTCGGTATCGAGGTGGTGATCGGCGCGCTCGGTTTCGACACCAGCGGATTTGTCGGCGATCTGCCGCTCATCATCGCCTTCGCGATTCTGGCGGCCTACACGTACACGTCGGGATTGCGTGCGCCGGCCATGATCGCGGTGGTCAAAGACGTGTTGATCTACGTCACGATCGCAGCTGCGGTAATCGTGATTCCGCCGCAACTAGGCGGCTTCGGGCACATCTTCGCCGCGGTGCCGCCGGCCAAGCTGCTGTTGAAGGCGCCTGACGTGTCGAACCTGAACGGCTACAGCGCTTATGCCACGCTGGCGGTCGGCTCGGCGCTGGCGCTGTTCCTCTACCCGCACTCGATTACGGCGGTGCTGTCCTCGAAATCGGGCAACACGATCCGCCGCAATATGGCGATGCTGCCGGCCTATTCGCTGGTGCTCGGCCTGCTCGCGCTGCTCGGCTTCATGGCGCTGGCGGCGGGCGTGAAGGACATGCCGGAATTCGCCCCGTACTTCAAGGCCTTCGGCCCGAACTTCGCGGTGCCGGCGCTGTTCCTGCATTTCTTCCCGGCGTGGTTCGTCGGGGTGGCGTTCGCGGCGATCGGTATCGGCGCTCTGGTGCCGGCGGCGATCATGTCGATTGCGGCGGCCAATCTGTACACACGCAATATCCACAAGGAGTTCATCAACCGCCATATGACGGGTGAGCAGGAAACCAACATTGCCAAGCTGGTTTCGCTGCTCGTCAAGGTGGGCGCGGTGGCGTTCATTCTCGGCTTGCCGCTCACGTATGCGATCCAGTTGCAGTTGCTGGGCGGCATCTGGATCATCCAGACGCTGCCGTCGATCGTGCTGGGTCTCTACACGCGCATGCTCGACTATCGCGGCCTGCTGCTCGGGTGGGCCGTCGGTATTGCAACCGGGACGTGGATGGCGATCTCGCTGAAACTCGCCGGTTCGATCTTCACGATCCACCTGTTCGGCCTTGCGATTCCCGGCTACGCGGCGGTGTGGTCGCTGATCGTGAACCTGGTGGTGTCGGTGGTGGTGAGCCTGCTGGTGCGCGCCATCGGCATGAAGCACGCCGAAGATCGCACCAACCCGGAAGACTATCTGGACGTCGTCGAAAGCTGATCCTCCGAAGCCATCGTCCGAAAGCGCCCGCAACGAAAAATTGCGGGCGTTTTGCATTTTGGTGCAGGATAGCTACATCGCAGCTTCCGATTTCGCGCGACCATGTCCTCTGCCGATTCTGATTCCGAACGCGATCCCATGATGCCGCGCCGCTCGAGCGCGAGCCGCATCCTCAGGGTTATCACCTCGCCGTATTACCGTTACCGGCACGCCAAGCTGCTACATAGCGTGCGAGTGGGCCTTGCGATGATGGTGTCGATTCTCGCCTCCACCGGCATCAATATTCCGCATGGGATCTGGTCGTCGGTGACGCTGCTGGTGGTGATCGGCGGCTTGCAGCATCACGGCAACATTCGTAAAAAGGCCACCGAGCGGGCGGCCGGCACGATGCTTGGCGCGACCATTGGGCTCGTGCTGATCCTGCAGCAGAACCTGCTCGGCTCGCTGTGGCTGACCTACGTGCTGATGTCCGTCGTGGCGGGGATCTGTGCGTGGTACGCCATTGGCAAGGGAGGGTATGTCGGACTGCTGACGGCGATTACGATGTGCATCGTCGCGGGCCATGGCGACAATCAGATCGACACGGGCCTATGGCGCACGCTGAACGTGCTGATCGGTATTGCGATTGCGCTGGCGTTCTCGTTTGCGCTGCCGTTGCATGCGACTTACTCATGGCGTTACCGGCTCGCGGAAAATCTGCGTGGCTGCGCCCGGACGTACACCCACCTTGTGAACGGTGCGCCGTTTGACGCAGACGAAGAGATCAAGACGTTTCTGGAGTTGAACGCGCGGCTGGTGCAGCTTCGTCCGTTGATGCCTTGGGTAGCCAAGGAAACCGGCGTGCCGCAGGCGAAACTGGAAGAGATCCAGCGTGTTCACCGCTCGATGCTGAGTGCGCTGGAAATGATGGCGACCGGCGCGCTGGCGCACGCGGACATCGCCGCGCGTGCGGCGTTCTCCCGGCAATGCAGTGCCGAGGCGCGCACGGTGCGCGCCATGCTGCTGGCGATGGCGCGCGGCCTGCGTTTCGGCGGTGCGGCGCGCTTTCTGGCGCCTCAGGTGGTGCTGGCCCGTGTGCCGGGCGGTGCGCTGCCTGAGCACCTCGCTCCGGAACTGCAGGGGCCATACTGGCTCGGCGAGCGGATGATCGAGCAGGTCGACCGCTTGCGGGCCTTGCTGCTCGAAACCGAGCCTAACTGGAATATCGAGCGGCACGGCACGGCCGCCCGTGTCGCCGCGGCGAAGCCAGGCTGAGCCGTGTGAGGCGTCGCTTCGCCTTGCTGTCTGGTCACCTGAGCGGGCAGCGGCAGGCGCGTACTTTCAGTGGGTGCTCAGTTGGGTTGTTCGGGGGCCATCACCATCCAGCCGATCCCAAACTTGTCGGTCAGCATGCCGAAGCCTTTGGTCCAGAAGGTGGCCTGCCACGGCATGTCGACCTTGCCGCCTTCGGCCAGGGCGTTGTACAGCTTCTCGGCGTGGGCGAGGTCGTTGCCAGTCAGAGTCAGCCTGAAACCGGTATGAGTGACGCTTTCGCTCATACAGTCGTCGGACATCATGAGGATGGTCGAGCCGAACTTGACCGAGGCATGCATGACCATGTCGGCGAATTTCGGATTGGGCGTCTGGTCGGGATTGGGCGGCGCGTCCTTGTAGTGCATCTTGAACTGCAACTCGGCGCCTAGCTTGTCGGTGTAGAAGCTCAGCGCTTCTTCACACCGGCCTTCAAAAAATACGTAAGGCTGGATTTCCATGGTCGTCTCCCTGTCCCATGCAACTGATTGCGAAAGTGGTCACGCGCGACGCAGCCGCTGCCGAGGCAGACAAAACAACGCCACGACAAACGATTGTAGTCGTCTGTCGTGGCGTTGTTTGTGAAACCAGGTGAAATCCGCCGAAGCCGTGTTGACCGTCCCTGGAGAAGGGCCGGATGGCTCAGGCGTACTTAACGCAGTTAGCGAAGTTCTTCGATCAGCTTTTCCAGCTTGACCGCATCGGCGGCGAACGCGCGGATGCCTTCGGCGAGCTTTTCGGTAGCCATGGCTTCGTCGTTGACGAGGAAACGGAAGGACGATTCGTCGACCGGCACGCGTTCGATGTTCCCGCTCTGGCCCAGTTCCGGCGACAGTTTGCGCTCCACCTTGTCCGTGCTGTCCCGCAGCTTCTGCAGCAGATCCGGGCTGATGGTCAGCAGATCGCAGCCGGCCAGTTCGAGGACCTGACCCGGTGTGCGGAAGCTCGCGCCCATCACCTCGGTCTTGTAGCCGAACTTCTTGTAGTACGCATAGATGCGCCGCACCGATTGCACGCCCGGATCGTTCGCGCCGCCGTCTTTCGCTTCATCCCATGCGCTGCCGGCGTTCTTCTTGTACCAGTCGTAGATCCGGCCGACGAACGGCGAGATCAGTTGCGCGCCCGCTTCGGCGCAGGCAGCGGCCTGGGCGAGCGAGAACAGCAGCGTCATGTTGCAGTGGATGCCTTCCTTTTGCAGTTGCTCCGCGGCGCGGACGCCTTCCCACGTGGAGGCGAGCTTGATCAGGATCCGCTCGCGGCCGATGCCGGCGGCTTCGTACAGCTTGATCAGTTCATGACCCTTCTCGATCGACGCCTTGACGTCGAACGACAGACGCGCATCGACCTCGGTCGAAACGCGGCCCGGGATGATCTTGAGGATTTCGGTGCCGAAGGCGATCAGCAGATTGTCGATGATCGCGCCCACCGGTTTCGACGCGTGATCGCGCACGGTTTTTTCCAGCAGCGGACGGTAGTCGGCCTTCTGCACGGCCTTGAGGATCAGCGACGGGTTGGTGGTCGCGTCCTGCGGTTTGTACTGGGCGAGTTGCTGGAAGTCACCGGTGTCGGCGACGACGGTCGTGAATTGCTTGAGTTGATCGAGTGCGGTAGTCATGTCGAGCCTTTAGGCGCACAGGCGCAATAGTCCAAAAGGTGGAGGTCGCCGCAAAGGCCACTGGAGCGGATGCTCCGGTGCCCCTGACTGCAGCATTTCACGCTGCGGCATTCCTCATGATATGGCCGGGGAATGCCGCCCGATACTTCTATTCTATGGCGGATCGGTCGCTGCGGCTTTTACATGTGCATTTGCCGATCCTTTCAGCCTTCGCCATGCCTGGCCTCAGCTTTCGCTCAGGCCCGCCTCGCATTCAGCACGAGTTGCGTGAGCACGCCTGCCACCAGGCCCCAAAATGCCGAGCCGATCGACAGCAGGGTCAGGCCGGAGGCGGTCACCATAAAAGTGACGAGCGCGGCCTCGCGCTGTTTGAGATCCTGCATGGCGTTGGCGAGTCCGCTCATGATCGAGCCGAACAGGGCCAGCGCCGCTACCGAAACCACCAGCGCCTTGGGCAGCGAAGCGAACAGTGCAGCAATTGTCGCGCCAAAGATGCCGGCGATCAGATAAAAGACGCCCGCCCAGACGGCGGCGGTGTAACGCTTGTTACGATCCTCGTGGGACTCTGGGCCGGTACAGATGGCTGCCGTAATGGCCGCAAGATTGATGCCGTGCGAGCCGAACGGCGCGAGCAGCAACGAAGCGATGCCGGTGGTGGCGATCAACGGCGCTGACGGCGTCGTATAGCCGTCGGCGCGCAAGACGGCAATCCCCGGCACGTTCTGCGAGGCCATGGCGACGACGAACAGCGGAATGCCGATGCTGATGATCGCCGCAGCCGAGAACGCCGGCATGGTCAGTACGGGCTGCGCGAGCGCCACATGAAAGTGGCTGAAGTCGAGCAGGCCGAGGCTGCCGGCCACGGCGGTCCCTACCACCAGCGTCGTCACGATCGCATAGCGGGGCGCGAGGCGCTTGAGGACGAGGTAGGTGAAAAACATCGCCAGCACCAGCGCGGTCTGGAATTGCGCGGCTCGGAAAATTTCGATGCCGATCTCGAACAGGATGCCGGCCAGCAGCGCCGAGGCGATTCCGGCCGGAATCTTTTTCATCAGCGTGTCGAACCAGCCGGTCAAACCCACCACCGTGAGCAACAGCGCGCAGACGATAAACGCGCCGATCGCCTGTGGATATGCCACGTTCGGCAGCGACGACACCAGTAGCGCGGCCCCTGGCGTCGACCATGCAATCACGATCGGCGCGCGAAAGCGCAGCGACAGGCCGATCGTGCAAAGCGCCATGCCGATCGAAAGCGCCCAGATCCACGAGGAAATCTGCGCATCGGAGAGATGCGCCGCCTGACCTGCCTGGAACATCAGTACGAGCGAACTGGTATAGCCCGTCATCATCGCGACAAAGCCGGCCACGAGCGTCGATAGCGATGTGTCCGCGAACGGCCGCAGGCGCGTGGGCCGTGAGGTCGGAGGGGACAGCTCGGGGGAGGAGGGCGAACTCATACAGGAGGTCTCAGTTTTCTTATGGGTGAAGGTCTGGCGGGTGCAGCTTATTGGCGCGGCTGGTTTGCGTCAGTCACTTGCTTAAGGTGCGCATCGCGGTCTCCAGACCGGCGAGGGTGAGAGGATACATCCGATGGCCCAGCACTTCCCGGATCGCCGATACCGATTGCCGATATTCCCACAGCCCTTCCGGCTCGGGATTCAGCCACGCGTGATGCGGGAAATGGTCGGCGAGGCGCCGCAGCCACACCGCACCGGCCTCGGGATTGTTGTATTCCACCGAGCCGCCTGGCTGCAGTACTTCGTAGGGGCTCATCGTGGCGTCGCCGACGAAGATCAGCTTGTAGTCCGGCGTGAACTTGTGCAGCACGTCCCAGGTGGGCATGCGCTCTGCATGACGGCGGCGGTTGTTTTTCCACAGGAAGTCGTACACGCAATTGTGGAAGTAATAGAACTCGAGGTGCTTGAACTCTGCCTTCGCGGCGGAGAAGAGTTCCTCGGTGCGCTTGATGTGGTCGTCCATCGATCCACCCACATCGAGCAGCATCAGCACTTTCACCTTGTTGTGCCGCTCCGGCACCATCTTCAGATCGAGCCAGCCGGCGTTCGCCGCGGTGCTGCGGATGGTGTCGGGCAGGTCAAGTTCTTCGGCCGCGCCTTCGCGCGCAAAGCGCCGCAGCCGCCGCAGCGCGACCTTGATGTTGCGCGTGCCGATTTCCACCTGATCGTCGTAATCGCGATAGGCGCGCGCTTCCCACACCTTGGCGCCGGTGCGGTTGCCTGCCGCGTCGCCACCGATGCGGATGCCCTCGGGGTTATAACCGCCGTTACCGAACGGCGACGTGCCGCCGGTGCCGATCCACTTGTTGCCGCCTTCGTGGCGCTCCTTCTGCTCCTCGAACAGTTCCTTGAGGCGCTCCATCAGCTTGTCGAGGCCGCCCATCGCTTCGATCTGCGCTTTTTCTTCCGGCGACAGATCGCGCTGCAGCTTCTTTTTCAGCCAGTCGAGCGGGACGTCGAGCGCCAGTTCGGATTTGGCCGCCACGCCGTTGAAATAGGCGCCAAAGGCCTGGTCGAACTTGTCGAAATACTGCTCGTCTTTTACGAGCGTCAGACGGGCGAGGTAGTAGAACTCGTCGAGCGACGGCGCGATCACGTTGCTCTTGAGTGCCTCAAGCAGCGTCAGGTATTCCTTGACGGAGACCGGCAGCCTGGCCGCGCGCAATGAGTAAAAGAAGTCGATCAGCATGCGGTTTCCTCCGCTTCAGCGCACCCGGATGCCGGTGCGCCGTCGCAAGGCGTGCGTGTGTGATTCAGGCGCACGCACTCCGTTCAACGGTTGTTGCGGTTCATGAAAATGAGCCGTTCGAACAGGCTCACGTCCTGCTCGTTCTTCAGCAGCGCGCCATGCAGCGGCGGAATGATCTGCTTGTGATCGGACGAGCGCAGCGCTTCCGGCGGAATGTCTTCGGCGAGTAGCAGCTTCAGCCAGTCGAGCAGTTCTGAGGTAGACGGCTTCTTCTTCAGACCCGACACGTTGCGCAGTTCGAAAAAGCTCGCCATTGCCGCGCTCAGCAGGTCTTTCTTGATGTTGGGGAAGTGCACTTCGACGATCTGCTGCATCGTCACCGGGTCCGGGAACTTGATGTAGTGGAAGAAGCAGCGGCGCAGGAATGCGTCCGGCAGTTCCTTCTCGTTGTTCGACGTAATGATGACGAGCGGGCGGTGCTTCGCGCGCACCAGTTCGTGCGTCTCGTAGACGTAGAACTCCATGCGGTCGAGTTCGCGCAGCAGGTCGTTGGGGAATTCGATGTCGGCCTTGTCGATCTCGTCGATCAGCAGCACGGTCTGCTGGTCCGCTTCGAACGCCTGCCACAACACGCCTTTGACGATGTAGTTGCGGATGTCCTTGACGCGCTCGTCGCCCAGTTGCGAATCGCGCAGGCGCGACACCGCATCGTATTCGTAGAGGCCTTGCTGCGCCTTGGTGGTGGACTTGATGTGCCACTGCATCAACGGCATGCCAAGTGCGGCCGCCACTTCCTCGGCAAGCATGGTTTTGCCCGTGCCGGGTTCGCCTTTGATGAGCAACGGACGTTGCAGCGTCATCGCGGCGTTGACCGCGAGCTTGAGGTCGTCGGTGGCGACGTATTGCGATGAGCCTTCGAAACGCATGACGAGACGCTCTTTCGGGGAAAAATTCCAGTATAAGTCAGAAGCCCTGTTGGCCTGATTCGGGCTGTCGTATGGTGTCACCCGCACCGGCTACCGGTGCGCGGCCCGGTGGGCGGGCCGCGTGCGGCGGTTTGTCTCGTGCGGGTTTGCCCTTAGTGCGTGTGCCTCGCGGGGCGCTTTGCCCCGCCGGCTGGCGCTTCCCCGCTCTGTGGACGCCCCGCGCAGCGGCGCGGTACAATTAGCCCGATTTTTTTGGCCTGCGTGGCAACCTTAGAAGAATAATGGTGCAGGCCGTTGCCTTTTCGGGCGCCCGTTTCCCCTCAAGCCAGGTTACATGCTATGAATAAATTCGTCGTCAAACACGTCGTGATCACAGCGCTGTCGGTGCTAGCGGGCTACGCGGCCACTGTGCAGGCAGCGGATATCGTCGGCAACGCCAAGGCGGGCCAGGGTAAGGTCTCGATGTGTATTGGCTGCCACGGCATTCCTGACTACCGCACGGCGTACCCAGAGGTCTATCGGGTGCCTATCCTCGGTGGCCAGAATCAGACGTACATCGAGAACGCACTGCACGAGTACAAGAAAGGCGACCGCCGCTTCGAAACGATGCACGCCATCGCCACGTCGCTGTCGGATCAGGACATCGCCGACATTGCTGCGTACTACGCGGCGCAGACCTCCGCTTCGAAAAACAATCCCGACAAGTGATCGGCTGCGGTCATCCATCCAGTCACTCGGCTATTTACTTTCGCGGGATAGGAGAATTCATGAAGAAGCCTCAACTGGCACTCCATACGATGTTCAAGGCTGCCTGTGCAGCAACGGCATTGCTCGGTCTGGCCGCAGCCAACGTGGCGTATGCCGCCGACGCCGGCAACGGCAAGGTGCTGGCCGATGCGCACAATTGCGCAGCTTGCCACGGCGTGAACCTGAACAAACCGGTTAGCCCGGAATACCCGAAGCTTGCCGGTCAGCATGCCGACTACGTGTACTGGGCGCTGCGCCAGTATCAGATGGGCAACGGCAACCCGCACTTCGGCCGCAACAACCCGATCATGCAGGCGCAGGTGCAGAGTCTGTCGCAAAGCGACATGAAGGACATCGCGGCGTATGTCGAGTCGCTGAGTGGCGACCTGGTCGAGAAGAAGTAAGCACGTCGCGCCTCGCGGCGTGCTTTGCTGATGTGAAAACGGAAACACCCCGCCTTGGCGGGGTGTTTCGCTTTGGGGCGGTTGAACGAGGTGCTTGAATGACGTGTCTGGTGCCGGTCGACGTGCCAACGCGGGATGCGCGTTAGTCGACGCCCGACAGTCGACCCGCGTCAGTCGCGCGACGCGCGGCGCTCGATGCGCTGCAGGTAGGCGTCCGTGTCGGGCGGTGTGCCGGTGCGTTGCGCCTCCCAGAGCGTCTCGCCGAGGCACTCCATGATGGCGTGCTGTGCATCGTGGGTTGAGCCCAGGCGGCCCACGAGCCGCTCATGTGCGGCGCGGATGCCAGGCGGCTGATCGATCGACAGTTGCTCGCTGATCGCCAGATGCATCGACAGATGCAGAAACGGGTTGCTCTGGCCGCGTTCAGGCGAGTAGTCCTGGGCGGATGCGGCCTCGCCATCCGTGAGTTCGGTGTGGTATTCGGGGTGCTCGACGATCCAGTCGGCGGCGATTGCCTCGAGCGGTGTCAGGATCGTGCCTTCGCGCTGCTTGCGCCAGGTCTCGGTGAAAAAGCTTCGGACTTCGTCGCGGCTGGGATTGAACATCGTGGACTGAAAACGGTGGTGAGGGGTGCGAGATACGACTATCTCACAGATCCGGCGGCGGAGTCTTCGGCCTGAATTCGCACAGCGGCTCGATCACGCAGTGCCAGCATTCAGGCCGCCGCGCCTTGCAGACATAGCGCCCGTGCAGGATCAGCCAGTGATGCGCGTCCTGCCTGAATTCGGCGGGCGTGAACTTCTCCAGCGCCGCTTCTACTGCCCGCACATCCTTGCCCGGTGCCAGCCCGGTTCGATTCGCAACCCGAAAGATGTGCGTATCCACGGCGATCGTTGCATGGCCGAAGGCCGTGTTCAGCACCACATTGGCCGTCTTGCGACCCACCCCGGGCAGGCTTTCGAGCGCTTCGCGGTCGTCCGGTACCTCGCCGCCGTACTGGTCGAGCAGAATCCGGCAGGTCGCGACGACGTTCTTCGCTTTGGTCCGGTAGAGCCCGATGGTCTTGATGTAGTCCGCCACGCCGTCCTCGCCCAGATCGAAGATCTTCTGCGGCGTGTTCGCAACCGGGAACATCTTGCGCATCGCCTTGTTGACCGACACATCGGTAGCTTGCGCCGACAGCATCACCGCAATCAGCAGTTCGAACGGTGTGGTGTACTCAAGTTCGGTTGTCGGATGCGGGTTGAGGCTCTGAAGCGTCTCGTAGATGGCGCGGCGTTTGTTCGCGTTCATACCGGGGCGGATAGGTCAGGGTTTAGGCGTACGGGCGATCGGGTCGGCTTTGGCCGCTTGCGTCGGTTCATTGGCTTCGTTACCGGATGCAACGTTATCTTCGATACCGAGGCGCCGGCGGCGCGCTTCGGCAGCGTCGATCTGCGCCTGCACCTCGGCACTCACGCGCTCCACGTTTTGCGGACCGGCGCCTTTTGCGGCGAGCTCTTCCTTTTTCTTGCGCGCGCGTTCGAGCGCGGCCTGGATGATCGCGCGTTTTTTGGCTTCGGGGTCGTCGGTGGTAACCCGTGCGGACGTACCGGTCAACGCAGCAGTCCCGTCAGCGGATGCCTGAGCGGCAGCGCTAACCGACGTACCACCCGCGGCACGGCGGGCCGCTGCGCGTGCTTCGGCGGCATCGCGTTCGCGTGCGAGGCGCGCTTCGCGGCGATCGTGACGTTCACGCGCGGCGTTGGCCTCGGCCGATGTCCAGGCATCCCACCCGGTCGCCTCACCGGTGACGGGCAGCATGGCGATGCAGTCGACCGGGCAGGGCGCGACGCACAGGTCGCAGCCCGTGCACAGCGCCTCGATGACCGTATGCATTTGCTTCGGTGCACCAAGAATCGCGTCCACCGGACACGCCTGCATGCAGAGCGTGCAACCGATGCACAGGCTCTCGTCGATGACGGCAACCGGCCGCGGCCGTTCGATGCCGTTAGCGGGATTGAGCGGGATGACCGGCTTGCCGAGCAGGGCGGCCAGCCGCGCGACACCTTCGTGGCCGCCTGGCGGGCACTGGTTGTAGTTCGCTGTGCCAACGGCTACAGCTTCGGCGTACGGCCGGCATGCTGCGTAGCCGCACTTCGTACATTGTGTCTGGGGAAGCAGATCTTCGATGCGATCTGCGAGTGTTATGGAATCGGTCACAGTGAAGACGGTAAGACTGGCCGGCGGGGCGCCAAAGGCGCCTGCCGACAGTCGGGAGCCGCGCGAATTGGCTGACTCAATCAAGCTTAGGGAAATTGCTTCATTATCGCCGATTTCCCCGATTGCCATTACCAAACCATGTGCCATAATCAAAGCGCTTTTCCGAAAGACCGCAGAAGGGTGTCCCCCAACCAGCCCGTTTAGTGCTGTCGGTGCAAGGCCCGAGGAGAGGCCGGCGGCACGATCCGGATAACGCGGCTCACGATAATGCCACCATGAATCAGCCCAAAATCAAAAGAGATCCTGAAGGCACCCGGCGCCGTATCCTGCTCGCGGCCGCCGAGGAGTTTGCGAATGGTGGGTTGTTCGGCGCACGCGTCGACCAGATCGCCCGCCGAGCTGAAACGAATGAACGCATGCTCTATTACTACTTCGGTAGCAAGGAGCAGCTATTTACGGCTGTGCTCGAACACGCCTTCGGCGCGTTAAACGAGGCGGAACGCACGCTGGAATTGAACGGCATTGCGCCGGTCGAGGCCATTACGCGGCTTGCGCATTTCGTGTGGGACTACTACCGGGATCATCCGGAGCTGCTGCGTCTTGTGAATAATGAGAATCTGCATGAAGCGCGCTATATGCAGAAGTCCACGCGCATCCGGGAAATGATCTCGCCGATTGTTGCAACACTCGGTGGCATTCTCGAGCGTGGTCAGCGAGCAGGCCTGTTTCGAACCAATGTCGACCCGTTGCGCTTCTACGTCACGCTTTCGGGCATGGGCTACTACATCGTGTCGAACCGCTACACGCTGGAAGCAACGCTCGCCCGTGATTTCAGCGCACCCGCGGAGCGCAGCGAAGTCGTGCAGATGAACACCGAGTTGCTGCTCGCGTACCTGCTTAGGCGTTAAACGCCAGGGTTCGCTTCCAAACGACAACGGCCCCTGCAGGGGCCGTTGCTTCACATTTGATGCGCACACAACTTTCGACGTGGCGGCCCGGTTTCAGCAAGGCCGCCATGCTGCGTTGTGTTCAGGCTTCGACTTTTTCCTTCGCGGTCTTCGGCGCCTTGTTGTGCGCGAGGATGAAGTCGCGCAGCTGCGGATAAATGATGGTGCGCCAGCGGCGGCCCGAGAAAATGCCGTAGTGGCCGCACTTTTCCGCCGTGAAATGCTGCTTGTGCGCCGGCGGGATGCCGCTGCACAGATCCTGCGCGGCGCGCGTCTGGCCGTCGCCGGAGATGTCGTCGAGCTCGCCTTCGATCGTGAAGAGGGCAGTCTTCTTGATGTCCTGCGGCCTCACGCGCTCGCCGGCCACATCCCAGGTGCCTTCGGCGAGGCGGAATTCCTGGAAGACCACGCGGATCGTGTCGAGGTAGTATTCCGCGTCCATGTCGAGCACGGCGTTGTACTCGTCGTAGAAGCGGCGGTGTGCTTCGGCGTCTTCTTCGTCGCCGCGCATCAGGCTCTGGTAGTAATCCCAGTGCGAGGCCGCGTGGCGCTCCGGATTCATGGCTACAAAACCCGTGTGCTGCAGGAAGCCCGGGTAAACCTTGCGTCCTACGCCCGGATAATTCGGCGGCACCGTGTAGATCACGTTGTTGTCGAACCATTCGAACGAGTGCTGCGTGGCAAGCGAATTCACCGAGGTCGGGCTCTTACGCGCGTCGATCGGGCCGCCCATCATCGTCATGGTGCGCGGCGTGTCTTCGCCGCGGCTCGCCATCAGCGAGATGGCAGCCAGCACCGGCACGGTCGGCTGACATACGGAGATGACGTGCAGATCTTTCGCGCCGATGTGGCGGATGAATTCCTGAATGTAAGCAACGTAATCGTCGAGCTGGAATCGGCCCTCTTCGAGCGGCACCATGCGCGCATCGATCCAGTCGGTGATGTACACCTTGTGGTCTTGCAGCAGGGTGCGCACCGTATCGCGCAGCAGCGTGGCGTGGTGGCCGGACAACGGCGCGCACACCAGGACCACCGGCTCGTCTTTCAGTTGACTGACAGCGGCGCTGTCGTCAGCGAAACGCTTGAAGCGCAGCAAACGGCAGAACGGCTTTTCAATGATGGTCTGCTCGATGATTGGGATGTTATGACCATCCTTAACAATCTGATGCAGGTTGAATTCGGGTTTTTCGTAGTCTTTGCCGAGCCGGTAGAGCAGTTCGTAACCAGCGGAAAGACGGGTGGCGCCCGGGACATAGGCGAGAGGGCTGGCCGGATTCGCGAAGGATTTCGACGCGGCCTGGGCCCAGGCGGTCAGCGGGCTGAGCAAAGCCCGCTGGAATTCATGCAGTTGATAGAGCATGGGTGCTCCGGCGTTGGGGCGATTCGCATGGGGCTTCGCAAACACGCGTTTCGCGTTGCAGCGGGCCGTTGTGGTTGTAGGCGCTTGATTATCGGCCAAGAGTCTCGCTTGATGATATCGGACAAAGTACTTTTGTGCAACGCAGCAATGCGACGCCTCCTGGTAGCTAAAACGTCATTAACTCATGGTACGGGCGATGTTGCTGCGCCGCTATCAGGGGTTGCCGCAGGGTCAAGTTTGTCGATCTCGCTGCCGTTATGCGCCGCCGCAATTTGAGACGGCGCATTTGGCGACGGCGCATTCTGCGACTCCCCATCATGCGACGGCTGTCCGGTCGCCTTCGCCATCTCCTGTTCGTGTTTCATGAGGTTCAGGCCAGTGTGCACCAGGGCCACGTGTGAAAACGCCTGCGGGAAGTTGCCAACGAGGCGCTTCTCGGCCGGGTCGTATTCCTCGGCCAGCAGGCCGACATCATTAGCCAGCCCGAGCAGCCGCTCGTACATCTCTTCAGCTTCGGCCACGCGGCCCTGCATGGCGAGGTTATCCACCATCCAGAAGCTGCAGGCGAGGAAAGTGCCTTCGCCGGGCGGCAAGCCGTCGTCGAATTCCGTGGTGCGGTAGCGCATCACAAAGCCGTCGCGCATCAGATATTTTTCCGTCGCGGCGACCGTGCCCGCCACACGCGGGTCCGACGGCGGCAGGAAACCGACCTGCGCGATCAGCAGGACGCTCGCGTCGAGCTCGTCGCCTCCGTAGACCTGGGTGAACGCGTTGAGCGTCGGGTTCCAGCTTTTCTCGCAGACCTGGGCGTGGATCTGGTCGCGAATCGCTCGCCAGTGGTCAACCGGACCGTCCAGATCGAACATTTCCGCGGACTTGATGGCGCGGTCGAACGCCACCCACGCCATCACCTTTGAAAAGGTGAAATGTTGGCGGCCACCGCGCGTTTCCCAAATGCCTTCGTCGGGCTCTTGCCAGATGGTTTCCAGATGTTCGAGCATCTCGCACTGCACGTTCCAGGCGGTGTCGTCGGCCTGCAGGCCGCCCACCCGCGCCAGATGCAGGGCGTTCATCACTTCGCCGTAGACGTCGAGTTGCAACTGGCCGGCTGCGTTATTGCCGACGCGCACCGGCTTCGCGCCCTGGTAGCCGGGTAGCCAGTCGATTTCGAATTCCGGCAGGCGCCGCTCGCCGGCAATCCCGTACATGATCTGCAACTGTTCGGGCGCTCCCGCCATCACGCGGGCGAGCCAGCTGCGCCATGCGCGCGCTTCGTCGAAGTAGCCGCCGCGCATCATGGCCAGCAGCGTGATGGTGGCATCGCGCAGCCAGCAATAGCGGTAATCCCAGTTACGCGTGCCCCCCAGGTGTTCTGGTAGCGAGGTGGTAGGAGCGGCCACGATGCCGCCAGTCGGTTCGTAGGCGAGCGCCTTCAGCGTGATCAGCGAGCGGCGGATCGGCTCGGCGTACTTGCCTTCGATCGTGTTGCGCGCCGACCACTCGCGCCAGTGGTTCTCGGTTCGTGCGAGCGCGGTGTGAGGATCGTGGGCGGGAGGCAAACGCAGATGCGACGGCGAATACGCGAGTGAGAACGGCACCCGTTCGCCGGGCGACACGGTGAACTCGGCGACGGTGTGCATATTCTCGCCGTGCAGTTCGACGGGCGTGCGCAGCACGGCGGTGTCCGGCCCGACGATTGCCTTGATGCCACTATCGTGCTTCAGACGGCTGACCCACGGAATCGAAAAGCCGTAATCGAAGCGCAGCACCAGTTCCATCTTCATGCGCACCTTGCCACGGCGGCCCACCACGATCCGGACCAGTTCCGATGAACCGTTGCCGGGTGGCATGAAGTCGATCACCGTGACCGCGCCGTCGGCGGTTTCGATATCGGTTTCGAGGATCAGCGTCTCGCCGCGATAGCGACGGGTGATTTTCGCAGGCGTCTCCGGTTTGCCGGATCTGGACGAGCTGGAGGATTTGCCGGCGCCTTCAGAACCTTCGGTCCCTTTGGTCCCTTTGGCCTCCTCGGACTCCTCGGCTCCGTCAGTCTCTGGAGAGGCCGGCGCGATCAGCCAGCGGCCGTTCTTTTCGGTACCAAGGAGTGCGGCAAAGCAGGCGCCCGAGTCGAAACGTGGCCAGCAGAGCCAGTCGACGGAGCCGTCACGGGAGATCAGGGCGGCGGTGTGACCGTCGCCGACGAGAGCATAGTCTTCAATAAGAGCGGGCATAGATGACTGGGTAAGCGGTTTGAGCGGCGTAAGCAAGGCGTAAAGCGTGCGCCTCGCGCGCGCCGGGACGTTGTTATTACCGGACCTGCGTCATGTACTTTGGTTCAGCAAGCCCTGCGGACAATCCGTCTTGGCATTCTGGGATAACGATGCTTACAATTGGATTTTCGGTAGATGAGCAAGGATCTTGCCGCAGGTCCGGGTACGTCGGTCCATTGCATACGCAAACGCTGTTTTCGAGGACGAAAGCCATGCTGAACCCGTCGAAATCCGATTGCATCACCATTCTCTCGGCCGCCAGCGAACTCGCTGACGATTCCATGCTTGCCCTCGATGCCAGCCGTCTGGGCCTCTCACGCAACGGGATGCAGGCTGCCGTTTGCTTCCTGATCGAGCGCGCCTGCTTCAGGCACTACCAGAAGGGTGAGGGCCATTATGCCGTTGGTGGCCTGTCGCTGCAGGGAAGGCTGCGCCTCGAGCAACTTGCCCACGGTTGAAGCCAGGGATAAACCCCGTTGATTGCCACGGTAAGCCCCACAGGTAACCCGAGGCAGGGCGCAGCCTTGCCCGGTCACCCGCAGATCAGATCGCTTACGCAGACAGAGCGCCGGAATCAAAACCCGGATGCATCAGAAGTGTGACGCCCCTACGCCGAAGATCCCGATAATGCCGATGATGATCAGATAGAGCGCGACGATGTAGTTCAGGAGGCGCGGCATCACAAGAATCAGAATGCCGGCGATCAGCGAAACAAGCGGGCCGAGACTAAAGGTCACGTTCATGGAGACTCCGGGTGGTTGAGAGAGCTGTAAGAGGGAATTCTCATCGGGCGGCAGGATGCGCCACCCGCCATTACCGGAGCGAGCCTGCGGGCTGCGCGATCCGGCTCGACGCTTTGCTTCTATCTTCTATACTTGCCCCCACAATAAAAACACCTGGAACGAGGCGTTCCCGAACCGGGCGTTTCTAAACCGGGTGTTCCAGACCGCGTGGCAGACCAGTGGCACGATCAAAAACTGATAACCCGATGTCCAGGAGGTCGACATGCATCGTAGTGCCCAAGCCGCTGCAAGCGTCACGCATCAGCCGTCGTTTCAGTCCGCCAGGAAGGCCGCATTTGCGCCATCGTCGCGGTCTGCCCATTCGATAATAAAAGGTTTCGTGCTTATGGTTTCGATTGTTGCTTCACAGGCGTTCGCGCAGGATGCCGGACCCGCACCGGCCGATGGTGTCTACGACATGATCGTCGGCACCTACACGGGCGGCAAGAGCGAAGGCATTTACGTCTACCGGTTCGATACGAAGACCGGCGACGCGACTCCGGTGTCCGTCGCGAAGACGGTCAATCCATCGTATCTGGTCGTGAGCAGCGACCGCCGTCATGTGTATTCGGTCAACGAACTGCCGGGCGACAACGGCCCGGCCTCGCAACGCGGCGGCATCAGCGCGTTCGGTTTCGATCCGGCGAGCGGGCAGCTGACGTTTCTCAACAAGGTATCGGCAGAGGGCAATGACCCGTGCTATCTGAAGATCTCGCCGGACGGCAAGTATCTGCTGACGGCGAACTACTCGGTGGCGGCGGATCCCGGCGGCAGCTTCGCAGTTTTCCCGCTGCAGGGCGATGGCCAGGTGGGGCAGGCCGTGTTGACCGTGCATCATGAGGGCGGCGGTCCGGTGAAAGGGCGCCAGGACAACTCGCATGTGCATTCCACGGTGTTCTCGCCCGATGGCCAGTATCTGTTCGCCCAGGACCTCGGCGCGGACAAGCTGTATTCGTACCGCTATACGCCCGACGGCAGCCGCGGTCTCTTCGGACCCACCGAGTGGCGTTATACGGATGTGAAGGCCGGCAGCGGTCCACGTCATCTGGTGTTTGGGCCGGACGGCAAATACGCGTATCTGACGAGCGAACTGGCAGCGACCGTCACCACGTTCCGCTACGACAACGGCAGGCTGACGCAGCTGCAGGTGTCGCCGCTCACCGAGCACGGCTTCAAGGGGCAGGTGGGGGCGGCGGCGATCCATCTGTCGCCGGATGGACGCTTCCTCTATGCGACGAACCGTGGAGACGCGAACGAGATCGTGATCTTCTCGGTAGATCCAGCCAACGGGCATCTGAAACTGATCGGACGCCAGTCGAGTCTCGGTAAATCGCCGCGCGAGTTTGCCATTGATCCGACCGGCAACTGGTTGATCGTCGGTAACCAGAACAGCGATACCGCGTATGTGTTCAGGCGCGATCAGCAGACTGGTTTGCTCGAGGCGAATCCCAAGCGCATCGACATCGGCTCGCCGGTTGATTTCAAGCTGGTGTCGCCTTCGTAAGTCTGCTTACTCGGCGGGGCCTGGCGCGAGGACTTCGCGGCTGCCGTTGATGCCCATCGACGACACGAGGCCCGCTGCCTCCATCTGTTCCACCAGCCGCGCTGCACGGTTATAGCCGATGCGCAACTGGCGTTGCACCGACGAGATCGATGCGCGCCGCGTGCGCACCACAAAGGCGACCGCTTCGTCGTAGAGGGGGTCGGCTTCGGCATCGGGCACATCGCCGAACAGGTCCTGGGTGGCGCCGTCGGAGGTGGGGCCATCGAGAATTCCTTCCTCGTATTGCGGCTCGCCGAACTGCTTCAGGTACTCGACGATCCGGTGCACTTCCTCATCGGCGACGAATGCGCCGTGTACGCGTTGCGGATAGCCGGTGCCAGGCGGCAGGAACAGCATGTCGCCCTGGCCGAGCAGCGACTCGGCGCCCATCTGGTCGAGAATCGTCCGTGAGTCGATCTTCGACGATACCTGGAAGGCGACCCGGGTCGGGATATTGGCTTTGATCAAGCCGGTGATCACATCGACCGAGGGACGCTGCGTCGCGAGGATCAGATGGATGCCGGCTGCGCGCGCCTTCTGCGCGAGACGGGCGATCAGTTCTTCGATCTTCTTGCCGGCCACCATCATCAGGTCGGCCAGCTCGTCGATCACAACCACGATCAATGGCAGCGCTGCGAGCGGTTCGGGCGCTTCGGGCGTCAGCGAGAACGGGTTGCCGAGCTTCTTGCCGTTGGCTTCAGCATCGCGGATTTTCTGGTTGAAGCCCGCGAGGTTGCGCACGCCGACGGCCGACATCAGCCGGTAGCGCTTCTCCATTTCACCGACGCACCAGTTGAGCGCGTTGGCGGCGAGTTTCATGTCCGTGACGACCGGTGCAAGCAGATGCGGAATGCCCTCGTAGACCGACAGCTCGAGCATCTTCGGGTCGATCATGATGAGCCGCACGTCTTCGGGCGTGGCCTTGTAGAGCAACGAGACGATCATCGCGTTGATCGCCACCGACTTGCCCGAACCGGTCGTGCCGGCCACCAGCATATGCGGTGCTTTCGCCAGATCGGCGACCACGGGATGTCCGGTGATGTCTTTGCCCATGGCGAGCGTGAGCATCGAATGCGAGTGCTGGTAGACGTTGGCTTCGAGGATTTCGGACAGCCGGATGGTCTGGCGCTTCGCGTTCGGCAGCTCGAGACCCATGCAGGTTTTGCCGGGGATCGTTTCGACTACGCGAATCGAGGTGAGGCCGAGGCCGCGCGACAGGTCCTTCATCAGTCCGACGATCTGGCTGCCGCGTACACCGAGCGCGGGCTCCACTTCGAAGCGGGTGATCACCGGGCCGGCCGAAGCGCCGACCACGGTCACCGGCACCTTGAATTCCTGCAGGCGCTGTTCGATCAGCAAGCCGGTTTCTGCGAGCTTTTCTTCGGAGACGGGTTCGACGTCCGTGTCGGCGCGGGCGAGCAGATCGAGGGTCGGCAGTTCGACGCGGGATGCGGCCGGGGCGTGGAACTCGAATACGGTTGGCGCGTGGCCGCTTACCGGTGGCCGAGGTGCGACGGGTTCGTTGGCCGGTTCGCTGCGTGGGAGCGTGAACGGGGCTGCGGCCGTGGCCGCGGCTGCCGCAACGGCGGGGGCGATTGGGGTGTCGGGTTGGTCGTCGTCTTCGCCTTCATCTTCGTTGAGATGTGAGGCGATGCGTGGGGCGGCGTGGTGATCGAAGGGCGTGTCTTCGAAGTCGTCGGCGGTCGTGTCGAATGGTGCCTGGCTACCATGCGATGCGGCGCTCGCGCTGCTCCCGACGCTCGCTGCGGCAAAGCCGGGGAAGCGGACGACGTTCGATGCAACAGGAGCAGGCGCCGGTTCGGCCACGACGTGTTCAGACGCACTCGACGTATCGGCGCGATGGCCGGCATCGGGTTCGGTGTCAACTTCCGTTTCCCATGGCGCTAGCGATTTGTCGATGATGAGGTCGGCGGCCGGCGCGAGTGCCGCACTGGCCGCGCTCGCGTGGTCGATGTTTGCTGCCGGCGTCTTCGCGATGCTTTGCTGGTCGGGCAGGGCGGCTTCGATCAATGCCGAGGTCGTCGCGCGCGGTTGCACTTCGAGCGGAGCGGACACCGGCGCAGCCTTCGGCACTTCCACGGGTGCGACAGGCTCTGGCGAAGGGGTGGCCGGTGCGCCAACATCAGCTCGACTGTCAGCAGCTTCCCTATCGGGTCGCGCAGAGGATGTGCCGATGGGGGTTGCCTCCGGCACCGGCGTCGGACTAACCGCAGGTTCGTCGACGGGCATGTCAGCATCGGTGCTGATCCTGACGTTTTCCGGGCTGCGTCGGGCGAGACTCACGCCTGCGATCGTCGTCCAGCGTGCCGCATTCTCTTCGATGCTGCGTAGGGTCTCCTGCACGCTGGCGGGCGGCGTGACGTGCTCCGCTGCCGCCGCGGGTCGGGAAAAACCGGGTGCGCTCGGCACGCGCGCACCCGAAGCAGCCGCATGTTGCGGGGTCGGTGCTGTACCGGCCATGGGCCGCAGGGTTGGGATGGAAACGGTCGGCGTCGCGTTGCGCGGCACCGCTGGCGGCATGCTGGTAGGCACGGGTGTCGTGAAGGGCTGTATTGACGGCGCGCGGTTCGGGGTCGGCCTTGACCCGGTTGCTGCATCAGGCATAGCCCGGCTGGAGTCGAATGCCCGTGGGACGCTCGTTGCAGCACCAGCACCAGCACCAGCACCAGCACCAGCACCAGCACCAGCACCAGCACCAGCACCAGCCGCCGGTGTCGCCGGCAGCCCACTCCGAACCGGTGCCGTACCGCGCAACGCATTGCCTGGCTCGCGCGGCCATCCGGCTGGCGCGACAGGTTCGGCCGCCGCGCTCCGGACGCCAGCTTGCCGACCCGGCGTGCCTACGCGCATCGCGCCAGCGCTATCAGCCGGCGCTGCCTGTCCACGCCGGCCCGTGCTTTTCGCTTGCCAGGCCGCGCTACCAGACGCTGCGTTTCCGCGCGCATCCGCGGCCACCGAATCCTTCGCGCCCACGGCACCCGCGCCACCCGCTGCCGCACCGGACCCCGCCGCCGCACCGCGTGCGCCCGCAGAAGGCCGCCACACCGTCGGCCGCGCGTAGCGCCCCTTGGCCTTCGGGGCCATCGGATTGGCCGGTGTCGACGCATAAGCAGGCAACGTATCGTCGACGCTACTACGCCGGCGCGCGTCCTCGTCGCGTTTGGCGAGCCCGCGGTTCAAGCCGAGGCCAAGGCCAAACGCACCGTCCGCCCAGCGCGCGACGCGGCTCCAACGAAAACCGATCAGCCACGGCAGGCTCACTACCAGCACCGCAAGCATCACGAGCGGCGTGCCGATATGCCCGAGCAGGCGGCCGAAACCCGCCGCCAGCGCATGCCCGAAGCCGTCCGTGCCTACCGTCCCGGGCAGCAACGCTTCCAGCGTCGAGCTCGCCACCAGCACGCCGATAAAGCCGAGCCAAAGCCGGATCGTGCCGGGCCCGCGCAGCCCGGCGCCGCCTGGCAGCACAGACTTTGCGAGACGCAACAGAAGAGGGATGAACCAGACGGCCGACACGCCGAACCAGCCGAAAACTACCGTGTGCATGCTAGACATCAACGAATGAGGGATCCGCGAAGACGCAACCCATCGAGTTTAACCGGGGAAGCGTAACGCTTCGAAGACAGCCTCATTTGCCGTCGTGCCGCGCGAACGTCAACTTGTCGCCGTCTTCGAGGATCAACTGCATTTCCTGCGGCGCGCGCATCTGCACGCCGGTACGGGCGACGTGCGCCAGCGCGTCGAGGTAGTCGCCTTCAATCTGGCCGCCGGGCGTCGAACACGCCATCCGCGTTCCGGCGAGCGGCCCGAAGCTCAGCTTGCCGTCCTTCAGCCCGTAGGTACCCATATAACGGTTGCAACCGGAGAAACCGCTGGCGCGCCGCTGGCCGGTGGCCGTCGAGAGCATGAGGGTGATCGGCGCTCCGCTGTCGGCGCCCGGGACGGCGCGCATCGTGCCGTCGGCCTGCTTCCAGCTGCTGAGATCCCATGAAGTGTCGTCGAGCAACTGCGTTGCCGCCGGGTTGAACGGGTCGGGCGGCGGCGCCTTGGAATCCGGATGCGTGGGCATCGAGCAGGCGGCCAGCAGGGTGGCAACGCCCAGCGCGGTGAAAAGCGGTGCGGGCAGCGCGGCAACGAGACGCGCAACACGTCGCGCTGAAGACGTTTTGATCATGGCGTCGGTCCTCTTCAAACTGGCAAAGGCGTAAGGGTAACGCACTCAGGATGCCGCGCGCGAGCGCTCGTCGCTGCGCGCCCGGTGCAGAGGTTGCGCATGTTAACATTGCTGATCTACCCATTCCATCTCATCCGACATTTTTCTGGAGACCCCATGCAGATCGGCCAACGGATCGGCACCCCGCTTTCTAACTCGGCGACGCGCGTGATGCTGCTCGGCGCGGGCGAGCTGGGCAAGGAAGTGATCATTGCATTACAGCGCCTTGGCGTTGAAGTGATCGCGGTGGACCGTTATCCGAACGCACCGGGTCATCAGGTCGCGCATCGCGCCCATGTGATCGATATGACCGACCGCGCCGCACTGCGCGCGCTGGTCGAACAGGAACGGCCGCATCTGATCGTGCCGGAAATCGAAGCCATCGCCACCGACGCGCTCGCCGCCATCGAGTCCGACGGTCTCGCCGAAGTGATTCCCACCGCGCGCGCCACGCAACTGACGATGAACCGTGAAGGCATCCGGCGTCTGGCGGCCGAAGAACTCGGCTTGCCGACTTCGCCGTACGCGTTTGCGGACTCGCTCGAGGAACTCAAGGCGGGCATCGCGAAGGTCGGTTATCCGTGCGTCGTGAAACCGGTGATGTCGTCGTCGGGCAAGGGCCAGTCCGTGCTCAAGAGCGACGCCGACGTCGAACCGGCATGGCAATACGCGATGGCGGGCGGCCGCGTCAACCATGGGCGTGTGATCGTCGAAGGCTTTATCGACTTCGAGTACGAAATCACGCAGTTGACGGTGCGCGCGATCGATCCGGCAACGGGCAGCACAAGCACATATTTCTGCGATCCGATCGGCCATGTGCAGGTTGCGGGCGACTACGTCGAATCCTGGCAGCCGCAGCCGATGAGCCCGGTCGCGCTCAAGCGTTCGCGTGAGATCGCCCACAAGGTCACGGAGGCGCTTGGCGGCCGCGGCCTGTTCGGCGTGGAACTTTTCGTGCGCGGCGATGACGTATGGTTTTCGGAAGTGAGTCCGCGTCCGCATGACACGGGACTCGTGACGCTGTGCTCGCAACGTCTCTCTGAGTTCGAGTTGCATGCGCGGGCGATCCTCGGATTGCCGGTCGACACATCCCTGCGTGCGCCGGGGGCGTCAGCCGTGATCTACGGCGGCCTGGATGAAGCCGGTATCGCGTTCGAAGGTGTAGCTGCGGCGCTGGCCGTGCCCGATGCGGATCTGCGGCTGTTCGGCAAGCCCGAGAGCTTCGTCAAGCGGCGTATGGGCGTGGCGCTCGCCACCGGCGCGAATACCGACGAAGCCCGGGCACGTGCGAAGCAGGCTGCTGCCGCGGTACATCCGGTGTCGGCGAAATAAGCTGGAACGCGCGCTCGTCTGTCACAGTGAGCCGCGGTAACTCGCACGCCACGCATCCCGCAGGCGCGCACGGAGTTGCAGTATTGAAGGCAGGAGCAGTACCCATGAAGTCAGACACCCGCAAGATTGAGCGGCTTCGCCGGATGGGCCGCCTCGGAGCGCTGGGCGTGCTGGTAGCGCTGTGTGTGGGCCTGGCGGGTTGCGGTCTTGCCGCCGCGCCGTGCCGCGTCGCTTCTGCCGGATTGAAAATCGTGCCGGTGGTCGGCCACGTCGCGGCGGCGCCGACCGACGCGTGCGCTGACGTCATCGATCCCTGAACGAACGGCAACCCTTCCAGACGGCTGACAGCCAGGCGAGGAATCCAATGAGGAAACGGCTCGTTGCGGTAACGGGTTTGCTGGCTGGGCTGCTGGAGATGGCGGGGTCGATCGCTCCGGTTTCGGCGGCGCCGTTGAGTCTCGCCCAGATCCAGCCGAAAAACCCGCAGACCCACAAGTACACCTGCGCTACCGGCAAAATCCTGCAGGTCACCTACTGGAACGCAGTGAACGGGCAGAGCTTCGCGCTCGTGCCCGTCAAAGGCCAGTCGATGCTGTTTGTCAACACGCTCTCGGGCTCCGGGGCGAAATACCAGGCCGGCAGCTATACCTGGTGGACCAAAGGTCCGCGCGCCGATCTGTACGACGCGACCGCGGGCGAGAATGCGCCGCCGATTCTGTCGGACTGCGTGACGATCGTGCGCTAGAGCCTGACCGCTTGATAGTCGGCCACCCTGGCCGCGAGGCCGCATCACCCCAAGCCATTGCCGATCTGCGCGCAGATTTTTCTCTCAGGTAGTAAGCTGTTCGGCGCGCCCACCGGTTTCCGCGTGGCCGCGCCTGTCATCGTCTTCGATCACCCGTTCCCGGATCCCACTGCGTGGGCGTGCCGTCCGCGCTCGTTCGTCAAGCGAGACTCTCAATGAAAGCATCGGATCTGTTCGTCAAGTCGCTGGAAGCCGAAGGCGTCGAATATATCTTCGGCATCCCAGGCGAAGAAAACCTCGATCTCCTCGAGTCGCTGCGCCGCTCCAAAATCAAGCTGATCCTTACACGTCACGAGCAGGCGGCCGGTTTCATGGCTGCGACCTACGGGCGTCTGACGGGGCGCACTGGGGTGTGTCTGTCGACGCTCGGGCCGGGCGCCACCAACTTCGTCACCGCGGCGGCGTATGCGCAGCTAGGCGCCATGCCGATGCTGATGGTCACGGGCCAGAAGCCGATCAAGACCAGCAAGCAGGGGCATTTCCAGATTGTCGACGTGGTACGGATGATGGAGCCGCTCACCAAGTACACACGGCAGATCGTCTCGATCGGCAATATCCCGGCGCTGGTGCGCGAAGCGTTCCGTCAGGCCGAGGAAGAACGCCCCGGCGCGACGCATCTGGAGTTGCCTGAGGACGTCGCCGACGAAGAGGGCGATGGCAAGCCCATTCCCAAGAGCTTCAGCCGCCGTCCGGTCGCGGAGGAGAAGGCGGTTGCGCGGGCGGTCGAGGCGATCACGAGCGCCAGGCATCCGCTGCTGATGATCGGCGCGGGCGGCAATCGCAAGACCACCACCAAGATGCTGCGCGAGTTCGTCGATCAGACCGGTATCCCGTTCTTCACGACGCAGATGGGCAAGGGCGTGATCGACGAATCGCATCCCATGTGGCTCGGCAACGCCACGCTTTCGGACGGCGATTTCGTGCACCGCGCCATCGACCATGCGGACTGCATCATCAACGTGGGCCACGATGTGATCGAGAAGCCGCCGTTCTTCATGCGCGGCACCGATTCGCACGAAAAGACCGTGATTCACGTGAACTTCCTCGGCGCTGAGGTCGATCCGGTGTATTTTCCGCAGATCGAAGTGGTGGGCGATATTGCCAATGCGGTGTGGCAGTTGAAAGAGAGCCTGAAGGAAGGTCAGGAGCATTGGGATTTTTCGCGCTTCAAGGAGATCAAGCAGCACTTCGAGGAGCATCTGGCCAAAGGTCAGAACGACAGCCGTTTCCCGATGTACCCGGTGCGGATCGTCCACGATGTCTACGAGACGACGCCGGTCGACGGCATCGTGTGTCTGGACAACGGCATGTACAAGATCTGGTTCGCACGTTATTACCGCGCGCACGAGCCGAATTCGCTGCTGCTCGACAACGCGCTCGCCTCGATGGGCGCAGGGCTGCCGTCGGCGATTGCAACCAAGATCGTGCACCCGGATCGCAAGGTGATGGCCGTGTGCGGCGACGGCGGTTTCATGATGAACTCGCAGGAGCTCGAGACGGCGGTGCGTCTGAAGCTCGATCTGGTGGTGCTGATCCTGCGCGACGATGCGTTCGGGATGATCCGCTGGAAGCAGGAGAACATGAATTTCCCCGACTACGGGATGACGCTGCGCAACCCTGATTTCGTGGCCTATGCCGAGAGCTACGGTGCCAAGGGGCACCGCATTTCGTCGGCGGACGAGTTTGCGCCTTTGTTGCGCGAATGCTTCGTGACGCCGGGCGTGCATGTGATCGACCTGCCGATCGACTACTCCGATAACGAGCGGGTGCTGAACCGTGAGATCAAGCGGCTGAGTGCGCAACTCTGAGCGCGAGCGGGGCATGCGGTTTGCTGTAATGGCTGCGTTTGCCACATGCCCCGCTTCAACAGGCGTGGAACTGGTCGCATCGAGGAGAACGTGTCATGTTGAAAAAGACTTACCCGTACTACCTGGCCAATGTTGCGGTTGCAGCCAATACCGATCTTGAAGTCACGGACAAATTCAGCGGTGAAGTCGCCACGCGCGTTGCCATGGCTGACGCGGCGGCGATCGACAAGGCCATCGGTCTCGCCGTGGAGGCGCTGCCGGCGCTGCGCGAGTTTCCGCCGTTCAAGCGTCAGGCCGTGCTCGAACACTGCGTGAGCCGTTTCCGCGAGCGTTACGACGAACTGGCAATGGCGCTGTGCATCGAAGCCGGCAAGCCGATCAACGATTCGCGCGGCGAAGTCACGCGGCTGATCGATACGTTCAAGGTTGCCGCGGAAGAAGCGGTGCGTATCGACGGCGAGATCATCAATCTGGAGATTTCGCCGCGCGCGAAGGGCTATCACGGCTATGTGAAGCGCGTGCCGATCGGGCCGTGCTCGTTTATTTCGCCGTTCAATTTTCCGCTCAACCTGACCGCGCACAAGGTGGCGCCAGCGCTCGCCGCGGGCGTGCCGTTCGTGCTGAAACCGGCCAGCCGCACGCCGGTGGGCGCGCTGATCATGGGCGAGATCCTCGCGGAAACGGATCTGCCCAAGGGCGCGTTTTCGATCCTGCCGGCGCATCGCGATGGCGCGGATCTGTTCACCACCGACGAGCGCTTCAAGCTGCTGTCCTTCACCGGTTCGCCGGCTGTGGGCTGGGAACTGAAGCGGAAAGCCGGCAAAAAGAAGGTGATTCTGGAGCTGGGCGGCAACGCAGCGGCGATCGTCGACGGCGATCAGGGCGGCAAGCTCGATTACGTGGTCGACCGGCTCGCGTTCGGTGCGTTCTATCAGTCGGGACAAAGCTGTATCGGCGTGCAGCGGATTCTGGTGCACACGAGCATCTACGATGCGCTGCGCGAGAAGCTGATCGCGAAAACGCGCTCGCTGATCATGGGCGATCCGAAGAACGAAAAGACGTTCGTCGGGCCGATGATTTCCGAATCGGAGTCGAAGCGCCTCGCCGGCTGGATGGAGAGCGCGGTGCTGGACGGCGCCAGGATTGTGGCCGGCGGCAAGGTGGAAGGTGCGATGTTCGAGGCGACGCTACTCGAGGATGTGAAGCGCGATTCGGACCTCTATCGCAAGGAGGCGTTCGGTCCGGTGGCGATTCTGGAGCGCTTCGACGATTTCGATGCGGCGCTCACGACCGTCAACGACAGCGACTTCGGTCTGCAGGCTGGGATATTCACCGATTCGCTCGCCCATGCGCATCAGGCGTGGGACCGGCTGGACGTGGGCGGCGTGGTCATCAACGATGTGCCGTCGTTCCGGGTGGACAACATGCCGTATGGCGGTGTCAAGGATTCCGGGCTCGGGCGTGAGGGCGTCCGCTACGCGATCGAGGATATGACCGAGCTGCGGTTGATGGTGATGCGCGAGACGTGGTGATCTGGGAGTGAGAGTGGCTGAAGGGCGGCGGGCGACCGCTCCAGCTTACGTTTGTCATACGTTTGCAGTTCTTCGGCCACAGCCCGCTCCCGCTTGATGCGCTGTCACAGGACTGTCGCCTGCATACCCTAGTCTGTGCGGGCTTGTAGCCGTTCCCGGCGCTCTTGCGCCCCGTTTTCCGGCGTGTGAGCAGAAAGCGGGCGCATGCGCCATGAGTGTTTTTGCTGAAGTGCTACAATACCGGCCTTTCCGGCGGGTGTTTCCGTCGGCCGGAGCCGGCTGCATCCTTCCCTGACTAAATCGGGTCCCGTGCGGCACGCCGTGGCTCCGCTTCATCCTGATGCCCTACGCGGCCCCGGCCGCTGCCGCGCCCCCCGCGCAGGCGCATTTTTAGCGAAAGCCACCATGTCCGACATAGCCGTCACCCCCGCTACCGCGAACTTCGATCAGTTTGGCCTCGCGCCCGACATCCTGAAAGCCATTGTGGAGCAGGGCTACACGACGCCTACACCGATCCAGGAGCAGGCGATCCCCGTCGTCCTGTCGGGTCGCGATGTGATGGGCGCCGCGCAAACCGGCACCGGCAAGACCGCGAGTTTTTCGCTGCCGATCATCCAGCGTCTGCTGCCGCATGCGAGCACCAGCGCTTCGCCGGCCCGCCACCCGGTGCGTGCCCTGATTCTGACACCGACTCGTGAACTCGCCGACCAGGTTGCCGCCAACGTGCATGCGTACGCTAAACATACGGCGCTGCGTAGTGCTGTGGTGTTCGGTGGCGTGGATATGAATCCGCAGTCGGATCAGCTGCGCCGCGGCGTCGAGATTCTGATCGCGACGCCCGGGCGTCTGCTCGATCATGTGCAGCAGAAGACGGCCAACCTGGGTCAGGTGCAGATGCTGGTGCTGGACGAAGCCGACCGGATGCTCGATATGGGCTTCTTGCCGGATCTGCAGCGCATTCTGAATCTGCTGCCGAAGGAACGTCAGACGCTGCTGTTTTCCGCGACGTTCTCAGGTGAAATCAAGAAGCTGGCGGCGACGTATCTGCGCAATCCGCAGACTATCGAAGTGGCGCGCAGCAATTCGACGGCAACCAATGTTACCCAGACGGTTTATGAAGTGGCCGAAGGGGATAAGACCGGCGCTGTAGTGCAACTGATTCGCGAGCGCGGTTTGAAGCAGGTGATCGTGTTTTGCAACAGCAAGATTGGGGCTAGCCGCCTGGCGCGCAATCTCGAGCGCGACGGGGTAGTGGCTACGGCGATTCACGGCGATCGTACGCAGAACGAGCGGATGCAGGCTCTCGATGCGTTCAAGCGCGGTGAGATCGAAGCGCTGGTTGCTACTGATGTCGCGGCGCGCGGGCTTGATATTGTCGAGCTTCCGGCAGTGATTAACTTCGATCTGCCGTTCAATGCCGAAGATTATGTGCATCGGATTGGGCGCACTGGGCGTGCTGGGGCTTCGGGAGATGCGCTTTCCTTGTGCAGCCCGAATGAACGCAAGCAGCTTGCTGATATCGAGAAGCTGATCAAGCGGCCGCTCGATGTGCAGCGGCTTACTGTTGAGGTGCCTGTTCGGCATCATCATGAAGAGCGCGCGCCGCGGCGTGAGAGGGATGAGCGCGGTGGTGGGCGTCGTCGTGCTGGGGCTGCGGGTTCCGGTGCGGGGGCTTCGTCGTTTGAGCGGCCGCATCATCATCGGCAACAGCCTGTTGACGACTTCTTTTCCAAGCCGTATGAGCCTTCGCCTTCCGCTAGTCGGAAGATTGATGAGACGGATGAGGTTGCTGCTGCGCAGAAGCCGGTTTCGAAGCAGCCGTTGGCTGCGTTGTTGGGTGGGTTTGGGATGCCGAGGCGGACTACTTCTTCTTAAGGAGTCTCGCCCAGGCCGGTATCGCCGCGTCATAGAACGCTTCCAGCGATTCGTGGCGCTCGTTGCCCATATCCAGCCCTAGATGCGCCGCTGCCGCGCGCAGTGCGTCCAACGGACGGCTTGTGTCCAACGCCGTCGCCCCATTTTGCTTGCTTAATTTCTCGCCTTCGCGATTCGTTACCACAGGGACGTGCAGGTAGGACGGTGTCGGCACACCCAGGCAACGTTGCAGGTAGATCTGACGTGCCGTCGAGTCCAACAAGTCGGCGCCTCGCACAATGTGCGTAATGCCCGCGTCCGCGTCATCTACTACCACCGCCAGTTGATATGCCCACTGGTCATCCGCGCGTCGCAACACGAAGTCGCCTACCTCAGTCGCCAGATTCTGCGTCTGAAAATCCTGCCAGCTGTCGTCGAACATGATCGTCTCGGAGCCTCTTTCAGTACGTCTTGCGGGGTTCCCCGCCGCGTCCTCTCCCGCATGCGTCTCGACATCCTCATCCGGCACGCGCAACCTCCACGCGCGCGCGGGTTTGCCGTGCAGGCCGTTGCGGCATGTGCCAGGGTAGGCAAGTGTGGTGTTGCGGGCGTGGGCGTTCAGCAGCGAATCGCTGATCTCCTTGCGTGTGCAGCCGCATGGATACACAAGGCCGGCGGCCCGCAGTTGGTCCAGCGCCTGCTGGTAGCGTTCCGTGCGCTCGCTTTGCCAGATGGGCCGTTCGTCCGCATGCAGGCCGAACTGGTCGAGAGTCTTCAGGATGTCCTCGGCTGCGCCGGGTACCGTGCGCGGTCCGTCGATGTCCTCGATTCTCACCAGCCATACGCCATTGTGCGCGCGTGCATCCAGCCAGCTCGCAAGAGCGCTTACGAGCGAGCCAAAATGCAGCGGCCCCGTGGGGGAGGGGGCAAAACGGCCGCGGTAACTCATGTTCGGGTTCTCGGTCCGGTGCCGTTTTCGTGCCTGTCAGGCTGCGCGCACGGCGTTCCGATCCGGATGGCATTCGGGACACGTCTTGCCCGGGACGTACAGCGGCGATTGTTGAGCCTCTGGACTCACTACTGCGCGGCAGCCAAAGCATTGCGCCGTCGCTGTCGGCTTCAGCTCGGGATCGAGAGCGGTACGGTAGTCGAACACGAAACACTCGCCGTGGTAATGCGCGCCGCCCACTTCCTCGAAATACTTCAGGATGCCACCCTCGAGCTGGTACACGTTTTCGATGCCCACTTCCTTCATGTGGATCGCCGCCTTCTCGCAACGAATCCCGCCGGTGCAGAAGGACACCACCGTCTTGCCTTCCAGGTCGGCGCGGTTCTGTTCGATCACCGCCGGAAACTCGCTGAATTTGTGGATGCGGTAGTCGAGCGCGTCATCGAATGTGCCGACATCCACTTCGAACGCGTTGCGTGTGTCCAGCATTACGACCGGCCGGCCTTCGTCGTCATGGCCACGGTCGAGCCAGGCCTTCAGCGTGGGTGCGTCCACGGACGGCGCGCGGCCCAGTTCCGGCCGGATCGCTGGCTTCTTCATGGTGATGATCTCGCGCTTCAGTTTCACCAGCATGCGGCGGAACGGCTGCTTCTCGGACAGGCTCTCCTTGAACTGCAGCTTCGCGAACTTGCCCTCGAATAGCGGATCGTGGCGGATGTAGTCGATAAACCCCTGCGCGGCTTCCGGTGTGCCTGCGACGAACAGGTTAATGCCCTCGGGCGCGAGCAGGATGGTGCCGCGCAGGCCCAGCGCGTTGCACCGCTCAGTAACGAGCGGGCGCCACTCGGCAGTCGCTTCGAGGGTCTCAAACTGGTAGGCGGCGAGATTGACGATGCTCATGATGGTCCAGCGGTAAAAAAGTGGCCCGGCGGCGCTGCAAACGCACGTGCGGCCGTGGAAGGCCGCGTGCGTGGCGCGGCCACGGCAAATTGGGCGAAACCCGTATTATCCCTCAAGCGGCCGGCTTGCCCGAGTCGGCCGAATGGCTATCCGGTTGCGGCAGCGCAAGGCACGGTTGAATTGTGCCGGGTAGATCGCGTTTTACGCCTTGCAAATGGTGTCGCGCCGGTGGCTCGCGGGGCCGGTCAACGGTTGGCGCCACCGCGATCGCGGGTCGCGCAGTGGCCTCCCCTGGCCGGATGGCTAGCGCGTCTGTTTGCTCTCAAATCTTCGGGAGGGTGGAGTTACAATAACGCCCATGTCAGATCCTCGCTTCGTTCATCTCCGCGTTCACTCCGAATTCTCGATTGCCGACGGCATCGTGCGCCTTGACGACATCGTCGCGGCCGCGGCCAAAGACGGTCAGGGGGCGCTCGCGCTCACCGACCTCGGCAACGCCTTCGGCCTCGTCCGTTTCTACAAGGAAGCCCGCGGCAAAGGGGTCAAACCCATTGCTGGCTGTGATGTCTGGATAACCAATCCGGATGATCGCGACAAGCCCTCGCGCCTGCTGCTTCTGGTTAAAGACAAGCGCGGCTATCTGAACCTGTGCGAGTTGCTCACCAAGGCGTGGCTCACCAATCAGTATCGCGGTCGCGCCGAGGTCGAGGCCGGCTGGCTCGAAACCGGGCTCGGTGAAGGGCTGCTGGCGCTGTCCGGCGCGCAGCAGGGCGATATCGGTATGGCGCTCGCGGCCGGTAACGAAGATGCGGCGCGGCGCAACGCGCAACACTGGGCCAAGGTTTTTCCGAACGGTTTCTATATCGAGTTGCAACGCTGCGGTCAGCCCGGCGGCGACGCCTACGTGCAGCAGGCAGTGACGCTCGCGGCGTCGCTCAAGCTGCCGGTAGTCGCCACTCACCCGCTGCAGTTCATGACGCCCGACGACTTCACCGCGCACGAAGCGCGCGTGTGTATTTCGGAAGGGGACATGCTTGCGAATCCGCGTCGCCAGAAGCGCTTCACGACCGAGCAGTATTTCCGCACGCAAGAGGAAATGGCAGCGTTGTTCGCGGATATTCCGTCGGCGCTTGCCAACACCGTTGAGATTGCGCGCCGCTGCAACCTGACGCTCGAACTCGGCAAGCCGAAGCTGCCGCTGTTTCCGACGCCGGACGGCATGTCGCTCGACGACTACCTTGTGCACCTCTCGAAGGAAGGGCTGGAAAAGCGCCTCGAGCAGTTGTACCCGAACGAGGCGGATCGCGAGGCACAGCGCGAGACGTACTACAACCGCCTCGAATTCGAGTGCGGCACGATCATCAAGATGGGCTTCCCAGGCTACTTCCTGATCGTGGCGGACTTCATTAACTGGGCCAAGAACAATGGCGTGCCGGTTGGGCCGGGCCGGGGTTCGGGCGCGGGCTCGCTGGTCGCCTATGCGCTCGGCGTGACCGACCTCGATCCGCTGCGCTACAACCTGCTGTTCGAACGTTTCCTGAATCCGGAACGGGTGTCGATGCCTGACTTCGACATCGACTTCTGTCAGCACGGGCGCGATCGCGTCATCCAGTACGTGAAGGAAAAGTACGGCGCGGACGCGGTGTCGCAGATCGCCACCTTCGGCACGATGGCGGCGAAGGCGGCCGTGCGCGACATTGGCCGGGTGCTCGATCTCGGCTACATGTTCACCGACGGTATCGCCAAGCTGATTCCGTTCAAACCCGGCAAGCACGTCACGATTGCCGACGCGATGAAGGAAGAGCCGCTGCTACAGGAGCGCTTCGACAACGAAGACGAAGTGCATCAGCTGATCGAACTCGCGCAGCGCGTGGAAGGCTTGACGCGTAACGTCGGCATGCACGCGGGCGGGGTGCTGATCGCGCCCGGCAAGCTCACTGACTTCTGCCCGCTCTACACGCAGGGCGACGAGAGCGGCGTCGTGAGCCAGTACGACAAGGACGACGTGGAAGCGGTCGGCCTCGTCAAGTTCGACTTTTTGGGTCTCACCACGCTGACGATCCTCGACTGGGCCGAGCGCTATATCCGCAGGCTCGATCCGTCGAAGCAGGACTGGTCGCTCGCGCAGGTGCCGCTCGACGATCCGGCGTCGTTCTCGATCCTCAAGAAGGCCAACACGGTCGCCGTGTTCCAGCTGGAAAGTCGCGGCATGCAAGGCATGCTGAAAGACGCGCAACCTGACCGCTTCGAAGACATCATCGCGCTGGTGGCGCTCTACCGTCCAGGCCCGATGGATCTGATCCCGAGCTTTTGCGCGCGCAAGCACGGCCGTGAAGTGGTGGAGTATCCGGACCCGCGCGTCGAACCTGTTCTGAAAGAGACCTACGGCATCATGGTCTATCAGGAGCAGGTGATGCAGATGGCGCAGATCATCGGCGGCTATTCGCTCGGTGGCGCTGACTTGCTGCGTCGCGCGATGGGTAAGAAGAAGGCCGAGGAAATGGCCGAGCACCGCGCGTTGTTCCGCGAAGGTGCAGCGAAGAACGGCCTGACGGGCGAGAAAGCCGACGAAATCTTCGACTTGATGGAGAAGTTCGCCGGCTACGGCTTCAACAAGTCGCACGCGGCGGCCTATGCACTGCTCGCGTATCACACCGCGTGGCTCAAGGCGCACCATCCGGCCGAATTCATGGCAGCGAATATGTCGCTCGCCATGGACGATACCGACAAGGTCAAGATTCTGTTCGAAGACTGCATCACGAACAAGATGGCCGTTTTGCCGCCGGACATCAATCTGTCGGCGTATCGCTTCGAGCCGGTCGCGGAAGCAGACGGCAAGCGTTCGAAGACGATCCGTTATGGTCTGGGCGCTATCAAGGGCAGCGGTCAGAACGCGATTGAAGAAATTCTGCGGGCGCGCGAAGAAGGGCCGTTCATCGACCTGTTCGATTTTTGCAACCGCATCGACCGGCGTATCGTCAACCGTCGGACGGTGGAAGCGCTGATCCGCGCCGGGGCGTTCGACGCGCTGCATGCGAATCGCGCGCAGTTGATCGCATCGGTGTCGCTGGCCATGGAAGCCGCCGATCAAGCCAGCGCTAATGCGATGCAGGCAGGCCTGTTCGACATGGGCGATGCGCCGTCGCAAGGTCATGAGCTTGTCGACGAACCCGAATGGGCGGAAAAGAAGAAACTGCAGGAAGAGAAGGGTGCGCTCGGTTTCTACCTGTCGGGCCACCTTTTCGACGCCTACAAGGACGAAGTGCGCCGCTTCGCGCGCCAGAAAATCGGCGAGCTGAAGGAAGGGCGCGACAAGCTGATCGCCGGCGTGATTGCGTCGCTGCGCACGCAGATGACCCAGCGCGGCAAGATGCTGATTGCACTGCTCGATGACGGCACCGGTCAATGCGAAGTGACGGTCTTCAACGAGACCTTCGAAGCGCACAAGCAGCTCTTCAAGGAAGACGAATTGCTGGTGGTGCAAGGCCAGGCGCGCAACGACGCATTCACCGGTGGCATCCGCTTCACCGTTGAAACCGTGATGGACCTCGGCCGTGCGCGTTGCCGCTATGCAGAGGCGGTCAAGGTGCAGATGAATGGCAACGCCGATGCGCTCGCGCTGCGTCGCGTGCTGGAAGCGCACAGCGCGGGGGCTGATGAGCCGCAGGCCGCGCAGGCACCCGCGACGCCATCGCGCGGCGGTGGTTTCGGTGGTGGCGGCGGCCGCAACGGTGGAGGCTACGGCGGTGATGGCGGCCGTCAACGTCAGCCGGTACACATCCCGAACGGATTAGCGGTGCAGATCGTCTATCGCAGCGAGAATGCCGAGGGCGAAGTACGCCTCGGCGACGCATGGCGCGTCAAGCCCACGGACGAACTGCTCGCGGCGCTGCGTGGCGAGTTCGCTGGAAGTTCGATCGAGATCGTCTACTGACCGGCGCGGCCCGTGCGTTCCGCGCGGGCTCGCTAGCGGCACCTGGCGCGCGCCCGGCGCATCAAAACCCGCGAGAAACACCGGTAGCGCCAGGCACTCGCGTGAAAGCCATGACGTACGCCTACCGCTCCCGCGCGCCCAGGCGTGCGAGCTTCAGAAACCGGTAGTACACCGTTTCCGCGTTGAACATCGCGATCATGAAGCCGGCGCGTCCGTCCAGAAAGCCGCGCCGCAGCACGTAGGTGCGCACGAATGCCCACGCACCGCGCGCAAGCGCCTTGCCAAAGCTGCCGCCTTTGCCTGCGGCGTGGCGTTGTTGCGCGCCCGCTGTCGAATAGGTATCGAGCTTGCGCAGCACGGTTTCGAAGTCTTCGTACGAGTAGTGCATCAACTTGCCGGTCAGGCGTTGTGCCGGCGTATCGAACACTAGCCGTTCATGCACCAGGTCGTCAGAGAAGCGCGCGGCGCCGCGTCTGAAGAGGCGCGGGATCCAGTCCGGATACCAGCCGCTATGCCTGATCCAGTGTCCGCAGAAGCTCGAGAGGCGGTCCACCGCGTAAACCTGCGCGGACGGCGCGTCGATTGCGGCGCGGATCGCCGCAGCGAGCTCGGGCGTGACGATTTCGTCGGCGTCGATGGAGAGGATCCACCCGGTGTCGAGCGCGTCCAGCGCGCGGTTCTTCTGCGGCCCGAAGCCCGGCCAGTCGGGTTCCTGCAGTACGCGGGCGCCGTGTGCGCGGGCAATCTCGACGGTGCCGTCGGTGCTGCCGCCGTCGATCACGACGATCGCGTCGGCGAACGCCACGGCGGCGAGGCACTCGGCCAGGCGCGACGCCGCGTTTTTGGTGATGATGGCGACGCCGAGGGTGGTTTCTTTCATGCCTGATTAGCGGAGAGGGGGCGGATGGGCAAAATGCGTCGGGGAAGTATACACAGCGCACCGCCGTCTCACGCCCTTGGCACTCACCTTGAGCCCGCACGGAACAAACCGTAAGAACCACTACCGGTCTGGTGTCACCGGGGCACAACGGCCCCAGGTATCCAGTTCGCCCAACCGTTTACAATGCGGTATTCAGGATTCGCCCACCGGGCGGATGCCTTGTTCGCCTTTTCAGAGGATTCCTTGAGCGCGAAGCCCACGTTAAGCAAAGTCATCGGTGGATCAGGAGATGTCACATCGCCTGCCGCCTTACTGAGCCGGCTTTGGCCGTATATCAAGCCGGTCCTTTGGACCCTGATTGGTGCGATTGTCGCCATGGCTGTCAGCGCCGGCACTGACGCGCTGATTCCCATGATGCTCAAGCCGCTGCTGGACAAGGGCTTCGGCCCGAATGCCGTGCATGGCCTGGTATGGATGGTGCCGCTTGGTATCCTCGTGCTCGCGGTGGTGCGGGGCGTTTCCCAATACGCGTCGGGGTACCTGATCGCGTACATCTCGAATACGGTCCTGCTACGCTTGCGCCTGGAAATGTTCGAGCGGCTGGTTCACACGAGCGTCGGGTTCTTTCAACGCGAGACCGCAAGTACCGTCATCAACGCAATCGTGTTTGAGGTCAACCAGATTCTCAACGTGCTGTTGGGCGTGCTGATTACGCTGGTGCGCGATTCGCTGACGGTCCTGTACCTGCTCGGCTATCTGTTCTGGCTCGACTGGAAACTGACGTTGATTGTCGCGGTGATGCTGCCGGTAATCGGCTGGGTGATCGGCAAGATCAACCGGAAGCTGCGCCGGCTCAATCGCGAAAACCAGATGTTCACCAATGAGTTGTCGTACATCGTCGAGGAGACGGTGGGCGGCTACAAGGTGGTCAAGGTGCACAACGGCGAGCAGTATGAGATGGATCGCTTTGCTCAAATGAGCCGTCGCCTGCGAGGTTACTCGCTGCGCATGATTGCGTCGGGTGGACTCGCCCAGCCGCTTACCCAGTTTCTGGTGTCGATTGCGCTGGCGGTGGTAGTCACGATTGCGGTCGTGCAATCGGCGCATGGCGGAACCACGGTGGGTGGCTTCGTTGGTTTCATTACGGCGATGCTCCTGATTGTCTCGCCGCTCAAGCATCTGATGGACGTCAATCAGCCGCTGCAACGCGGCATGACCGCTGCCGAACTGATCTTCGGTCTGATCGACGAACCGTCCGAGCCGCAGGGCGGCGGTAAGCCACTTGATCACGCATCGGGCGAAGTCGAGTTCCGCGACGTCTCGTTCAACTATGGCGCCACCAGTACGCACGAACGACAGACCCTCGACCGTGTGTCGTTCAAGGTCGCGCCGGGCGAGATGGTGGCATTGGCGGGCCCCTCGGGCAGCGGCAAAACCACGCTCGTCAACCTGCTGCCGCGTTTCTTCGATCCGACAGACGGCGAGATTCTGGTCGACGGCGTCGCTTTGCCGGAGTACGGCATTCACGCGCTGCGCAGCCAGATTGCCATGGTTAGCCAGGACGTCGTGCTGTTCAACGACACGATCGCGCACAACGTCGCTTACGGCCAGACGGCAGATCCCGAGAAGGTGAAAGCGGCGCTGCAGGCGGCGAACCTGTGGGATACCGTCCAATCCATGCCGAAGGGCACCGAGACGCTGGTCGGCGACAACGGCCTGATGCTCTCGGGCGGTCAGCGCCAGCGTCTGGCGATCGCCCGCGCCATCTACAAGGACGCGCCGATCCTGATCCTCGACGAAGCCACCTCGGCGCTCGATTCGGAATCGGAACGCCATGTGCAGGCCGCGCTGGAAACGCTGATGAAGGGGCGCACCACGCTCGTCATCGCACACCGTCTGTCCACCATCGAGCGTGCCGACCGGATTCTGGTGCTGGAAGCCGGGCGCATCGTCGAGCGCGGCAGTCATCGCGAACTGCTCGAGCAAGACGGGCTGTACGCGCATCTGCATCGCATCCAGTTTCAGCAGAACGCGGCCTGATGCGCTGAATGATGAAAATCGGACTTTCCAGCAATGCGCTGAAACACAGCGGCGGGCTCGAGCGTTACGCGATGGATCTGGTGCGCGGCTTTGCCGCGCGAGGCATGACGCCGGCGTTTTTTGCCCGGCGCTTCGATATGTCGGTGCCGGAAAGCCGCATGGTCGAGACGCATCGCATCAAGGTGTCCTTGCTCCCCGGCAAGCTGCGCGATTACTGGTTTTCATGGCGTTTGCGCCGGGCGCGGCGCGCGGCCAGAGTCGACGTGCTGATCGGCTGCAACCGGGTCGACTCTTCAGAAATTGCGATCTGCGGCGGCACTCATCTCGGGTTTTTGCGTGCGACGGGTCGCGTGCAAAAACGCTCCGATACCTGGCAGATCGCACTCGAGCGCAAGCAGTACGAACAGGCGAGCTTCGTTGTCGCTCACTCGAATCTGATGCGCGACGAACTGCGCGAGCTGTATGGCGTCGCGGAGGCGAAGGTTCGCGTGCTTTACCCGCCGGTCGACGGCGCTCGCTTCAAGCCGGTAGATAGTGAGCAGCGCGGCGCGCTACGGCGCAAGTTCGGCTTCGCGGATCACGAGATCGTGTTGCTATTCCCGTCGAGCAGTCACGAGCGCAAGGGCTTGCCGCTTATCGAAGCGGCGCTGGAAGGGACGACGCTGCCGGTGGTTCTTGCCGTCGCAGGCCGACCGCCCGCGCGCACCTCGGAGCGGGTGCGCTACATCGGCTATGTGAAGGAAATCGAGGACGGTTATCGGGCCGCCGACTTTACGATCCTCGCGTCAAAGTACGAGCCGTTCGGACTGGTGGGCGTCGAATCGGCGATGTGCGGCACGCCGGTGATCTTTCCGTCGAGTATCGGCTGCTGCGATGCGATTGCGTCGCATGCAAAATTCGTCTTCGCGCCGGATGATCTCGCCGATCTGCGCGCCACGCTCGAACGTGCTATTCGGCCTCGGCTCGCCAGCGGCGCAACGTCGCCCACGGCGGCCGCAGCTCCGGCCGATGTCGCACGTGAAGCGGTGCTCTACGACGCAAGCGTTGCGAATCACGTCGATGCGCTGCTGGGGCTAGCCACACAGATAGTCGAGCGTCGCTGAGCGAGAGAACGCGGACGCAGGCGGCAAGCCTGCCGCCTTAGCGTGCTCGCCTGAGCCGCTTGATCCAGAGCGTCGGCGCGTAGACACCCGGAAAGGTACTGTAGAGCAGCATCCGGATCCGCAGCCCCAGTTTGACGTTGTGGCTGGCGGCGATCAGCGTGAGGCGCTCGCCGATCCCGCGAGCGCTGAACATCGAATGAATGAACTGTTCGCGCGCGAGTTTCGGCGCTAGAACGGCGCGCATTCTGTCGCCGAGTCCGGCAATTTCAGCGTCGTGCTGCAGCTGCTTCACTTCAACTAATGCGAAGCCGTTGCCCTGGCGCAATCGTCCCACCAGTTCGGCCACCGTCCGATACCGCCGCTTGCCCGACAGGCCACCGCGCCGGTACCACACCAGCGGTTCACGCAGGCTTAGCGCTCCACCGGAGACGATGGCACGAAAGGTCATCACCTGATCTTCGGCAGCCGTGCCGGGCATCATCGGTCCGAAACGCTCGAACAGCCGGCGCGTCCATGTATGCGCTGCACCCACCAGCCAGGGCCGTTCGGCAGCCCAGTCGTCGAAGCTCCTATACGTGCCGAGATCGGTCGGCTCCATCCGCTCGTGGACGGCGCCGGTTTCGTCCATATCGGCGAGATCGGTGGCGATCAGGTCCGGGCGGCGATCCTGTGCAAGCCAGTACTCGACCACCCGTTCGCAGCGGTTCGGGGCGGACATATCATCACCTGCGGCAACGAACAGCAATTCACCATGGGCCATCCCGGCGAGCCGCGACAGGTGCGCACTGATGCCTTCGTTGCTCGTGTTGCGGCGCGTGACGACCTTGTGCGGTCCGTTATAGCCGCGTACGGCAGCCTCGATCGCGGCGAAGGTGCCGTCGCTCGAAGCGTCGTCGGAGATGATGAGTTCCAGCGGTTCGTAAGTCTGCGCAAGCACGCTGCGCACTGCGTCGCCAACCAGTGTTTCCTGGTTGTAAGCGATCAGTAGCACTGAAGCTAGCGGTTTGGCCGCTACGGCAGACGGGGAGGGCTGGACGCTGTTGTTCATGGCGCGGGCTGAGTTGGCTCGGCTAGATTCTAATCGTTGTTGGACTCTGGCCAGGCATTCTGATTGCCGCTGCCCCAGTTCGCCATTCTGGCGTGCACAGCACTATAAACGAGATGCTTTATCTTGAAAAAGCATCTCGTTTTAACTACTCACCTACCTACCGGATTGCAGGATGCGACAGCTCGCGTTTGCGCGCGTCGATGACGGCCAGAAACGCAGCACTTAGCAGCGCGAGCAGCGACGTGACCATGACGGGCACCAGCACGTCGATCGTCAGGCCGAACACGATCGTACTGAACGACACCGCTAGTCCGGAATAGGCAGCAGCCCGAATCGTGGGATCCTGGTTGCGCCGCTCGCGCCAGAAATGGACGGTCAGGCCGAAATAGAAAATCAGCAGGCAGACCGCGCCGATAGCGCCTGTTTCGGCGATGGTCGAGAAGAAATCGCTGTGGGCGCGCTCGTTGACGATCTCGGTTCTGGCCTGACCGTGCGCGGCGAGGTCGCCGAGCGCCCGCTCCAGTTTGCCCTTGCCGACACCGTACACAGGATGCTCTGTGAACAGTCGGAACGAGGCCTGCCACAACTGCAGGCGCAAGCCGACGGAGGTGTTTTCGTCGCCATGATGCAGCGCGGAGAAATCGGTGGTGGCATCTTCGAGCCGCCGCTCGACGCGTTCAGTCGAAAGCAGCGCAGCGGTGCATACCACGATGGCGAGCGCCGCAACCCACAGGCGCTTCTTGTGCACGAACCAGTGGAACTGGCAGCCGAGCAGGATCGCAAAAATGGGAATCGTAATCCAGCCGCCGCGCGAGCCGGACAGGTAAGAGGCATAGCCACCGCCGACCAGCGCAAGGAGCTTGACCGCAAGCATCCGCCAGTCGCGCGGGCCGTCCCAACCCAGCGTAAAGACGGACAGGAAAGCGAGCAGCAAGGCGGTGTCGCCGAACGGGATCGCGTTCGTGTAGGCATTGCTGGCGCGGCTCGCATCGGTCCAGCCGCCCTGCGGCTGCGCGATCAGAGCCCAGGCGCCCACGGCGATGGCGCCCGCTGCGCAACCCCAGCCGATGGCCCGCAGGTTGCGCGACGGAAACTGGCGCAGCAGCAAAAACAGCGGTAGTGCGAGCGTGAAGCGCGACAGTGCATCGAACTGGCGCGGCAACCAGTAGTGCATCACCAGTTGCTGGAACATGATCGCGACCAGAAACGCGAGCATGCCCAAGGTGTACCAGTTATAGGTGCGTAAACCCTTGAAATAATCCGGAGTGCGTTTGTTGGCGACGGCGGCTCCGAGCGACAGCGCGACGAGTCCGAAGAAACCGTAGCCGGTGCCGCCGCGCCATACGAGGTTCACGGCGGGGGCAAAAAATAGCAAGGCTGTGCTGAGCCAGATCAGACTGGGAGCAAAAATCATAGGCTGTGAATTCTTATGAACGCTACCGTTCCAGTTCGCCGAATGCATGGCCGGAGGCTCGGAGCACTCCTTTTCAAGACGGCAGGGCGATGGCGATTATAACCGCGCGGGGAACTCGACTGCGCCTTGTGGCCGGGGGCGTGCGGCCTCGCGGCGCAATAGGCATGGAGGCGTTCGCAGGGTGCGAAATGGTCCCGATCGGGCCGGAAACACTTCGAATGGCCGGCCCCAACCGGCGCAGAGCCAAGGCTGGCGCGAGTTCCCGGCCATCACAGCAGATCGGCTGCGCATGCCGGGGCTTTCTGAGCATGGCGGCCTGGTCGCGCATGACGTGGTGGTTGGTGGGTTCCCGAGGGCCTGATCGCTATTCATTTCGATTTCTTACGGCGCGGGGAATCTTTGCCGTGCTTGTGGCCCGCCGCGCTAGACGCCGCCCGTCACCAACGACAGTACCGACAGGTCCGGATGCGTCCCGTCGACGATGCTGCGTCCCGTATGCACGGCCTCGTAGCGCGCTTCCTCCATGCTGGCGAACCACTCTTCGCCGTCCGCATGGAACGGCACTACATGACCGGGGATGGCCGGATCCGCGCCAGGATGGCAAACGTAGCCCATGTAGGTGAAACGGCTCTCGCCGGACTGTTTGGGGCGCGGTGACAGGTGGATTTCGAAGCCCTCGTATTCGAGCATTTGCCAGCCGTGGATTTCTTCAGACATGGTTGCCTCCGTTCTGGCCGCGCGCGCAGGGAGCATGTCGGCGCGTGCGGTTGCGATTGGCGGCTTGAAAGCCGCCGCGCCGGCCGCTGCTGGGGCGCGGCCGCTGCCGCGTCGTTTGGGATGGCGGCGACCGGGGTCAGTGCCGGTGCCGCATCCGGTCCCAGAGCCGGTGGCCGTCGAGCCGCGTCGGCGGACGCGTCTTGTGCAACTCGCGCCGGTGATGCGAACTCAGGATCACGATCCCCGTGATGATGACGACCAGTCCCACTACGATGCTGACCATCGATTCCGCCATGGCAGCCTCCATCCAGTTCCACTGCATCTTAAAAGTCTAGGTTATTTGGGCGAAAACCGAAGGACCGTGGCCCGGCGTTGCAGGACTTTTTACTGTTCGACAGCGCCCAGGTGTCTGAGCTGTCGTCTGAACTGCGCCAGTAGGTAGCCTTCAGACGTCAGTTTTCGACGACGCAGCCGTCCTTGACGAGGTGGAGATGGCATTCCAGCAAATCTATCGCCTGACCAGAGCCTCGATGTTCTGCAACTGGCAAGTGAATAGTTATCCGAATCAATGTGAAGCTGAAATCTTTACGCCGGCATGCCATGCATCGTTTGCACACGCATTGTGGTCCCTCACCGGAGCAGTGTCGTATAGAATGGTGCGCTTTGCCTGTACGCCCATGTGGTTCAAAAACCTTCAGCTTCATCGTCTTCCCGTTCCGTGGTCTGTTAACCCCGAGCAGATGGAAAAGTGGCTCGCGCCGCATGCGTTCCAGCCGGGCAGTAGCGTCGAGATGCAAACGCAGGGATGGGCCTCGCCGCGTGATAACGACTCGCTCGTCTACTCGATCAATCGGCAAATGCTGCTGGTGTTTCGCACCGAAAAGAAATTGCTTCCCGCGTCGGTGGTCAACCAGGTGACCAAGGCTCGCGCGCTTGAAGTCGAAGAGCAGCAGGGCTTCAAGCTCGGCCGCAAGCAGATGCGCGAACTGAAGGAGCAGGTCACGGATGAACTCCTACCGCGGGCGTTCAGCATCCGACGTGATACGCGCGTCTGGATCGACACGGTGCACGGCTGGCTCGTGATCGACGCCGCTTCGCAAGCTGTCGCCGACGATGTGCTCGGCCTGCTGGTCAAGTCAATCGATCAGCTGCCGCTCTCGAGCGTGCGTGTTGCACAGTCGCCGGTAGCGGCAATGACGGAATGGCTGTTGTCCGGCGATGCCCCGGCCGGTTTCACGCTCGATCAGGACACGGAGTTGCGGTCCGCCGCGCAAGGCAATGCAACCGTGCGCTACGTTGGGCATGCGCTGGATGTCGAGGACATGCGTCGTCATATCGAAGCGGGCAAGCAATGCATGCGTCTTGCCATGACATGGGACGACCGCGTTTCATTTGTCCTCACACCGTCGCTGACCATCAAGCGCATCACGCCGCTCGACGTGATCAAGGACGCAAGCGACCCCACCGCGCAGAATGACGACGAGCAATTCGACTCGGATATGACGTTGATGACAGGCGAACTCGCGCGCATGTTTGCCGACATCGTCGAAGTGTTGGGCGGCGAGCAGGGTGATGCCATCTTGCAGGCCGCGGCGGCTTGAAACCGGCGTGTTCTGCAAGATGAAAGTACTGCGCAAGCCGGTCGAAAGTCTCGTGAATTTCGCCGATTTTATTTTGTAACCAGGTGTCACTCGCGCGGCGGCGGAGCGGGAAATACAGAATTTCTTCCGCGCCGCCAATTCGCTCTGTCTGCGTCACGCACTTCGATAGACAGGCCGTTCTAGCCTGTCTCCAGGCCCTCCCAAAATCTGACGATGCATCGCGCCCGTGTCGCGCGATGCATCGCCACGTCCGCATGCAGACTGCATGAAATATCCCGACGCAATCTCCAGGGGAACTGCCCAGACACCCTCATGTCGCACTGGGACGATGCGGCTTTTGACGGCCTTTTGACGCTAACGGCATCCGCAGCGTAACGCGCAGAAAAATCGCTGTGGGAAGCCGTAATTGAATGACGGGAGTGCGTGGCATAGCGTTGAGTCGTACCCGATGGTATCCGCAGTAACGGCCAGTCTCTCACCCATTCGCGCCGGCAAGTCTTGCAGATTGCGGCCGAACCGAAAACGGAGTTGTCGTTGATGAATTCGCCCGTCCGGCGATCGCTCGAAATCGACTTCCTGCGCGGAGTCGTTTTGATCGTCATCGCTCTCGATCATATTCAGGGCAGCGTTCTCTCACGTTTCATGCTGCACAACTATGCGTACTGCGATGCGGCCGAAGTCTTCGTGTTTCTTGGCGGCTATGCGTCAGCGGCCGCTTATACGAACGTCGCCACGTACCGTAGCGAACACGCTGCGCAGCGGCGCTTCATCGTGCGGGCATGGGAAATTTATCGCGCTTATCTATTCACGGCGGCGCTGATGCTGCTGGCGGGCGCCGCGCTCATGTTGTGGCGCATCGATTCGCCAGTGGTGCAGGAGACGGGATGGAGCGATGTGCTGCATCACCCGGTCGGCACGTTGCTCGGTGTCGTCACCTTACGTCACCAGCCGTTCCTGTCTTCGGTCTTGCCGATGTACACGCTGTTTGCACTGTGTGTGCCGCTCTCGGTGCCGTTGGCGAATCGTCGGCCCGCTGCGGCGCTGGGCATGAGTCTCGCAGTGTGGCTCGCGTCCACATGGCTGGCGCGCGCTTTGCCAAGCAGTGATCCGGGCGGCTGGGCGTTCAATCCGTTTGCATGGCAACTGATGTTCATGCTCGGAATACTGTGCCGTCTGCATCCGGTGTCGAATGAATTTCAGGTTTCGAAGGCGGGGCGCTGGCTGACCTATGCGGCACTTGCCGTCGCGCTGACCTTTGCGTTCGTCAAGCTGTGCCTCGAGACCCAGGCCACGCCCGGTTACATGAAGCAGAATCTCGCCGCAGTGCGCGTGGTGAGCTTTGTCGTCATTGCATGGCTGATGGCGCAGGCGGTCCGCATGCAGGTGATACGCCGGATCGCCGAGCGGCTGCCGGCGGTCGTCACGGTGGGCAAGCAGGGGCTCGTGTGTTTTGTCGGCGGCACGGTGGTCTCGATCGTCGTGGATACGGCCGTGCGGATGGCGCGTGGCCCCGCCTGGCTGAACGGACTCGCGGGCGATGTGGTCGCGATCGGTGTACTGCTACTGCTTGCGGCCGCGGCGAAAAAATGGAAGGCGCTGCGCGCGCGTCCCGCGCCGATCCGGGGCAGGGTGGTACCGGTCCAGGCGGGCCGGCGCGACGGCTAACCTGGCCTCTCACAAGCGGGCAGGCCACCCGCAACTTCTTCGTACTCCGGCGCAATCCCATTGCGGCATGTCGCAAGCGTGATATATAACGCTGAAAGGCACGTTGCCGCGCAGCTTCCCGCGTGACAACGCTCGATCACGGCGCTGGCACGCGGAGACTGACGATGGTTCGGCTGGTGATGATCCTGCTAGGGGTCGATTATCTGCGCACCCGCTGGCGCGCTCTGACGACGGCAGGCTGGATCAGCGTCGCAATCGGCATCGCGGTCTTCATCGATGCGCTCGACAGTGCGCTCTACTTCCCGATCACGCCGTTCGCCTGCCTGTTCCTGCTCGAGGGGCTCGCCACGCTCGCGGTCGCATGGACCGGCATGGGCGGCCAGCGCACGCTGCGTTACGTGAAGGGCCTTACGTTTTGCGTGGCCGCGCTTCTGATTCTCGCCGGCCATCACCACGGTAATTTCATCCTGTCGATGATCTTCGGCACGCTGTTTCTGACCGATGGCCTGTTGCAGATCATCTCCGCACGCGTCGTGCGTTATCGAACCTGGCGGCTGGCAGTGACAGGTGGAGCGATCGAAATCGCGCTCGCCGTTTTCTTCTATCAGCCGTTCCCGACGCACTACGTGGGCACCGTGCCGTACTGCCTCGGCCTTGGGCTGATGTTCGGCGGCTGGAACATGATCTTGCTGGCCTCGCGCGTGCGGCGGCTGTCGACGAATCCTGCCGTCGCAGCCGATGACGCTGCGCAAGCCGCCAGCGCGACCGCCGCGTCGCAGCAGGCGGCCCCGGCGGTGGTGGAATGGGACGGCCCCCCGGCTGCAGATGAACCCGCGCTGACCGTGCATGTGTGGACGCCGGTGGGGTCATCGAAGGGCGAGGCGCGTCGCCAGCCGATCATCGACCGCTACATTGCCGCGGTGGACCGCAACGGCGTCATCTCGACCGGCCACGCAGCGCTCGAGTCGCCCGAAGGGATCTATATCAGCCTCTATCCTGGCGTGGAGATCGACCGCTCGCCGGACGAGTTCTCGCGGCTCTTGCGCGCCACCCGCGAGAACGACGTACCGGGTCTGTTCCAGCCGGACTACGGGACTGAATCGAAGGCATGGTGCGAATCGACCACCCAGGTGCGCATCCGCAACTACGATCCTGAGCGGCTGCGGCGCTTCTGGGAAACCTACCGGCAGGATACGACCTACAACCTCACTTATCGCAATTGCTCCAGCACGGTTTCGCGCGCTCTGGAAGCGGCGATCGAAGGAGCGTCCGCGCGTGTCTGGGGACGTCATGACGGATGGAAGCCGTTTCTGAGGGTGATCAGCACGCCCGAATTGTGGGTCGCTGCGCAGGTGCGCAAACGGGCCGCGACGATGGCATGGACCCCCGGTCTCACGCTCGACTACGCGCGCGCCCTCAGTATGCTGGCAGACCCGCGGCCATCCGGCTGGGTCAAGATGGCGCGTCTCGCGCTGGGCAAGATGTACCGCTCGCGGCGGCAATGGGCGCAGGAGCAGAAAGCGGCGTCGAGCGTGCACGAGGGCGAGCGTACAGACACCGCAGGACGGGGTGTGTAGCCGTCCAGCGGGCGCAAACACGCCCTGACAGCGCAGGCATTCTGACCGGATTCAGTGTTACCCGGTAAAGTCGAAACACATCAAAGACTTACCGATTTCCCTGGCGAGTTATCAACAGATTTATAAACGTTTTCTGTTGATAACTCCTGGGTCTTCCACACGGGACACGCCGCCCCATAACGATGCGAGCCGCATTGGCGGCGCCGCTCACCGACGATGTCAAGTCTGCCAGGTAGACGCTCCGCGCCTGTGCACAAGCTGATTCGGCCAATCGCATCCAAATGAATGCTTTCAACTAATCTGGCAGGTGTATGCTGGGCCGGAGGATGTTTTCTGCGCAATCAGTGCACCACCCTGAACGTTAGACGCGGCTACATAACGCCGGTGGCAAATGCTGCCGATCCTGCAGCAGCAGGTTTTCAAGGGCGGTCATGTGACTACCGAGTTGATAAAGGAGGTCGGCAAGACGACCGAGCCGCAACGTCTGAGCGTGCGGCACGTAAGCGTCTACCGTTACGCCGAACCGGTGCGCTTCGGCGAACACCGGATGATGTTCCGGCCACGCTCGGGTCACGATGTGCGCGTCGTCGCCACCCAGCTTGTCATCACCCCGACGCCCTCGCGACTGCACTGGCTTCACGATGTATTCGACAATTCTGTGGCGATCGCCAATTTTTCCGGCGAGGCGTCCGAGCTGCAATTCGATAGCCAGGTCACGCTCGAACACTACGAGTCGCCGCTTCCCGATTACGCGCTTGAACCGTACGCCGCTACGTGGCCCTTTGCGTACACGAATGAGGAAGCGTCGGATCTCGTGAATGCGCGCAGCCGGCAATATCCGGACGACGAAGTGAATGTCTGGGCCCGCCGCTTTCTGGCCAAACGTGGACCCACCTCCACGATGACGATGCTGCGTGCCATGACGCAGGAGATCAAGAGCGGTTTTCGCTACGTACGGCGTGCGGAAAAGGGCGTGTACCGTCCCGCCGATACGTTGCGCCACCGCAGCGGCAGTTGCCGCGACTTTGCGGTGCTGATGATGGACGCGGTGCGCTCGCTGGGGCTCGCCGCGCGCTTTGTGAGCGGCTACATCTTCGTACCGGAATTCGATACGACACTGGGCGGCGGCGCAACGCATGCGTGGCTGCAGATTTACCTGCCGGGCGCGGGCTGGGTCGATTTCGATCCGACCAACAGCATCATCGGCAATCGCCATCTGATTCGCGTGGCGGTAGCCTGGAACTACTATCAGGCGCTCCCGTTGTGGGGCACCTGGCACGGCGCAGCGCATTCATTCCGTGGCCTGCAGGTCGACGTGTGCGTGACTGAAGATGTTTGACGGTTTTATTTGAGGCGAGGATGGGGCGATGAAATTGCGCGTTGGTTACGAACTGGTCTACGAGTGTGAGCAAGCCACTCCGATGCTGCTGATGTTGAACACCCACTACTCGCGTGTGCAGGATGTCTTGAGCGCCGATGTGCTGAAGGTCGATCCACCGGTTCCGATTACGCAGTATCGCGACGGCTTCGGCAATCTGTGCAGCCGCATCGTCGCGCCGGCGGGACAGATTGCACTGTCGACCACGGCCGTGCTCGAGATTTCCGCCGAGCCGGAAACGATCGAGCCGAACGGCTATCAGCATCCGGTCGAAGAGCTGCCCAGTGAGACGCTCGTGTATCTGCTTGGCAGCCGCTATTGCGAGACCGATCTGCTAAGCGATCTCGCGTGGCGTCTGTTCGGCAAGACGCCACTCGGACGTCCGCGTGTGCAGGCGATCTGCGATTACGTGCATCGTCATATCGTGTTTGGCTACCATCACGCGCGGCCGACGAAAACCGCCTGGCAGGCATGGAATGAGCGGACCGGCGTGTGCCGCGACTTCGCGCATCTGGGTGTCGCGCTGTGTCGCGCGATGAATATTCCGGCGCGTTATTGCACGGGCTATATCAGCGACATCGGGGTGCCGCCGCCGTATTCCGCAATGGACTTCGCTGCATGGTTCGAGGCTTATCTGGGCGGTACCTGGCAGACCTTCGATCCGCGCAATAACGTGCAACGCACGGGCAGGGTGTTGATGGCGCACGGGCGCGATGCAGCGGACGTGGCATTGAGCAATACGTTTGGGCCGACCAAGCTGGTCAGCTTCAATGTGCATTGCGCGCCGGAATCGGAGACGGCGGTTGCGCCCTCGGCTTGAGGCACGCGCGAGGATGTTGTTTTATCTCGTCAGATCGAATTTCGAGACATTCGATCGACCCTGAAGTTTGATATGTTCTCCTTTGCAATTTGGCCGCTCCACCTGTTGAAGTCGGGTGGTCGATTGTCGTGGTGTGGCTAATGCGTTTCGCGCAATGAGTATGCACAGCAGTGCTCGATGTGAGGTGCGAGATGCAAAAGCGAACGGAGGGCTCTGTCGGGGTTGCGAGTGAATGTAATCACCAAGACTAACCTACTTGCCAAATATAACCAACTAGGTTAGTCTTGGATGGAAAAGAACAGTCCGCATTGCAAGTTGTCCATTGTCAAAGCCTTGATTCGGGCGAAAAAGGTCCGGTCAACCTTTTCAGCGCTCAGAGGTGCCGCTGCGCTGGGTATCGATTTCGACGGAATACTCGCTGTTTTGATGGATTTGACCTCTGCCGACTTCTATAAAAGCATGACTACGTATGGCGATCATCGAGTCTGGCAAGACGTGTACCGTCCGACCACGCCGGCAGGAGAGGTCTATCTGAAACTCACCGTGGTCGACGACGTCCTCATCATCTCATTCAAGGAATTGTGAACATGAAATGCCCATTTTGCGCGGCGGCGAAACTGGTGCGTGACACGCGGGATCTGCCGTACGTGTACAAAGGAGAGTCGACGGTCATCCCTGCAGTGACCGGCGACTTTTGCCCAGCCTGTGGCGAAGCCGTGCTGGATGTGGCCGAGTCGGCGCGTACCAGCGCGGCCATGCTTGAGTTCAACAAGCAGGTCAACGCGTCGATCGTCGACCCGGTGTTCATTGCCAGCGTTCGCAAGAAACTCGCGCTGGACCAGCGAGAAGCAGCGGAGATTTTCGGTGGCGGCATCAATGCCTTTTCGCGCTATGAAAACGGGAAAACCAAGCCACCGTTGGCGCTAGTGAAACTGCTCAAGGTGCTGGATCGTCATCCCGAACTATTGGCCGAGGTAAAGGCGGCATAACCGGGTCCATTGGCAACCCCTATCCACATATGGCATCCTTACGCCATGCAGCCAATGAACCTTTCCCTGCTTCACGCCTGGTGGCGCTCCTGAAGGAGCGGCATCGTCACGTCTTTACTACGACCATGGCCGCCGCAGTCTGGCTGACATGGTGCTGTATCCCCGGTTGGCCTGTCCTGCGGCGGCGTTTCAAGAGAGCCCGTTTATGCAAGACAGCACCACCTCCCCGCGCCGTACCGTCCTCACTGGCGACCGTCCCACCGGTGCGCTCCATCTTGGCCACTATGTCGGCTCGCTGAAAACCCGTCTTGCGTTGCAGGAGACGCATCAGCAATTCGTGCTGCTCGCGGACACGCAAGCCATGACCGATAACGCGCACGATCCCGACAAGGTGCGCCGCAACGTGCTGGAAGTCGCGCTCGACTATCTGGCGGTCGGCATCGATCCTCGCAAGACCACGATCGCCGTGCAGTCGGCTCTCCCCGCGCTCGCCGAGTTGACCCTGCTGTATCTGAACTTCGTGACCGTCGCGCGCCTCGAGCGCAACCCGACCATCAAGGAGGAGATTCAGGCGCGCGGTTTCGGCCGCGATATTCCGGCGGGCTTTCTTTGCTATCCGGTCGCTCAGGCTGCCGACATCACCGGTTTCAGGGCGCATGTCGTGCCAGTCGGCGAAGACCAGGCGCCGCTGATCGAACAGACCAACGAGATCGTGCGCCGTATCAACCGTCAGGTCGGCAGGGACGTGCTGCCCGAAGCAGAGGCGTTGATTCCGGCCATGGGCCGGCTGCCCGGCGTCGACGGCAAGGCGAAGATGAGCAAGTCGCAGGGCAACTCGATCCCGCTTTCGTCCTCTGCCGACGCGATCCGCGATTCGGTCAAAAGCATGTACACCGATCCGAACCATCTGCGCGCCTCCGATCCCGGCACCGTGGAGGGCAACGTGGTCTTCACGTATCTCGACGCCTTCGACGAGGATCGCGCTACCGTCGAGCGCCTGAAGGCCGAGTATCGCGCGGGCGGCCTCGGCGACATGGTGGTCAAGCGCCGTCTCGAGGAGCAGCTGCAGGCTTTGATCGCACCGATTCGGGAGCGGCGCGAACAGCTCGCGCGCGATCCGGGCCACGTGTTCGATATGCTGCGCGAAGGCACGCAGCGAGCGAAAGACGTGACCCAGGCCACGCTGGATGAAGTGCGCGCGGCGCTCGGCACGTTTTCGTTCGATGCGGTGGTGCGTTAAAAAAGCGCGTCAAACAGCACTTTAAATCGCGCTTTAAATAGCGCGTTGAAAACTACTGCATCGCGCGGACGGCTTCCTGCATTTCTTCCATCGATACATCGCGCGTGTGCGTCGCCACCGACCAGCGGTGCCCGAACGGATCTTCGAGCTGGGCGAAGCGGTCGCCCCAGAACATATCGGTGGGCGGCATCGTGACACGGGCGCCGGCCGCGGCCGCTTGCTCGACGGTAGCGTCGACGTTCGTGACGTACAGGTGAATCGCGACCGGCGAGCCTTTCAGCGACTTCGGTCCGAGCATCGAGCAGCCGGCCATTTCGTCGACCAGCATGAGCATCGAGTCGCCGATCTTCACGCATGCGTGCATCAATTTGCCTTCCGGACCAGGCAAGCGGAACTGCTCGACAGCGCCGAAGGCCTCCGTGTAAAACCTGATCGCGTCGGCGGCGCCGGCGCAAATCAGATGCGGGGTGAGCGAATGCATTCCTTCCGGAATCGGTTTCACAGCGGCTGCAGACATGGTGGTCGCTCCTCGAATGGGCGGGTTGACGAGTCAGAAGGCCCAGCCGTTTTCAGCAGGGCTTCATCAACACGACGAGCGAACAGACGGACAATCGACACGGTCGCCGGGAAATTTTGCGCACCGGTGTGCGTTGTGTTGTGTTGTAACGGCGTAAATGCGGATGGCTAAACAGAAGCCGTTATGATGAGATTTGTGCAGAGCATCATGTTGCGAATCATCGAAGGTGAATTTCGAGTGACGCCACGTGCCGCAGCCGTGACAAATGAATACTCGCGGCCGCCGGTCGCCTGGAGGCTGAACTGAGCCTGCCTTCCGGGCGCAGGTGTCATGATTCAAATAAATATTGAGAGAGAGGGCGGAAGAGCTATGAACGGGCGCTTACATCCGAGTTTTGTCCCAGGTGCGCACGCCTGGCCTGGCTCGGACAGGCCTACGCGCTGAAGGGGCGGCTATGCACCACGATCGCAAAGCCGCGGCGCCTGTGCAGAACAGCGCACTCGACGCCGCACCCTACGGCGCGTTCATCTACACGGCGGACGGCACCTTCCGCTACGTCAACGCCGCCTTTGAGCAACTGACCGGGTATCGGGCGGAGGAGCTGATCGGCCGCCGCAGCTTCGATTCGTTGCACGACCCGGCGGAACTCGCGCGGCGCCGCAGCGAATTGCCCGGCGTTGGGAATTGGGGCGTGGGCACGCCGGGTTCCGTGTCTCCCGGCTCGTTGATGGCCCCGACCCGCTACGAAAGCGAATGGACCTACATCCGCCGCAACAACACGCGGATGTCGGTCATGCTGGCCGTGTCGCCCTTGCCGGCCGGCGAAGCGGTGCCACAACGGCTCCAATCCGCGGACGAACCGCTTGCCTTCGATAGCCGCGCGAAGGACGATTGCGCAAGCTACGTAGGCATGGCCGTCGAGATGACGCGCTACGCCCAGTCCGAAGCCCGCCTCTGGTACGTCTCGCACCATGACGGCGTGACGCGCCTGCCGAACCAGACCCTCTTCACCGAGCGGCTCGATCTGACGCTGGCGCGTTGCCGCCGCGACGGCACGGGCTTTACCGTGCTGCTCGTCGAACTGAACTCCCTGCGCAAGCTGCGCGATGCGCTTGGCTCCTACGCGGCTGAGCTCGTACTGCAAATTGTCGGCGAGCGCCTGCGCGGCCTGATTGCCAACGAGGGCACGATTGCCTCAGTCAGCGGCACGCAGTTCGCGCTACTGGTCAACGAGACGGGCGCGGCGGTCGACGCCCTGGCCGCTGCAGCGCTGGCACGCGTTGCCGAGCCGATCGACTGCTCGGGTACGACGATCACGGTGACGGCAAGCATCGGCTGCGCGGCGTATCCGGAACACAGCGCGGAACACGGCGACGATGTGCCGACGCTGATGCGGCGCGCCAACGTCGCGTTGTCCGCGGCGAGCGGCGCGGGCGGCAACGTGATGCGGCGCTTTTCAGCGGCGCTCGACGGACAGGCCGCGCGCCGCTTCGAACTCGAAACCATGCTGCGCGATGCGCTTGACCGGCAGCAACTGCATCTGGTCTACCAGCCGCAGATCACGCTCGCGACCGGGCGCATCGCTCAGGTCGAGACCCTGCTGCGCTGGAATCATCCGCAACGCGGCCCGATCAGCCCGGTCGAGTTCATCCCGGTCGCGGAGGAGGCGGGTCTGATCGAACGGATCGGCGAATGGGTGATTCGGACCGCCTGCCGCGATGCTGGCAAGCTGTTGCGGCTCACCGGCAGCCTGCCGCGGGTGGCAGTGAATGTGTCGCCCCAGCAGTTCCAGCGGCAGAATCTGCTGGCGACCATCGAAAGCGCGCTGCACGACGCGGCGCTCGATCCGTCCTACCTCGAAGTGGAAATCACCGAAGGCGTCCTGCTCGGCGACACCGAGGAAGCGTTGCGCACGCTGCATGCGCTGCGCAATCTCGGCGTCGAAGTGGCGGTGGACGATTTCGGTACGGGCTATTCGAGTCTGGCCTATCTGACGCGCTTTCCCCTGAACCGGCTCAAGGTGGACCGCTCGTTCGTCATCCGGATGATGAGCGACCCGCAATGCGCGGCGCTCGTCGGCGCCATCATCGCGATGGCCCACGCGTTAAAGCTCCGCGTCACGGCGGAAGGCGTGGAGACCGAGGAGCAGGCCGAGCGTCTGCGCGAACTGGGTTGTGACGAGGTGCAGGGGTACTGGTTCGCGCGTCCTCTCAGTCTGTCGGCACTGCGCAACCTGCTTGCGCCGCTGGGGGCATGAGTTTTGGCACGCGGTTTCGTCTTTTTCTCGCAACCGTCGGACGGCCGGTTCGAGAAATTTTTCGAATCAATCGACAGCCTTGTGCCAAAATGGCGCGCAAATTGGTTTACGATCGGGGCTGCCTGAATATTACGTTTTGCCTTCTGCTGGGGGTGTTCTCCGGCGGCGTCTTCTGGCAAAATTTGCGGTCCGAAACATTCGCTCATGTTGGGTAATCCTCTCCTTCAGGGCGAATCCTTGCGTTAAGAACCGTTCGGTCGGGGGCTACCACCTGGCAGATGTTGCGTCGCATATTTTTCGTGTTATGGTATGCAACTTCTCGAAAATTGGCGGCAGAGCGTAAGTATGACCGCAGGGAATGTATGAATCTGTAATAAGTTGGAAGTAGTCCGCATGTAATCGAAGTAAGTCCCGCAGCCACAAAACCGTTCTATACTCCTGACCTGCTCGGCACGAGAAACAGAGCGTGAAGTGTGCGATGCCGTGCGAAGGTGATACCTCCGGCATCAGACTGCGGTAGACCCAAGAGACATCACCCATCCGCGCCGTGGGCCAGAGATTGGAAAAACAAGCGGCGGCGGTTCCCATGTTGCATTGAAATCTTGTCGCTTATCCTGCATGAAGGTTCAAACACTATCGGCCCGCAGCGCCAGGGCGCTGACATTTATCGGCCTGAGCGTCACAGCAGCCTCGGCCTTTGCCACCGACTCTTTTGTGGTTCGCGACATCCGGCTCGAAGGCTTGCAACGCGTCGAACCGAATACCGTCTTCGCGTACCTGCCCATCAAGCAGGGCGACACTTTCACTGACGACAAGGCCTCGCAGGCCATCCGTGCGCTGTACGCGACGGGCTTCTTCAACGACGTCAAGATTTCGACCGAAGGTAACGTCGTCGTCGTGCAGGTGCAGGAACGTCCGGCAATCGGCACCATCGATTTCTCGGGCCTGCACGAATTCGACAAGGACAACCTGAACAAGGCGCTGAACTCGGTCGGTTTGTCGCTGGGCCGCTATTACGACAAGTCGCTCGTCGACCGCGCCCAGCAGGAACTGAAACGCCAGTACCTGACGCACGGCTACTACGCAGCCGAAGTCACGACCACGGTCACGCCGATCGACCGCGACCGCGTCGGTCTGCTGTTCTCGGTGATCGAAGGTCCGAGCGCGAAGATCCGCCAGGTCAACTTCATCGGTAACAAGGTGTTCAGCGACGGCACGCTGCGCGATGAAATGCAGCAGTCCACGCCTAACTGGTTCTCGTGGTACACGAAGAACGACCTGTACTCGAAAGACAAGCTGACCACCGACCTCGAGAACATCCGCTCGTACTATCTGGATCGCGGCTACCTCGAGTTCAACATTGACTCGACTCAGGTCTCGCTGTCGCCGGACAAGAAGGACATGTACCTCACGCTCACCCTGCATGAGGGCGAGCCGTACACGATTTCGGGCATCCATCTGGCCGGCAATCTGCTGGACCGCGAGGCGGAGCTTTCGAAGCTGGTCAAGATCAAGGCGGGCGACCGTTTCTCGGCTGCCAAGCTGAAGGCTGCCACGAAGGCCGTGGTCGACAAGCTCGGTGAATACGGTTACGCGTTCGCCACGGTGAATGCGCAGCCGCAGATCGACCAGCTGCACCATACCGTCGACCTGACGCTGCAGGTGGATCCGAGCCGCCGCGTCTACGTGCGCCGCATCAACATTATCGGCAACACCCGCACGCGCGACGAAGTCGTGCGCCGCGAAATGCGCCAACTTGAAAGCTCGTGGTTCGATTCGAGCCGTCTGGCGCTGTCGAAAGACCGGATCAACCGTCTCGGCTACTTCACCGATGTCGATGTGACGACGATACCGGTCGAAGGCACGGCGGACCAGGTGGACGTCGACGTGAAGGTCACGGAAAAGCCGACTGGCTCCGTTACTCTCGGTCTTGGCTACGGTTCCGGCGAAGGCCCGATCATTTCGGCAGGCGTGTCGCAGGACAACGTGTTCGGTTCGGGCACCAGTCTCGCGGTGAACGTGAATACCGCAACGACGTTCCGTACGCTGACGGTCACCCAGGTCGACCCGTACTTCACGGTGGACGGCATCAAGCGTATTACCGACGTCTACTACCGTACCAGCGAGCCGCTGTACTACTCGAACACGACCGACACGAGCTTCCGGATCATCACCGCAGGCGCGGATATGAAGTTCGGCATTCCGTTCTCCGAATCGGACATGGTGTACTTCGGTCTCGGCTTCGAACAGAACCGTCTCGACGTCGACGCCACCACGCCGCAAAGCTATATCGACTACGTGAACGACTTCGGCCGCGTGTCGAACAACGTGCCGCTAACGATCGGCTGGTCGCGCGACAATCGCGACAGCGCACTGGTGCCGAGCCGCGGTTACTTCACGCAGGCGAACGCAGAATGGGGCTCGCCAATCGGCAGTACGCCTTACTATAAGGCCGACCTGCAGGCACAGTATTACTACTCGTTCGCGCGCGGCTTCGTGCTGGGCCTGAACTTCCAGGGCGGTTACGGTAACGGTCTCGATGGCAAGCCGTTCCCGATTTTCAAGAACTACTACGCCGGCGGTATCGGTTCGGTGCGCGGCTACGAGCCGAGCTCGCTGGGTCCGCGCGATGCGACCACAGGCGATCCGATCGGCGGTTCGAAGATGCTGGTGGGTAACATCGAGTTGACGTTCCCGCTGCCGGGCACCGGCTACGACCGCACGCTGCGCGTCTTCACGTTCTTCGACGGCGGTAACGTCTGGGGCGACGAAGGCAGCAGTATCGGCGCGAATGGCCTGCGCTATGCGTATGGTGCGGGTCTCGCGTGGATCTCGCCGATCGGGCCGCTCAAGCTCAGCCTTGGCTTCCCGCTCGTCAAGCACTCCGGCGACCAGTACCAGAAGTTCCAGTTCCAGATCGGGACAGCGTTCTAAGTCTCGCATCAAGTCGCAAAACGAGGGCAGCCGGTGGCTGCCCTCAGTCGTTTACTGTCCCTCGCTGCACCTCTCTGCGCACCTTGCGGGCCTTCTGCCTGCACGACACGCCGCCACCGCGAGCGCTGCGGCGCGTGCTGCCGTCCTCAGAGCAGCAAATATGAAAATCAGGTAGGGTTCTTGCCGCGATTACAGCGCACAGTCCTGCGCGTATGCTGCATTTGCCGGCCCTCGGCGTTCTTCGTTCGAGGCTCGGTTCTTGAGAGATGCCGCTCCGGCGAGACGCGGCGAGAGGAAGAGACATCATGGATAACAACGGAACTGGACCAACCCACCCACACCCCCATCCCAGCGAGCGCCGGCGCGGCATCGTAGCCGGGCTCGTCTACGTGTTCGAGCAGGTTATGCCGGACCCGTTCGTCCTATCAATCGGTTTGACCGTGGTCGTCATTCTGCTGGCGTTCGCCTTTGCGCCGCACGCCACTGTCCCCGTGATCCTGACGTCCTGGTATGGCGGTACCTTCAACATTCTGGGCTTCGCGCTGCAGATGATCCTGATTCTGGCGACAGGTTACGCCATCGCCGAGGCGCCGCTCGTACAACGCGGTTTGCGGGCAATGGCAGCCGGCGTGAGCACACCAGCACGCGCCGCGCTGCTCGTCTTTCCGATCGTCGCGGTGGCCGCATGGTTGAACTGGGGGCTTGGTCTGATCGTCGGCGCGTTGCTGTCGCGCGAAATCGCGAAGCGCGTGAAAGTGGACTTTGCGTGGCTCGTTGCGGGCAGCTATTCGGCCTGGTCGGTCTGTAACAGCGGGCTGTCGAGTTCGATCGCGTTGTCGCAGGCTTCGCATGGCAATGCCTTGAACCTGGTGGAGAAAGCCACCGGACAGGTGATCCCGCTGAGCCAGACTGTGTTCGCCCCATTCGTCTTCATTCCGACTGTGCTGGTGGTGGTGGTCATGACGGCGATCTTCATCCGGATGCACCCGAAGCCTGAACACGTGGTCGCTTTTAGCGAAACCGCACCGGAAGCGGGCGCCGCTACGAATGGCAGCGCGCAAGCCCAGGCGGACGCCGATCCGCATGCGCGTGGCGCGTCGCCGACTTCGCTCGCCGCCCGCGCCGAGCACTCGATGCTGGGCACGCTGATTCTGCTCGTGCTGGGCATCGGTTATCTGGCGATGACCTGGTCTGCGAAGGGCTTCGAACTCGACATCAACACGACGATCCTGATCTTCCTGCTGGTGGGGCTCGCGCTGCAGCGCACTCCCATCGCCTACGCCGATGCGATCCGCCGCGCCGCGCGGCAAACCGGTTCGATGCTGCTGCAATATCCGGTGTACGGCGGCATCATGGGCATCATGACGGGGACGGGCCTCGCATCGACGATTGCCAAGACCTTCGTCGCGATTGCCACGCCGGTGACGCTGCCGGTGCTGAGCTATCTGAGCTCGCTGATCATTACGCTGCTGATTCCGAGCGCGGGCGGGCACTGGGCCGTGCAGGGGCCGTTCGTGCTGCCGGCGGCGCTGAGCCTGCATGCATCCGTACCGCGTACCGCGATGGGCGTGGCGATGGCCGAGAACGTCTCCAATATGCTGCAGCCGTTCTGGGCAGTCCCCGTCGTGGCGATTGCGGGGATTCGCATTCAGCGTGTGATGGGCTACACGGCTGTCACCTTTGCGGTGTCGCTGGTGATTTACGGTGTTGCGCTCTGGCTGATTCCGTAAGCGTCGCGATGACGGACGGACTCACTGACGCCACGCGCATGCACGACAACGGTGCGCGTGGCTCGCGGTGAAATTCCGGTGAGATCCAGCGAAACTCAAATGGACGGCGCCACCATCAGAATGGCGATGACTTCACCGGCCGTGGCGATCGCTACAGCCGATTCGACCGGGTTGGTGTTGAGGAACGTCCATAGGTCGATATCGTCGCGGAACTGACTCCAGGTGCCGAAAAAACCCAGCGAGAGAATCAGTCCGAACAGCAGGCTAAAGCCCAGTGTGATGCCTAGCCACTTGTCCTGACTCAGCAGATTGGCGGCGAAGGAAAAGGCAGCGAGACAGACGACCTGGGCGGCCAGAACAATGAGCATGCCGGGATGGTACTGGATGCCTTTATACGTAAACGAGCGCGACAGGCGTGAGCGCTCATAGCGGTTGCCCATGGTCTTTCCTTGCGAGTCCCGGCTCGCCAAACGTGCGGTGGTAATGTTAACGGTACGCCCAAATTCAATGAAGTCAAGGCACACCGGCTAAGGATAAGCGAGTAAGGATACCTACGGAATCCTGTCGCCGGTCCGCTCACGGTTCGGCGCAGGTAAAGCTGCTTGCGCGATTGATATTGCCCTTGCCGACATAGCGCGGAAAGGTCGGATACCGGCAGATCGGACGTGTGCGCCCGTTAGTGGCCAGGGCGATATCCGTCGCCGTCAGCGTCTCCGGCGCCACACCATGCGTGACCCAATTGTCGAGTGCGCCGAGCAGGTCGACCGACGGAATGAACGCACCATTGCCGTGCTGATAACCCGGCACCATGTAGAGACGCATGAACGCATCGACCTTGTCGTTGCCAAAACGCCTGTTCAGCGCTTCGTAGTACGCAATGGTCTGGTTCGGGCTGATGACTTCGTCCGCGAGGCCCTGCAGCGTGATCAGTTTGCCGCCGTGCGCGATGTAGCGCGACAGGTCGGTGTCCATCGCGCCGATCGTTTCCGAAAGCGCGAACAACTGCTGCCGGTAGCGTCCTGGATGCAGCGGATCGAAGTTCAGCGAATTGAACTTCGCATCCTGAGTGACGAAGTAGCGCACGTAACTGTCGCCCTGGGTGAACATATAGCCGTTGGCAACAAACGTGGGCAGCGGCAGGCGCACGGGGTCATGTCCAAGACCGAGTCCGCTGGTGAAACGCGTGCCCTCGAACACGTTGTAGCCTACATAGCGATTCGCGTTCCACGCGAGCGGGTAGGGCAGGGACAGGCCATCGGTGAGCACGCGCAGCGTCGCGATCTGCGCTTCCGTCAGACACGCGTCGCTGTTGCCCGATGACGCGACGGGCATGGACGGCGTGGATGGCGGGCAGCGCAACGAATCGATGATCTCCTGCTCGTGCTGGTGGCATCCCTCCACGTCGCTGACGATGCCGTCGGCGGCGCCGTCGAGTTTGTCGCAGATCTCCAGCGAGCGTTGATAGATGCGCTCGAGCATCGCAGGTGGCAGATAGCCACCCGGCGTGCCGTACTCGGCGTGCCCGAGCACCACACCGAGCAGGCGCACGCCGGAAAAATTCAGCGCGGGCGAATTGGCGATCACGCCGTCGTAGTCGTCGGCAAAACGCTGCATGACCGTGTAGCCTTCGCGGCCGCCGGTCGAGCCGCCCGCAAAGTACATCTTCTCGGGCGGCCGGCCGTACGCACGCTTGATGAGTTCAAGCACGGCGTCGTGGGTTTTCTTCAGATGCGCGTAACCGAAATTGATCACAGCTTCGTTGACGAGGCCGAAGTTGGCGAGCGCGGAATTGCCGGTGTGGCCGGAGTCGTCGCCGAAGGTCGCATAGCCTTCCGCGAGCGGCGCATGATCCGGCGAGAACGGCATCACGCCGGTGCCGCTCACCACCACGCCGTCATATCCGCCGCCGCCGATCTGCAGTGCGCGGCCGTTCCAGTTGACCGGCAGGTTCAGGTCGAAATGGATATCGGGCGTGTTTGCGTCGAGGGCCAGGATGCTGCCGGTGATCCGGCAGAATTCGCCGCTCTGGTTGCCCGAGGCGGTGGCGGGAATCATGACGGCGCTGTCGATCCGCGCGCCGCGGGTGGGTAAGGCGATCACCTGGGCAGGCAGCGTGCTGCCGGCGAGCGCTGTGCATTGTGCGGCGAGTGCGCCTCTGGACGACAAGGCGGCAGCATCGAGAGGCTTGAAGAGAAGAAGCATCGCGCAGAGCAGCACGGCCATCGCGTACGGCGCCTTGACGATTGCGGCGCGGATGGTTCTGGCGACGCATACGGTCCTTGCCACCGCCGCGCTCATCTGCACCCTGCGCCGGTCACGGCGGGGCGCGACGAATCACCTTTCCAGCCGCTCCAGCCGCGTGCGATGACGAGCATCGCGGTGATCGCAACGAGGTCGCCGCTGAGCGCTACGAGCTCGCCAGTGAGGCCGCGAAAGGCATGCGGCGTAGCCGTATCGACGATCAGGGACACCAGCGTGCCGGTCACGAAACAGACGAGACCGGTGCGCCCGACACGTACTACGGCCGGCAAGCGTTCCGCAATCCACGCGATGCTGCCGAGGCGCACCAGGCGGGTAGTCAGCCACAAAATGGCGAGAAAGTTGATTACGCGATCCACCGAGAGATTCTGTTTATACGTGCCGGGCAGCGGCTGCGTCAGCACGAAGAGTTTGACCACGGCGAAGGCAAGCACCGCGGCGAGGCCGGCACGTACCAGCCAGCGCGCCGTGTTCGACGCATGGAAGGCTTCGCTCAACGGATGCAGGCGGCACACGATGCCGAGTACGAACATCAGTTGCCATGCAAACGGATTGAAAGCCCAATCGATCACGTCGTCAATACTGAAGAACGCCGCCAGCGGCCGCGCCGCGGCCCACACGGCCACGCTCAGCAGCAATGCCGTGACAGCCGAACGCCGCGCGAGCGGCACGATGAGCGGCACGCACAACGCGAACATCACGTACATCGGCAAGACACTCGATAGGTACGGCTGGCGTCGCAACACGAGGATATCGAACGCTTCGCGCAGAGGATGACTGGCGAACGGCGGCCAACCGGTCAGCGCGACCATCGGCGGGTTCAGGTGAGACACCGCCAGCAGCGCGCCGGACAGCAGCGTCAACACAGCGGTCAGCAGATATGCGCGGTAAATCTCCCAGCAGCGTTTGACAAAGCGCATCTGCGCGGCCCCTGGACCACGACGTGTCAGCACCGCCGTATAGGCTGCGGCCGACGCATAGCCGCCAAGAAACACGAACACCTCGGCCGAGTCGCAAAACGCGTAGGCGTGCAGCATCAGATGCGACAGCGCGCTGCCGGGAATGTGATCCAGCACGATGACGATCAGCACGATCCCGCGGAAAAAGTCCACTTCGATCGAGCGTCCGCTTCCTGATTCCATGGAGTTCCCTGGGGTGAGAGGCCGGCTGGAACAGCCGGGTTCTCGCTTGTAAGAAACACCTTAGGAAGGATCGTTCCCGGTCACAGGCAGCGCCGTGCCTAATGGATTCACAACACTGAATTTGCCTTTTCGGAGCGGGGGTTACAGGGCTGGCCGGCGCGGTTGGCCCGCAATTTGCTCAGTTTGTCGCGCCGGCCGGCGGAACGAGCGCCTTTGCTGAGGCTCGCCCGGGCGGCACATGTTCAATAATCACGTCAGATCATGACGTCACAACCATGACGCAGAATAAGGCTAACGAGCGCGCTGCGCGATTATCTTCAGGGATCGAAGGGATCGACGACATCCTTGGCGGTGGCTTGACGCCGCATAGGATGTACCTCGTGGAGGGCGCGCCGGGCACGGGCAAAACCACCCTGGCGTTGCAATTTTTACTGAAAGGCACCGCTGAGGGGCAGAGAGGTCTCTACATCACGCTGTCCGAGACGAAGTCCGAACTGATCTCGGTCGCGGCCAGCCACGGCTGGGATGTCAGCCAGTTCAAGATCGTCGAACTGCTCTCCGACGAGGGGCTCGATCCGCGCTACGAACAGACCGTCTTGCAGCCCGCTGAAGTCGAGCTGGGCGAGACCGTGCGCGACGTCATCCAGCAGGTGGATGAACTCAAGCCCGTGCGTATCGTGCTGGACAGTTTGTCGGAATTGCGGCTGCTGTCGCAGAACCCGCTGCGCTACCGGCGTCAGATTCTGGCGTTGAAGCGCTATCTGGCCACCCGCGAATGCACGGTGCTGCTGCTCGACGACAACACGGCGGAGCCTGGCGATCTGCAATTGCATAGCATCGCGCATGGCGTGATCAGTCTGGACAGCATGGCGCACGACTACGGCGGCAACCGGCGCCGTCTGCGGATCGCCAAGATGCGCGGCATCAAGTTTCGCGAGGGCTATCACGACTTCTCGCTCGATACCGGCGGCATCAAGGTCTATCCGCGTCTGGTCGCAGCCGAGCACCATGCGAAGTTCGATTCGCATGCGCTCAGCACCGGCAGCGAGCGCTTGAACACGCTGCTCGGCGGTGGCCTGATTCCGGGCACCAGCGCGCTCATGATCGGGCCGTCGGGCGTCGGCAAGACCACGACGGTGGTGTCGTGCCTGATCGCGGCGCTCAAGCGCGGCGAGCGCTGTGTCTACTACCTGTTCGACGAGACGCTCAGCACGCTGTTGCTACGCTGCTCGAATCTCGGCATGGACCTGCAACCGCATATCGATGCAGGACTGTTGCACGTGCGCCAGATCGATCCGGCGGAACTCTCGCCAGGCGAATTTGCCGCGGACGTGCGCGACGCTGTCGAGAACCGCAACATGAAGTACGTCGCGATCGACAGTCTCAATGCCTATCTGCAAGCCATGCCAGGCGAGCGCTATCTGCTGCTGCAGATGCACGAGCTGCTCGGTTATCTAAACCAGAAGGGCGCCATCACACTGCTCGTGCTGGGTCAGCACGGCATCATCGGCGAGGTGCAGAACGATATCGACATCAGTTACCTCAGCGATGTCGTGGTGTTGTTCCGCTACTTCGAGCACGGTGGCGAGGTGTTGACCGCGATCGCCGCGGTCAAGAGCCGTGCGAACGCGCACGAACGCTCGATTCGCCAGTTCCGCCTCGGCGCCGACGGCGTCGAGATAGGCGAGGCACTGCGCGACTTCGACGGTGTACTGACCGGCTTGCCTTCCTACAAGGGCGGCACTGCCTTGTTGTCCACTACGGAAAATGTTATCGCTCGTGCCGGCTAATCCATCCATGGAGCGTCGCGTCCTGATTCTGGCCCCGTTCGGTCGCGATGCCGACGTGATTTCCGAGTTGCTTACCCGGGACGGCCGCTCTTGCGTCCAGTGTGCCGACGCGCAGGCGCTGACGGCCGAGTTGGGCAATGGGGCGGCTACGGCGCTGATCACCGAAGAGGCGCTCGGCGGTGAGCAGGCCGCCGCGCTGTTCGACTGGCTGGAAAGCCAGCCCGCATGGTCCGACTTCCCCATCATCCTGCTCGCCAGCAACCGTGTGTCGCGGCGTTCGGCGCAAAGCCTCGAGGTGCTCGAGCGGCTTGGCAATGTGGTCGTGCTGGAGCGGCCCCTGAACTCCGAAACGCTGCGCCGGGCCGTGACTTCGTCGTTGCGTGCGCGTATCCGGCAGTACGATTCGCGCCGGCATCTCGACGAGTCGCGCCAGCATCTTGCACAACGCATCGAAGCCCAGGAAGCCCTGGTTCAGCTCAACGACTCGCTGGAAAGCAGGATTGCGGCGCGCACGCACGAGCTTGCGTCTGCGAACAACCGTCTGATGAAGGAGATTCACGAGCGTGCCAAGGTGCAGGCCGTGCTGGTCCAGTCGCAGAAGATGGAAGCGTTAGGTCAACTGACTGGTGGCATCGCGCACGACTTCAATAACCTGCTCAACGTCATCATGGTCAACGCGGAATTGATCGCGCGCGTGAGCGCCGATGAGCGCGTACGCACCATGGCCGCGACCGCGAAACGCGCCACCGAGCGCGGCGCGAAACTGACGGGCCAGTTGCTGACGTTCTCGCGCACGAGTAACTTCGATCTGAAAGCGGTGGATGTGGTGGCCTTGCTGCATGGCATGCGCGACATCATCACGGTCTCGCTAGGCTCGACGATCCAGTTCACCACTCACTTCGACGCCGAGGAGTTCTGGACCGAAGCGGATGCCAATCAGCTCGAACTGGCCATTCTCAACCTCGCCATCAATGCGCGCGATGCGATGCCGGGCGGTGGCAAACTCGATGTGCAGGTCGGTCTGCGCACGGCGCCGGATCCCACGCTCGCGGACGGGCACTATGTCGTCGCCGAGTTCCGCGATACCGGCATGGGCATTCCGGTAGACGTCATTTCACGCGTGTTCGATCCGTTCTTCACCACCAAGCCGATCGGCAAAGGTACCGGGCTCGGTTTGAGCCAGGTGTATGGGATTGCCCGCCAGGCCGGCGGCACGGCGCGTATCGAGAGCGAACCAGGACGGGGCACGACGGTGCAGCTATGGCTGCCATTGCGCGAGCGTGTCGTGTCGGAGTCCGAAGCAGTCTCTGCGGTCGAGCAGAAAGTGGAGGGCATCAAGCGGATTCTGGTCGTCGAGGACGACAACGAGGTCCGTGGCATGCTCGTCGACTCGCTCAAGATGCTCGGCTATGTGGTTACCGAGGCGCCGGACGGCAGGGCGGGTCTCGGGCGGCTCGCGAGCGACAAGCCCGATCTGCTGATGGTCGACTTTGCGATGCCAGGGATGAATGGCATCGATGTGATTTCCGCGGCGCGCAAGGTGCGAGATGACCTTCCTGTCATTCTCGCGACAGGATATGCCGACGTCGATATTTCGCGTCTGGCGGTAAGGCGCTGCAGTATTTTGCGCAAACCGTTCCAACTCGACGAACTGGCGCGAACGGTGCGGCTCAGTCTGATCGGATAACGCGGCGCCGGCGGCAACCGTTGCGGCCTTTGTGGCCAGCGCATTAGGGTTTCCTCTGCCTGCTTAATTGTGTGCCGGTGTGCGATTGTGCTGGGTGGCGCCGATCGATGCGGTCGACGCCGGTTGCATCGGGACGTGCGTTCGGCAAAACAGAATTCCCTTTGCCGGTGCCGATCGGGCGACTACCCTTTGGCTACCTGGGCGGATTGCCGCTCAAGCGTCGGTGATCCGCATCGAGTTTCGTGAAGGGGAGCATTCATGGAGATTGAGACCCGTACTCTGGCGCGCGTGACGGCGCGGCTAGTACCGTTTCTGGTCGTCTGTTATTTCGTCGCTTATCTGGATCGCGTCAACGTCGGTTTTGCCGCGCTTCAAATGAACAAGGATCTGGGCCTGTCCTCAAGCGCATTTGGCTTCGGCGCCGGGATCTTTTTCATTGCCTACTTTTTCTTCGAAGTGCCGTCGAACCTGTTGCTGGAGAAATTCGGTGCGCGGCGCTGGATTGCGCGGATCATGTTCACGTGGGGCATCCTCGCCGGCGCGATGGCGTTCATACCGGACCTTTCCAGATACACAGGCATGTCCCCCGCTCACGTGTTCTACACGCTGCGCGTCCTGCTTGGCATCGCCGAGGCCGGGTTTTTCCCAGGCATCATCTTTTTGCTGACGCTGTGGTTTCCCGCCATGTATCGCGCCCGCGTGGTCGGCTATTTCATGGCGGCAATTCCGCTGTCCACGGTGATTGGATCGCCGATTTCCGGCGCCTTGCTCGGTCTCAATGGCATGGGCGGCATGGCGGGGTGGCAGTGGGTGTATCTGCTCGAGGCGGCGCCCGCTTTGGTGCTGTCGATCGTGGTGTTCTTCTATCTGACCGACCAGCCCGCCAAGGCTACCTGGCTCAAAGACGAGGAGCGCGACTGGCTCGTCACGCGGCTTGCTCAGGAGCGCTCCAAGCGCGAGGCCGTGCGCAGTTTCAGCGTGCGCGAAGCGTTATTCAACCCGCGCGTACTGGCGATCGCGCTGATCTATTTTGGTGCAAACGCAACCAATTACGGTCTGAGCTTTTTCTTGCCGCAGATCGTCAAGGCGTTTGGCCTCACGAACCTGCAGACGGGCTTTGTGACCTCGCTGCCCTATGTGGTCGGCGTGATCAGCATGATCTTCTGGGGGCGGCGTTCGGATCGCAAACTCGAGCGCAAGTGGCACGTGGCGATTGCGCTGCTGGTGGCCGCGGGTGGGATCGGCGCGGCAGCGGGGCTGGATAACCCGGTGTTGAAGATGGCCGCGCTGTCGATTGCTGGCTTCGGCATTTTTGGTTGCCTGCCGATCATCTGGACGCTGCCGGCGGCGTTTCTGTCCGGCGCAGCGGCTGCGGCTGGCATTGCTACGGTGAACTCGCTGGGCAATCTGGCGGGTTTCTTCGGACCGTATGCGATGGGCTGGATCAAGGATAGTACAGGTGGCTTTGGCGCGGGCCTGCTGTGTCTGTCCGGTGCCGGGCTGGTGGGCGTAGCAGCGGTGCTGCTGCTGCATCACGACACGGCGCTGGAGCACGAGCCGGGAACGCTAGCCACACCTTCGGCTGCGGGGAATGAGGCTGGGCATCACGTCTAGCAGGGTTTGGCAAGCAGCTGCGCAGGCACCTCGCTCGGCTCAGGTGCCTGACGCAGGCACCTGAACTGGCAGGTCGATGCTTCGATCCGGCGCCTTGATCAGGTACCTTGATCCGCGTTGCGGCGCGTGCGCTGATAGGTCAGGAACGTATACGCCGGTTCGGCGCTGACTTCCACCCGCTCGATGCATTCGAAGTCGGCCGGCAACTCTGGAAACACCGCGTCGCCGGCCGGCTCCACTGCAACTTCCGTCAGGTAGAGCGTGTCCGCATAGGGCAAGAACAGCTTGTAGATCTGTTCGCCACCCGCGATGAAAATTTCCGAGCGTGCATCGTCCGCGATGATCCTGGCTGCTTCATCGAGCGAGTGGCACGTCGACACGCGCTCTGCCTCGATCACCTGCGAGCCGATCACAAGCACATCGCGCTTCGGAAGCGGCCGGCCGATCGACTCATAGGTGCGCCGGCCCATCACCACCAGATGTCCTTCGGTCAGTTCGCGAAAGCGCCGCTGTTCTCCGGGCGCCTTCCATGGAATATCGTTGGCCGCGCCGATTACCCGATTCATTGCCATTGCCGCCACCATCGAAATTCGCTTTCCGTTGAGCATGGTTATTTTCCGTCATCTGGACAGGGCTTCATTCTAGCGGCCGCGTCGTGCTAAGTTGTGAGCACTATTCACACGGGAGTGCCGATGGAATACCGCGTTGAGCTATTGACCGAGCGTCTGCATCTGCGCCGCGCCAGAAAAGGCGATGCGGCCGTGCTGTTTCGCAACTACACCGGCAGTCAGGCTTGTTCGCGCTTCCTGCAACGCCGCGCCGACCCCGATGCTGCTCGCACCCAGTCCATGCTGAGTAACTGGTGCGATGCGGCCTGGAAGCGGGGCGATGAGGCGTCGTTCGCATGGGTCATCAGCACACGCGCAGAGGAAGAGGCGGTTGGCCTCTTTGTCGTCATTCCGCATGGACACAAGACCGAGATCCATTACGGAATCGGCGAGCGTTTCTGGGGGCAGGGACTGGTGGCCGAGGCGGGGCGTGCTGCGTTGTCCGCGCTCTGGCGGAACCCGGCCACCCAGCGCATCTGGACGGTTTGCGATCCTGAGAACACGGGGTCGAGGCGCGTGCTCGAAAAACTTGGTTTGCAGTGCGAAGGCACTTTGAAGAAATGGCTGCTGCTCCCCGCGTTCGGCGAAGAAGCGAGGGATTGCCTTGTCTTCTCCACGACTTCGCGCCCCGCGGGCGCGCCGGCGTAAGACCGCGTATCCGGCCCGGCAGCCAGAAGTCGTCTGAAGCCTGATCTGCGGCGTAAATGCGGTCTGCCTGCGTGTTATGCTTGGATGCGCCCCGCACACGCTACCGGCAATCCTGCGCGATGCGCCATGGCTACGGGGCAGGAGTCGTCTCACGCGCTGCATCGGCCGCGCCACGATCAAAACAAGCACGGCCCACTTTCTCTTCATATGGATTATCGTCATCTGCAACAACGCAAGAGCCTGCATGGCCGCATCGTGCAGGAACTCGGCATCTTTATCGTCAGCGGCAAGGTTCAGCCGGGACAGCGCCTGCCTGCCGAAGCCGAGTTGTGCGAACGCTATGGCGTGAGCCGCCCGGTGCTGCGCGAGGCAACGCGCGTGCTGGTGGCCAAGGGACTGGTGGTGTCGAAGCCGCGCGTGGGCAGCGTCGTGAGGCCACGTGAAGAATGGCACATGCTCGACCCCGACGTGCTGTACTGGACACTGAGCAGCGTGCCCGAAGGCGAGTTCTTCCGCTCACTGCTGACCGTGCGCCGCGTCATCGAGCCGGCCGCGGCCGCACTCGCTGCGACTGCAGCAACCAGCGAAGATCTGGCCCGTATCGCTTCCGCTTACGACAGCATGGAGCACGCGCCAACCGCCAACGCGTTGCTCGAACCGGACCTCGAGTTTCATCGCGCCATCATGGCGGCCACGCACAACGACCTGCTTGCGCATATCGGCAATATGCTGTCGCTCGCGCTCTCGGAGTCGATCAAGCTGACAAGCCGTCATCCGGACACGCATGCGCTGTCATTGCCGCGGCATAAGGCGATTCTCACGGCGATCCAGAGCCGTGATCCGCTCGGCGCGCGGCAGGCGAGCCTCGTTCAGCTCGAGAATGCGAGTGCAGATGCCGAGAGCATCCTCGAAGTGGGACGTGGGCACGCGGCCTGAATCCGCAGACGGCTTTCCCGCTTACACACTTTAGGCTTGCGACGCGGCCGCTCCTGGCACAGTGCGCATCAGCGCATCTTCGCGTCCACCCGCGTGCATGCTCAATGCGAATGCCGCGGCACTTCCGCACCCCGGCATCCTACCAGGAAGTCGAAGTCGCATCCCTGGTCCGCCTGCAATACGTGTTCGACGTACAGGTTCCGGTAGCCACTCGCATCGGCGGGGACCGGTTGTTTGGCCTGCTTCCACTCGTCGAGGCGCGCCGCCAGTTCTGCGTCGCTCACATCCAGGTGTAGACGGCCGCCGTGACAGTCCATTTCGATCCAGTCGCCGTCTCGCACCACGGCGAGTGGACCGCCGGCGCGCGCCTCGGGCGCCACGTGCAACACCACCGTGCCGTAGGCCGTCCCGCTCATGCGGGCATCGGACAGACGCACCATGTCCGTGACGCCTTGCGCGAGCAGCTTTGGCGGCAAGCCCATGTTGCCCACTTCGGCCATGCCTGGATAACCCTTCGGCCCGCAATTCTTCATCACGAGCACGGAGTCTGCGGTCACGTCGAGGTCGGGGTCGCCGATGCGTGCCTTGTAGTCTTCGAAATTTTCGAACACAACGGCGCGGCCGCGGTGCTTGAGCAGGGCCGGCGTAGCGGCGGACGGCTTCAGCACCGCGCCGTTCGGCGCGAGATTGCCGCGTAGCACGCAGAGTCCGCCGTCGGCGACTAGAGGTTTGTCCAGAGGACGGATCACTTCGTCGTTATAGAGCGGCGCGTCCTTGCAGTTGTCCCACAAGGTCTTGCCGTTGGCGGTCAGCGCGGTGGGATGCGGCAACAGGTTCGCCTCGCCGAGGCGCCGTATGACCGCGGGCAGACCGCCTGCGTAATAGAACTCCTCCATCAGGAAGCGACCCGATGGCTGCAGATCGACGAGCGTCGGCGTGCCGCGGCCCATGCGGGTCCAGTCGTCGAGTTCGAGGTTCACACCGATACGCCCGGCAATCGCCTTCAGATGGATCGCCGCATTGGTCGAGCCGCCGATCGCCGCGTTCACTCGAATCGCGTTCTCAAACGCTTCGCGCGTTAGCAGTTTCGACAGACGCAGGTCTTCAAGCGCCATCTCCACGATACGCATGCCCGACATATGGGCGAGCACGTAGCGGCGCGCATCCACGGCAGGAATCGCAGCGTTGTGCGGCAACGTTACACCAAGCGCTTCGGCCATGCACGCCATCGTCGATGCCGTGCCCATCGTATTGCAGGTGCCCGCCGAGCGTGACATGCCGGCTTCCGCAGACATGAATTCATGCAGAGAGATCTTGCCCGCCTTGACTTGCTCGCTCAATTGCCAGACGACGGTACCGGAGCCGATATCGCGCCCGTGGTGTTTACCGTTGAGCATCGGCCCACCGGTTACCGCAATGGCGGGCACATCGCAACTCGAGGCGCCCATCAGAAGCGCGGGGGTGGTCTTGTCGCAGCCGACCAGCAAAACCACCGCATCGATCGGATTGCCGCGGATCGACTCTTCCACGTCCATGCTCGCGAGGTTGCGCGTAAACATGGCAGTGGGCCGCAGGTTCGACTCGCCGTTCGAGAAGACCGGAAACTCGACGGGGAAGCCGCCCGCTTCGAACACCCCACGCTTCACATGTTCTGCAAGCTTGCGGAAGTGTGCGTTGCACGGCGTCAGTTCGGACCACGTATTGCAGATGCCGATGATCGGTTTGCCCTGAAACTCGTGATCGGGAATCCCCTGGTTTTTCATCCAGCTGCGGTACATGAAGCCGTTCTTGTCGGCTGTGCCGAACCATTGGGCTGAACGTAGCGTGCGTTTGGCTTCCGTCATGGGGCTGTCTCCGTAGTCTTTGATGATAGTAATACTATTCGCGCCGCATGGAGTATCGGTGTCTACCTGGCGTTCAGGATGCGCAAACTTTGGGTTTAAGGCGAGCACGAAGTGCCGGCCATTGTTTAGTACAGCGCATGCCGGGGAATAGTCCGACTAGTTAAGGGTATACATCGATTATGGGGTGCAGGCACGTGATATAGCATTTTCCGTGGACCTTGATGCGGAACCTTAAGCGCTTGAGCAAGCGGGTTTCGTTGTACGTGGTAGTGCCCGGCAAAGGCGCTTTCCCGGCCGGCGTCGTCATGAACAGTGCGTGTTGAACAACTGAGAGACGGGAGACTGATATGGCCGAGGAGCGGGAAGACCAGAAGGGTGAAGCACGGGACGAAGTAATACAGACCACGCGACGTGGTTTGCTGCAAGGCGCGGGGCTGGCAGCAGCGATGGCAATGCTTGGCGGTGTATCGACGCCGGCATTCGCAGCTGAAGGGTCGCCGTTTCCTTCGCACAAGAAGTGGAAGATTGTCTTCGTTAATCACGTCACAACCAATCCGTTCTTCGTGCCGACCCAGTACGGTATTGAGGACGCCTGTGGATTGTTGGGAATGGATTACCAGTGGACGGGTTCCGCCAACGCCGACGTCGGCGAGATGGTCAATGCGATGAACGCAGCGATTGCCGCCAAGGCCGATGCTATCGCGGTGCCAATCGTCGATCCGAAGGCGTTCGATGGTCCGATTCAGAAAGCGCTGGATGCCGGCATTCCGGTGTTCGCCTACAACGCGGATGCGCCACGCGGCAGCACCAATCCGCGCCTCGCGTACATTGGCCAGGACCTGTACCTGTCGGGTTATCAGATGGGCGAGCGCATCGCCAGCCTGGTCGACAGCGGCACTGTCGCACTCTTTATCGCCACGCCAGGGCAGCTGAACATCCAGCCCCGGCTGGACGGTGCATCGGACGCGATCAAGAAGTCCGGCAAGAAGATCGACGTGCAGACGATTGCAACGGGCGCTACGGTCAACGAAGAACTCTCGAAGATCAAGTCGTTCTATCTTGGACACCAGGATGTGAAGGGCATGTTCGCGGTCGATGCGGGCAGCACGCAAGGTGTGGCCGAGGTGATGAAGGAATCGAACCTGCCGGCCAAGGGTGTGCATGGCGGTGGCTTCGACCTTTTGCCGCGCACGGTGCAGCTGATTCACGACGGCTTCCTCGACTTCACGATTGATCAGCAGCCCTACGTGCAAGGCTTTTATACCGTGGTGGAAGCGTTTACGTTCCTCGCCTCGGGTGGCCTCGTCGGACCGGCCAACGTCAACTCCGGCCTGAAGTTCGTCATCAAGGGCACGGTCGATCCGTACCTGAACACCGAAACGCGTTACGAAGGCAAGAGCACCAAGCCGCAAATCGTGCCGCATAGCGGTGGGATCAAGTCGTAATGTCATCTGTGACAGACGCGACGAAATCCAGTGGTCGCGCCAGGCGCTGGCCTGGCGCGATCGGACGTTCCAGCGAGATTCGCATTCTGGCGGTCGCGCTGATTCTGGCCGCCTACTTCGAGATCGCGAATCACGACTTTCTGCTGACCAGCGCGAGCCTTGAGAACCTGTCGCAGTTCATCGCGCCGGTGGCGATTATCGCGTGCGGCGAAATCATGTTGATGATTGGCGGCGAGATCGATCTCTCTGCCGGCATGGTGTTCGCCTTTGCACCGTTCATCATGCACTTCGTGCACGAGGCGGGGGCGCCGACATGGATCGCATTGATCGTGGGCGTGGCGGCCGCCGGGGTGGTGGGGCTTATCAACGGTGCGGTCACGGTCTATCTTCGCATTCCCTCGTTCGTGACGACGCTTGGCACGCTGTTCTTCATCAACGGTCTCACGCTGACGATCTCGCGCGGCACACCGGTGTCCACGCCGGAAGGCGAAGGCTTCGCCTCCTTCATGGGCGCCTGGGGGTACAGCGAGATCATCTGGACCGTTGGGATCGCGATGATCATGCATGTGCTATTGCGCAACACGCGCTGGGGCTTGCATACGATTGCGTCCGGAGCGAATCCATTAGGTTCGAGCGAAGCGGGTATCAACGTGAAGCGGCTGAAACTCGGCAACTTCATTATCGCGGCGGTGCTGGCCGGCTTTACCGGGATTCTCGAAGGCTTTCGCATCACCTCGATCGATCCGCAGGCCGGCGGCAACCAGATCATGTTCCTCGCGGTGGCTGCGGCGGTGATCGGCGGGACGCCGCTCGCGGGTGGGTCGGGTACGATCATCGGCGGCCTGATCGGCGCAGCGGTGCTGGGCATTCTGAACGACGGCTTCACGCTGATCGGCATCAACGCCTTCACCTTCAACATGATTCTCGGCGCTGCGATTCTCGGCGCGATGATCTTCAACATCCACGTCGTGCGTCTCGCGCGTAAGTAAGGGAGAGTCGTGATGTCCGAAGTGGCGTATGCGCTGCGCGGCGAAGAGATCGTCAAACGCTTCGGTGCGGTTACCGCGCTCGATGGTGTGTCGCTGACGCTCAAGCAGGGAGAAATTCTCGGCGTGCTCGGCGACAACGGCGCGGGCAAATCGACGCTGATCAAGATACTCACCGGCTTTCATCAGCAGACCACCGGCAAGCTGTTTATTGGCGGCGAGGAAACGTTGCTGCGCTCGGTGGATCATGCGCGCGCGCTCGGCATCGAATGCGTCTATCAGGATCTGGCGCTGGCGAATTCGCTGAGCATCTACCACAACATGTTCCTGAACCGCGAGATCATCTATCCCGGTCCATTCCGCCTGTTGAACAACCGCGCGATGCGTAATCGCGCGGCGGAATGTCTCGAGGAGATCGGCGTGCGGATCCCTTCCGTCGACTTGCCGGTCGAGCAGCTTTCCGGCGGACAGCGGCAGGCGATTGCCGTGGCGCGCGCTGTGAACTCCAATGCGAAGATCCTCCTGCTCGACGAGCCGCTCGCCGCAATGGGCGCGCGCGAAGCCGGCCTGATCATCGATCTCGTGTTACGCCTGAAGGAGAAGGGCGGCCTCTCGATCGTGATGATCATGCACAACTACGCGCAGACGCTCGATATCGCAGACCGCGTCATGCTGATGCAGCGTGGCCGTGTTACGTACGAGAAGGAAGCGGCCAGCACCTCGGTCGCAGAATTGATGGATATCGTGCGGCGGGAGTACCGGGCCATGCGTGCGGCCGAGCAGTGATCCGCGTGGCCGCTTTGCGCTTTTGCAAAAACTTTGTTACCTTAGCTGCGGTCGGCCTGTTTTTCGCACGTGAATCTGGCGCAGGCAAGCCGACATTCGATCCGCCACGTTGATTATTTTTCTCCAGACCATGTGCCGTTTTAGTCGTCTCAGCCTGAATAATAATTTGTCGCCTTTGGGTGACAGGAGATTATTTGTCTGTTGAAAAATAAGCACCGTCAAGCCAAAGGCACTCACGAAACTGAGTGCCTTTTTTTATTTCCGCGCGCTTTTCATCAAGGCAGAAGACCATGAGGACCTTAGTTGAAGACCTGAAGCACCACGTGGGTGAAGTCGTCACGCTGTATCTCACGCTGGATGTGCTGAGGGACCAGAAAAACCTGCAGTTCCTGCTTGCTCATGATGTGACCGGGAAGATTCAGCTTGTCGTCGACAAGTCGTCTGTCGCGGAGCATCCGCAAGTGGGGCAGTTGTTGGTGGGTTCGACTTTCGCCACGACGGGACGGATCGTGGCTGCCGCGCAGAGCAAGACTTACGGCGTGGAAATTCAGGTGCAGTCCGTGGAGATTTTTTCCAAAGCGCAGCCCTATCCGGTTACCGAGGCGAGCAGTGTCGATCTGCGCTTCAACTATCGTGTGGTGGACCTGAAGGCGCCGAAGTGGCAACTGATGCTGCGCTTGCGCAGCGCGTTCGAATTCGCGTGCCGCGAGTTCGCCCTGAACCGCGGCTTTACCGAACTGCACACGCCGAAGCTGATGGGCAACGCCAGCGAGAGCGGTGCCCAGGTGTTTCGTGTCGGCTACTTCGAGACGCAGGCGTTTCTCGCTCAATCGCCGCAGTTCTATAAGCAGATGGGGATTGCGTCGGGTCTCGAAGGTGTCTTCGAGATCGGACCCGTGTTCCGCGCGGAGGAGAGCCGCAGCAGCCGCCATATGACCGAGTTCACCGGCCTCGATGTCGAATTCGCGTGGGCTTTCGAAACAGCTCAGGTCATGGCGTTCGAGGAGCAGATGCTGAGCTATGCGTTTGCGAAACTCGAACCGTTTGCTGAAGACGTCAAAGCGCTGTTCGGCGTCGACTTGCCGCTTGCGCCGAGCGTCAGGTATCTCACGCTGAGCGAAGCCAAGGAGATCCTCTCGGCCCACGGTATGAGTCTCGGCCCTGCGCAAGACCTGCCGGATGAAGGCGAGAGCATGCTGCACAAGCTGCTGGGTAGCGACCTCATCTTCGTGAGCGACTATCCGATCGCCAGGCGCCCTTTCTATCATGCGTGGGACTGCGGGCAGGGCACCACGAAAAGCTTTGATCTGATCTTCAAAGGGATTGAGATTACGACCGGAGCGGTGCGCGAGCATCGGTACGAGGTCTTATGTGAGCAGGCTACTGAGAAGGGTGTCGAACTGGCTTCCATCACGCATTATCTCGACAACTTTCGCTACGGTTGTCCGCCGCACGGTGGCTTTGGCCTGGGCGTCGACCGGGTGATCGCCAGATTGCTGGGGCTGTCGAACGTGAAGGAAGCGGCGTTTGTGCCGCGGGATCCGGAGCGGCTCGTGCCGTAACAGCAGTGCGGAGCATAGGTTCCCCGTTCGGATATATGCTTCGTTATGCGAATGGATTGATGATGTTGCGCGGCCGCGCATAAAACGGATCGCAGAGGCTGTACGAACGGCGCGGACGACGCGTTTGCGGAGTCATTCCAGGTCATTGCGCGTTGGCGGGCAATGCATCCTTGAAAAACGCAAGCGCCCGTTCGACTGTCTGTGCATGGACGGCGTCACGGTCTACCCCCGGTCCGTCGTTGCAGATTGCAGCGGCCTGATCAGCCAGCGCCGGTATGCAGGTATCCAGGAAGGTGTTATGCAAGGCACCCGGCACCATGCTGACTTTCGCATTTGGCATGAGGCTGGCGATACGCTGAATGTTGGTCGCAATCGGGGCGATCGGATCATTGGTGCCCGCCGTCAGCGAGATGGGGATGTCGACGCCTGCGAAGGCGTCCGTGCCGAAAGCCTCGCCCAAGGCGGGAGCGATCGCAAACACCGCCTTGATGCGAGCGTCGCGATAGGAGTCGCCGGAGCGTGCCATGGACGCAGTTGTCGCGGGCGAGAAGCTCGCCGGTTTCACCGGGCCGTCAGGAAGACGCTTCATTTCGGGCGGATGGCAGATGGCGTCGGCAGCGGGCGACGCGCAGAAGTCCTGGAATCGTTTGAGGTCCGTTCGTGCGCCGGCCAGTTCGAGCACGGTATAGCCGCCGAGCGAAAAGCCCACCGCGCCGATGCGGGTCGTGTCGATACGGGCACCCAGTACCGGATCGTCGAGCATGCCGTCGAGCACTTCGCTCAGGTCGGTGGCTCGCTCCCACCACAGCAGAAAGCCATCCAGGGTCACCGGTTCAAGTGCGTTATTGCCCGGATGATTGACGCCAGCCACGATATAGCCGTTTGCGGCAAGCGCGGAGGCGAGCCAGTCGAGCGTTTCGGCGGTCCCGCCAGTGCCGTGCGACAACACCAGAAGCGGGTATCGGGCGTGAGCCGGCGACAGCGGCGCGCCGCTCGCAAAAGGGTGCGCCTGGAAGGGTGAATCACCCATCGCATGAGGCGTTTCAGGGATGGCAGGGTCGACCGGATACCAGATTCTTGTCACGAGCGCTTCGGTGTGCGCACCACGCCAGTTGCGCGCGACGTCAGGGTGAAAGACACGCACGGCGGCGCCGACGTGATAGGGCACAGCGTTGCCGCTATCTGCGGCGAGAGCGGCGGTGCTTTCGCATGCGGCAAGGAGTGCAACGAACTTGAGGGCGCAGAGAAACAGGCGAAGCATGGTCACTCCTTGCGGATGGGGATCATGAGGTCGGTGACGTATTCGTGCTGCCTGTCGGGCGAGGGCCGGCTGCGATAGAACTCGAGAGCGGGCCGGTCGTCGGGTTCGTAGCCGCTGCGTGGCAGCCAGCCGCCGAACAGTGCCCGAAAGGTCGGGGCGATCAGCGCATAAGGACCCACGAGCCGGTGCGCCGCATACAGACCGCCGTCGATCCGCACGGCTTCGACCTGGCCGCTCGCCTCCATTGCCGCAGCCGGAACGACGCCGGCGAGGTAGCGGAAATCGCCATCCTCCTCGGGGTCACCGGTACTCATGCCGATCGTGCCTTGAGCCAACGCCCAGTCGGCGCTGCAGCCCAGCATTTGCCATAGCGTCCTGAAGGTCTGGCTGATGGTGGCGGCGGGACCCTCGTGCCGCAGACAAAGCAGATCGAGCGGCGCGAGTTCTACGAGTTCGACGAACTCGTAGAAAGGTACGTCGGCATGCGTCGCAGATGCATCGTCGTCTGCGGCTTCAGATCCGTCTGCCGGCGATACAGTCAGGCGTCGCTGGCGCGTCTGGAATGCGCTGGGGCTGACACCTGTGAAGCCGCGGAAAGCTCTCGCGAACGCTTGCGGGCTGTCGTAGCCCACGGCCCCCGCGACGGTGGTCACCGAATCGTCTGCCACGGTCAGGCGGTGGGCCGCCCGCGCGAGCCGCACCCGCTGAACGGTCTCGACGATGCTTTCGCCGGTCAAGGCGCGGTAGATCCGGTGGAAGTGGTACGGCGACAGATGCGCGAGCGCGGCGAGGCTCTCCACGTTGTGGGGCGCGCCCGGGTCTGCCAGGATCGCCTCGATGACGCGGGCGATCCGCCGGTGGTAATCGCGTTCGGTGCTGGGCTTCATGATGGCCGTAGCATAGTCCGTCCGCTGCCTGATGGCGGTGCAGGGCTTGCTGAATTTTGTCCACACAAACCGTTCATAAGGCTGTGGACAATTCGCGGGCAAGCGGCGCAAGTGGCTGAAACGATGGGCTTTGTGCGGCGCGCAACCGGAGTGTGCAGCCGAGTGTCCCGCGGCCTCAGCCAGGACAGACGATGTCCGGCTCGCGCGCGACCCCTTCGTCCACCATGCCGGCGGGTGCCTCTGGCAGCGCGGACGGAGCCTCGGACAACGCATATCGGGGCAACTCCATGAACAGCGTCACGCGCCGCACGATCTGCCAGAAGACCTTTTCGAACGACCGGGCGCGCTCCTCTGGCGTCATTCCTTCCGCCAGAGGGTCCGCAAACTCCCAGCTGACAAATAGGGGTTTGCCCGGAAACACCGGCGCATGGTATTCGGCGACCCGCTCGTCCAGCGCGACGATCAGATCCATGTGCGGTGCCCATTCGCCGGTGAATTCGAGCCAGCTCTTGGGATTGAGCAGGCCGAGCTCGGAGATACCCGGGCGCAGTTGCGCAATCGCCAGCGCATGAACCCGTGCAGCGGGATCGGATCCCGCGCTGAATACCTCGAACCGATGGCCCGCCAGCTCGCGCAGCAGCGCCTCTGCAATGATGCTGCGTGCTGAGTTCTCACGACAGAGAAACAGCACCTTATATTTTCTGGTCACCCTCTTTGCCCCGTTGCCTGTATTTTCATTGTGACCGGGATTCTGCCAATCGAGTCTTGCACTTATGTGACACTACAATGACTGGTAAGGCAGGCTCGCTTCGACTGGCGCTGCATCGAAACTGTCATCCCGGATCTGCTGTTTTTGCTATTTTTTCTGCTGTTCCGCTCTCGTGGTTCATTCGAGCCGCTTCTCCGGGCGCGGGCAGCAGCCCGCTAACGCTCGGAAAGCACTTAAAACGTGTTCGGTGAACCATCCCATGCCTGACATCCCGGCAAAACCGGCTCGCCCGCCGGAGGCGATCGAAAACGATTTCACGGACCTCATGGCCTCGAGGTTACCCATTACCGTAGCACGAGAAAAATTCGAACGGCTATGGGATGAAGCGAATTCCATTGCCGCGCGACTCGTTTCCACGGAGCAGGGCAAACCGTATCTCGTGCTGCTCAGGCGCATGCACGAGGCTTTCGAAAATCACTATCGCGGCGTGCCGCAGCGCAATCCGTCGGGCGGGCGGCTTCATTGAACGGCTGGCGGGTCTGGCCGGCTTCTGGGTGTTGTCTGGCGGAGGAGAGCAAAACGCGTGAGGTCGTACTGCGTCGATCCTAAGGGTTACTAAGGTTTCGCATCCGGAGGACTACGGTTACCTACGACTACGGCTACGACGCTCTTGACCCTAAGCGTATTCCCGTTGCGGCACACGTTGCTCACCGTCGGGAACGAACACGTAGCCGCGACCACGGACAGTTTGAATCAGGCGTGGCGAGGACGGATTGGTTTCGAGAATCTGCCGCAGACGCCAGACCTGCACGTCGACGCCGCGATCGGTATGTTCGTCTTCGGGACCGTACAGCAGGTCGATCAGGCGCTCGCGGGTGAGCGTGCGCATTGCATGATTGATGAAAACCTTGAGCATGGCGAATTCGGTGGCCGACAGGATCTGCGAGCGGTCTGCGGCTTTCAGGGTGCGAGACTCGAAATCGAGCGTGAAGCGTCCAAAGCGGAATGGTTCGCGGTGTTCCAGCGCAGTGGGTGACAACGCCACGCGACGCCGCCGCAAGATGGCTTCTACGCGTGCGATCAGTTCACGCGGGTTAAACGGCTTGCCGATGTAATCGTCCGCACCCATTTCAAGTCCGACGATCCGGTCGATGTCATCGGAGCGTCCGGTCAGCAGGATCACGGGGATATCGTCGCCTGAGGCACGCAGGCGCCCCAGCGCGGTTAGCCCATCCACGCCCGGCATCAGCACGTCGAGGACGATCACGTCCGGCCGGTCGCTCTCGAGCCAGTGTTGCAGCGCACCCGCCTCGTGCAGCGTCGAGATTTCGATGCCCTGGCGTCCCAGGTAGTCGCATAGCAGGGTGCGCAGTTCTGGATCGTCATCAACGAGAAGAATTCGAATGGTCATGGCGTTTGAGCTCGTACGGAGTGGGCTGGCGCGTCGACTTGCAAGAGTGCTTTTGATGCTTAAACGGCTGGGAGCGTGGAATCCGTCGCTGCGAGGAGATTTTTTTTGCGCAGCGCACGGGCGGGGATTATCGCGAAGGAGGCGGCACTTTCTGACAAGAAGCTTTCTTCCCGGTCGGAGCGCCTGAGATCGTGCCTCGGTGCCTTGCTGGGCATTGTCGAGGAGCGACTCACCGGGATGATTACGGAGGCGGATCCGATTGCCGGCCTAAGTATCACAAAGTGATATAATTTGGTTTTTGCATTTTCCTTCGGGACTTCGATGAAAACACTCGCGCGCGGTTTGACCAAGACGAACTTCGAGCAACTGTCCGAGTTTCGCTACCAGATGCGCCGCTTCGAGCGATTTTCCGAGCAGGCCGCGCAGGGCGAAGGCATTACCCCTTTGCAGTACCTGTTGCTGCTGCATATCAAGGGCTATCCGGAGCGCGACTGGGCGACCATCGGCGAACTCGCGGAACGGCTCCAGTCGCAGCACCACGGCGTGGTCGCCCTGGTGTCCCGTTGTGAGGCACTTGATCTCGTCCGGCGCAAGATCAGCGACACCGATCGCCGCCAGGTCGAGGTTCATCTGCTGAAAGCGGGCGAGCAGGTGCTCTCCCGTCTGGCGAAAATGCATCGTGCCGAATTGAAATCCCTCAAGGGTGCCTTCAAGGTTCCCCAGATCGACGTTGAGTAACCATGAACCACGATACGCATAAGCGCGACTTCTCGTCCAACGCGCGGCTTCCTGGAATTTCCCTGCTAGCGGCAGCGATTGGCGCGCTCAGCACGCTCGCGGCGTTTGTGCTGCTGAGCCTGATTCACCTGTTCACGAATCTGTTTTTCTTCGGTGCGTTCTCTTTCGCGGATCGATCGCCGGCACTGAACACGCTCGGTGGCTGGGTGATCGTGATACCGGTGGTGGGTGGCCTGATCGTGGGTCTCATGGCGCGCTACGGTTCGGAGAAAATCCGCGGCCACGGTATTCCGGAAGCAATCGAAGCCATCCTGTTCGGCAAGAGCCGCATGTCACCGAAAGTCGCGATTCTCAAGCCGCTGTCGTCCGGCATCGTGATCGGCAGCGGCGGCCCGTTTGGTGCCGAAGGCCCGATCATCATGACAGGTGGTGCACTCGGTTCGCTGATCGCGCAGTGCGTGAAGGTGACGTCGGCGGAACGCAAAACGCTGCTGGTGGCCGGTGCGGCAGCCGGTATGACCGCAGTCTTCGGGACGCCCGTGGCCGCAGTGCTGCTGGCGGTTGAACTGCTGTTGTTCGAATGGCGGCCGCGCAGTTTCTTGCCGGTTGCACTGGCGTGCGCAATCGCGGGCTTTGCGCGTGCGGCATTCTTCGGCACAGGTCCGCTGTTTCCCCTCGAAACGGCGCCTCCTGGCGCGCTCTCGCTCGTGTCATGCGTGATTGCCGGCCTGTTGAGCGGGGCGCTAGCCTCCGGCCTGTCCGCGGCTTTGTACAAGACCGAAGACCTGTTCGGCAAGCTGCCTGTTCACTGGATGTGGTGGCCCGCGCTCGGCGGCCTTGTGGTGGGGATCGGCGGATTTCTCGAACCTCGCGCGCTTGGCGTGGGCTACGACGTGATCGGAGACCTGCTGCATCAGCATGTCGTGCTGCAGGTCGCTATCGCCATTCTGGTTGTGAAGGCCATTATCTGGGTGGTTGCGCTGGGTTCCGGCACGTCGGGCGGGGTGCTCGCTCCGCTGCTCATGTTGGGTGCAGGACTTGGCACCGTGCTTGGCCACGCGCTGCCAGGCGGCGAACCAGCGCTGTGGCCGCTCGTTTGCATGGCAGCGACACTCGGTGCAACGCTTGGTGCGCCGCTCACGGCAATCGTGTTTGCGTTTGGCCTGACGCACGATAGCAACGCGTTGTTGCCGCTCCTGGCCGCTACGCTCGTGGCACACGGCTTTGCGACCGTGGTCATGCGGCGCTCCATCATGACGGAGAAGATCGCTCGCCGCGGATACCACATCTACCGCGAGTATGGTGTCGATCCGCTCGAGCGCCACTACGTCGACGAGGTGATGTCCCGGTCCGTCGAGACGATCGACGCCAACCTGTCGGTGAGCGAGGCGCTGATGACATTCTTCGGCACCACGCAAACGCATCGAGCCTATCCGGCGCTCAAGGACGGTGTGGTGACCGGCATGGTAGACCGCGCGGCGCTAGAGCAGTTTCGTGACAAGGGGACCGCAGGGGCTGCCCAGGCGTCCGACGCGCGCCTTGCCGATCTGTTGAGCGCAAACGCGCCGATTGTTGCGTTGCCCGATGAAACCTGCAGGCTGGTCGCGACGCGGCTCGCAGTCCATGGTCTCGAACGTTTGCCCGTAGTTGCCGACAGGCAGACGCTCCGTCTGGTCGGGATCGTCTCGCGAAGCGATCTGATCAAGCCGTCTCTCGCGCATTTCGAAGACGAACACAAGAGAGAGCGGTTCCGCCGCGTTACGTTTAACCGCAGTGCGAAGCGTTTTCCGCCAGTGCGGCGGACGGGATGATTTGAAACTTCTGGAATATGACCTGCTTTGAACTACATCAGCACAATGTCGTACTGCTCCTGGCTCAAATTCGACTCCACCTGCAGCGACACCGGCTTGCCGATGAAATCGATCAGCATCGCCAAATGTTGCGACTCCTCCTCGAGGAATAGATCAATCACCTGCTGCGAAGCCACCACGCGAAACTCACGCGGATTGAACTGCCGCGACTCACGCAGAATCTCGCGCAGCACGTCGTAGCAAACAGTCCGTGCGGTCTTGACCTGCCCCTTACCTTGACACACCGGACACGGTTCGCAAAGCACATGCGCCAGCGACTCGCGAGTCCGCTTACGCGTCATCTCCACGAGCCCAAGCTGCGAAAACCCGTTGACCGTCACCCGCGTGCGGTCGCGCGACAGCGCCTTCTTCAGTTCACCCAACACCTGGTCGCGATGCTCGACGTTCTCCATGTCGATGAAGTCGATGATGATCACGCCGCCCAGATTGCGCAGGCGCAATTGCCGCGCGATCGTATGCGCAGCTTCGAGGTTGGTTTTGAAAATCGTGTCGTCGAAGTTACGCGCGCCGACGTAGCCACCGGTGTTCACGTCGATGGTCGTCATTGCTTCAGTCTGATCGATGACGAGATACCCCCCCGACTTCAGATCCACGCGCCGCGACAATGCCCGCTGAATTTCGGTCTCGATGTTGTAGAGATCGTAGAGCGGCCGTTCGCCCGCGTAATGATGCAGCTTCGATGACACCGCGGGCGTAAATTCCGCCGCGAAATCGGACAGCATCTGGAACGTCTCGCGCGAATCGACCTGAATACGCGAGGTCTCGTCGTTTACAAAATCGCGCAGCACGCGTTGAGCCAGATTCAGATCCTGATACAGCAGACTCGTCGGCGGCATGCGCTGACCCTGCGAGAGAATCGTCGTCCACGTCTTGCGCAGATATGCCACGTCGCTGGCCAGTTCCTCGCTGGTGGAGTCCTCGGCGATCGTGCGCACGATGTAGCCACCTTTCTCATCAGCCGGCAACACGGCAGTCAGCCGGGCGCGAATCGCTTCGCGTTCTGCTTCGCTTTCGATCTTCTGCGAAATCCCGATATGCGGTTCCTGCGGCAGATAAACGAGTGTGCGCCCCGCGATACTGACCTGCGTGGACAGCCGCGCGCCCTTGGTGCCAATCGGATCTTTGACGACCTGGACCATCAAGGTCTGACCTTCGAAGACGATTTTTTCGATCGGCTGATGCGGCGCCTGATGCTGGGGTTCGCCCGCGAGGCGCGGATGCCAGATGTCGGCCACGTGCAGGAACGCTGCGCGCTCGAGGCCTATATCGATAAAAGCGGATTGCATGCCCGGCAACACGCGAACGACCTTGCCGAGATAGACGTTGCCGACGCGTCCGCGCGACAGTGTGCGTTCGACGTGAAGTTCCTGGACGGCGCCTTGCTGGACCAGCGCGACGCGCGTTTCCTGCGGCGTGACATTGATCAGGATTTCTTCATTCATGGTGTTGTTCTAGAAGTCGATGCGCGCCGCACGCAGGAGTGCAGCGGTTTCAAAAAGAGGCAAACCCATGATACCTGAATAGGACCCTTCGATACGTTCGATAAACTCCGCGGCACGTCCCTGTACGCCGTACGCTCCTGCCTTGCCGAACGGCTCGCCGCTGTCCACATAGTGTTGCAGGGCGCCCGCCTGCACTGCAGCAAAACGCACGCGCGATACCGACAACGCAGCCGGCAGCAGCGCCCCGTTCGCATCGACGACGGCCAGCGACGTCAGCACCTCGTGTTCGCGACCGGCGAGGCGCGTGAGCATGGCGAGCGCGTCGTCGGCATTGGTGGGCTTGCCGAGAATCGCGTCATCGATCGTGACGGTTGTGTCCGCAACGAGGATCGGCGCAGACACATGAGCACCCGCGACCAGGCGCGCACGTGCCGCTTGCGCTTTGGCCTGGCACACGCGCACTACGTAGTCGTGTGCAAGCTCGCCGGGCAACTCGGCTTCGAGCGCTTCGGCGTCTTCGTCGGGGCGGGGCAGCAGCAGCTCGTAGCGCACGCCTAGCTGTTGCAGCAGCTCCTGACGGCGCGGACTTTGGGAGGCAAGATAGACAAACGGATGGAGTGCAGCAGCGGGCGTTGCCATAAAGGGTCTCAGTTGGGCATGGGTTGGTTTTGAGGTCGCGCGTGAACAGCGTACGGCATACGCGAACGGCGCGCATTCACCGGGCACATCAAAGGCACATTCGGAAAAGCGCGTATAACCGCGGCGCGCAGGTGGTATATACGCAAGACGCAAGCGACTAAACAAAAGGTGCGCCGGAATGTCCGGACAGCCGTAGGCGCTTATCTCAGCCGCTCACACGCGGTGATAGGGGTGATTTTGCGTGATGGTCCACGCGCGGTAAAGCTGTTCGGCAAGCAGCACACGCACCATGGCGTGCGGCAGCGTCAGGCTGGAGACGCGCAACAGCATGTCGGCGCGCGCCTTGAGATCGGGGTCGAGTCCATCGGCACCGCCGATCAGGAACGCCACATCGCGTCCATCCTGCTGCCAGCCGGGCAGCGCGGCGGCGAGCTGCATGGTGGTCCAGTCCTTGCCGCGTTCGTCGAGCGCGACAATGCGCGCGTTCTTCGGCAACGCGGCTTCGATCTTCAACCGCTCCGCCGCCATCACGCTCTCGGCGGGACGCCCCGACGATCGCTGTTCGGGCTTGATCTCGCGCAACTCGATACGCAGCTCGGGCGGCATGCGCTTCGCGTACTCGTCGAAGCCGGTGGCGATCCAGTCCGGCATCTTGTGGCCGACGGCGAGGATGTGCAGTTTCATTGCGAATGTGATTGCGGACGCACTCGCGGATGTAATCGCTGACGGACGGTCAACGTTACGTACAGCAAACCGCTCTCGTGCTCACCCACGTACTTATCGACGGCGCGCCGGCGTCTTGCGAGCCGGCTTGGCGGCCGGTTCGTCCTCTTCGTCTTCATCGAGCGGCTCGCTGGCGCTGGCGCCGCCGAACGGGCTCGAGCTTGTCAGCTTGATGCGCACGGGCTTGTCGCCCCAGATTTCTTCGAGGTTGTAGTACTGGCGCAGCGCCGGTTGCAGGATGTGCACGACCGCGTCGCCGCAATCGACCAGCACCCATTCGCCCACGTCTTCACCTTCCGTGCTGATGATTTCGCCGCCGTTTTCCTTGACCTTTTCGCGCACGCTGGAAGCGAGCGCCTTGGTCTGACGGTTCGAGGTGCCGGAGGCGACGATCACGCGGTCGAACAGTCCGGTCAGATGGCTGGTGTTGAACACCTTGATGTCTTGCGCTTTCACGTCTTCAAGGGCGTCGACGATCGTGCGTTGTAGTTTGCGAATATCCATGGGGTTACCGGTGGTACAGATGGTGTTGAAGAATATAGTCCCACACCGCGGTGGGGACATGGCTCGCGGCCTCGTTCTGTTGCTGGCCGCCGGCATGCTGAGCTAGACGTTCGCGCAGATGCGCGCGGATATCGGTGGCCGAAACGTCGAAGGCCAGCGTGGTATCGATCAGCAGATGACCACTGGGTGTTGCTTGCAGCACGCTGGCGTCAGCCTGGCGTGCGGCGATTTCGGCGGTGACCGGCGGCGGGATCGAGGCGAGCTCGAAGCCGGGGCGGGTCGACGCGCAGATATGCGCGAACTCGAACAAACGGTGCCACTCGCGCCAGGTATCGAGCCGCACGAGCTGGTCGGCGCCGATCAGCAGCGACAGCGATGCCTGCGAACCTTCCTTCTCGCGCCAGCGTTGCAGCGTCTCCACCGTGTAGGTGGGGCCGTCGTGTTCGATCTCGTCGGTGGCGACGCTCACCTTTACGCCCGGCAGCTCCAGCGAGCCGGCTGCGGCTCGGGTCATCGCCAGGCGGTCGGCGGCCGGCGAGACGTCCGGCTTCTGCCAGGGCTGGCCGGCTGGCAGCAGCACCAGCTCGGTGAGCTGCAGCACCTCGGCGAAGCGGCGCGCAAGCGCCAGATGGCCGTCGTGAATCGGGTCGAAGGTGCCGCCCAGCAGGCCGATCCGGCGGGGCAGGGCAACAGGGTGAGCGTTCGCGTTCAGGTGAGAATCCTTTGTCGTGACGGCGCCAGCGGGCGGCGAGGCCGGCGGGTAGCCCAGGCCTTCAGTGGCCCTTGGTGCGCATCGATGCGTTCAGTGCTCTTCAGACCCACTCGCGCGGCACGAGGAAATCGCTGTAAAGGCGTGCTTCGGGCGTGCCGGGCTCCGGCTGCCAGTTGTAGCGCCAGTTCACCACAGGCGGCATCGACATCAGGATCGACTCGGTGCGTCCGCCGCTCTGTAGCCCAAACAGTGTGCCACGGTCGAAGACCAGGTTGAACTCAACATAGCGGCCACGCCGGTATGCCTGGAATTCGCGCTCGGCCTCGCCGTACGGAATGTTGCGGCGCTTTTCGATGATCGGCAGGTACGCTTTGAGGAACCCGTCACCCACGCTTTTCAGCATCGCGAACGATTGCTCGAAGCCCGGCTCCGAGAAATCGTCGAAGAAAATCCCGCCGATACCACGCGCTTCGTTGCGGTGCTTGAGGAAGAAATATTCGTCGCACCAGCGCTTGAAGCGCGGATACAGCTCGGCGCCATAAGGCTGCAGCGCGTCGCGGCAGACGCCATGGAAATGCTGTGCATCTTCCTCGAAGCCATAGTACGGCGTCAGATCCATGCCGCCGCCGAACCAGAACACCGGCGCTTCGCCTGCCTTGGTGGCGATCAGCAGGCGCACGTTCATATGCACGGTCGGGCAGTACGGATTGTGCGGGTGCAGCACGAGCGACACGCCCATCGCTTCGAAACCGCGTCCGGCGAGCTGCGGGCGGGCGGCGCTTGCCGAGCCCGGCAGTGCGTCGCCGGCGACGTCGGAGAAGCCGATTCCGGCGCGCTCGAAGAACTGGCCGCCTTCCAGAATCCGCGTGATGCCGCCCCCGCGCAGCTTCTCGCCGGGGGCGCGCTGCCAGGCGTCGGTGGCGAACGGGGTGCCGTCGAACGCGCCGAGCGTCTCGGCGATGTGCGTCTGCAGGCCTTGCAGCCAGCTACGTACAGCCTGTACGTCGTAGTTCGAATCCGTCATGAATGCAGGTGCTGGGGCGGCGCGCAGGGCGCGCCGCGGGTTCGTCGGGTTGCGATGTGGCTCAGCTATGTTTGCGGTTCAGCGCACGATAGCCGATGTCGTGACGATATTGCATGCCGTCGAACGAAATCTGGTTGATCGTCTCGTAGGCCACAGATTGCGCGCTGCGCACCGAATCCGCCAGCCCCACCACGCATAGCACCCGGCCGCCCGAGGTGGTCAGCTTGCCGTCGGCCAGCGTGGTGCCGGCGTGGAACGTTACCGAATCGTCGGTCTCGGCCGGAATATCGCTGATCCGGTCGCCCTTGCGCGGGCTGTCCGGATAGTTGTGCGCAGCCAACACCACGCCGAGCGCGGTGCGGCGATCCCATTCCAGTTCGACCGTGTCGAGCGTGCCGGCGATCGCCTGCTCCACCACCTTCGAGTAGTCGCCCTTCAGACGCGCCATGATCGGCTGCGTTTCGGGGTCGCCCATGCGGCAGTTGAATTCGAGCGTCTTCGGGTTGCCGTGGGCGTCGATCATCAGGCCCGCATACAGGAAACCGGTGAAGCGGATGCCTTCCTTCTCCATGCCCTGCACGGTCGGCAGAATGATTTCGCGCATCACGCGGGCATGCAGTTGCGGCGTGACGATCGGCGCGGGCGAATAGGCACCCATGCCGCCCGTATTCGGGCCCTGATCGCCGTCGAGCAGCCGCTTGTGGTCCTGGCTCGAGGCAAGCGGCAACACATGCTTGCCGTCCACCATCACGATGAAACTCGCCTCTTCGCCAGCGAGGAATTCTTCGATCACGACGCGTGCGCCGGCGTCGCCAAGCTTGTTGTCCGACAGCATCATGTCGACCGCGGCGTGCGCTTCTTCGAGCGTCAGCGCGACCACCACGCCCTTGCCGGCGGCGAGGCCGTCGGCCTTGATGACGATCGGCGCACCCTTGGTGTCGAGGTAGGCGTGGGCGGCAGCGACATCCGCGAAGGTTTCGTATTCGGCCGTCGGGATCGCATGACGCTTCATGAACGCCTTGGCGAAGTCTTTCGAGCTTTCGAGCTGCGCAGCTTCCTTCGTGGGCCCGAAAATCTTCAGGCCGCGCGAGCGGAACAGATTGACGATGCCCGCTGCGAGCGGCCCTTCCGGCCCCACCAGCGTGAAGGCGATCTGTTCCTTCTCGACAAAATCGGCGAGCGCAGCCGGCTCGGTGATGTCGACGTTGCGCAGACGCTCGTCCTGGGCGGTGCCGCCGTTGCCAGGTGCCACGTAGACGAGCTGGACTCGCGGCGATTGCGCGAGCTTCCATGCGAGCGCATGTTCGCGACCGCCGGACCCGACGACGAGTAACTTCATGTGATTCCCCGAAGACTTAAAAACCATGAACGACCGGCGCATTGGCGGCGCCGACCGTGAATATCCACAAGGTTCGCACAAGGCGAACGGCTAACCTGTGACGCCGGCACAAAAAGACGCCTGACGTGCAGCTGGTTTGCAAAAAACGTTGGCAAAGCAAAGACGGCAGACAGCGGGACACAGCGACCGACAGCACCGGCAAAGGACTTTATGCAAGACGCGTGCTACGCGCCGCGACAGCCTGCGGGCGCCACGCATGGCGCGCCCGCGCGGCGCTTATTAGTCGGCGATGGCCGCGTTTGTATAGACTTCCTGCACGTCGTCCAGATTTTCGAGTGCGTCGAGCAGCTTTTGCATCTTCACCGCGTCGTCGCCGGTGAACTCCACTTCCGTCTGAGGTTTCATCGTCACCTCAGCCAGTTCCGCCTTGAAGCCGGCGGCTTCGAGCGCAGTCTTCACCTTCGGGAAATCGTTCGGCGGGCACAGCACTTCGATACTGCCGTCCTCGTTCGTCACCACGTCGTCGGCGCCGGCTTCGAGGGCTGCTTCCATCAGCTTGTCTTCGGGCGTGCCCGGCGCGAACAGGAACTGGCCGACGTGATCGAACATGAACGCGACCGAGCCGTCCGTGCCCATGTTGCCGCCGTTCTTGGAGAACGCGTGACGCACTTCCGCGACGGTGCGGATGCGGTTGTCCGTCATGGTGTCGACGATCACTGCCGCGCCGCCGATACCGTAGCCTTCGTAGCGGATTTCTTCGTAGCTTGCGCCGTCGACGCCGCCAACGCCACGCTGGATGGCGCGATTGACGTTGTCTTTCGGCATGTTGGCGTCATACGCCTTTTCGACGGCGAGCCGCAGACGCGGGTTCGTGTCGATTTCGCCTCCGCCCATGCGGGCGGCAACCTGAATTTCCTTGATAAGCCGCGTCCAGATCTTGCCGCGCTTGGCATCGGTCGCTGCTTTTTTATGCTTGATGTTGGCCCATTTCGAATGACCCGCCATACCTTTCTCCGTCGCGCGCGCCTGCGGGGCGCACGCATAGTGCAATTGTCGTTGCGATGTCGGGCGCTTGGGAAGGCGCGCCTCGATGTCAAACCGCGCTGCCGGACCGCGATGTCCGACCCATTTCATCTTGAACCTGAAGCGCCCGGCAATCGGACCGGACCGGTCTGAACTGGGTCCCGCGGACCCCGCAAAGGCGCGATGCGCCGGGCGATTGTGCAAGTTGAGCCGCTTGATGAGCGGATGCGAATTTTATCATGCCGCGGGGGTGCGGCAGAGGGGTGGCGACGCGAAAGAGCGTGCCTGTTGGGGTTGCGGCGCCAATTTAGCGCCGCTGCGACTCTTTCAAACTCAGTTCTTCGTCCCAAACAGCCGGTCACCCGCATCGCCCAGCCCCGGCACGATATACGCGTGTTCGTTCAGATGCGAATCGAGCGACGCCACGTAAAGTTTCACGTCCGCGTGCGCGTCCTGGAATACCTGCACGCCTTCCGGCGCGGCCACCAGCGCGAGGAACATGATGTTTTCGCCCGGCACGCCACGGCGCTTGAGCACATCCACGGCATGCACCGCCGAGTAGCCGGTCGCCACCATCGGATCGCACAGGATGAAAATCCGGTCTTCCAGATCCGGCAGCCGCACCAGATACTCGACCGGCCGGTGGTCGTCCGCCCGGTACACGCCGATATGGCCGACGCGGGCCGACGGAATCAGCTCCAGCAGCCCGTCGGACATGCCGACGCCGGCCCGCAGCACCGGCACGATCGCCAGTTTCTTGCCAGCGATCACCGGTGCATCGATCTCGAGCAGCGGGGTGGTGACGCGTCGCGTGGTCATAGGCAGGTTGCGGGTGATCTCATAGCCCATCAGCAGCGTGATCTCGCGCAGCAACTCGCGGAAGGTGCGCGTCGAGGTGTCCCGGTCGCGCATATGCGACAGCTTGTGCTGGATCAGCGGGTGATCGAGGATGAAAAGATTGGGGAAACGGCTGTCCTGTGTCATGGCGGGAGCGCTAGCGGCGGCAAGAGGAATCGGTCGGCGGCCCGTTTAACCGGCAGAACCGGCAGGTGGGCTCGCCACGCGCTGCAAGTTTACCGAAACTGCCGCCCGAAGATACCGGAGATTGCGGGGGCCGTCGGCAGTCAGGCACCGTTTCTTCTAGAATCGGGGGAAACCGTCCGCTCGGGCGCAAGCGGCAGTCGTGGCGTTGCCCTTTCTGAGGCTCCGCCGCGCCGTTATAGGATCAGGAAGAGATAGAGGAGGATGGGCAGATGGACATGGGAATCGCAGGACGTACCGCGCTGGTCTGCGCGGCCAGCAAGGGGCTCGGCCGCGGCTGTGCGGAAGCGCTGGCCGCCGAGGGCGTGAATCTGGTGATCGTCGCCCGCACGGCGGAGACGCTCGAGGCCACCGCCGCCGAAATCCGCGCCAAAACCGGCGTCAAGGTCAAGACTGTGGCGTGCGACATCACCACGCCGGAAGGGCACGCGGCTGCGCTCGCCGCATGTCCAGAGCCGGACATCCTCGTGAACAACGCAGGTGGGCCGCCACCCGGCGACTTCCGTAACTTCACGCACGACGACTGGATCCGCGCGCTTGAATCGAACATGCTGACGCCGATCGAACTGATCCGCGCCACCATCGATCCGATGATCGCGCGTGGCTTCGGCCGGATCGTCAACATCACGAGTTCGGCGGTGAAGGCGCCGATCGACGTGCTGGGTCTCTCGAACGGCGCCCGCTCAGGTCTGACCGGTTTCGTCGCCGGCCTCGCGCGCAAGGTGGCGCGCGACGGCGTGACGGTCAACAACCTCCTGCCGGGACTGTTCGACACCGACCGCATTGCCACGACCATCAACGCTCAGGCGAAGGCCCAACACCTGTCCGTCGAAGAAACACGCAAGCAGCGCATGGCGTCGATTCCGGCGGGCCGTTTCGGCAATCGCGATGAATTCGGCCGCGCTTGCGCGTTTCTGTGCAGCGTGCATGCCGGCTACATCACCGGGCAGAACTGGCTGCTGGATGGAGGCGCCTATCCGGGCACCTTCTGAGCGGTCGCTGTTTCAGCGCCACACCCCGAAATCACAACCACAACAACACATCTGGATCTGGAGATTGAGTCCCTCATGACGACCCGCATCGCGCTGATTGCGCACGACCACAAAAAGGACGCCATCGTCCAGCTTGCCGGCGAATACGTCGACACGCTACGACGTTGCGACATTGTTGCAACGGGCACGACCGGCTCGCGAATCGCGGACACGCATGGGCTGAACGTCGAGCGAATGCTATCCGGCCCGCACGGCGGCGATCTGCAGATCGGTGCGCAACTCGCCGAAGGTCGCGTCGATATGGTGATCTTCCTGCGCGATCCGATGACGCCGCAGCCTCACGAACCGGATATCAACGCGCTGGTGCGCGCCTGCGACGTCCACAACGTGCCGTGCGCGACCAACATTTCGACGGCGCGGATGATTCTTGACGTCCTGACCTTGCGCCTCGCGGAGAAGGTCTGAGATTCGCACCTCGAATTCACTCATCGCAGATAACTTGTACGTCGACAGGAAACATCATGGTCAAGGCAATTCGTTTCGATAAGACAGGCGGCCCCGAGGTGATGAAGTGGGTCGATGTCGAGGTAGGGGAACCGGGTAATGGCGAGATCCGCATCAGGCAGCATGCGGTCGGCCTGAACTATATCGACGTCTATTTCCGTACCGGTTTGTACCCCTTGCCGCTGCCGGGCGGTCTCGGCATGGAAGCGGCCGGCGAGATCACGGCGGTGGGCGCCGGCGTGACGGGTCTGAAGAGCGGCGACCGGGTCGCGTATGTGGCGCGTCCGCCGGGCGCCTATGCCCAGGAGCGCGTGTTGCCCGCGGTTCAGGTCGTCAAGCTGCCGGATGCGCTGAGCTACGAGCAGGCCGCCTCGGTGATGCTGCAGGGCTTGACCGCGCAGTATCTGTTGCGGCGGACCTATCCGGTTAAGGCAGGCGACACGATCCTGATCCAGGCGGCTGCTGGCGGCGTCGGCCTGCTGGCGTGCCAATGGGCAAAGGCGCTGGGCGCGACGGTGATCGGCACGGTCGGCTCGGACGAAAAGGCGGAGATCGCCAAAGCGCATGGCTGCGATCACCCCATCGTCTACACGCGCGAGAACTTCACCAAGCGCGTGCGCGAGATCACCAACGGCGCGGGCGTGCCGGTTGTCTACGACTCGATCGGCAAGGACACGTTTACCGCCTCGCTCGACTGCCTCGCACCACTCGGCCTGTTCGTGAGCTTCGGCAATGCGTCGGGTCCGCTGCCGCCGATCGATTCCTCCGAGTTCGCCGGACGCGGGTCGCTCTTCTTCACCCGGCCAACCCTGTTTACGTACATCGGTAAGCGGAGCGATTACGAGGCGATGTCGGCGGAGCTGTTCGACGTATTGGTGTCGGGCAAGGTCAAGACCAGCATCAACCAGCGCTATCCGCTGTCCGAAGTCGGGAAGGCGCACACCGAACTGGAAAGCCGCCGCACCACCGGTTCGACGGTGCTGCTGCCGTAGCCGCAGTCCGCATCAAGGTGTAATAGCGGCGCCATAAAAATTCCGCGCCGCACCACGCTCCGCACGAGCATGGTCTCTCCGCCGTAAAAGCCAGCCCCCACGCGCGCCAGGCCGTTCCAGCCACACCGGAACGGCCTTTTTCGTTTACACATTTTTTACATCGCCCCTGCCATCTTTGACCAGGACTTTACGCCGATCGGCATAACGTTCTACCCATCCAAAGTCCGCTACTGGAGAACACAAATGGATGTGCTGTATGTCGGGGGGATGGTGCTATTTGCAGCGCTGACCTTTGCTTTGATTGCCGGCTGCGAGAAGTTGATGCAGTTCCGGCGTGGCCAGGGAGCACGCTCATGACCTGGATTCTGTGGTTATCGGGCGCAGCCACTGCGCTGCTTTTCATATACCTGGTCTATGCGCTGCTGCGCGCGGAGGACATTGAATGAACTCGAACAATGTCCTTCAAACGGTCATTTATCTGGTCGTGCTGCTTGCACTCGCCGTACCGGTCTCGCGCTATATCACGCGCGTGATGGATGGCACCTCCCGCGTGGTCCGCTTCGGCGGTCCGCTCGAGCGTGTGCTGTATCGCATCGCCGGCGTCGATTCGTCGGCCGAGATGAGCTGGAAGCATTATGCGATCGCCACCATCGCGTTGAATGCGCTCGGCACGCTATTCCTGTACCTGATATTGCGCGTGCAGGGCTGGCTCCCAGGCAACCCGCAGCAGTTCGGTCCGATGTCGGTCGACAGCGCCTTCAATACGGCTGTCAGCTTCGTCACCAACACCAACTGGCAGGATTACACGCCTGAGCAGACCACCGGCTATCTGACGCAGATGCTTGGCTTCACGGTGCAGAACTTCCTGTCCGCAGCCACAGCCATCGCCGTGGTGATCGCGCTGATTCGTGGCTTTGCGCGGCACACGGCGCAGACCATCGGTAACTTCTGGGTCGACATCACACGGGCAACGCTGTACGTGCTTATGCCGATGGCGGCCATCATCGCCGCGTTGCTGATGAGCCAGGGCGTGATCCAGAACTTCAAGGCATATCAGGACGTGCCGACCCTGCAAACCACTACCTATGCCGCGCCGAAGCTCGACGCACAAGGCAACCCGGTGAAGGATGCGAAGGGTAATGCGGTGACGGTCGACACCAAGGTGACGACGCAGACTATCGCGATGGGCCCGGTGGCATCGCAGGAAGCGATCAAGATGCTCGGCACCAACGGTGGCGGCTTCTTCAACGCGAACTCGGCGCATCCGTATGAAAATCCGACGCCGTTCAGCAACTTCCTGCAGATCGTCGCGATCCTTATCATTCCCGCGGCGCTGGCTCTGGTGTTCGGACGGATGATCGCGGACCGCAGGCAGGGTATCGCCGTACTTGCCGTGATGACGATTGCCTTCACCGCCTGTGTGGTGGGTGAAATCAGCGCCGAGCAGGCAGGCAACCCGGCCTTTACCGCACTGCATGTCGATCAGTCCGCCAATGCGCTGCAGTCGGGCGGCAACATGGAAGGCAAGGAAACGCGCTTCGGCATCGCGCAGTCGGGCATCTTTACGGTCGCCACGACGGCGGCGTCGTGCGGTGCAGTCGACAACACGCATGACTCGCTGACCCCGCTCGGCGGCCTCTACCCGATGTTGCTGATCCAGTTGGGCGAAGTGATCTTCGGCGGTGTGGGCTCCGGTATGTACGGGATGCTCGTGTTCGCGCTGCTCGCCGTGTTCGTCGCAGGCCTGATGATCGGTCGTACGCCTGAATATGTCGGCAAGAAGATTGAAGCGTATGAGATGAAGATGGTGTCGATCGTCGTGCTGCTCACGCCGCTGCTGGTGCTCGTGGGGACCTCGATCGCAGTGCTGAGCGATGCGGGCAAGGCAGGTATCGCCAACCCCGGGCCGCACGGCTTCTCGGAAATTCTCTACGCGTTCAGCTCGGCTGCAAACAACAACGGTAGCGCGTTCGCGGGACTGTCGGTGAATACGCCGTTCTACAACTGGCTGACGGCGATCGCGATGTGGTTTGGCCGCTTCGGCACGATCGTGCCGGTGCTGGCGATTGCCGGCTCGCTGGCAGCCAAGAAACGCCTGGCTGTCACCGGCGGCACGCTGCCTACGCATGGTCCGCTGTTTGTGGTGCTGCTGCTTGGCACCGTGCTGCTCGTCGGCGCACTGACGTACGTGCCTGCGCTCGCTCTTGGCCCAGGCGTCGAACATCTGTTGATGATCGCCGGCCATTGATCCGGGCAACCAGGAAAAAACGAGGCTTCAATGACTGAACATAATGCAACGCGGTCCATGTTCGATCCGGCGCTAGTGCGTCCGGCGATCGTGGACTCATTCAAGAAACTCACGCCACGCACCCAGTTTCGCAACCCGGTGATGTTTTGCGTGTATGTCGGCAGCATTCTGACGACGATCCTCTGGATCGCCGCGCTGGGCGGCCAGGCCGAAGCGCCCGCGGGGTTCATCCTCGCGGTGTCGCTGTGGCTGTGGTTCACGGTGCTCTTTGCCAACTTCGCGGAAGCGCTTGCTGAAGGCCGTTCCAAGGCCCAGGCTGCGTCGCTGCGCAGTGCGAAGAAAGACGTGATGGCCAAAAAGCTCAACGAGCCGCATCCGAAGTCGCCGATCCGCATCATGACGGCTTCCGATCTTCGCAAGGGCGACGTCGTACTGGTGGAAACCAACGACGTGATCCCGGCTGACGGCGAAGTGATCGAAGGTGTGGCATCGGTGGACGAGTCGGCAATTACCGGCGAATCCGCACCGGTGATCCGCGAATCGGGCGGCGATTTCTCGTCGGTGACCGGCGGCACGCGCGTGCTGTCCGACTGGATCGTCGTGCGCGTCACGGCGAATCCGGGCGAAGCCTTCCTCGACCGCATGATTGCGATGGTCGAAGGCGCGAAGCGTCAAAAGACGCCGAACGAAATCGCACTGACGATTCTGCTGGTCGCGCTGACGATCGTGATGCTGCTCGCTACCGCGACGCTGCTGCCGTTCTCGATCTTCTCCGTCGAAGCCGCCAAGGCTGGCCAGGTGGTGAGCGTCACCGCGCTCGTGGCACTGCTGGTGTGTCTGATTCCGACCACGATCGGCGGCCTGCTGTCCGCCATCGGTGTGGCCGGTATGAGCCGCATGATGCAGGCCAACGTGATCGCGACGTCGGGCCGTGCGGTGGAAGCGGCCGGTGATGTCGACGTGTTGCTGCTCGACAAGACCGGCACGATCACGCTCGGTAACCGTCAGGCTTCGACCTTCGTGCCGGCGCCGGGCGTGACCGAAGAAGCGCTTGCCGATGCTGCGCAACTGTCGTCGTTGTCTGACGAAACGCCGGAAGGCCGCAGTATCGTCGTGCTCGCCAAGCAGCGCTTCAACATCCGCGCTCGCGACATGGCTTCGTTGCAGGCAACTTTCCTCGCCTTCACCGCGCAAACGCGGATGAGCGGTGTGGATCTGCCTGGCCGCGAAATCCGCAAGGGCGCGGCCGACGCCGTCAAGACCTACGTCGAAGCAAACGGTGGCCGCTATCCGGCTGAAGTGAACAACGCGGTAGCCGAAGTGGCACGCCGCGGCAGCACGCCGCTGGTGGTGGCCGAGAAGGGTGAGCACGGTGCACGCGTCCTTGGCGTGATCGAGCTGAAGGACATCGTCAAGGGTGGCATCAAGGAACGTTTCGCCGAGCTGCGCAAGATGGGGATCAAGACCGTCATGGTGACGGGCGACAACCGTCTGACGGCAGCCGCGATTGCAGCCGAAGCAGGCGTGGATGACTTCCTGGCGGAAGCCACCCCGGAAGCCAAGCTGACGACGATCCGCGCGCACCAGGCCGAAGGCAAGCTGGTGGCGATGACCGGTGACGGTACCAACGACGCCCCGGCACTGGCGCAAGCCGACGTCGCAGTGGCGATGAATACCGGCACGCAGGCGGCGAAGGAAGCCGGCAACATGGTCGACCTCGATTCGAACCCGACCAAGCTGATCGAGATCGTCGAAATCGGCAAGCAGATGCTGATGACGCGCGGCTCACTGACGACGTTCTCGATTGCCAACGACGTCGCCAAATACTTCGCCATCATTCCAGCTGCGTTCGCTACGACGTATCCGGCGCTGAACGCGCTGAACGTGATGCATCTGGCGACGCCGGCCTCGGCGATCATGTCGGCGGTGATTTTTAACGCGCTGATCATCGTGCTGCTGATTCCGCTGGCACTGAAGGGCGTGAAATACCGGCCGCTCGGTGCTTCGATTCTGCTGCGCCGCAATCTGCTGATATATGGCCTGGGCGGGATCATCGTGCCGTTTATCGGCATCAAGCTGATCGACATGGTACTGGCCGCGTTCGGCTGGGTTTAACAGGCAGCGGCCGGCGGCGTGGGCTGCCGGCTGCGTCTACAAGGATTGCCAATCATGAAACTTTTTCGTCCGCTTATCGTGATCTTTGTCGTGCTGGCGGCGATCACGGGACTCGCTTACCCCGCTGTAATGACGGCCGTGGGCCAGGCTGCGTTCCACGACCAGGCCAACGGCAGCATGATCGAGCAGAACGGCAAGGTGGTCGGCTCGAAGCTGATCGGCCAGCAGTTCGATGCGCCGCAGTACTTCTGGGGCCGTCTGTCGGCCATTAGTCCGAAACCGTATGACCCGACGAGTTCGGGTGGCTCGAACATCGGACCGACCAACCCGGCGTTGTCGGATGAAGTCAAAGGCCGTCTCGACGCGTTGAAGGCGGCGGGTACCGATATGTCGAAGCCGGTTCCGGTCGACCTCGTGACCTCGTCGGGTAGCGGCCTTGATCCGGAAATCAGCCCGGCTGCGGCGGCTTACCAGATCGACCGTGTCGCGAAGGCGCGCAAGATGTCGCCGAACGACGTGCAGGCGCTGGTCGACCGCTACACCAGCGGCCGTCAGTTCGGCGTGCTCGGTGAAGCACGCGTCAACGTGCTGGAGCTCAATCTCGCACTCGACGCTGCGCATCAAGGCTAAGTCTGTAGTCGTGACAAGGACGGCGGCTGGTTTGGCGCCGTCTTTGGCTTTTGTAGAGCGCGCTGTATGATCGAACAGAACAGAACAGAACCATAACTAACCACACCGCATGAACCGACCCGATCCAGACGAGTTGCTCGACAAGCTGCAACGCGACGAAGAAAAACGCCAGCGCGGCAAGCTGAAGATATTCTTCGGTGCGTCGGCGGGTGTGGGCAAAACGTACGCGATGTTGCAGGCCGCAAAGCGGCGCAGCGACGAAGGCGTGGATGTGCTGGTCGGCATCGCCGAAACGCATGGCCGTGGCGAGACCGCGGCGCTGCTTGAAGGGCTCGAGGTTTTGCCGCTCGCGCATATCGAATACCGCGGCCGCAAGCTCGGAGAATTCGATCTCGATGCCGCGCTCGCCCGCAAGCCGCAACTGATTCTCGTCGACGAACTCGCGCACTCGAACGTGCAGGGCGCACGCCATCTGAAGCGCTGGCAGGACGTCTACGAACTGCTCGATGCGGGCATCGACGTCTACACGACGGTCAACGTTCAACACCTTGAAAGCCTCAATGACGTGGTCGGACAGATCACCGGCATCCGCGTATGGGAGACGGTGCCTGACCGCGTGTTCGACCGTGCCGACGAAGTCACGCTGGTCGACTTGCCGGCCGAGGAACTGCTCGACCGGATGCGCGACGGCAAGGTTTATCTGGCGCAGCAGGCCGAGCGCGCGGTGCGCAACTTCTTTCGCAAAGGCAATCTGATTGCGCTGCGTGAACTGGCGCTGCGCCGCACGGCGGACCGGGTCGATGCGCAGATGCGTGAGTACCGCGCCGATCGTTCGATTCAACGTATCTGGCAGGCGCGCGACCGGCTGCTGGTGTGCGTGGGCCCAGGTCCCGAAGCGCCGATTCTGGTGCGCGCCGCGGCCCGTCTTGCCTCCAGTCTGAAAGCCGACTGGCTGGCCGTGTATGTCGAGACACCGAAGCTGCAACGGCTGCCGGAAGCGCGTCGCGAGCGCACGCTCAACGCGTTGCGGCTTGCCGCCGAACTCGGCGCGGAAACCGCCACGCTCGCGGGCGCCGATGCGGTCTCCGCATTGATCAGTTATGCGCGCGTGCGCAACGTCTCGAAGCTGGTAGCAGGAGCGTCCGCGCGTATCGGTGTAGCGCGCTTGCTGCGCCGCCCGCTTGGCGATCGCATCGCGGAGAAGGCCGGCGATCTCGACTTGACCTTGATTCGCGCGTCGTCGGAACGCGACGGCCTCGAACGCCGCACGATCGCCGACGAAGGCGTGAACGCGTGGCGCGAGGCGCTTTCCGCGGCTCGCGAACGGCGTTCGCCGCCGGGTGCGTATGGTTGGGCACTTGCGATCTGCGCGGGCATCACCGCGGTGGCGAGCCAGCTGTTCGCCCATATCGACCTGACCAATCTCGTGATGCTGTACCTGCTCGGGGTGATCTTCACCGCGGTCAAACTGGGACGCGGGCCGGGCGTGGTGCAGTCGTTTGTCAGCGTGGCGGCGTTCGATTACTTTTTCGTGCCGCCGCGCATGTCGTTCTCGGTGTCCGACACCCAGTATCTGCTGACCTTCTTCGGCATGCTGCTGACCTCGCTGGTGATCAGCCACCTGACGTCGAGCCTGCGCCGCGAGGCGAGCGTCGCGCGGCGGCGCGAACAGCGCACTGGCGCCATGTACGCGATGGCGCGCGAGTTGGCCGCGGCGCTGACGATGGAGCAGATCGTCGGCATCGGCAGCCGCCATGTGAGCGAAGTGTTCGGCGCGCGCGTCGCGATCCTGTTGCCGGATAGCGCGGATCAGGTGAAGCAGAAGATCGAAGATCCGGATGCAGCGATCACGCTCGAAGGCGAATCGCTCGATATCGACGTCGGACAGTGGGTGTATGACCAGCAGAAGCCGGCCGGTCATGGCACCGATACGCTGCCGGCCGCCACTGCACTGTATTTGCCGCTGAAGGCGCCGATGCGTACGCGCGGCGTGCTGGCGGTGGTGATGCGCGACGAGCGTGAGCTTGCCGTACCGGAGCAGCAGCGCATGCTCGACGCGTTTGCCGCGCAGATCGCGCTCGCCGTGGAGCGGGTGCACTACGTCGACATCGCGCGCGACGCGCTCGTCAACATGGAGTCGGAGCGCTTGCGCAATTCGTTGCTGTCGGCCATTTCGCACGATCTGCGTACGCCGCTGACGACGATTGTCGGCTTCTCGTCGATGCTCGCGCAGACCCGCGAAGGCCAGGCGGTCAAGCAGCCTGGCGACGAACTCGTGGAAGCGATCCACGAGGAGGCGCTGCGCATGACCGGCATCGTCACCAATCTGCTCGACATGGCGCGTTTGCAGGCGGGCGGTCTGCAACTGAACCGCCAGTGGTCGCTGCTCGAAGAAACCGTGGGCGCTGCGCTGCGCGCATGCCGCCGCGTGCTTGCGAAACACCCGGTGCAGGTGAAACTGGCGCCGGACCTGCCGCTGCTGCAACTCGACGCAGTGCTGATGGAGCGGCTCTTCTCGAACCTGTTCGAGAACGCAGCGAAGTACACGCCGGCCGACACCCCGCTCACGATCGGTGCAGACGTCATCGATGAGGACGGCAAGCCGTTCGTCCGTGTGACGGTCGACGATACCGGCCCAGGGCTGCCCGTCGGCATGGAAGCGCGCGTGTTCGAGAAATTTACCCGCGGCGAGAAAGAGTCGGCCAAGCCTGGCATCGGTTTGGGCCTGGCGATTTGCCGGGCCATTGTCGAAGCCCATGGCGGTACTATCGGCGCAATGAACCGGGTGGCGCGCGACGGCCATGTCGAAGGCGCGCGCTTCTGGTTCAATCTGCCCGTGGAGACGCCCCCGCCTGCGCCCGACGTGCAGGAAGATAACGACGAGGGGATGTCCCCCGAGCCGTACCCCAAGCAGACTTCAAAGCCTACCCATGAGTGACCCGAGCATCACCGTCGTCCTGATCGAAGACGAAAAACAGATTCGCCGTTTCGTGCGTGCCTCGCTGGAAGGCGAGGGTATCGTCGTCCATGACGCCGAGACCGGCAAGCAAGGGCTCGTGGAAGCCGCGACGCGCAAGCCCGACCTCGTGATCGTCGATCTCGGCCTGCCCGATACCGACGGGCTCGACGTGATCCGCGAACTGCGCGGCTGGAGCGACCTGCCGGTGATCGTGCTGTCGGCGCGAACCCAGGAGACCGAAAAGGTGGCCGCGCTCGACGCCGGTGCCGACGACTATCTGACCAAACCGTTTGGCGTGTCGGAGTTGCTGGCGCGGATTCGCGCCCATATGCGCCGGCGCAACCAGGGCGGCGCCAATGAATCACCGCAAGTGCATTTCGGGGCGGTGACGGTCGACCTGGCGTTGCGGCAGGTGAGCCGCGACGGCGCTGCGATCCATCTGACGCCGATCGAATACCGGCTCCTTGCCACATTGGTGCGGCATGCCGGCCGGGTGCTCACGCACCGGCAGTTGCTGCGCGATGTGTGGGGGCCGTCGCATGTGGAGAGCCATCACTATCTGCGCATCTATATGGCCCATTTGCGGCAGAAGCTCGAGCGCGACCCGGCGCAGCCGGAACATATCGTTACCGAGACGGGGGTCGGATACCGGCTGGTTGGGGCCGCATAGGAGCGCCCAATCTTGATATAATTACAGATCGTAAGGACGACCTTGCGCATCTGCATCGAACGGGGACGGCCCCATCTGAATCATGGAGTCGTTTCATGTCCTGGTTTCTTCTGCTGATTGCCGGTTTGCTCGAAGTCGCTTGGGCGGCCGGTCTCAAGACCTCCGAAGGCTTTACCAAGCTGTGGCCGTCTGTGTTCACGGTCGTGACTTCCCTCGGCAGCTTTGCGCTGCTCGCCATCGCCATGCGCCAGTTGCCGCTCGGCACCGCCTACGCGGTGTGGACCGGAATCGGCGCGGTGGGCGCGTTTATTTTTGGCATCGTCATAATGGGCGAAGCGTTGACGGTGGCGCGGGTGGCCAGCGCGTCCCTGATTGTGATCGGCCTGATCGGACTCAAACTCTCCTCCGGCCATTAAAACGGCCCCCTGACTGCTCGTTTTGCAGTCTATAGCCGGTTTTCGCGGATACTAGAGCCTGAAATTGCAGTCTGCTCTGCGGTCTGCGAATTAACGTGGCTATAATGAAGTCGATCTCAATTTAATCTGTCCCGCGCCCGGCTTGGCGTGGGTCTGACAGCTTCGCTGCAGCGGGTGTCCGCAGTGGCAGAAGCGCCCGGCACGCGCAACGTGCCTGGAGGCTGCCATGCTTGAACCTCTCTCGCTAGCGGCGGGCCTGTCCTGGGGCAGTGGCCTCCGTCTCTATCTGACCGTCCTGTTAGCCGGCGTGTTTGCGCGCCTCGGTCTCGTCCATCTTCCCGATACCTTGTCCGTGCTGGCCTCGCCATGGGTGATCGGGGTGGCGGCTGTGCTGACGGTCACCGAGTTTCTGGCCGACAAGATTCCTGCTTTCGATTCCCTCTGGGACGCGATTCACACCTTTATCCGGATTCCCGCCGGTGCCGTGCTGGCTGCCGGTGCGCTCGGCCATGCCGATCCGGCGCTGCTGACCGTGGCGGCGCTCGCCGGCGGTACGTTGGCCGGTACCGCGCATCTCGCGAAGGCTGGTACGCGCGCGCTGATCAACCTCTCGCCTGAGCCGGTTTCGAACATCGTGACCTCGACCGCCGAGGATGGGCTCGTGTTCGGCGGTTTGTTGCTGGCGCTCTTCGTCCCGGTGCTGTTCCTGCTGCTGATGGTCGGCTTTCTGATGCTGGCGGCCTGGGTGTTGCCGCGTCTGTGGCGCGGCGTGCAGGGCGGCTTTCGCGGCATGGCGACCCATATGGTGTCGCGCTTCGCCAGGAGTCGGCACGATTGAGCGATTCGGCACGAGTATCGCCGGCGCCGCCAGCGGCCGTCGTCCGCGCCGCGCCGGGGCGTCGTTTTAGCGGGGGCGATCTGGTGCGTCAGGCCGTGCGGATGACCGCCCGCGACTGGCGCGCAGGCGAGTTGACGATGCTGCTGCTGGCGCTGGTGCTGGCCGTGGCGGCCCTCTCGAGCGTCGGCTTTCTCGCCGACCGATTACATCTGGGGCTTGAGCGCGATGCGCGGCGAATGATCGGCGCCGACTTCATCGTGCGCTCCGATCATCCCGTCGATCCGCAATTCAGCACCGAGGCCAAATCGCTTGGCCTGCAGATGGCGAACACCGCCATTTTCCCCAGCATGATCAGTACGATGGGCGCCCAGCCGGTCTCGCGGCTGGCGGCGCTCAAAGCCGTTACATCGGCGTATCCGCTGCGTGGCGCGCTGCGCATTACGACTGCGCCGAACGCGCCCGATCACGAGGCGCGAGGGATTCCCGCGCCCGGCACGGTGTGGGTCGATCAGGCGCTGCTCGACGCGTTGAAGGTGCATGTCGGCGATACGGTGAGGGTCGGCAACCGCACGTTCACGATCGCCGCGATCATCACGCGTGAACTGGACCGCGGCTTCGGCTTTGTCAATTTTTCGCCACGGTTGATGCTGCGTGACGATGAGCTCAAGTCCACCGGTTTGATCGTGTTCGGCAGCCGCGTGACGTACCGGTTGCTGGTGGCGGGTGCGCGCCCGGCGGTGGAGAAGTTTGCGGCTTTCTCTCATGCTCGCGTCGATGACGGCAAGATGCGCGGCGTCGCCCTCGAATCGCTGAAGGACGGTCAGCCGCAGGTGCGCGAAACGCTCGATCGCGCGGGACATTTTCTGACCCTGGTGTCGCTGCTCACCGCGATGCTGGCGGCGGTCGCGATTGCGATGGCTTCGCACCGCTACATGCGGCGCCATCTCGATGGCTGCGCGGCGATGCGCTGTCTCGGTGTCAGTCAGCGCACGCTGCGTTCGCTATTTCTGCTGGAGTTTCTTGGACTCGGCCTGCTTGGCGGAGCAATCGGCGTGCTGCTTGGCTATGCGGGACATCTGGCGTTGCTGAGCTGGCTGGGCACGTTGATCGACGTAGTGCTGCCGTATCCGGGCGCGTGGCCCGCGGTCGAGGGGATTGCGGCAGGTCTCGTGCTGCTGCTCGGCTTCGCGTTGCCGCCGTTGTTGCCGTTGACGCGTGTGCCGCCGGTGCGCGTGCTGCGCCGCGAATGGGGCGAGGAGGCGCGCACGGCATGGGCCGCGTATGCCCTGGGAATCGTGCTGTTCGCCGCACTGCTGATCGTGGCGGCCGGCGAAGTAAAGCTGGGAGGGATCGTCGCTGGCGGCTTTGCCGGCGGCCTGCTGGTTTTTGCCTTGATCGCCCGTCTCGCGTTGTGGGGCGCCGCGCGCATCGTGCGGAGCGAACGCGTCAATGCCGGCATTGGCTGGCGCTATGCGCTGGCCTCGCTCGAGCGGCGCAGCAGCGCCAGCGCGTTGCAGATCACGGCACTCGGTATCGGCCTCATGTGTCTGCTGTTGATTGCAATGACACGCAACGATCTGGTGGACGGCTGGCGCAAATCGACGCCGCCCGACGCACCCAACCGGTTCATCATCGACATCCAGCCCGACCAGCGTGCAGGGGTGACGCAGTACCTCAAGAGCCACGACGTGACCGATGCGGCGCTCTCGCCGATGGTGCGCGGGCGGCTGATTGCGATCAACGGCAAGCCCATCAATCCGGACCAGTACAAGAGCGATGATGCCAAGCGCCTCGTCGACCGCGAATTCAACCTGTCGTACACGACGAGTCTGCCCGACGACAACCGGATCGTCGCGGGTAAGTGGTACGGCGACACGAAGGCGCCGCAGATTTCGATCGAGGAAGGACTCGCGAAAACGATCCACGTGAAGGCTGGCGACACGCTGCGCTTCGACGTAACCGGTTTGCAGATCGACGCGCCGGTAACGAGCATCCGCAAGCTCGACTGGGGTTCGTTCAAGGTCAACTTTTTCGTGTTGATGCCGCCTGCTGCGTTGCAGGATTTCCCGGCCAGCTTCATCACGAGTTTCCACTTGCCGCCTGAGAAGAGCGCGACGATCGATGGTCTGATCGGTGCGTATCCGAATCTCACGGCCATCGATGTGGGCCCGATTCTCGCGCAGATGCAACGCATGCTGGAGCAGGTGATCGGCGCGGTGCAGTTCCTGTTTGCCTTCACGCTCGCCGCGGGTGTGCTGGTGCTGTACGCGGCGCTCGCGGGCACGCGCGACGAGCGTATGCGAGAATCCGCGCTGCTGCGCGCGCTCGGTGCGTCGCATCGGCAGGTGCGCGCCGTGCAGGTGGCGGAGTTCGTCGCGGTAGGGGCGCTGGCCGGGCTGATGGCGGCGGCAGGCGCTGAAGTGGTGGGTTGGCAACTCGCGACGCGGGTGTTTTTCTTCTACCTGAACTTCGACCCATGGCTGCTGCCTGCCGGTATCGCAGCAGGCATCGCTTGCGCGGGTGTCGGCGGCTGGTTGAGCCTGCGTCATGTGCTGGCCCGTCCCGCGTTGCAATCGCTGCGTGATGCGTGATACCTGAGCGGCAGTAACCGGGTAGTTCTTTCTTCGATTCCTTTTGCAGATAGCAGTTGACCGTATGACCGATCCGATCAACGAAGCGCCGGCGCAACCGACGGCCTTCGAACTGGTGGGCGGCGAGACGCGCGTGCGCGAACTCATCGACCGTTTCTACGACCTGATGGACCTCGAGCCCGAATTCGCGGGGATCCGCGCGCTGCATCCGCCGACCCTCGACGGCTCGCGCGACAAGTTCTTCTGGTTCCTATGCGGCTGGCTCGGTGGCCCGGACCATTACATCAGCCGCTTCGGCCATCCGCGTCTGCGTGCCCGGCATCTGCCGTTTGCGATTGCTTCGAGTGAGCGCGATCAGTGGCTGCGGTGTATGGCGTGGGCGATGCAGGACGTGGGACTGGACGAGCCGCTGCGTGAGCGCCTGCTGCACTCGTTCTTTGATACCGCCGACTGGATGCGGAATCGGCCGGATTGATGGGGAAGGGGAGACACGTCAGATGAGCGGGCTGTCTGGTTCCGTTGCCTATGACGCCGCAGCCGATTACGCCGCGCTCGACGAGCGGGCGCGGGTGGTGCTGGACTCTTGGTTTGGCGCGCCGGATTCCGTTACGTATGGGCAGGACAGAAAGCTGTGGTTCAAGCGCGATGCCGCGTTCGACGCCATGCTGCACGAGCGCTTCGGTGAACTGCTCGAGCTCGCTGCGCAGGGGGCCCTGGACGCGTGGGCCGTTACACCGCTTGGGGGTCTTGCGCTCGTTATCGTGCTCGATCAGTTTTCACGCAATCTATATCGCGGAACAGCGCGAGCATTCGCTGGCGATGCGCATGCGCTGAGGATTGCCAGGCAAATGATCGCAAACGGTGCCGACCAGCTTCTGCCGACCCTGCTTCATCGTGCCTTTGCTTATTTGCCGTTCGAGCACGACGAGTCGCTTGCCAGCCAGCGTGAATCGCTGCGGCTGTTCAAACCGTTCGAAGCGCAGCCGAAGAGAATCGCAAGTTACTACCAGGCCGCAGTCAGACACGCGGCGGTCATCGAACGGTTTGGGCGGTTTCCACATCGCAACGCGGCGTTGGGACGTGTGTCTACCGAAGAAGAGCAGGATTTCCTGCGCAAACCGGGATCGTCGTTCTGAGGAGCGCGTGCTGTGCCCAGGTTATCGAGCGCGGCAGGCGAACGAAAAATCAGCGTCCGCCGGCTATATCAAGCACTGCGCCGGTCACATACGAAGCCGCATCGCTCAGCAGCCAGACGATGCCTTCCGCGACTTCATCGGCGCTGCCGGGACGACCCAGCGGCGTCTGCGAGCCAAGCACCGCGGCGCGGTCCGGACGCCCACCGCTGGCATGGATCTCGGTATCGATCAGACCAGGCCGCACCGCGTTCACGCGTATCCCTTGCGGGCCGAGTTCCTTGGAGAGGCCAATCGTCATCGTGTCGATGGCGCCTTTCGAGCCCGCGTAATCGACGTACTCGTTCGGCGCCCCGAGACGCGCGGCGGCCGAAGAGAGATTGACGATCACACCACCTTGGCCGCCGCGGTCCTTCGACATCCGGCGGGCAGCTTCCCGGGCGCAAAGATAAGCACCGAGAACGTTGACGTCGAACATGCGCTGCAGGCGTGCCACATCCATATCGGCCAGCGGCATGCCGGGCGCGACGATGCCCGCGTTGTTCACCAGTGCATCGATGCGGCCAAATGCCTCAACGACCGCATCGAACATTCCAATCACGTCTGCTTCGCTCGTCACGTCGCCTTTGATCACGCGGGCATGGCCGCCAGCCCGCACGACCTCCGCCGCGGTTTCCTGCGCGGCGTTTTCGTTGCTAGCGTAGTTCACACCGACCGACCAGCCGCGTGCGCCCAGCAAACGCGCTGTCGCGCGGCCGATGCCGCGGCTTGCGCCCGTGATCAGAACGACCTTCGTCATGAATGACTGCCCCTGTAAGCGGTAAGCGGTAAGCGTCGTGCGGCCTGCGGCGCTCAAACTGCGTCGCGGTTTTCGGCCCATTTGTCTTTCGGCGGCGACTGATAACCGCGCAGCCTGGCGATCAACGCCGCCGGGTCTGAATCGACCTGCAGGATGTCGTGATAGGTCTGGCGCATGAAGCCTTCCTGCACCGTATGCTCGAGCATCGCGATCAGCGGGTCGTAGTAGCCGTCTATGTTGAGCAGTGCCACCGGCTTCTGGTGATAGCCGAGTTGCGCCCACGTATAGGCTTCGAACAGTTCTTCGAGCGTCCCCACGCCGCCGGGCATCGCAACGAACGCATCCGACAGGTCCGCCATCATCTTCTTGCGCTGGTGCATGTCGGGCACCACGTGCAATTCGGTCAGACCGTTGTGGCCGACTTCCTTGTTGACGAGCAGCTCTGGAATCACGCCGATGGCGCGGCCGCCGGCCTCCATCACCGCGTCGGCAATCGTGCCCATCAGGCCGACCTTGCCACCGCCATAGACGAGCGCCAGGTCCGCAGCGACCAGAGCCCGGCCGAAGCTGCGGGCGGCCTCGGCGTAGAGGGGTTTGGCTCCGTTAGAAGAGCCGCAGTACACACATACCGCCTTCATGTTCAAACGTCCTTCGGTTCGTTGCGCGGCGTGGCGCCTTCTTTTTGCGGCAGGTAGTCGTAGAACTCGCGCTTGGGTAGTTTGCCCGAAATCAGATCGTCGAACAGTTGCCGCGAGCGGCCACGCAGATACGGCGCCATCAGCGAAACGATCTGCACGCTGACCTGATGCAATTCAGCGCGAATCGCTTCCTGCTCGTTGTATTTGCGCGGGTTCATCACGAACTGGTACGACAGCCAATAAGTGCCGATTACGCCGACGTTGGTGGCGATCACGTTCAGTTCATCCGGCGTCGCCACCATTTCGCCGTCTGCGACGAGTTGATCGCAGAACTGGCTGGCAAAGCGCACCTTATGGCTGATGATCTGCTTGAAGTGCGTCTCGAGCGTGCGGTTGCGCGCCAGCAGATCGTTGAGGTCGCGATATAGGAAGCGATAGCGCCATGTGAAATCGACCATGTACTGCAGATAGGACCACATCTCGTCGATCGTCGCGCGGTGATCGTCCGGAAAGCGCAGACGCTTTTCGATCTCCTGCTCGAACTGGCTGAAGATGCTGTTGATGATGTCGTCTTTGTTGCGGAAGTGGTAGTACAGATTGCCCGGACTGATTTCCATTTCCTCGGCGATCGTCGTCGTGGTGACGTTCGGCTCGCCGATTTCGTTGAATAGCTTCAACGACAGTTCGAGAATCCGTTCGCGGGTGCGGCGGGGAGGTTTTGCTTCCATGTCGTCCGGCCCTGGTAGCGCCGGGCCGGCCGCGCAGCGCTGTGCCGCTGCTGCCTGCTAACCCTGACGCGGTTGGTATATTTCGAGACTATCGAACGATTATAAACCGACCGTTCTGATACCCAAGCCAAAGTCAGGGTTTTCACGCCGTGGTCGCATGCGCAGCGCGAGGCTAGAGCCACGCGCCGATCCAATGCACCAATAATGGGCCGACAATCAGCACCCACGTCATCAGACACATACCGAGCGCCACCATCACGGCCGCGCTGCCGAGATCCTTGGCGCGCCGCGACAACTCGTGCCGTTCGAGCGAGATACGGTCAATAGCGGCCTCGACGCTCGAATTCAGCAGTTCGACGATCAGCACCAGCAGCACCGAGCCGAGCAGCAGCACGCGGCTCACCGGATCGACGGGGACGATCACGCCGCAGGGCACGAGGATGGCTGCCAACGTCAGTTCCTGGCGGAACGCGCTTTCTTCGCGGATTGCGACCTGAAAGCCTGCCAGCGAGTTTTTCATCGCGTGCCATGCACGTGTCACGCCGCGATTGCCTTTGTACGGGTTGAACGGCAATGGCGCGAGGGGATCGTCCGGACCGAGCGGCTCATGGGCTTCAGCGTGCGCGTCGTGAGCAGCGTCTGTCGCGGCAGCGGACTGTCGTGCTTGGCCACGGGTCTGCGCGTCGTTTGCAGAATGTGAATTCGGTTGCAGCGAAGGGCCAGGCCCGCGGCGCAGCGATGCGCCGTCCGTCGCTTGCGGCGCGCTCGCTTCGTGGACGTCGTCGAACGGATCGATACCGGTCCGATCCGTTTCGACGGAGTGCAGCGTGTCGTGCGGTGCACGACGGGCGCTGGAGGGTCTTGCTCGCATGGGCGGCTTGGCGGAGCGCGTCACGCGGCCGCGCTCTCCTCGCTGAACGTAGGCCGCGGCAGCGGCTTCAGATGCGCGGCGAACTGCTCGGAAGCGGCGGTCCACGAAAAGCGCTCGGCCCATGCGCGAGCATGATTGCGGTCGATTTTCAGCGCTTCGAGGCAGGCCTCGCGCAGATCTTCGTTCATCGCGCCGGCGCCGCCGTCGCCAAGCACGTCGATCGGGCCGGTGACCGGGTAAGCGGCGACCGGCGTGCCGCAGGCGAGCGCTTCGAGCAGCACGAGGCCGAACGTATCGGTGCGGCTCGGGAACACGAACACGTCAGCCGCGGCGTACACCTTGGCGAGTTCCGCCTGGGTCAGCACGCCCAGATAGTTCACCGTCGGATAGCGCGACTTCAGTTCGGCGAGCGCCGGGCCTTCGCCGGCCACCCACTTCGAACCCGGCAGATCGAGCTTGAGAAACGCTTCGACGTTCTTCTCGACGGCTACGCGGCCGACGTACAGAAAGATCGGCCGTGCCGTATTGAGCACCTTCGAATCCATCTGATGAAAGATGTCGAGGTCGACACCGCGCGTCCACAGCACCACGTTCGTGAAGCCGAATTTTTCGAGGTCGGTCTTGACGACCGGCGTCGGCGCCATCACGGCCAGCGACGCCTTGTGGAACCAGTGCAGGAACTTGTAGGTTGCGGCGAGCGGAATGCCGAAACGGGCCTGCACGTATTCGGGAAAGCGCGTGTGATACGCCGTCGTGAAGGGCAGCTTATGCTTGATCGCGTAAGCTCGCGCGGCCATGCCGAGCGGGCCTTCGGTGGCGATGTGCAGTGCGTCCGGGGCGAAACCGTCGATGCGTTCGTGGAGCTTGCGCTTCGGGAACAGCGAGAGGCGGATTTCAGGGTAAGTCGGACACGGGATCGTCTTGAATTCGAGCGGCGTCAACAGGTCGACACGGTGGCCAAGCGCGGTGAGTTCGCGGGTCGTGTTCTTCAGCGTGCGTACCACGCCGTTGACCTGCGGCTCCCATGCATCGGTGACGATCATGATCTTCATCGGTTTTGGCCCAGTAGAAGTTAAAAGTGATGACGCGAGGGACTGCTAATTGGCCACTAGGCGGTCGCGCGGGCCTTTTGCGGACGCACTTCCGGCGCACGCATCACGGTCCAGTAGATCACCTTGAGTTCACCTTCGAAGGTCTCGACGAGCGCCGACAGGCTTTCGACCCAGTCACCGTCGTTGCAATACAGCACGCCGTCGATATCGCGAATCTCCGCCTTGTGGATGTGTCCGCAGACCACGCCGTCGCAACCGCGGCGACGCGCTTCATCGGTCATCACACGTTCGAACGAGGAGATGAAATTCACCGCGTTCTTCACCTGATGCTTGAGGTACTGCGACAGCGACCAGTACTGGAAGCCGAGACGGCTGCGGATCCGGTTGAACCAGCGGTTCAGCACGAGGATCACCGTGTAGAGCGTGTCGCCGAGGTAGGCGAGCCACTTCGCATGCTGGATCACGCCGTCGAACAGGTCGCCATGAACGATCCACAGGCGCTTGCCGACGAGCGTGGTGTGAAACGCTTCGCCGCGCACATGGATGTCGCCGAACGCGAGGTCGCAGAACTGGCGCGCGGCTTCGTCGTGATTGCCGGGGATGTAGACGACCTGGGTGCCTTTACGGGCTTTACGCAGGATTTTCTGCACGACGTCGTTGTGCGCCTGCGGCCAGTACCAGCCTTTTTTCAACTGCCAGCCGTCGATGATGTCGCCGACCAGGTACAGGTACTCCGAGTCGTTGTGACGCAGAAAGTCGAGCAGATACGACGCCTGGCAACCACTCGAACCCAGATGGATATCGGACAGCCAGATCGTGCGGTAGCGGTGCGGCTCCTCATGGTCATCGTCCTGATGGCCAGGTTGCGGTTCCGAGGAGAGCGGTGGCAGTGGGATCGGCAGGCCGTCACCGAAGGAGGCAGAGTCCGGCCGGAAAGCGACGGGGTCGACGCTCGGGCCAGTCTGGCGGAACAAGGAAGTCGCGGACGTTTTGGGGTCCATGGCTCACGCGTCGAGTTGCAGTGCCCGTATTGCGCCATCCGCGTGTGACTGTGCCGTGACAGTCACGAGAACTTCTTATTACGCGGAAGGCGCGGCGGCAACGACGATGCGTGTTCCGGCGAGCCGGTCGTGCAGAAACTGGCGGCTCGCGCCGAGGCGCCCAGTGGCGGCCCATAGGACGAACCAGACTGCGGCAATCATCAGCGTGTGCGGCAGCGAGAGGCCGAGCAGGGGATGCAGCGCAAGCGGGGGCAGAAACCACAGCCAGGCCAGCAGATAGCGCAGGACGGCCCGTGGCGCGGACAGCGGCGAGCCGTTGGCGGCGACTACGCGCAGCCGCCAGGTTTTCATGGGTAGGGTTTGTCCGCTGTGGGTCCAAAACCACACAAAGTACAGACCGACCACGAAACCGATCCATGCGGCCATGATGTTGTGATGGGTCAGGCCGTTGCGTTGCTGCGTCAATGTGCTGAAAAGATATCCGGCGATGAACACCACACCGAACAGGATGACGCCCTCATAGAGCATCGTTGCGAGCCGGCGCCGCACCGACGGCGTGGCCGGTAACGGAGCCGCGGGCGGTAGGGTCGTGGCAAGCGGATCGGACACGTTGGGCGCGGTGGGCACGTTCATATGTGGGAGACAGGAGCCGAGGCCGGATCGGGCGCGCCGTGCTCAGGAGCCGCCGTTGTAAATCGACGGTGTTTCGCGTGGCATGATCGGCGCCGGAGTCGGCGCGGGCACCGGCGGGACAAGGCTGCCGGAGGGCGGCAGCGCAGGCGCGACCGGCAGTGCGCCGCCGGTCGCCGACGCGCTGGCCGTGGCCACGACACCGCTCGCGGCCCGTTCGCGGCCGTTGACGAGGCGTTCGATGTCTTTTAGCTCACTTTTGCCGGTGGGCGGAGCGCTCACGACCGTTGGCCGCCGCTTGCGCTCGCTCGCCGCGAGCCGCTCTTTCTGCTCTTCAGGTAACTGCTGATACGCCTTCCAGGCCTTCTGGCGGGCTTCCCGCGGCAGTTCCTTCGAAACCTGATAGTTTTCCCGCGCGACGCGACGCTGGTCCGGCGTCAGGCGGACCCATTCGGTCATGCGGTCGTGCAAGCCTTTTTGTTGTTCAGGCGTCAACTTCGAGTAACGTGAGGCGATCTTGATCCATTTTCGCTTACGTTCGACGCTGAAGGTATCCCACACGTCGGCAAATGGCGCCAGGGCGACGTGCTCGGCATCGGAGAGACGCGACCATGACAGCGGGCTGCTGTTGCTGGCCAGTCCCGGAATTTCAACGCCCAATGCCGGGGTAGCAGGCTTGGCGGGCGAACCGCCAGCAGCCGTCGGCGCCGCAACAGTCGAGGCGCTCGGGTAGAAGCGCGGATAAGTGGCGGCAAATGACACGAGGGCCGCAATGGCACACCCGAAAACAACGGCGAGGCCGCGCTTGTAACTCACCCGAAGAGTCTCCCGCTTAGTGCGCGCGCGACAGATACGCGTTGAAGCCGTGATCGAGGTATGCGTTGAGCGGCAGATCGTCACTCAGCATTGCGGCGTCAATATCGGCGAGTTCAGCGGTGCGTTGCTGGTCTTCCCAGTAGGCGATCGCCACGAGGCTGACCACGAGCGCCGCCAGCGGCCAGGCAAGCGCGAAGCGGCGCAGCGGCGAACGGCGGCGGTGCGGGGCTTCGGCCTGCGGCATGCCGGACAGCGCACCGGCAGCGCCGGCGAAGGCGGGCACGAACACGGGCGCGCTCACTGGCTCGGGCTTCTTGCGGGCGAGCGCAGCGCGGCGCGCCACGGCGAGCCGGTCAACGGCGGCGGGGGAAATACTGGCGGCGTTTTCGTCGAGCGCGCGGCGTACTTGCCGCGCGAATTCGAGTTCTTTTGTATCGAGAGAGGAGCTCATAGCGTGATTCCTTTGGCCTTGAGCGCTTGTGCCAGCGTATGCGTGGCTCGCGAACAGTGTGTTTTTACACTGCCCTCGGAGCAGCCCATCGCAGCAGCAGTCTCGGCGACATCCATATCTTCCCAATAACGCATGAGAAACGCCTCCCGTTGACGTGCCGGTAATTTTTGGATCTCGTCGTCAATCAACTGTAAGACTTGTTCGCGCTCGAGCTTCTGTTCATTGCTCTCGGCGCCGACGGAGCCCTCTTGTGCTTCGAATGTCTCCAGCGGGTCGAATTCGTCATCCTCGGAGTTCCCGAGCGACGAGAAGAGACTGACCCAAGTATTGCGCACTTTCTGCCGACGAAAAAAGTCGTGCATCGCATTCTGCAGAATACGCTGAAACAGCAGCGGAAGTTCAGCTGCTGGTCGGTCGCCGTATTTTTCGGCGAGCTTGATCATCGCGTCTTGCACGATGTCGAGCGAGGCGTCGTCGTCCCGCACGGCGTAGACCGTCTGCTTGAACGCGCGCCTTTCGACGCCCGCCAGAAAATCGGCGAGTTCCTTGTCTGATGCCATCCGTTGGGGGTCGGCGCAGCGAGCGTGCGCGTAATCGATCGAAATTGTCGTAAAACTGGCGGATGCTAACAAACTTTCGCCCCGCTGGGGAAAAACACGAAGCCCTATCGATGCCTGCGACAGCCTTTTGTCCTGTTTTGACCATCCTGGGACGGATGGCGCGGAAATATTTTCTTGACCATCTCGCCGTCAGCAGATATCTTCGACGGTTCGCAACATAAGTGACTTGTCTCATTTGAGGTGTGGCCCAAGAAGCTCACCTGTCAAAGTGGACGCGCCGCTTGAACCCGAGCCACAAGCCCGGCAGAGAGCACCCGATCAATTTTTTGCCGAAAATTCGAAAGGTGATTGTGATGAATATGCCCAGCGCGGAATTCTCCACGTCGGATACGACTCCCCATCGCGAAACTGACTCCTCGATTGGCGCCACCGTGCTCATGCGCGCATTGGCCGACGAAGACGTCGAGTTTGTCTGGGGCTATCCTGGCGGCTCGGTACTCTACATCTACGACGAGCTGTACAAGCAGGACAAATTCCAGCACATCCTCGTGCGCCACGAACAAGCCGCTGTCCATGCCGCAGACGCGTATTCGCGTTCCACGGGCAAGGTCGGCGTGTGTCTCGTGACCTCTGGCCCCGGCGTCACCAATGCGGTGACCGGCATCGCGACCGCCTACATGGATTCGATTCCTCTGGTGGTGATCAGCGGCCAGGTGCCTACAGCCGCCATCGGCCAGGATGCGTTCCAGGAGTGCGATACGGTCGGCATCACGCGTCCGTGCGTGAAGCACAACTTCCTCGTGAAGGACGTGCGCGATCTCGCCGCCGTCGTCAAGAAAGCGTTCTACATTGCCCGTACCGGCCGGCCCGGCCCGGTGCTGATCGACATTCCTAAAGACGTGTCGAAAGCGCCTTGCCAGTACGAACCGCTGAAGAGCGTTTCGCTGCGCTCGTATAACCCGGTGACGAAGGGCCACTCGGGCCAGATCCGCAAGGCCGTGTCCTTGCTGCTCGGCGCGAAGCGTCCGTATATCTACACCGGTGGCGGCATCATCCTGGCGGATGCGTCGCGTGAACTGAACCAGTTCGCCGATCTGCTCGGCTACCCTGTCACCAACACGTTGATGGGTCTGGGCGGCTATCGCGCGAGCGACAGGAAATTCCTCGGCATGCTCGGCATGCACGGTACCTACGAAGCCAACATGGCCATGCAGAACTGCGACGTTCTGATCGCCATTGGTGCGCGCTTCGACGACCGTGTGATCGGCGACCCGGCGCATTTTTCGTCGGTGCCGCGCAAGATCATCCATATCGACATCGATCCTTCCTCCATCTCCAAACGCGTCAAGGTCGACATTCCGATCGTGGGCGACGTCAAGGAAGTGCTGAAGGAACTGATCGAGCAGTTGCAGACGGCCGAGCATGGCCCGGACACCGCGGCGCTCGCCTCCTGGTGGAAGGACATCGAAGCCTGGCGCGCCAAAGACTGTCTGAAGTTCGACCGCAAGAGCGACATCATCAAGCCGCAGTACGTGGTGGAAAAGGCGTATGAACTCACCGACGGCAATGCCTTCGTGTGTTCGGACGTCGGCCAGCACCAGATGTGGGCGGCACAGTTCTATCGCTTCAACAAGCCGCGCCGCTGGATCAATTCCGGTGGTCTCGGCACGATGGGCTTCGGCCTGCCGGCTGCGATGGGCGTGAAGATGGCGCATCCGGACGACGACGTGCTCTGTATCACGGGCGAAGGCTCGATCCAGATGTGCATCCAGGAACTCTCGACCTGCAAGCAGTACGAAACGCCGATCAAGATCATTTCGCTGAACAACCGCTATCTGGGCATGGTGCGCCAGTGGCAGCAGATCGAATACAGCAAGCGCTATTCGCATTCGTACATGGATGCGCTGCCGGATTTCGTGAAGCTCGCCGAAGCATACGGCCATGTCGGCATGCGGATTGAGAGGACAGCGGATGTCGAGCCAGCGCTGAAGGAAGCGCTGCGCCTGAAGGATCGCACCGTGTTTCTCGACTTCCAGACCGATCCGACCGAAAACGTCTGGCCGATGGTTCAGGCCGGCAAGGGCATCACTGAGATGCTGCTCGGGGCGGAAGATCTATAACGACGGTTCTGTAGCGCCGGCTTCTTTCTGCGCGCCTCCACAAAAGGCGAGGGCGAACGAAGCGGCGCGAACCGGCTCGCATACGTCGACAAAACATCTGGAAGAAGCGAAATCATGAGACATATTATTTCCGTCCTGCTGGAAAACGAACCGGGCGCGCTCTCGCGCGTGGTCGGCCTCTTTTCCGCACGCGGGTACAACATTGAAACCTTGACGGTGGCCCCGACCGAAGACCATTCGCTGTCGCGCATGACCATCGTTTCCATTGGCTCGGATGACGTGATCGAACAGATCACGAAGCATTTGAACCGCCTGATCGAGGTGGTGAAAGTGGTCGACCTGACCGAGGGCGCCCATATCGAGCGCGAGCTGATGTTGATCAAGGTAAGGGCGGTCGGCAAGGAACGTGAAGAGATGAAACGGATGTCGGATATTTTCCGCGGCCGCATCATCGACGTCACCGAAAAGACCTATACGATCGAACTGACGGGCGCGAGCAACAAGCTCGATGCCTTCATTGAAGGGCTCGACGCCACCGCGATTCTCGAAACGGTCCGCACGGGCAGCTCGGGGATCGGTCGCGGCGAACGCATTCTGAAGGTTTGACGCCGGCTTGTATCGATCGAGGCCGGGCAGTGCCTGCACCCACCCGGCCATGCAATACATTCGCACTATTTGAATTTCACCGATTTCACTGAATTTAGCCAAGGAACAGACATGAAAGTTTTCTACGACAAAGACGCTGACCTTTCCCTCATCAAGGGCAAGCAAGTCACCATCATCGGCTACGGCTCGCAAGGCCATGCTCACGCGCTGAACCTGAAGGAAAGCGGCGTGAAGATCACGGTCGGTCTGCGCAAGGGCGGCGCATCGTGGAGCAAGGCGGAGAACGCCGGCCTGCAGGTCAAGGAAGTGGCGGAAGCCGTGAAGGGCGCAGACGTCGTCATGATGCTGCTGCCGGACGAGCAGATCGCCGAAGTCTATGCCAAGGAAGTGCACGCCAACATCAAGGAAGGCGCAGCGCTGGCCTTCGCACACGGCTTTAACGTGCATTACGGCCAGGTGATCCCGCGTGCGGATCTGGACGTCATCATGATCGCGCCGAAGGCTCCGGGCCACACGGTGCGCAGCACCTACTCGCAAGGTGGCGGCGTGCCCCACCTGATCGCGGTTGCGCAGAACAAGTCGGGCGCAGCACGTGACATCGCGCTGTCGTACGCAGCAGCGAACGGCGGCGGCCGTGCCGGCGTCATCGAAACGAACTTCCGCGAAGAAACCGAAACCGACCTGTTCGGCGAACAGGCGGTTCTGTGCGGCGGTACGGTCGACCTGATCAAGGCTGGCTTCGAAACGCTGGTGGAAGCGGGCTACGCGCCGGAAATGGCGTACTTCGAATGCCTGCACGAACTGAAGCTGATCGTCGACCTGATCTATGAAGGCGGCATCGCCAACATGAACTACTCGATCTCGAACAACGCCGAATACGGCGAGTACGTGACGGGTCCGAAGATCGTGACGGCTGAAACGAAGAAGGCCATGAAGCAGGTGCTGACCGACATTCAGACGGGCGAGTACGCCAAGAGCTTCATCATCGAAAACAAGGCTGGCGCACCGACGCTGCAATCGCGCCGCCGTCTGACGGCTGAACACCAGATCGAAACGGTCGGTGCAAAGCTGCGTTCGATGATGCCGTGGATCGCCGCGAACAAGCTGGTCGACCAGTCGAAGAACTAAGCTAGCTGTCGTTCCTGACCGGCGCGGCGCTTTTACGAAAGGCGCCGGTCATGCAAAAAGCCGCCCAAGGGTGCTGAACCCTGGGCGGCTTTTGCTATCCTACGGTTTTACAAAAATACAGAAGCCAATCCATGAATTACCCTCATCCGATCATCGCGCGCGAAGGCTGGCCATTTATTGCCATCGCGGCCGTCGTTGCGTTGTTGATCCAAGCCTTCGCGGGATTCGGCTTTGCCTGGCTGTTCTGGCTGCTGCTCATCTTCGTCGTGCAGTTCTTCCGCGATCCGGCTCGTCCTATCCCCACGCAACCCAATGCCGTGCTGTGCCCGGCTGACGGACGCATCGTTGCAGTCGAAACGACGCACGATCCGTATGCGAACCGTGAAGCGCTGAAAATCAGCGTGTTCATGAACGTGTTCAATGTGCACTCGCAACGCTCCCCGGTGGACGGTGCGATTTCGAAGGTCGAATATTTCCCGGGCGCCTACCTGAATGCCGCGGTGGACAAGGCTTCGACCGAAAACGAACGCAACGCGCTGGTAATCGAAACGGCCAGCGGCCATACCGTGACCTCGGTGCAGATCGCGGGTCTCATCGCTCGCCGTATTCTTTGCTATGTGCGCTCCGGCGAGCCGCTCACGCGCGGTCAACGTTACGGGTTTATCCGCTTCGGCTCGCGTGTCGACGTGTATCTGCCGGTGGGCAGCCGTCCGCGGGTGTCGATTGGCGAGAAGGTTTCGGCATCGTCGACCATTCTTGCCGAACTCGAACTATAAAGCGGCACAAGGGAGGTTTTTCCGATGGCCGCATTCAAGCGTCGTCCCCGTAACACGGCTGCACCGCAGCCGCGGCCGTTCCGCCGTAACAAGCCGATGGTGCAGGACGCAGTGCCGATCGACAGCCGCCGCGCAGCGCGCCAGCAGTTTCTGAGAAAGCGCGGCATTTACCTGCTGCCTAATGCGTTCACCACCGCGGCGCTGTTCTGCGGCTTCTTCGCAGTCGTGCAGGCCATGAACGTGCGCTTCGAAGTCGCCGCGATTGCGATTTTCGTCGCCATGGTGCTCGACGGCATGGACGGCCGCGTCGCACGGATGACGCATACGCAAAGCGCCTTCGGCGAACAGTTCGATAGCCTCTCGGACATGGTGTCGTTCGGCGTCGCGCCGGCGCTCGTCATGTACGAATGGGTGCTGAAGGACCTGGGGCGCTGGGGTTGGCTCGCGGCGTTCGTCTACTGCTCGGGCGCAGCGCTGCGTCTGGCGCGGTTCAACACCAACATCGGCGTGGTCGACAAACGCTTCTTCCAGGGCATGCCGAGCCCAGCAGCGGCGGCGCTGATCGCGGGTTTCGTGTGGCTCGCCACCGATAACCGCGTGCCCGTCAAGCTGGTCTGGCTGCCGTGGGTCGCCTTCGTGCTAACCATCTATGCCGGCGTGACGATGGTGTCGAACGCGCCGTTCTACAGCGGCAAGGCGCTCGACGTGAGGCACCGTGTGCCGTTCGGCGTGATCCTGCTGGTGGTGATGGCCTTCGTGCTGGTGTCGTCCGACCCGCCGCTGATGCTGTTTGGACTGTTTGTGCTGTATGGCCTGTCGGGTTATGTGTTCTGGGGCTACCAGGCGTTGCGGGGCAGGGCCAATCCGGCTCGCTCGGTGCAGCGCGAGCGCTGACAGAACTCCGACACTTGCGCTGACGTGCCAAGTGAGCGCGGCTTGGTTGCAAGCCTGCGCCCGGTTCAGCGCGGTGCTTTCTGCGTCCTGTTACGATCGAAACGGTGGCCTTCCGGCTGCCGTTTTTCTTTGGCGGACACGCTGTGCGGCAGACGCCCCGCCAGGCGCGGACGCCGCCGCAGCATCAGGTTCCGAGCCAATTGCACGATTTTCCGAATGCCGCTATAGTCTACGGATGGTTACCCCACAGTTCTCCTTCCAGTCTCTTCAAGCCGGTGCGCTTCTATGCGTGCTAGCGCTAGCGCGTCTACCGCGCTGATCGTTTTCGCCCTCCGTCTGCCTCGTTCGTTGTTTGGCGTCGCCTGCGGTGGCGCAAACACCCGAATTTCGTTTTCCGACTCCCTATTTGACCGAATCCTCCCAGGAGACCCGAGATGGCAGACAAACTGATCATTTTCGACACGACGTTGCGCGATGGCGAGCAATCGCCCGGTGCGTCGATGACGAAGGAAGAAAAAATCCGCATCGCCAAGCAGTTGGAGCGCATGAAGGTGGACGTCATCGAAGCCGGCTTTGCGGCCAGCTCGAACGGCGACTTCGATGCGATCCAGACGATCGCTTCGATGATCAAGGACAGCACGGTCTGCTCGCTCGCCCGCGCCAACGACAAGGATATTCAGCGCGCTGCCGATGCGCTGAAACCCGCCGATCACTTCCGCATCCACACGTTCATTGCAACGTCGCCGCTGCATATGGAAAAGAAGCTGCGCATGACGCCTGACCAGGTGTTCGAGCAGGCAAAGCTGGCGGTGCGTTTTGCGCGCAAGTTCACCAATGACGTGGAATTCTCGCCGGAAGACGGCAGCCGCTCGGACATGGATTTCCTGTGCCGGGTGCTGGAAGCAGTGATTGCAGAAGGCGCCACCACGATCAATATCGCGGATACGGTGGGTTACGGCGTGCCGGAACTGTACGGCCAGCTCGTCAAGACGCTGCGCGAACGGATTCCGAATTCGGACAAGGCGGTGTTCTCCGTGCATTGTCATAACGACCTCGGCATGGCCGTGGCGAATTCGCTGGCGGGTGTTCAGATTGGCGGCGCGCGTCAGGTGGAATGCACGATCAACGGTCTCGGCGAGCGCGCGGGCAACACCTCGCTCGAAGAAATCGTGATGGCCGTGAAGACCCGCAAGGATTATTTCGGCCTCGAACTCGGCATCGACACGACGCAGATCGTGCCGGCCTCGAAGCTGGTGTCGCAGATTACCGGTTTCGTGGTGCAGCCGAACAAGGCTGTGGTTGGTGCGAATGCATTTGCGCACGCGTCGGGCATCCACCAGGACGGCGTGCTGAAGGCGCGCGACACCTACGAAATCATGCGTGCCGAAGATGTGGGCTGGAGCGCGAACAAGATCGTGCTCGGCAAGCTCTCGGGCCGCAATGCGTTCAAGCAGCGTCTGCAGGAACTGGGCGTTTCGCTGGAGAGCGAAGGCGAGTTGAATACGGCATTCGCGCGTTTCAAGGAACTCGCCGATCGCAAGTCGGAGATTTTCGACGAAGACATTATCTCGATCGTCACCGAAGAATCGGCCGAGGCGCAGCAGAAAGAGCACTACCAGTTCCTGTCGCTGTCGCAGCATTCGGAAACGGGCGAGCAGCCGCATGCGCGTATCGTGTTCACTGTCGAAGGCAAGGAAGTGACCGGCGAAGCGCGCGGCAACGGCCCCGTGGACGCCACGCTCAACGCGATCGAAACGGAAGTCGGCAGCGGCTCCGAGCTATTGCTGTATTCGGTGAACGCGATTACGACCGGTACCCAGGCGCAAGGCGAAGTGACCGTGCGACTGTCGAAGAGCGGACGCATCGTGAACGGCGTGGGCACCGATCCGGATATCGTCGCGGCATCTGCGAAAGCCTATATCTCGGCGCTCAACAAACTGTATTCGAACGTCGACAAGCTCAATCCGCAGCGTTCGGAAGGCGTGTAAGGCCGGCGGCGCGACCCGCACCACGGCTCACAAAAAAGGCCCTCGCCGCACAATGGCGAGGGCCTTGTTGCATCTGGCTTGTGGTTCAGGCTTTAGGCTTCTGTGCGTGAGCCACGTGCTCAGAAGAAACTGCGGCGATCCGGATCGTGCAGCGGATCAGGCGATTTCTGCGTGGTCCTCAAGATGCCCTGATCGTCGAAATAGAAGCTGTACATCATGTACCAGACGTTGTCTTCCAGGTAGCGATAGGTCCAGACCTCGCGTTTCATCAGCGGGTAGTACGACGTTTCTTCCGGACGACCGAAATTCACCAGCACGTCGCTCTTGGTCCACTTGCCGATGTCGGCCTTGTAGAACTCGTTGGGCTGCAGGACCTGGCGCACGCTGACGATCTTGCCGGAGCCGTCGATATCCGCGGCGGTGGTAGTTTCACCCATCGGCTGGGTGGGCCACATCAGACGTTTGCCGCCGTTGGGCAGGTCGTAGACTTCGCGCGGTGGGCCGAGCTTGGCGACGATGGTGGATTCGTCCGCTCCCTGCTGGAATTGCTGCCACGGCTGCACGCAGCCCGCGAGCAGCAGCGCGCCGAGGCTGGCGAGCGCCGCGCGCCGCAGATGCCCGTGCCGCTGCCGTGCCGACCCGATGGTCGAGGCAAACGCGGATGTGAGGCGGGTAAGCATGAATTCCTCCGATAGCATTGGATGGCGGTTTTTATTCTCGATACGCAATATTTTGACACGCCCGCAGTTCCTCGACGTATCAAGGCGGTGAAGCCGCACTGCAGTTATCCCTGCAGTTATCCCGTTAACGAGCGGCCGCACTTGCTTATTCCACGCCGTGCGCCCTATGATCCGCGCTTCGGACGATTCAGAGGAGCGCTGCGCATGACGGCGAAGTGGGGGCGCGTCGCAGCGGCGGCGCTGGCGGCGGTAGTGATGACAGCGGCGCAGGCGGCCGTGCAGGTTGCCAATGCGCCGGGGGCACAGTCGAGCCCGGCGCCGGGCGGCACGCCGATCCAGCTCGCGCTGATCGAAGGGATGTCCGGTCCGTTCGCGAACGCCGGGGCGGCGGTCGAGCGCAATCTGCGCTTCGGCGTCGAAACGGTGAATGCGCATGGCGGCGTCAAACTGGCCGACGGCGCGCATCCGCTCGAACTCGTCGTGCTGGACAGCAAGGGCAGTCCCGAGGAGGCGCTGCTGCAGCTGCGCGCGGCCGCGGACCGCCATATCGGCTATATCCTGCAGGGCAACAGTTCGGCGGTGGCGGCGGCGCTGATCGGCGCGATCGACAAGCAGAACAGCCGCGAGCCCGGCAACCGTGAGCTGTTTCTCAACTACTCCGCCGACGATCCCGCGCTAACCAACGCGGCTTGCAGTTTCTGGCACTTCCGTTTCGACGCGCACGCGGGTATGCGCATGGATGCGCTCGCCGATGTGATTCAGCGCGACCCGTCGGTCAAGAAGGTCTACCTGCTGAACCAGGACTACAGTTTTGGCCACGATGTCAGCGCGCTCGCCCGTTCATCGCTGGCGGCGAGACGCCCGGATATTGCGATTGTCGGCGACGAATTTCACCCGATTGGCCGCGTGAAGGATTTTGCGCCGTATATCTCCAAGATCCGCGCCAGCGGGGCCGATGCGGTTGTGACGGGTAACTGGGGCAACGATCTGACGCTGCTCGTCAAAGCGGCCCGCGAGCAGGGTCTCGATACCAAGTTCTATACCTTCTACGGCAACAGCCTCGGTGCGCCGGCCGCGCTCGGCGACGCTGGCGTCAAGCGCGTGATCGCGGTGGCCGACTGGCACCCGAACGCGGGCGGTGACGCCTCAGATGCCTGGTACAAGGCCTTCCGCGCCCGCTACCCGGCCGCGCAGGACGACTACCCGGTGTTACGCATGGAACTGCTGGTCGAAATCCTCGCCGCGGCCATGAATAAAGCCGGCAGCGCACAGCCTGAGAAGGTCGCGAAGGCTCTGGAGGGGATGAAGTTCGATAACGGCTTCCACCCGTCGTGGATGCGCGCCGACGATCATCAAATGATCCAGCCCCTTTACGTGATGGAAATGGACAAGGCCGGCACGCCCGGCGTGCGCTTTGACAACGAGGGTTCGGGTTATGGCTTTCGCACGGTGCTGGCGCTGCCGCCCGAGCGCACCGTCCCACCGACCACCTGCCGGATGACGCGGCCATAGGCAGGCCGTTGAGCGCGTGCCTGAACTGGCACCCGCACAACCGGTCCGCCGCTGGCCTGGATCCGGCCAGGATCCGGCAAGCCCGCGGCCAGAATTTCGCCCATAAGACCGGGCTGGCGGCCTGTACAGGCTGTGCTACAATACGCCCCTCGTTGTAAGCCACGGCACGGCCTTTCTTCCGTGACCGCCTGTTTAGTTCTCAAGGAAAATTTGATATGACCGCAGTTGAAACAAGCAAGAAGTCCGAAGTCGTTGCGCAATTTGCACGCGCTGCTAACGACACCGGCTCCCCCGAAGTTCAGGTCGCTCTGCTGACCACCCGTATCAACGAACTGACCGTTCACTTCAAGGCTCACACGAAAGATCACCACAGCCGCCGCGGTCTGCTGCGCATGGTGAGCCGTCGTCGTAAGCTGCTCGACTACCTGAAGGGTAAGGACGCGGACCGTTACCGCGCACTGATCGAGAAGCTGGGTCTGCGTAAGTAATTGGGCGCGCAGTAAGGCGCTCTCAGCAAGATGCCTGTGTCAGTTTCACTGATACAGGCATTTTGTTTTTGAACGGTGCGCTTCATGTGAGGTGCACCGGTGGTTGTCCGCGGTAGCGTGACGGTTCATGCGGCGGGCAACACTCAACACAGCCGGGCTTCAGGGTAGAGCTTTGTGTCATTCCAGCGGTTCGCGCACGTACTCCGCGTAGGGCGTGGTTCTCTGGAATGGCATAAATAACACTCCTCTTCCCATGTAGCGCCGGTCCTTGCGTTGCCGCGCCGCTTCTGGTCCGCGCGGCATAACGATGGAGTGAAAAAATGACTATGTTCAATAAAATCGTCAAAGAATTTAAGTGGGGGCAACATAATGTTCGCCTCGAAACGGGCGAAATCGCTCGTCAGGCTAGCGGTGCTGTGATTGTCGATGTCGAAGATACCGTTGTGCTCGCAACCGTAGTCGGCGCCAAGACCGCCAAGCCGGGTCAGGACTTCTTCCCCCTGACCGTCGATTACCTCGAAAAGACCTACGCCGCCGGCAAGATCCCGGGTGGCTTTTTCCGTCGTGAAGGCCGTCCTTCGGAAGGCGAAACGCTGATTTCGCGCCTGATCGACCGTCCGCTGCGCCCGCTGTTCCCGGAAGGCTTCTACAACGAAGTTCAGGTCGTGATCCACGTCCTGTCGCTGAACCCGGAAATCCCCGCTGACATCCCCGCGCTGATCGGCGCGTCGGCGGCGCTCGCTGTGTCTGGCCTGCCGTTCAACGGCCCGGTCGGCGCTGCACGCGTGGCCTACATCAACAACGAATACGTGTTGAACCCGACGCGTCCGCAAATGAAGGAATCGGCGCTTGATCTGGTGGTCGCCGGTACGGAACGCGCGGTGCTGATGGTGGAATCGGAAGCGCAGCAACTGAGCGAAGAAGTGATGCTCGGCGCTGTCGTGTTCGGCCATGAGCAAATGCAGATCGCGATCGACGCGATCCATGAACTGGTCCGCGAAGGCGGCAAGCCGGAGTGGGATTGGCAACCGGCCGCGAAGAACGAGCCGCTGATTGCTCGCGTGGCGGAACTGGCGCAAGCCGATCTGCTCGCCGCGTATCAGATCCGCGACAAGCAGGCGCGTTCGACCAAGCTGAAGGAAGTTTACGCAGCGACGTCGGCCAGGCTGGAAGAAGACGCTGCAGCAAGCGGCACGGTTGCAGCCGACAAGGCTACGGTCGGCAACGTGCTGTTCGACATCGAAGCGAAGATCGTCCGTTCGCAGATCCTGAACGGCGAGCCGCGTATCGACGGCCGCGACACGCGTACCGTGCGTCCGATCGAGATCCGCACCGGCGTGCTGCCGCGTACGCACGGCTCGGCGCTGTTCACGCGTGGTGAAACCCAGGCACTCGTGGTGGCAACGCTCGGCACGAAGGGCGACGAGCAGAACATCGACGCGCTCGAAGGCGAATACCGCGAACGCTTCATGCTCCACTACAACATGCCTCCGTTCGCGACCGGCGAAACGGGCCGCGTCGGTTCGCCGAAGCGCCGTGAAATCGGTCACGGCCGTCTGGCCAAGCGTGCGCTGGCTGCATGCCTGCCGAGCGCCGACGAATTCGGCTACTCGATTCGCGTGGTATCGGAAATCACCGAATCGAACGGTTCGTCGTCGATGGCTTCGGTGTGCGGCGGCTGCCTCGCACTGATGGACGCCGGCGTGCCGATGAAGGCGCACGTTGCCGGCATCGCCATGGGCCTGATCCTCGAAGACAACAAGTTTGCTGTCCTCTCCGACATCCTCGGCGACGAAGATCACCTCGGCGACATGGACTTCAAGGTGGCGGGTACCGAAAACGGCGTAACCGCGCTGCAGATGGACATCAAGATTCAGGGCATCACCAAGGAAATCATGCAGGTCGCCCTCGCGCAAGCGAAGGAAGGCCGTCTGCATATCCTCGGCAAGATGACCTCGGCTGTGTCGGGCGCGAACACGCAACTGTCGGAATTCGCACCGCGCATGATCACCATCAAGATCAATCCGGAAAAGATCCGCGACGTGATCGGCAAGGGTGGTTCGGTGATCCGCGCGTTGACCGAAGAAACCGGCACGACGATCGATATTTCGGACGACGGCATCGTCACCATCGCCAGCACCAGCAGCGAAGGCATGGCCGAAGCGAAGAAGCGTATCGAGAACATCACGCTGGAAGTCGAAGTGGGTCAGGTCTACGAAGGCACCGTGCTCAAGCTGCTCGATTTCGGCGCGATCGTGAACATCCTGCCGGGCAAGGATGGTCTGCTGCACATCTCCGAGATCGCCAACGAGCGCATCAAGGACATCAACGACTATCTGAAAGACGGCCAGCAGGTGAAGGTCAAGGTCATCCAGACGGACGAGAAGGGCCGCGTGCGCCTTTCGGCCAAGGCGTTGCTGAACGACGCCGGGTCGGGTGCACCGCAAGGCGAACCGACTCCGCAGTAGTGCAGTAAGGTAGTGGACGGCCGGCAGCGTGAATGCGCGCCGGCCGTTTTTCATGCAGGGTGGATCGCATTGCAAACTGGGCTAAGGTCGGGTTTGCAGTCCAATCCAAACCTTGGAGGTGACGCAGATGAAAGCGATCGAAATTACCGAATTCGGCGCGCCGGACGTCTTGAAGCTCGCCGAGCGGCCCACGCCGCAACCGAAAGCGGGTGAGGTGCTGATCAAGGTCGCGGCCTCGGGCGTAAATCGTCCGGACGTGTTCCAGCGCAAGGGCGGTTATGCGCCGCCGCCGGGGGCGTCGGACCTGCCGGGGTTGGAAGTGGCGGGCGAAATTGTCGGCGGGACGCTCGACGAAAAGCACAATCCGTTCGGTCTGAAGATTGGCGATCGCGTGTGTGCGTTGCTGGCTGGCGGTGGTTACGCCGAATATGCCGCCGCGCCGCTCGCTCAATGTCTGCCGGCGCCCAAGGGGCTCTCGGATATCGAAGCGGCGTCGCTGCCGGAAACCTTCTTTACCGTTTGGAGCAATGTGTTCGAACGCGGGCATCTGGGCGCGGGCGAGGGCGGAGCGAACGAAACGTTGCTGGTGCAGGGCGGTTCGAGCGGCATTGGCGTGACGGCCATCCAGATCGCGCATGCGTTGGGTTTTCGCGTGTTCGCCACCGCGGGGTCCGATGACAAGTGCCGTGCCTGCGAGCAGCTCGGTGCCGAGCGTGGCATCAACTATAAAACTGAGGATTTCGTCGAAGTCCTCAAGTCGCTGACGAACGACCGCGGCGTGGATGTGATCCTCGACATGGTTGCCGGCAGTTACGTGCCGCGCGAACTGACGGCGTTGGCCGACGGCGGGCGGATCGTGTTGATCGCGACACTGGGTGGCGCGAAAGCGGAGCTGAATTTGCCCGAGATCATGCGCCGCCGCCTGACGGTGACCGGTTCGACGCTGCGTCCGCGTCCGGTGGAGTTCAAGGCGAAGATCGCGGCCCAGCTGAAGGAAAAGGTGTGGCCCCACATCGAGGATGGCCACATCAAGCCCGTGATCTACAAGGTGTTTCCGGCCGCGCAGGCCGCCGAGGCACACGCGTTGATGGAAAGCAGCACGCATGTCGGCAAGATCATGCTGGATTGGACTGCCTGAGCGGTGGCCGAGGCCGTTGGCTGAGCATGAGAAGGGCGGTTTGCGGGCGCGCAGTTTGACCCGATCCGCCTGCTCACAGTAAAATTGCGTGTTTTGCGTGCGCCGCGTGATTCCGACGCGGCGGGCAACAAGGTGCAAACCGGGTCCGCCGCTGCAGCAAGACGAAACGACTAGACGAGACGATGTCGAAACAACGAGCGAAGCTGGTAGTCGGTAACTGGAAGATGCACGGGCGGCTCGCCGAGAACGCGGTTCTGCTCGAAGCTGTCGCGCGAGGCGCCGGAGAACTGCCGGAGAGCGTGCGGGTTGGCGTGTGTGTGCCGGGCCTGTATCTCGCCCAGGCGCAGGCGCTGCTGGACGGTAGTCGCGTCGTGTGGGGCGTGCAGGACGTTTCTGCCTTCACGCAGGGTGCCTACACTGGTGAAGTGGCTGCGCCGATGGCCGTGGATTTCGCTGCGTCGCTGGCGATCGTCGGGCATTCGGAGCGTCGGGCCTATCATCGCGAAAGTTCGGAGCTGGTGGCTGTCAAAGCACAGCGTGTGCTCGAAGCCGGTTTGACCCCTATCGTCTGCGTTGGCGAAACGCTCGAAGAGCGCAACGCGGGCAAGACCGAGCAGGTGGTCGGCACGCAACTGGATGCGGTGCTGGCGAAGTTGTCGCCGCAAGAGGCGGCGCGTATCGTCGTTGCGTACGAGCCTGTCTGGGCGATCGGTAGCGGCAAGAGCGCCACGGCGCAGCAGGCGCAGGACGTTCACGCATTTCTGCGTGCGCGTCTCGTAGCGAAAAGTGCCGCGGCTGCTGATGTACCACTGTTGTATGGCGGTAGCGTGAAGCCAGGCAATGCGGAAGAGTTGTTCCGTCAGCCGGATATCGACGGTGGCCTGATTGGTGGCGCGTCGTTGAAGGACCAGGATTTCCTGGCAATCTGCAAGGCGGCCGGCGCGGTGAGCGTCACGCAATAAGCAGGTTGCCCGGGTGCAGTAGACCCATTGAGTGCGGCGCACCTTGTGCCGCGCGATTAAATAAAGACTCAGGTGAGTGTGATGCTGGTTTTGAAAACATTGATTATCGTCGTTCAGTTGATGTCGGCGCTTGGGGTCATTGGCCTCGTGTTGCTGCAGCACGGTAAGGGCGCCGATATGGGTGCCGCTTTCGGCAGCGGCGCGTCGGGCAGTCTGTTCGGCGCGACGGGTTCGGCGAACTTTCTGTCGCGTACCACGGCAGTGCTCGCAGCGATCTTTTTTGTCAGCACTTTGGCGCTGACGTATCTCGGCTCGTATCACGCCAAGCCTTCTGCAGGCTTGCTCGGCGCGGTAGCGACCGCTCCGGTTGCAGCGTCGTCAGCAGCTGCTCCGGCTGGTTCGTCGGCTGCTCTTCCGGCCGCTCCGTCGTCGGCTCCGGGCCAGGATGTGCCGAAATAAATTTTCGGCAAAAGTGCCTGTGGTGCGTTGAACAAACTGTTTAAACCAGTTACAATTCAAGTCTTGAAGCGATTCGCGGGTTTTATTGGTTTATTTCCCGGATTGCATACAGTGCCGACGTGGTGAAATTGGTAGACACGCTATCTTGAGGGGGTAGTGGCGAAAGCTGTGCGAGTTCGAGTCTCGCCGTCGGCACCAATGTTATCTTAATGCCAGCCGCTTGCTTCGCTTCGGCTGGCATTGTCGCTTCTGGCTTGGTGTTTGCGTTAAGCTTGCAACGTCAAGCACGCCGAAGTGATTTCGTGCTGGGTGTTTGTCTCCCCCAGCTGCACTCAGAACCAACCGATTGAGGACAGTCTTGAACCTCGCAGCCTATTACCCCGTCTTGTTGTTCCTCCTGGTGGGCACTGGTTTAGGCGTAGCACTGGTCAGTATTGGCAAGATCCTCGGTCCCAACAGGCCCGATACCGAGAAGAACGCACCATACGAGTGCGGCTTCGAAGCATTCGAAGATGCGCGCATGAAATTTGATGTGCGCTACTATCTCGTCGCCATTCTCTTCATCATTTTCGACCTTGAAACCGCGTTCCTGTTTCCGTGGGGTGTAGCCCTGCGCGACATCGGCTGGCCCGGCTTCATGGCAATGATGATTTTCCTGCTCGAGTTCCTGCTGGGCTTCGCCTACATCTGGAAGAAGGGCGGTCTTGACTGGGAATGATGGATTAATCGCCGGTTTGCGTGGGCGGCCAAGGCTAGCCGCCCCGTCTGGAGTGGAAAGCACATGAGTATCGAAGGGGTCTTGAAGGAAGGGTTTGTCACCACCACGGCTGACAAGCTGATCAACTGGACGCGCACCGGCTCGTTGTGGCCGATGACGTTCGGTCTTGCGTGTTGCGCGGTCGAGATGATGCATGCGGGTGCTGCCCGTTATGACCTCGACCGTTTCGGCGTCGTGTTTCGTCCGAGTCCGCGTCAGTCGGACGTGATGATCGTCGCCGGCACGCTGTGCAACAAGATGGCGCCCGCTCTGCGCAAGGTCTACGATCAGATGGCCGAGCCGCGCTGGGTGATCTCCATGGGCTCGTGCGCGAACGGCGGCGGCTACTACCACTATTCGTATTCGGTGGTGCGTGGCTGTGACCGGATCGTGCCGGTCGACGTCTATGTGCCGGGTTGTCCGCCGACCGCGGAAGCGTTGGTCTACGGCGTGATCCAGCTACAAGCGAAGATCCGCCGTACCAACACCATCGCACGTCAATAAGGCCAGAGCTCCCCACAATATGGCAAGCAAACTCGAGACCCTGAAAGCGAACCTCGAGGCGGCCTTTAGCGGCCGCCTGCTGAGCGTCACCGAAGCGATCGGCGAGCTCACGATTGTCGTGAGTGCCAAAGAATATCAAGATATAGCGACGCGTCTCCGCGACGATTCGTCGCTGCGCTTCGAGCAACTGGTCGACCTGTGTGGCGTCGACTACCAGACCTACGGCGACGGTGCGTACGACGGTCCGCGTTTCGCGGCGGTGCTGCATTTGTTGTCGGTGACGAACAACTGGCGTCTGCGCGTGCGCGTGTTCGCGCAGGACGACGATGTGCCGCTGATCCCGTCCGTGGTCGATATCTGGAGTTCGGCCAACTGGTACGAGCGTGAAGCGTTCGACCTGTACGGTATCGTCTTCGAAGGTCACCCGGACCTGCGCCGTATCCTGACCGACTATGGTTTCATCGGTCACCCGTTCCGCAAGGATTTCCCGATTTCCGGCTACGTCGAAATGCGTTACGACCCGGAAGAGAAGCGCGTCGTCTATCAGCCTGTGACGATCGAGCCGCGGGAAATCACGCCGCGCGTGATCCGCGAGGATCGCTATGGCGGTCTGAAACACTAAGAGAACGCCATGGCAGAGATCAAAAACTACACGCTCAACTTCGGCCCGCAGCACCCGGCCGCGCACGGTGTGCTGCGCCTCGTGCTCGAACTCGACGGCGAAGTGATCCAGCGCGCCGACCCGCACATCGGCCTTCTGCACCGCGCCACTGAAAAGCTCGCGGAAACCAAGACGTTCATCCAGTCCGTGCCGTACATGGACCGTCTCGACTACGTGTCGATGATGGTCAACGAGCACGGCTACGTGATGGCGATCGAAAAACTGCTGGGCATCGACGTGCCCGTGCGTGCAAAGTACATCCGCGTGCTGTTCGACGAAATCACACGCGTGCTGAACCACCTGATGTGGATTGGCTCGCACGCGCTCGACGTTGGCGCGATGGCCGTGTTTCTGTACGCGTTCCGCGAACGCGAAGACCTGATGGACGTGTATGAAGCGGTGTCCGGCGCCCGGATGCACGCGGCGTACTACCGTCCGGGCGGCGTGTACCGTGATCTGCCGGAAGCCATGCCGCAGTACAAGGCATCGAAGATTCGCAATGCGAAGGCTTTGTCGAAGATGAACGAGACCCGCCAGGGTTCGTTGCTCGACTTCATCGACGACTTCTTTACCCGTTTCCCGCATTGTGTCGACGAATACGAAACGCTGCTCACCGACAACCGGATCTGGAAGCAACGTCTGGTCGGTATTGGCGTGGTCAGCCCGGAACGTGCTCTGCAACTGGGCATGACGGGTGCCATGCTGCGCGGTTCGGGTATCGAGTGGGATTTGCGCAAGAAGCAACCGTATGAAGTCTATGACAAGCTGGACTTCGACATCCCGGTTGGCGTGAACGGCGATTGTTACGACCGCTACCTGGTACGCGTCGAAGAAATGCGTCAATCAACTCGAATCGCGAAACAGTGCATTGAATGGTTGCGGAAGAATCCGGGCCCCGTAATGATCGACAATCACAAGATTGCGCCGCCGTCGCGCGTCGGCATGAAGTCGAACATGGAAGAGCTGATTCACCATTTCAAGCTCTTCACGGAAGGCTTCCATGTACCCGAAGGCGAAGCGTATGCCGCGGTCGAACATCCGAAGGGCGAGTTCGGCATCTATCTGATCTCGGATGGCGCGAACAAGCCGTATCGCCTGAAGATTCGCGCGCCGGGTTATGCGCATTTGTCCGCGCTCGACGAAATGGCGCGCGGTCACATGATCGCCGACGCCGTGACGATCATCGGCACGCAAGACATCGTGTTTGGCGAAATCGATCGTTAAGAGCGATTTTCATCGTGGCGTGTGCGTCGAAGTTGCAGCAGGCGCACGTCAAGCAAAGGAACGCCGGGTCTGTCGCAACAGGTAGCACGCGACAGGTTTTCGTTCGGTAGGAATTGAAAGAGTCGTGTCTGAAAATGATCTCAGCTGAAGGCCTGAAAGAAATCGATCGCGCGTTGACGAAGTATCCCGCCGATCAGAAACAGTCCGCCGTGATGTCAGCGTTGGCCGTCGCTCAGGAAGAGCATGGCTGGCTGTCGCCCGAACTCATGCAGTTCGTCGCGGACTATCTTGGCATGCCGGCGGTCGCCGTGCAGGAGGTTGCGACCTTCTACACGATGTACGAGACGTCGCCGGTCGGCAAGCACAAGATCACGCTCTGCACGAACCTGCCGTGCCAGCTCGGTCCGGATGGCGGCTCGGAAAGTGCCGCCGAATATCTGAAGCAGAAACTCGGCATCGACTTCGGCGAAACCACGGCAGACGGCAAGTTCACCTTGAAAGAAGGCGAGTGCATGGGCTCGTGCGGCGATGCACCGGTGATGCTGGTGAACAACCATCGCATGTGCAGCTTTATGAGCCGCGCGAAGATCGATCAGCTGCTCGAGGAGCTCTCGAAATGACGTCTCTCCACGATCGTCACATCAAACCGCTGATTCTCGCTGGCCTGAACGGCGACAACTGGCATCTCGAAGACTATGTGTCGCGCGGCGGTTACGTCCAGTTGCGCCGTATTCTGGAAGAGAAGATTCCGCCCGAGCAGGTGATTGCCGAAGTCAAGGCGTCGGGTCTGCGCGGTCGCGGCGGTGCTGGGTTTCCGACTGGCCTGAAGTGGAGCTTCATGCCGCGTCAGTTTCCGGGGCAGAAGTACCTCGTCTGCAATTCGGACGAAGGCGAACCGGGCACGTTCAAGGATCGTGACATCCTGCGCTGGAACCCGCATGCGCTGATCGAAGGCATGGCCATCGGTGCGTACGCGATGGGCATCACGGTGGGCTACAACTATATCCACGGTGAAATCTTCGCTGAGTATCGACGCTTCGAAGAAGCGCTGGAAGAAGCGCGCCGCGCCGGTTACCTCGGCGACAACATCATGGGCTCGGGCTTCTCGTTCCAGTTGCACGCGCACCACGGTTACGGCGCGTATATCTGCGGCGAAGAAACTGCGCTGCTCGAGTCGCTGGAAGGCAAGAAAGGTCAGCCGCGCTTCAAGCCGCCGTTCCCGGCGAGCTTCGGCGTGTACGGCAAGCCGACCACGATCAACAACACCGAAACGTTCGCCGCCGTGCCGTTTCTGTTGACTGTCGGTCCGCAGACTTACCTGGAACTCGGCAAGCCGAATAACGGCGGAACCAAGATTTTCTCGGTGTCGGGCGACGTCGAGCTGCCGGGCAATTACGAAGTGCCGCTCGGCACGCCGTTCGCGAAGCTGCTGGAACTCGCCGGCGGCATGCGTGGCGGCAAGAAGATCAAGGCCGTGATTCCGGGCGGCTCATCCGCACCGGTTATCCCGGGCGAGATGATGATGAATACCGACATGGACTATGACTCGATCGCCAAGGCGGGGTCGATGCTCGGTTCAGGCGCGGTCATCGTGATGGACGAGACCCGCTGCATGGTCCGTTCGCTGCTGCGTCTGTCGTACTTCTATTACGAAGAGTCCTGCGGTCAGTGCACGCCGTGCCGCGAAGGTACGGGCTGGCTGTATCGCGTCGTGCATCGTATCGAGCACGGCCTTGGCCGCCAGGAAGATCTGGATCTGCTGAACTCAGTGGCTGAAAACATCATGGGCCGCACGATTTGCGCGCTCGGCGATGCAGCGGCCATGCCGGTGCGCGGCATGCTCAAGCACTACTGGGACGAATTCGAATATCACGTCGCCCACAAGCATTGCCTCGTGGACGGTCATGCCGGCGCAGCAACGGCTTCGGAAACGGTGGCCGCCTAAGGCGGGTCACCGGAAGCGTCAACCGCGGGGTTCATCGCCAAGTGGCGGTGAACGGGCGAACGATTGAGCGGTAACAGGTTAAGGAAGATTGACCATCATGGTTGAACTTGAAATAGACGGCAAGAAGGTAGAGGTGCCTGAAGGCAGCATGGTCATCCAGGCTGCGCATAAGGTCGACACGTACATTCCTCACTTCTGCTATCACAAGAAGCTGTCGATTGCGGCCAACTGCCGGATGTGTCTGGTCGATGTCGAGAAGATGCCGAAGGCCGTGCCTGCATGCGCCACGCCGGTGTCGGCGGGCATGATCGTGCGCACGAAGTCCGACAAGGCCGTGAAGGGTCAGCAAGCTGTGATGGAATTCCTGCTGATCAACCATCCGCTCGATTGCCCGATCTGCGACCAGGGCGGCGAATGCCAGTTGCAGGATCTGGCGGTGGGCTACGGCAAGTCCGCCTCGCGCTACAGCGAAGAAAAGCGCGTGGTGTTTCACAAGAACGTCGGCCCGCTGATCTCGATGGAAGAAATGACGCGTTGCATTCACTGCACGCGTTGTGTCCGCTTCGGCCAGGAAGTGGCCGGCGTGATGGAACTGGGCATGCTGGGCCGCGGTGAGCACTCGGAAATCACCTCGTTCGTCGGCAAGACGGTCGACTCCGAACTGTCGGGCAACATGATCGATCTGTGCCCGGTTGGCGCACTCACCAGCAAGCCGTTCCGCTACAGCGCCCGTACGTGGGAACTGTCGCGCCGCAAGTCGGTGAGCCCGCACGATTCCGTCGGCGCGAACCTCGTGGTGCAGGTCAAGAATAACCGCGTGATGCGCGTGCTGCCGTTCGAGAACGAAGCCATCAACGAATGCTGGATCTCGGACAAGGACCGTTTCTCGTACGAAGGCCTGAACAGCCCGGAACGTCTCACGCAGCCGATGCTCAAGCAAGGCGGCAAGTGGGTCGAGACCGACTGGCAGACCGCGCTCGAGTACGTTGTCAAGGGTCTGAAGGGCATCAAGGACGACCACGGCGCAGAAGCGCTCGCTGCACTGGCTAGCCCGCACAGCACTGTCGAAGAACTGTTCCTCCTCAAGCAACTCGCGCAAGCGGTCGGCACGCCTAACGTCGACTTCCGCCTGCGTCAGTCGGATTTCTCCGCGCCTGTGAATGGCACGCCGTGGCTCGGCACGAAGATCGCCGATCTGTCGAACGTCGACGCGGCGATCGTCATCGGCTCGGATCTGCGTCGCGATCACCCGCTGTTTGCTGCGCGTCTGCGCCAGGCCGCCAAGAACGGTGCGGCGCTGACGCTCGTGCAAGCCACGAACGACGATGCGCTGATTCCGCAAGCCCAACGCGTGGTGGCTGCACCGTCCGCATGGCTCGATGAAATCGCCGGCATCGCTGCCGCGGTTTCGGAAGCACGCGGCGTCGCGCTGCCGGAAGCGTTCTCGGGCACGCAAGCGAACGATGCGCACAAGCAGGTTGCAACGTCGCTCGCAGCGGGCGAGTTGCGTCTCGTGCTGCTCGGCAACGGCGCGGTCCGTCATCCGGACTTCGCCCGTATCCACGCCGCGGCGCAATGGATTGCAGATACCACCGGCGCCAAGCTCGGCTTCCTCACGGAAGCGGCCAACACGGTTGGCGCTCACCTCGTCGGCGCGCTGCCGGGCGCGGGTGGCCTTAACGCTCGCGAAGTGTTCGAACAGCCGCGCAAGGGTTACGTGCTGCTCAACGTCGAACCGGAGTTCGACACGGTCAATCCGGCGCAGGCACTGGCCGCGCTGAACCAGGCTGAAATGGTCGTCGTGCTTTCGCCGTTCCAGACCGGCGCCGAATACGCCGACGTGCTGCTGCCGATCTCCCCGTTCACGGAAACGGCCGGTACGTTCGTCAGCGCTGAAGGCACGGTACAAAGCTTCAACGGCGTAGTGCGCCCGCTTGGCGACACGCGTCCGGCATGGAAGGTGTTGCGCGTGCTGGGCAGCCTGCTCGGCGTGCCGGGTTTCGAATTTGACACATCGGAAGAAGTACGCGCAGCGGCACTCGGCGACGCCGATCTGAGCGCGCGCCTGTCGAACAAGACGGGTGTTGCGATCGCACGCGGTGCAGCGCCGAAGGCGGCTGAAGGCGCCTTTGAACGCATCGCCGATGTGCCGATCTACCACGCCGATCCGCTGGTGCGTCGTGCGGAATCGCTGCATCTGACGGCAGCCGCACGCGCGGCGAACTCGGTCGGTTTGCCGGCTGCGCTGTTCGACAAGCTGGGTTTGAAAGACGGCGACGCAGTGCGCGTACGCCAGGGTGAGCACTCGGTGCAATTACCGGCCGTGCGCGATGCAAATCTTGCGGAGACAGTCGTCCGCGTATCGGCGGCCACGCCTGCCGGTGCAGCGCTGGGCAGCCTGTTCGGTGAACTGCTGGTGGAGAAGGCGTAAATGTTCGAATCGATCAACTCGGGCGGCACTCAACTTCTCGGTGCGGCATGGCCCACGGTGTGGGCACTGGTGCGCATCCTGGTGGTAGCCGTCGTGATCCTGCTGTGCGTGGCTTACCTGATCCTCTGGGAACGTAAGCTGATCGGCTGGATGCACGTGCGTCTCGGTCCGAACCGCGTGGGCCCGGCAGGTTTGCTGCAGCCGATCGCCGACGTGCTGAAACTGCTGCTCAAAGAAGTGATTCAGCCGGCCCAGGCGAGCCGCTGGACTTATCTGATCGCGCCGATCATGGTGGTGGTGCCGGCCTTCGCGGTCTGGGCGGTGATTCCGTTCCAGGCGGGCGCGGTGCTCGGCGACATCAACGCGGGTCTGCTGTATGCGATGGCGATTTCGTCGATCGGCGTGTACGGCGTGATTCTCGCCGGCTGGGCGTCGAACTCGAAGTACGCATTCCTCGGTGCGATGCGCGCCGCGGCGCAGATGGTCTCGTACGAAATCTCGATGGGCTTCGCGCTCGTCGTCGTGCTGATGACTTCGGGCAGCCTGAACCTGTCGGACATCGTCGGGTCGCAGGAGCGCGGTATGTTCGCGAGCTATGGCCTGAACTTCCTGTCGTGGAACTGGTTGCCGTTGCTGCCGATGTTCGTCGTCTACTTCATCTCGGGCATCGCCGAAACGAACCGCCACCCGTTCGACGTGGTGGAAGGGGAGTCGGAAATCGTCGCAGGCCACATGATCGATTACTCGGGGATGGCGTTCGCGCTGTTCTTCCTCGCCGAGTACATCAACATGATCGTGATCTCGGCGCTCGCATCGACCCTGTTCCTGGGCGGCTGGAGTGCCCCGTTCGGCTTCCTGTCGTTTATTCCGGGCATTTTCTGGCTGGTCCTGAAAGTGTTCTTGCTGTTGTCGGTATTCATCTGGGCACGCGCCACGTTCCCGCGCTACCGTTATGACCAGATCATGCGTCTGGGCTGGAAAGTGTTCATTCCGGTCTGCGTGGTGTGGCTGATCGTAGTCGGCTTCTGGATCATGTCGCCGTTGAATATCTGGAAATAAAGGGCGGATGAACCTATGACCGCAATCCAAAACTTCTTCAAGACCTTCTTCCTCACGGAATTGCTCAAAGGTCTCGCGCTGACCGGACGTTATACGTTCCAGCGCAAGATCACGGTGCAGTTCCCGGAAGAGAAGACCCCGATTTCGCCGCGTTTTCGCGGTCTGCACGCACTGCGCCGTTATGAGAACGGCGAAGAGCGCTGCATCGCCTGCAAGCTCTGTGAAGCGGTGTGCCCGGCGCTCGCCATCACGATCGAATCGGAAACGCGCGCGGACAACACCCGTCGTACGACGCGTTACGACATCGACCTGACCAAGTGCATCTTCTGCGGTTTCTGTGAAGAAAGCTGCCCGGTCGATTCGATCGTCGAAACGCACATTCTCGAGTATCACGGCGAGAAGCGCGGTGACCTGTATTTCACGAAGGACATGTTGCTGGCCGTGGGCGACCGCTACGAAGCGGAGATCGCGGCAAACAAGGCAGCAGATGCGCCGTATCGTTGATTGACTGAAACGCTTTTGTTTGACGTATCACGTTGTACCGGCCTGCAGTCAGGCCGTAGGCTGCTGCTTGACCGCTGTAGCGTGGCGCGCTTGTGCCAAAGAACAACGCCTGACGATGGCCTAACGATGAACCGGTAATCATGGAATTCACGACCGTACTGTTCTACATCTTCGCTCTGCTCCTGGTGGTGTCCGGGCTGAAGGTGATCACCTCGCGCAACCCGGTGGCGTCCGCGCTGTTCCTGGTGCTCGCGTTCTTCAACGCGGCGGCCATCTGGATGCTTCTGCAGGCAGAGTTTCTCGCGATCCTGCTGGTGCTCGTGTATGTCGGCGCGGTGATGGTGCTGTTCCTGTTCGTGGTGATGATGCTGGACATCAACCTCGACGTGCTGCGCCGCGACTTCAAACGCTTCGTGCCGGTGGCGACTGTCGTGGGGGCGATCATCGTGATCGAAACCGCGCTGATCCTGTGGCACGGCTTTGGCGCCACGGTCACGCCGCTGCGCGATACGACGGTCGCGGCTGGCAGCGCAATGGCTGACTGGTCGAATACGCGCCTGATCGGTAAAGTCATCTACACCGACTACATCTTCGCGTTCGAAGTCGCCGGTCTGGTACTGCTGGTGGCGATTATCGCCGCGATCGCACTGACCACGCGTCACGCGAAGGACAGCAAGCGCCAGCGCGTGAGCGATCAGGTCAAGGTGCGGGCGCAAGACCGCGTGCGGGTGGTGAAGATGCCGTCGGAAAAGACCGCAGCCACTATCGCAGCAGAAGACGCGGCAGCCGCTGCGGCCGCCGCAGCCACGGCTGCTGCAACGGCCACGGCCGCAGCCAAGAATAGCTGAGAGGAGACAGGAGAAAAATTATGCTGACCCTTGCTCATTACCTGGTGCTCGGCGCGATCCTGTTTGCGATCAGCGTCGTAGGCATCTTCCTGAACCGCCGCAACGTCATCATTATCCTGATGGCGATCGAGCTGATGCTGCTGGCGGTGAACACCAATTTCGTCGCGTTTTCGCATTACCTCGGCGACGTCCATGGCCAGATCTTCGTCTTCTTCGTGCTGACGGTTGCAGCGGCTGAAGCGGCGATCGGGCTGGCGATTCTGGTGACCCTGTTCCGTAGTCTCGACACGATCAATGTCGAGGATCTCGATCAGCTCAAAGGTTAATCTCGAGGCAAGACTGTTATGTCAACCACACTCAACGAAAACCTGTTGCTGGCGGTACCGCTTGCACCGCTGGCCGGCTCTCTGATTGCCGGGCTGTTCGGCAAGGCGGTGGGGCGCGCAGGGGCCCACACGGTCACGATCCTCGGTGTTGCGATCGCCTTCGTGCTTTCGGCCATCGTCTTCTTCGACGTAATGAACGGCGCGAGCTTCAACGCGACGATCTACGAGTGGATGTCGGTCGGCAAGCTGAAGTTCGAAGTCGGTTTCCTCGTCGATTCGCTCACGGCGATGATGATGTGTGTCGTGACCTTCGTGTCGCTGATGGTGCACATCTACACGATCGGCTACATGGCCGACGACGACGGCTACCAGCGCTTCTTCTCGTACATCGCGCTGTTCACGTTCTCGATGCTGATGCTCGTGATGAGCAACAACCTGCTGCAGCTGTTCTTCGGCTGGGAAGCGGTGGGTCTGGTGTCGTACCTGCTGATCGGCTTCTACTACACGCGTGAAAGCGCGATCTACGCGAACATGAAAGCGTTTATCGTGAACCGCGTGGGCGACTTCGGTTTTCTGTTGGGCATTGGCCTGCTGCTGGCGTTTGGCGGCTCGCTGAACTACGGCGACATCTTCGCGAAGAGCCATGAGCTCGCGTCGCTGACGTTCCCGGGCACCAGCTGGGGCCTGTTGACGGTTGCCTGTATTTGCCTCTTCATCGGCGCAATGGGTAAGTCGGCACAGTTCCCGCTGCACGTCTGGCTGCCGGATTCGATGGAAGGCCCGACGCCGATCTCCGCACTGATTCACGCGGCAACCATGGTGACGGCCGGTATCTTCATGGTCACGCGCATGTCGCCGCTGTTCGAACTGTCGGATACGGCGTTGTCGTTCGTGACGGTCATCGGCGCGATTACTGCGCTGTTCATGGGCTTCCTCGGGATTGTCCAGAACGACATCAAGCGTGTGGTGGCTTACTCCACGCTGTCGCAGCTCGGTTACATGACGGTGGCGCTGGGTGTCTCGGCTTATCCGGTCGCCATGTTCCATCTGATGACGCACGCGTTCTTCAAGGCGCTGCTGTTCCTCGGCGCGGGTTCGGTGATCATCGGCATGCACCACGATCAGGACATGCGCAACATGGGCGGCCTGCGCAAGTACATGCCGATCACGTGGATCACGTCGCTGATCGGTTCGCTGGCGCTGATCGGCACGCCGTTCTTCTCGGGCTTCTACTCGAAAGACTCGATCATCGACGCAGTGAAGCTGTCGCATCTGCCTGGTTCGGGTTTCGCGTACTTCGCGGTGGTGGCGAGCGTGTTCGTCACGGCGCTGTACTCGTTCCGTATGTACTTCCTGGTGTTCCACGGTGAAGAGCGCTTCCGCAAGCCGAAGCATCCGGATTCGCCGATGGGTATCGAAGCCGCCGCTCACGCTGCGCACGGTCATGACGACCATGGCCACGGCCACGATGCGCACGGGCACGGCCACGACGATCACGGCCACGCGCACGAGCCGCATGAAAGCCCGTGGGTGGTATGGGTGCCGCTGGTGCTGCTGGCCATTCCGTCGGTCATCATCGGTGCGATCGCGGTCGGCCCGCTCCTGTTCGGCGATTTCTTCGCGCACGGCGTGGTGTTCGACAAGGTCATCTACATCGGCGCGAACCATCCCGCGGTGTCCGAGATGGCGGAAGAGTTCCAGGGCTGGGTGCTGATGGGCCTGCACTCGGTGTCGGGGCTGCCGGTCTGGCTGGCGCTCGCGGGTGTGGTCGTGTCGTGGTTCCTGTACCTGAAGCGTCCGGATCTGCCGCCGGTTATCCGCCGCGCCTTTGGCCCGATCTATACGCTGCTTGATAACAAGTACTACCTCGACAAGATTAACGAAGTCGTGTTTGCACGCGGCGCCGTGGCGATCGGCCGGGGCCTTTGGAAAGAAGGCGACGTGGTGGTCATCGACGGTATCGTCAATGGCAGCGCGCGCTTTATCGGCTGGTTTGCCGGAGTGATCCGCTTCCTCCAGTCGGGCTACATCTACCATTACGCGTTTGCCATGATCATCGGCATGCTGGGGCTCCTGACCCTGTTTGTAACGCTTGGCGGCAAATAAGAGAAGGCGAGGGGACACCACACAATGCACACGTATCCGATTTTAAGTATCGCGATCTGGTTGCCGATCCTGTTCGGCCTCCTGGTCCTTGCTATCGGCTCTGACAAGAATCCTGGTCCGGCGCGCTGGCTCGCGCTGGTTGGTTCGGTTCTCAGCTTCATCGTCACGATTCCGCTGTTCACCAGCTTCGATTCGAGCACGGCGGATCTGCAGTTCGTTGAAAATGTGCATTGGATCGAGCGCTTCAACATTACCTATCACCTTGGGGTGGACGGCATCTCGATGTGGTTCGTGGTGTTGACCGCGTTGATCACAGTGATCGTCGTGATTGCCGGGTGGCAGGTCATTACGAAGAACGTGGGCCAGTATTTCGCCTCGTTCCTGATCTTGTCCGGCATCATGGTCGGCGTGTTCAGCGCAGCGGACGGGATGCTGTTTTACGTGTTCTTCGAAGCAACGCTGATCCCGATGTACATCATCATCGGCGTGTGGGGTGGACCGAACCGGGTGTATGCGGCGTTCAAGTTCTTCCTGTACACGCTGATGGGTTCGCTGCTGATGCTGGTCGCGCTGCTCTATCTGTACACGCAGACGGGCACCTTCGATCTGGCGACGTGGCAGACCACGAAGATCGCCATGACGCCGCAGATATTGCTGTTCATAGCGTTCTTCCTTGCCTTCGCAGTGAAGGTGCCGATGTGGCCGGTCCACACGTGGTTGCCTGACGCCCACGTGGAAGCGCCGACAGGCGGCTCGGTCGTGCTGGCGGCGATCATGCTGAAGCTGGGCGCGTACGGTTTCCTGCGCTTCTCGCTGCCGGTCACGCCGGACGCAAGCCACTTCCTGGCGCCAGTCGTCATCACGCTGTCGCTGATTGCGGTTATCTACATTGGTCTGGTTGCGATGGTGCAGGCGGACATGAAGAAGCTGGTTGCGTATTCGTCGATTGCGCACATGGGCTTCGTTACGCTCGGCTTTTTCATCTTCAATCAGCTCGGTGCGGAAGGCGCGATCGTGCAGATGATCTCGCACGGTTTCGTCTCGGGCGCGATGTTCCTGTGTATCGGTGTGCTGTATGACCGCTTGCACTCGCGCCAGATTGCCGATTACGGCGGTGTCGTCAACGTGATGCCGAAGTTCGCGGCGCTGGTGATGCTGTTTTCGATGGCCAATTGCGGCCTGCCGGGCACTTCCGGGTTCGTCGGCGAGTTTATGGTGATTCTGGCTGCGGTCCAGTACAACTTCTGGATTGCAGGCGGCGCCGCAGTCACGCTGATTCTCGGCGCGGCCTACACGCTTTGGATGTACAAGCGCGTGTATTTTGGCGCGGTGGCCAACGACCACGTGAAGAAGCTGCTCGATATCAACAATCGCGAGTTTTTCATGCTGATCGTGCTGGCCGTATTGACGCTGTTCATGGGCCTGTATCCGAAGCCCTTTACCGATGTGATGCACGTATCCGTGGAAAACCTCCTCTCCCACGTTGCGCAGTCGAAACTGCCGTTGCCACAGTAACGCAGAGCGGAGGAATTTAAACACCATGCAAAACGCACCTATGACTGCCCTGTTGCCCGACGGCCTGTTGATGCTCGCCGTAGTTCTCGCGTGGCTCAACGACACGTTCTTCGGCCAGGCGGCGCGACGGACCACATACTTCATCGCCCTGTTCTCGACGTTGATAGCGGGCATCTGGTTCGGCGTGAACGCTTTCGACCCGCACGTGTATTACTTCTTCGGGCACATGTACGTGGTCGACGCCTTCGGCAGCGTGATGAAGGCGGTGGTGTCGCTCGGTTACACGGTGTCGATCATCTACTCGCGCAGGTATCTTGAAGACCGCGAACTGTACCGCGGCGACTTCTTCCTGCTGGGCATGTTCTCGCTGCTCGGCCAGCTGGTAATGATCTCGGGCAATAACTTCCTGACGCTGTACCTCGGTCTGGAACTGATGTCGCTGTCGCTGTATGCGGTGATCGCGCTGCGCCGCGATGCTGCGCAGTCGAACGAAGCGGCGATGAAGTACTACGTGCTGGGTGCACTGGCATCCGGTTTCCTGCTGTATGGCATCTCGATGCTGTATGGCGCAACCGGTTCGCTGGACATCAACGAAGTGTTCAAGGCCGTGGCTTCGGGCCGTATCAACGACGTGGTGCTGCTGTTCGGCGTGATCTTCGTGGTGGCCGGCGTGGCGTTCAAGATGGGCGCGGTGCCGTTCCACATGTGGGTGCCTGACGTGTATCAGGGCGCACCGACCGCCATGACGCTGCTGACGGGCGGAGGCCCGAAGGTGGCCGCCTTCGCGTGGGGCCTGCGCTTCCTCGTGATGGGTCTGCTGCCGCTGGCGGTCGACTGGCAGGAAATGCTGGTGATCCTCGCGGCGCTGTCGCTGATCGTGGGGAATATCACCGGTATCGTTCAGCGCAACATCAAGCGGATGCTCGCCTACTCGGCCATCTCGAACATGGGCTTCGTGCTGCTGGGCCTGCTGGCTGGTGTGGTGGACGGCAAGACGAGCGGGGCGGCAAGCGCATACGGCTCGGCGATGTTCTATAGCATTGTCTACCTGGTGACGACGCTCGGCACATTCGGCATCGTCATGCTGCTGGCGCGCCGCGACTTCGAAGCCGAGACGCTCGACGACTTCAAGGGTCTCAATCAGCGCAGTCCGGTGTTCGCGTTCGTGATGATGATCATGATGTTCTCGCTCGCGGGTGTTCCGCCGGCAGTCGGCTTCTACGCAAAGCTTGCCGTGCTGCAAGCGACGATGAACGCCGGTCTGACGTGGCTCGCCGTGCTGGCCGTGATCACCTCGCTGTTTGGCGCGTTCTACTACCTGCGTATCGTCAAGCTGATGTACTTCGACGATCCGCTCGACACCACGCCGATCCAGGCCGATACCTGCAACCGCGCGTTGCTGGCGCTTAACGGTTTGGCTGTGCTCGTGCTCGGCATCGTGCCGGATCCGCTGCTGAAGGTTTGCCTGCAAGCGATCACCCATACCCTGACGTTCTGATGTCGGCTGCTGGCTGGTTCATTGTGTTGTTGGCGCTCGCGGGCGCCAACCTGCCGTTCGTGAATCAACGCCTCTTCGCCTTCGTGCCGCTCAAGGCGGCAAGGAAGAGCGCCTGGCTGCGGATCGGCGAGCTGATCGTGCTTTATTTTGTCGTGGGCGCGTTCGGCTTTATGCTCGAAGCGCGGGCGGGTAACCGCTTCGAGCAGGGCTGGCAGTTCTACGCGATCACCTTCAGTCTGTTTCTGGTGTTTGCGTTTCCCGGCTTCACCTTCCAGTATCTCGTCAAACGGCGCTGACGGTATGAGCCGTCGCGCACCACGCTGTCCTGAGGTCGCACATGGCTGAACTTCCCGATCACGACGCTACGCTTACCGAGACCTGTCTTGAGAGCAAGACTCTCCATCAAGGTCCGTTCCTGACCCTCAAGTGCGACACTGTCCGTCTGCCCGACGGCAAGAGCGCGACTCGCGAGTACGTCAAACATCCGGGCGCCGTGATGGTGATCCCGCTGTTCGACGACGGCCGCGTGCTGATGGAATGCCAGTATCGCTATCCGATCGGCAAGGTGATGCACGAGTATCCGGCTGGCAAACTGGATCCGAGCGAAGGCTCGCTCGCTTGCGCGAAGCGTGAGCTGCAGGAAGAGACTGGCTACACGGCGCGCGAATACGTCTACCTGGCGCGCATCCATCCGATCATTTCGTACTCGACCGAATTTATCGATATCTTCCTCGCACGCGGCCTGACTTCCGGCGATCGCAAACTCGACGAGGGAGAGTTCCTCGAACTCTTCACGGCGACGGTGCCTGAGGTGTTGGAGTGGGTGCGGACCGGCAAGATCACCGACGTCAAGACGATTATCGGCACGTTCTGGCTGGAGAAGGTGTTGTCGGGCACGTGGGTTTCGCCGGAGCCTGAACCTGAATGACCGGCGATTACATGGGTTGACCGCGTGCGGCCGCTTCGAGCGGCGCGGCGCGAGGCGAGCACCCACGAGTCACGAGATCAAATAAACGGCAGCCCACAAGGCTGCCGTTGTTGTTGGTAGCCCCGTTAGCAGACCCGCTGGCAGCCCCGTTTTATGGCGTGTCGGCGGGCATTGGCGCAAAGCGTTAGAATCGCGCACGCACACTCGATTGCTCCCGGGCACGGAAATGTGTCAAAGCCGAGTGCCGAAGTCGCCCAAGCAAAATTTACGAACGACCGTTCACAAATTTCTATTTTGCGCTAAACTCATACGCAAGCCCTGATTCCACATGAAGGTCCTCGATCTACAGTGCCCGCATGGCCATCGGTTTGAAGGCTGGTTTGCCTCCGCCGAAGACTTTGAGTCGCAGTTGTCCCGCAAGCTTGTCGAATGTCCTATTTGCGGCGCGACCGAAGTGAGCCGTTTGCCGTCGGCGCCCCGGCTGAATCTGTCGGGTGCGAGCGCGGCGGCGCAAGCCCCTGCGGGCACGGAAGAGCAGCAGGCGCGTGTAATGCGCGCGCTGCGCGAGGTACTGGAAAAGACTGAGAACGTGGGTGACCGCTTCGCCGAGGAAGCACGGCGCATTCACTACAACGAAGCGCCTGCACGCAGCATTCGCGGTGTTACGACACCGGAAGATGCAAAAGCCCTGGTTGAAGAAGGCATTGAAGTGATGTCGCTGCCGATCCCGGCCGCTCTGAAGGAACCGTTGCAATAGCGCAGCGGCTCCCTGGCGGTGGGACAGCCGCGGCCAGGAGACACTGCGCATGAATCTGGATTATTCCCCCGCTGACGACGCGTTCCGCGCCGACATCCGCGCCTGGCTCGAAGCGAATTTGCCTCACGAGCTAAGCGACAAAGTACTCAATCACAAGCGTCTGAATCGCGAAGACTTCGCGAACTGGCACAAGCTGCTCGGCACGCGCGGCTGGTCGGTGATCGCCTGGCCGACCGAATACGGCGGCCCGGGGTGGAATGCTACACAACGGCACATCTGGGACGAAGAGTGCGCCCGTATCGGCGCGCCCTCGGTGTTGCCGTTCGGTGTGTCGATGGTCGCGCCCGTTTTGATGAAATACGGCAGCGAGGCGCAAAAGCGTCACTACTTGCCACGGATTCTGGACGGCTCGGACTGGTGGTGCCAAGGCTACTCGGAACCCGGTTCGGGCTCGGACCTCGCTTCGCTGCGCACGCGCGCCGAGCGGGTTGGCGATCACTACGTCGTGAACGGTCAGAAGACGTGGACCACGCTCGGCCAGCACGCCGACATGATGTTTTGCCTCGTGCGTACCGACAGCGGCGCGAAAAAGCAGGAGGGCATCTCGTTCCTGCTGATCGATATGAAGACGCCGGGCATCACGGTGCGCCCGATCATCACGCTCGACGAAGATCATGAAGTCAACGAAGTGTTCTTCGAAGACGTGAAGGTGCCGGTCGAGAATCTGGTCGGCGACGAAAATCGCGGTTGGACCTACGCTAAATATCTGCTGGGCCATGAGCGTACGGGGATTGCGCGCGTCGGTCAGTCGAAGCGCGAACTTGTGTTCCTGAAGCGCCTCGCGCTCGACCAGAAGAAGAACGGCAAGCCGCTTCTGCTCGACCCGGTGTTCGCCGCAAAAGTCGCGAGCCTGGAAATCGAATTGATGGCGCTTGAAGTCACGGTGCAACGCGTCGTTGCCAATGAAGCAGGCGGGCGCGGGCCGGGACCGGAAGCGTCGATGCTGAAGATCAAGGGCACTGAGGTCCAGCAGGGCCTCACCGAGCTGATGTTTGAAGCCATCGGCCCGCTGGCCGCGCCGTTCGACGTGTCGTTCCTCGAAGGCGAGCGCGCCCACAGCATTGCCGGCGACGATGACGCCGCGCCGCTGGCCGCGTACTACTTCAACTTCCGCAAGACGTCGATCTACGGCGGCTCGAACGAAATTCAAAAGAACATCATCGCGCAGATGATTCTCGGACTCTGAGGAGCGGCGCATGGACTTCAATTTTACCGACGAACAACAGCAATTCGCCGATGCACTGCGCCGTTACCTCGACAAGAACTACGGCTTCGAAGCGCGTCAGGCTATTGTTTATTCGGACGCGGGCGCATCGGATACGCATTGGGCGGCGTTCACGGAACTTGGCTTGACGGCATTGCCGGTGCCGGAAGAACAGGGCGGCTTCAATGGCAGTCCTGTCGATATGCTGGTCGTGATGCAGGAGCTGGGCCGCGCCCTGGTGGTCGAGCCGTATTGGGCGACGGCCGTGGGCATCGAGGCATTGCGCGTTGCAGGTTCGGCGCAGGGCGAAGATGCCTCGCTGCTCGAACGCGCGGCGCAAGGTGAGATCAAGCTCGCGGTCGCCTTTCACGAGCCGCATGCCCGCTACGATCTGTTCGCCGTCGATACCACGGCGACGCAGCAAGGCGAGCATTACGCGCTGAGTGGCAAGAAATCGGTCGTGCTGCATGGCGCTCAGGCGGATCACTGGATCGTGCCTGCACGCCTGAGCGGCGAGATCGCTCTGTTCGTGGTCGCACGCGAGGCAGCCGGTACTCAGGTCACGGATTACCGCACCATCGACGGGCAACGCGCTGCTTCGTTGTCGTTCGAAAGCACGGCCGCGCGTCGCCTCAGTGGTCAGCATGCCGGAGCCGCGGCGCTCGAGCAGATCGCCGACTACGGCACCGTGCTGTTGTGCGCGGAAGCGGTGGGCGCGCTCGATGCGCTAAACCGCGCCACGGTTGAATACACGAAAACGCGTCAGCAGTTCGGCCAGCCAATCGCACGTTTTCAGGCCTTGCAGCACCGCATGGTCGAGATGCTGATTCACGCGGAGCAGGCGCGCTCGGTGACCTATCTGGCGGCGGGACGTTACGCCAGCACCGATGCCGATGAACGGCGCCGCGCCGTCTCGGCAGCGAAGGTTCGGGTGGGGCAGGCGGCGCGTTTCGTCGGCCAGCAGGCGGTGCAGTTGCACGGCGGCATGGGTGTGACGAACGAAGTGGCGGCGGCCCATCTGTTCAAGCGCCTCGCGATTATCGAAACCACGCTGGGCGACGTCGACCATCATCTTGCGCGGTTCGCCGCGCTACCCGGTTTTGCCACCGCCGAAGTTTGAGGGGGTTGGCCGGTCCTAACGAGTGAGGTGTCACCATGGGATTGAGTTTCGAAGATATGGAAGTCGGTAACGTCATCGAATGCGGCGAACACACGTTCACGCGTGAGGAGATCGTGGAGTTTGCCGAAAAGTTCGATCCGCAGCCGTTTCACATCGACGACGATGCGGCTGCCGCGTCGCCCTTCGGCGGATTGATCGCAAGCGGCTGGCATACCTGCTCGGTGATGATGGGATTGCTGGTGCGCAACGCGTTTGCCGGGTCCACGTCGATGGGCTCGCCCGGCATCGATGAAATCCGTTGGCTCAAGCCGGTGCGCGTCGGCGACACGATCCGCATGACGAATCTGGTTCTGGACAAACGTGTTTCGTCGAGCAAGCCGGACCGCGGCCTCGTCTCCACCGAATGGCAGGGTATCAACCAGCACGGCGAGACGGTGATCACCGTTCGCTCGAAGGGGCTGTTCGGCTTGCGTCATCCGGGAGCGGCCGCATGAAGCGAGATTCGGTAGGACTCGACGCGCAGGCGCTGCGCTCGCTAGTGGGTGGCGAGCCGCTCGTCAGCGAATGGCTGACGGTCGATCAGGCAAGCGTGAACGGCTTTGCCACAGCCACGGGCGATCACCAATGGATTCACGTCGATCCTGAGCGGGCGCGGCGCGAATCTCCGTTCGGCGGGCCGATTGCGCATGGCTTTCTGACCTTGTCGCTGATCCCTGCTTTGCTTCAAAAGACCGTCGTGCTCAAGCAGCGCATGGGCGTCAACTATGGTCTTAACCGCGTGCGTTTCACTGCGCCGGTGCCTGTCGACTCGCAGGTGCGCGGGTGTTTTTCCGTAGCAAGCGTGGACGACGTGGATGACGCCGGAGTGCAGGTCGTGTGGAACGTGACACTGGAGCGCCAGGGCAATGAACGGCCGGTGTGCGTGGCGGAATTCATCACACGGCATTACTTCTAGCGCTGGCTGACGAGTGACGGCTTTTAGCGGCACGCAACGAGCCGTCGAGGTGTGATGTGTGCGTATGGCGGCGTCGTAGCGCCGCCTGCGCGTTACAGAAGACGAAAGGGCGTGAGCGGCTCTATGCCGCTCACGCCCTCTCCAAATCTCCGCATCAAATCACGAACGCGTGATCGGCATCTCCACGCGCGACGCAGCGTCGACATCCATATGACGTGCCAGTTCGAGCTTCGCGATGGCGTTGCGATGCACTTCATCTGGACCGTCGGCAAAGCGCAGCGTACGCGCTGAAGTGTAGGCATAGGCGAGCGGGAAGTCGTCGCTGAGTCCGCCCGCGCCGTGCGCCTGAATGGCCCAGTCGATCACCTGGCACGCCATATTCGGCGCCACGACCTTGATCATGGCGATCTCGCCACGCGCGCCCTTGTTGCCGACCGTGTCCATCATATATGCGGTCTTGAGCGTCAGCAGCCGCGCCTGTTCGATCATGCAGCGAGCCTCGGCGATGCGCTCCTGCGTGACGCCTTGCGCCGCGACCGGCTTGCCGAACGCGACGCGCTGCAGCGAGCGCTTCGCCATCAACTCGAGCGCGCGTTCCGCAAGGCCAATGAGCCGCATACAGTGGTGGATACGTCCCGGTCCGAGCCGCCCTTGCGCGATCTCGAAGCCGCGTCCTTCGCCGAGCAGCATGTTCGACGCCGGAACGCGCACGTTCTCAAGCGTGATCTCCATGTGGCCATGCGGCGCATCGTCATAGCCGAACACCGTCAACGGACGATGCACCGTGACGCCGGTTGCGTCGGCAGGAACGAGGATCATCGATTGTTGCTGATGGCGCGGCGCTTCGGGATCCGTCTTGCCCATCACGATATACACCTTGCAGCGCGGATCTCCCGCGCCCGACGACCACCATTTGTGACCGTTGATCACATAATCGTCGCCATCGCGCGTGATGCTCGTCTGGATATTGGTGGCATCGGACGATGCCACTTCTGGTTCCGTCATCAGGAACGCTGAGCGGATCTGACCTTGCAACAGCGGTTCGAGCCACTGGCGCTTGTTGTCCGGGCTGCCGTAGCGCTCGATGGTTTCCATGTTGCCAGTGTCGGGCGCGTTGCAATTGAACACCTCCGGCGCCCAGGGCACGCGACCCATAATCTCGCATAGCGGCGCGTATTCGAGGTTGGTCAGACCCGCGCCGCGTTCCGAGTTGGGCAGGAACAGATTCCACAAACCGGCGTCGCGTGCTTTTTGCTTCAGTTGTTCGATCAGTTCGGTCGGCAACCAGGCGTTGCCGTTGGCGCGGTTGCGTCCAATTTCCTCAGCAAAGGCCCGTTCGTTCGGGTAAATGTGTTCGTCGAAGAAGGCGAGCAGTTTCTCGCGCAGTGCCTGAACCTTCGGGGTGTAATCGAAATTCATGTAAGACCTCGCGGATGACGGGGGTTTCGGTTAGCGCACTTTCTGTGCGTAGCGCCAGGCGAGCTCCGCCATGGGCTTTGCGCGCCGGCCTGCGTCGAGCGCTTGCGCGCTCGCCGCGGTGCCGTCGACGACGCGTTTCATAATGCCTTGCAGGATCGCGGCAATCCGGAACATGTTGTAGGCCAGATAGAAACTCCAGTCGCCGTGAATCTCGAAGCCGGTACGCTCGCAATAGCGTTGCACGTACTGCGCTTCGTCGGGGATGCCAAGCGCGGCCCAGTCGAGCCCCGCGATGCCGCGGAACTGCGCTGGGTCGACGTGCCATGCCATGCAGTGATAGGCGAAATCGGCGAGCGGGTCGCCGAGCGTCGACAGTTCCCAGTCGAGCACGGCGAGCACACGCGGCTCGTGCGGATGGAAGATCAGATTGTCGAGCCGGTAGTCGCCATGCACGATCGAGACGCGCGCACCGGTCTCCTCCGGCATATGCTGCGGCAGCCATTCGATCAGGCGTGTCATGGCTTCGATCGGCTCGGTTTCGGAGGCGATGTATTGCTTGCTCCAGCGGCCGATCTGTCGTGCGAAGTAGTTGCCGGGCTTGCCGTAATCGGCGAGCCCGATTGCGGCGACATCGACGCTATGCAATGCCGAGATCACGCGGTTCATCTCGTCGTAGATGGCGCTGCGCTCAGCGGGTGTCATGCCTGGTAGCGACTGATCCCACAGCACGCGACCTTCGACGAACTCCATCACATAGAACGCTCGGCCGATCACGCTTTCGTCCTCGCACAGCGCGAGCATCTGCGCGACCGGCACGTCGGTGCCGGCGAGCGCATGCATGACGCGGTACTCGCGTTCCACCGCGTGCGCGGACGGCAGCAGTTTCGCCGAGGGCCCGGGTTTCGCGCGCATGACGTAGGTGCGCGACGGCGTGATCAGCTTGAAGGTGGGATTCGACTGGCCGCCGGCGAACTGTTCGACCGTCAACGGCGCGGCGAAGCCGTCGACATGCTGCGCGAGCCATGCAGCGAGCGCGTCGTTGTCGAAGCGTTGCCGCTCGTTGACTGGACGCGTTCCCTCGAATGCTGAGTAATCGGACTTGTGTTCAGGTTCGCCCGTCTTCGTGGCTTCGCCCATTGTCTCCTCCAGTAGAGTGTTCGCTACGCTTCGCGCCTGTATTGGATGAACTGGGCGTAGAGCATTTCCATGGTCGTATTCCGCACGTCGCGATGCAGCGGCGATGGCGGCGAGTAGTTGAGCATGCGCACCACCCAGTCGCGCGGCGTGGCGCCGACGTCCAGTGCATTGATGCAGCCGGTGGCTTGCGACAGATGGCCGAAGAACGTGCGGCCGCCCGCGGTGATGGCGTGCGACAGGATGGCGCGATTGACGCCGCCGTGCAGGACCAGCAGCACGGTGTCCCACGAGGTGTCGTCGCGCAGTGCCGCAACTGCCGGCAGCACGCGGTCGAACAGTTCACCGATCGTCTCGCCACCCAGAAAACGCGTGCTCTCGGGGACAACGCCGTCGAACACGCCGAGGAATGCGGCTTCGATATCGGCCGCCGGAATGTTGCTCAGCCTGTCGCCGCGAATTTCCTGCAGTGCGGGCTCGATTTCGAGTTCGATGTGCTGATGAGTTTCGGCGAGCACGCGTTGAGCGGTTTCGATGGTGCGCGGCAAGCCGCTGACGATCACCCGGTCGAAGCGAATCTGTTGCGCGGCGAAGGCATGGCCAGCCGCGCTGGCCTGGTCGCGACCGCTCGCATTCAACGGCACCGTTTCAGGATCGATCGCGCGGCCGGTGGCGTCGAAGTACGTCACGTCGCCGTGACGCATCAGGTAAATGCGGCGCCGCTTCGGCAGTTGATAATCAGGCATGACGGGCTCGCTGGTTCACTGGCTTATCCGCGGGGTCAGGGGGCTCATTTGTACTTCGGGGCGCGCTTTTCGAGGAACGCGGTGATGCCTTCGAGCGCGTCGCCGTGGTGCAGCGAAGCGACGAAGTTGTCGCGTTCGGCTATCAGATGTTCGGCGAGGGGTTGCGCACCCGCGGCAGCGATCAGCGTCTTGATGCGCGCCGTGGCATTGGGCGAAACCTTGCCGAGATCCTCGGCCCAGGCGATGGCGGCATCGCGCACCGCGCCGGGCTTGGCGATCCGGTTGACCACGCCGAGTTCGTGCAGGCGTGCCGCGCCAATCGGCTTTCCTTCAAGCAGGACTTCGGTCGCGAGCTGGCGGGGCAGGGCCTGCGCGAGGAACCATGAACCGCCGCCATCCGGTGTAAGACCGACTCGCGCGTAGGACATCACGAATTTGGCATCGTCGGCGGCGACGAGCAGATCGCAGGCGAGCGCGAGCGAGAAGCCGGCGCCGGCTGCTGCACCCTCGACCGCTGCGATCACCGGCTTCGACGAAGCGCGCAGCGCGCCAATCCATTCGCCCAGCATGTCGATGCTTTGCGCCTGCGCAGAAGGGTCTTTCGAGCGATTTTCGAGCAGCCGGTTCAGATTGCCGCCGGCGCAAAAGAACTGATCGGCACCGGTCAGGACCACGGCGCGCACGGAGGGGTCACGCTCGGCGCTATCGAGCGCTTCGATGCCCGCGGCGTACATGTCGGGATGCAACGCGTTACGTGCTCCGGGGTTGGAGAGCGTCAGGACGAGCGTCGATTCGCTTTCGGCCGGTCGCGAGGTCAGCAGTTCGGCGCTCATGACTGGTTCTCCGCTTTGACAGGGTTGGCTGCATCAGATGCGTCGGCTGCATCGCCTTGCGTCAGCGAGAGGCCGAGTTGCGCACGCCGCGCGAGCCATGGCGACGGACGGTAGCGCGGATCACCCAGCGCGCTGAACATATTGCGCAGAATCGTGAGGATGGTTTTCGCGCCGAGTGCGTCGCCAAGCGCGAGCGGGCCACGCGGATAGCCCAGTCCGAGCGTCACGGCGAGGTCGATGTCTTCGGGCGTGGCGATCTGCTTTTGCGCAATCTCGCAGCCGATATTGACGATCGTCGCCACCACGCGTTGCGCGACGAAACCGGTCGAATCGCGAATCACGGTGACGGGGACACCGTCTGCAGCGAGCAATGCATGCGCTGTATCGCGCGCGGCGCGCGTTGTTGCCGGCGTGGTCATCAACGTGCGGCGTTGTGCGGCGACGAGCGGGAATAGCGCGTCTACGGCGACGACGCGGCTTGCGTCCAGACCTTCTTCGACTGCGGCCGTGGTCGCGTCGTAACCAAACGGCGTGACGACGATAAGCGAGTCTGCAGCAGGCGCGTCGCCTTCATCGAGCGTCACGCCGGCCTTCGCTACGAGTTCCAGCACCGCCTTACGTGCTTCGGGGTGACGCTTGCTGACCCACACGCGTTTAGGCAATTGCGTCGGCGCGGGCGTTTCGGCGGGCACCTGCTGCTTGCCGTCGTCGTAGCGATAAAAACCTTCGCCGGTCTTGCGGCCGATCAGGCCACCCGCGAGTCGAGTGCCGGTGATCGGAGATGGCGTGAAACGCGGCTCTTCATAGAACTGGTGATATATAGACTCCATCACCGGATGCGAGACGTCGAGCGCAGTCAGATCGAGCAGTTCGAACGGTCCGAGGCGGAAGCCCGCCTGCTCGCGCATGATGCGATCGATCTCGACGAAGCCCGCGACGCCTTCGCCCGCCACCCGCAGGCCTTCGGTATTCATCCCGCGGCCGGCGTGATTAACGATGAAGCCCGGCATATCCTTCGCGCGCACCGGCGTGTGGCCCATGCGGCGCGCGAGGCCCATCAGCGCATCGCCGGCTGCGGGATCGCTGCGCAGGCCGTCGATCACTTCGACGACTTTCATCAGCGGCACCGGGTTGAAGAAGTGATAGCCGACCACGCGCGACGGGTCGGTGCAGCCGGCGGCAATCGCGGTGATCGACAGTGACGACGTATTCGATGCCAGCACACAGCGGCCGCTGACGACGGTTTCGAGTTCGCGAAAGAGCGTGCGCTTGACGTCGAGTTTTTCGACGATCGCTTCGACCACCAGATCGCAATCCGCCAGATCGCCGATGGTTTGCGCACCGGAGACGTTGGCAAGAGCCGCTGCCGAGCGCGCTTCGTCGAGCTTGCCCTTAGCGGTGAGCTTGGCGAAGGTGTCGGCGAGATAATCGAGCGCCGCGCTCACGGCGGCCGGGTTGGTGTCGTACAGACGCACCTTCAGGTCTGCGAGGGCGGCGATCTGCGCGATGCCGCGCCCCATTGCGCCGGTTCCAACAATGCCGATAGTCTCGATGGCGTAATTGCGAGAGGTCATTGGGTTGCTCGACTCCATGGTTATTTTAGAATAGCACGCTCGTGCAATTTACTGGATGATTGATTCACAGGCCGCTAGCGCAATTCCATTGAGCGGCTTAGACCACCTGTCAGACGGAGACACCCGATGATCAAACTGTGCGGCTTTGCACTGTCCAACTACTACAACAAAGTCAAATTCGTGCTGCTTGAACACGAGATTCCATTCGAGGAAAGCTTCGTGATGACGAGCCAGGACGAGTCGCTGCTGGTGCATTCGCCGCTCGGCAAGGTGCCGTTTATCCAGACCGAGCAGGGCGATCTGTGCGAGTCGCAGGCCATCATCGAGTATCTGCACGCGTGCTTTCCCGAGAAAGGAATTTTCTCCGCGGACCCGTGGGAAGCGGCGAAAGAGCGCGAACTGATTACGTTCATCGACCTGCATCTGGAACTCGTGGCGCGCGATCTCTACAAGGAGGCCTTCTTCGGCGGCACGTTGACCGACGCGACCAAAGGGCGCGTGGAAAAGCGGCTGGCGCGTCACGTTGCCGGGTTCAAGCGGCTCGCGACGTTCGCGCCGTTCCTGCGCGGGAAAAAATGCAGTGTGGCCGATGCCGTGGGCTTTGTGAATCTGCCGCTTGTCGGCATGGCAACGAAGAATATCTACGGACGCGACTTTCTGCTCGAAGCCGGTATCGACTGGAAGGCCTATGTGAAGGCCATCGGCGAACGGCCGGCGGCGCAACGCGTGACGGCGGATCGCAAGGCTTATATCGCGGCAACTACGAAGCAGTGAGCGGCCCGAAGCGCGATCTGCGTGCATCGGCGGCAGCGGCGCGCATGCGCGCGCCGCAACCCCATGCGATGGCGAAGAACGCGGGTTCGTTCGCAGCATCGCGGGCGTCATGCTAGAGACGCGCCAGCCGCTCGAGCGCGGTAGCGAGCGTGCTTTCCTGCTTCGCGAAGCAGAAGCGTACGACGCCCGATTCATGCGACTCGTGATAGAACGCCGACACCGGAATGGCCGCGACACCAATCTCGCTGGTTAGCCATTGTGCGAACTCGGCTTCGGGCAGATCGCTGATCGCCGAATAGTCGACGCACTGGAAGTAGGTACCGGTGCAGGGCAGCAGCTTGAAGCGTGAGTTCGCGAGGCCGGCGCGGAAGAAATCGCGTTTCTTCTGATAGAAAGCCGGCAGGTCCAGATACGGCGCCGGGTCGCGCATGTATTCGGCGAGGCCGACCTGCATTGGCGTGTTGACGGTGAATACATTGAACTGGTGGACCTTGCGGAATTCAGCGGTCAGCGCTGCTGGCGCGGCTACGTAGCCGACTTTCCAGCCCGTCACGTGATAGGTCTTGCCGAAGCTCGACACCACGAAGCTGCGTTGCGCGAGCTCCGGATAGCGCGAAACACTCTCGTGCGGCGCGCCGTCATACACCATGTGCTCGTAGACCTCGTCGGAGAGGATCAGCACGTTGGTGCCGCGTACGATTTCTTCGAGCTTGAGCATGTCTTCGGCACGCCAGACCGTACCGGTCGGATTGTGCGGCGTGTTGATCAACAGGAGCCGCGTTTTTGGCGTGATCGCGGCGGCGAGCTTGTCGAACGGGATCTTGTACTCGGGCGCGTCCAGCGTCACGAATACCGGCTTGCCGCCGGCGAGTTCGATGGACGGCAGGTAGCTGTCATAGGTCGGCTCGACCACGATCACTTCGTCGCCGGGATGCACTGCGCACAGAATCGCGGTCAGCAACGCCTGGGTGGCGCCCGCCGTGACGGTGATCTCGGTGTTCGCGTCGTAGCGGCGCCCGTACAGGTTGGCGAGCTTGTCGGAGATGGCCTGGCGCAGCGGTGCGGCGCCTGCCATCGGCGGGTACTGGTTGTGCCCGTCGCGCATGGCTTTGGCCACCGCGTCGACGATACGCGGATCGCAATCGAAGTCCGGAAAACCCTGACCGAGGTTGACGGCCCCTTTTTCCGTGGCGAGCGCGCTCATCACGGTAAAAATCGTGGTGCCGACGCTTGGCAGACGGGACGGAAACGACGGAATCATCGGCGTGTCGTGCGGTGAATTCATGGCGCTGTCGGTGTTTATGCGGTGGTTTTGAAGACGGGCGAACTTCGATTGTAGGGAATTGGGGCGCGCCGCGTGCGTCAGGCCGGCGCGGGCTCGTCGGCCTGCAGCGCGCAGGCGGCGACGAACGGCGCCGGCTGGGCGATCTGGAAACCGAAGTCGCGGGCGATGCGGCGCGCGAGTTTCAGCACCGCGCGGTCCTTCGACACCAGCCAGTCGGCTTTTGCGGCATGGGCGAGTTCGAGGAACTTCTGGTCGTCGCGGTCTTTGCACTTTGGCAGCGGGCGCGGGGTTTCAGCGGGCGTGGCAGTCTGTGCGGGTTCCGGTTCGGGCGCTACCTTGACGAGTTGCGTCAGGCGCGTCACGGTGGCGAGGGCGGCCGCCTTGTCGATCTCGCGCTTCGCGAACTGCGGGTAGTCGAGCACGTAAGTGAGTTCGGCCAGGCAGCGGGCGTCGATCAACGCTTCGAGCGCGCCGCTCTCGAGGGCGGCGCGGATAGGGCGCGTATGCGGATCGTCGAACACGAGGATGTCGATCCAGACATTCGAATCGAGGACCACGCGCAGGGCGGGTGCGGCAGGGGAGGCGGGCATTCGTTACAATCTGGCTTTCGTCATTAACGCCAGGCACGGCGTGCCTGCAAGCCTCTATGATAATCGTTCTGTCGCCGGCGAAATCGCTCGACTACGAAACCCCTCCGCACGTCAAAAAGCATACGATCCCCGATTTTGTCGATGACGCTGCCGAATTGATCGGCGGGTTGCGTCATCTGTCGCCGCAACAGATCTCCACGCTGATGAGCATTTCCGATCCGCTGGCCCAGCTCAACTTCCAGCGCTATGCCGAATGGTCGCCGAAGTTCGACACCCGCAATGCCAAGCAGGCGGTGCTCGCGTTCAACGGTGACGTCTACGAAGGATTCGACGCGAAGACGTTGTCGTCAGCGGATCTGGACTTTGCACAAAAGCACGTACGCGTGTTGTCTGGGCTTTATGGGCTGCTGCGGCCGCTCGATCTGCTGCAGCCTTACCGGCTCGAGATGGGGACGCGCTTTGTCAACGCGCGCGGCAAAGATCTGTACGCGTTCTGGGGCGAGCGCATTACGCAGGCCCTGAATGCGCAACTGAAGAAGAACGCGCGCGCGGCACGGGTGCTGGTCAACTGCGCTTCGGGCGAGTACTTCAAGTCGGTCAAGCCGAAGCTGCTCGAAGCGCCGGTGATCACGCCGGTGTTCGAAGACTGGAAGGGCGGCCGCTTCAAGATCATCAGCTTTCATGCGAAGCGCGCCCGCGGCCTGATGGCGCGCTACGCGGTCGAGAACCGTCTCGACGCGCCGGAGCAACTGAAGGGCTTCGATGCCGAGGGTTATACGTTCGACGCCGACGCATCGAACGATTCGACTTACGTATTCCGCCGCCGTATTGCCGAATGAGACCGGGCGAGCCTCCAGGTGAGCGGCCCGATGAGCGCTCATACTGAGCAGGAACGCGGACCGCACCGACTGCAACGGGTACATCACCCGGGAAAAAGATCATGACACTTTCTATTACTAGCAACTTCGACGCAGGCGCGATCGAAGTTCTGTCCTGCGAGCAGGCCGGCAACATCCGTCTGCGCGTGAGGCCCGACAGCCGCGCCGACTTCGCGCAGTGGTTCTACTTCCGCTTGTCCGGGGCGCAAGGCGAGCGCTGCGTGATGACCTTCGAGAATGCCGCCGACTGCGCCTTCCCCGAAGGCTGGCGCAACTATCAGGCGGCGGCGAGCTACGACCGCGTGAACTGGTTCCGCGTGCCGACCTCGTACGACGGCCGCGTGCTGACGATCGACCACACGCCCGACTTCGACCGTATCTACTACGCGTACTTCGAGCCGTATGGCGAAGAGCGTCATTCGGAGTTTCTCGGCGCCGTGCAACAGATGCCGCAGGCGACGTTGACCGAACTGGGCGTGACGGTCGAAGGCCGGCCGATGTCCTTGCTCACACTCGGCACGCCGCAAACCGGTGATGTGCCGAAAAAGAAAATCTGGATCATCGCGCGTCAGCATCCTGGCGAAACGATGGCCGAATGGTTCGTCGAAGGTATGGTCAAGCGCCTCGCCGGCTGGGGCGATTGGGCGGGCGACCCGGTCGCGCGCAAGCTCTACGACCATGCGGTGTTTTACATCGTGCCGAACATGAATCCGGATGGCAGCGTGCATGGAAATCTGCGGACCAATGCGGCCGGCGCGAATCTGAACCGGGAGTGGATGGAGCCCGATGCGGCCCGCAGCCCTGAAGTGCTGGTGGTGCGCGACGCCATTCATGCGACCGGTTGCGATCTGTTCTTCGACATTCATGGCGATGAAGCGCTGCCGTATGTGTTCGTGGCGGGTTCAGAGATGTTGCCGGGCTTCACCGAGCGGCAGGGACAGGAGCAGAAGGCTTTTATCGAGGCGTTCAAGCACGCGAGTCCGGACTTCCAGGACAAGTACGGCTACGCGGCGAGCAAGTATCGTGAAGATGCGCTGAAGCTGGCGTCGAAGTACATCGGCAAGGAGTTCGGTTGCCTGTCGCTGACGCTGGAGATGCCGTTCAAGGACAACGCGAATCTGCCGGATGAGCGAGTGGGCTGGAATGGCGAGCGCAGTGCGTCCTTGGGCGCCGCGATGCTGCAGGCAATCTTGCGGCACGTGGAGACGTTTGCTTAGGGCGGTTGCTGGAAGCGCGCTTACCTAAGCGCTAGCGCGCCATTGCGTCTGGTTCGCCGCAGCTTTCCTGCTGCGGCACTTGCTAGTGGTGGCTTTTCTTCGAACTCTTGCCGGACGATTTCTTCGTCGACTTGCCGCCCGTCGAGTGCTTGCCCTTACCGCCTTTGTGTTTGCCGGATGACGGCTCGGCGCGCGGTTTAGGCATGGGCACTGGATCGTTCCAGCTAAACGCGAGCATCTGGCTGCCCAGATAACCGCAGCGGAATTTCAGGTCGGAGGGGTCGCCACCGCCATCGTTGCGTACGCCGAGTCCTTCGACGGTGACGATGCTGTCGACCTTGACATGCTGCTTACCTTCGTCGAACGAATCGTTCCACGGCGTGACCGCGGAATGAGCGCTATCGAAGGAGCTTGGCGGGAATTCGACGTGATCGAAAACGGTCGAGGTGCTGGCGACAAAACTGCCATGCGCTGCACAGTCGGCCACGAGCGGGTCGGCGTGCATATCATTGACGAATTTCTGGACGAGTTCGTTGTGCTGTTCGAGTTGGTCGGCGAATGCGGGAGCGATGCACATGAGCGAGAGACTTGCTGCATATGTCGCTAACCGGCCGGCCACCCGCAGCAATCGGCGCGGTACGTTGGTGCGATCCATCTAGTTCGGTAGGCGCTATTGAGACATCAGGCACGTAAGATGCCTGACGGCAGGGAGGAGTTCAATCCTGACACAAAATTTTTGACTTGTCGTGGTAGCCGTTCTCCAATCGTACTTGGGAGACGACGGATTATTACTGTCGATTGCCACCGGTAGCAGCAGATTGATGCTGATGCGGCGCGGGACCTTCTTCTTCGAAGAGATGCCGTGGCCCGGCGTGATGTTGCGCGTCAGATGCGCGGGCCGCCGAGCCGGTAGCGGCGTACGTCGTACGTGGTGACCCACGCAGGCCGATACACTGCGATCAACGCCGTGGACATGCCGGTGAACCATGCTTCGCCGGTCGCCAGCAGGAAGATGCTGAACGCGTAGCCGACCGGTATGACGGTCATCGAGCCGCCGGAGACCGCGATGTGGACGCCCACCGCGGCACTCGCGGTTAGAGCAACGGCAATAGCGGGCGAGACGAAGCCTTGCCCAAAGATGAACATGAACAGGTTGCGCGGCAGCCAGGCAATGCAAGCCCGTTGCAGCAACGCCGAGATACCGACCGGCAATGCACCGTAGACGATAAAAGTGAGCGCGATGCCTTGCCACGGTGCATCGAACACGACCGCCGCGAGCCCAGTGACCGCAGCCATGGCGATGAGTGCCAGTGCCCAGTCGAACAGCGTGACGACGAGCGTCGCGCCGAGCAGATGCATCACGGTGCCGTCGTCGAGCCATGCATTGCTCGCCCACAGTACCGAGACGGCAACGATGATCGCCAGCCAGACGTGTTGCAGGGTGCCGTCTTGTAGCCGTTTGAACGGATTTTTCCACAGCGCGAGCGCGAGCAGCAGCGCGGTGGCGACCCAGCCACCGACAGCGACCCATAGCGGAAGCGGTGTGTAGAGGAAACCCATACATCTCATATTACTCGTTGGACGGAAAAAGGTGTGAGCGGATTCCGTGCCAGCCGGGAGAAGACACGGCTTGCCTGGCTCAGATCAAACTTCTTAAGCGCCCTGCCGGTGGGCGTCAGGTCGATTCGTCGGGCTCGGGATCGCCAAATGGAACGACGGCTTCGGCGGCCATCGGCAGGGTGTCCGTGGTGTCGTTGGCCGGCAACGGGTAAGTGAACTGCGCCGGCCTGCGGCGGCGCAGCGGGACCACCCCGGGCTCGCCCATTACCGGCCGCGCAGGGCCGTTCTGGTCGCTGCGCAGCACTTCGAGTTGGGCGGATAGCCAGCCGTTGTAGAGCGCCACGGCGGCGGCCCGGTTGGGAGCGCCAAGCTGCTGGAAGATGCTGGACAGATGGATCTTGACGGTGCCTTCGCTGATACCGAGTGTGCGGGCGATCATCTTGTTGGTGCTGCCCATGTGCACGCAACGCATGATCTGCTCCTGGCGCGGCGACAGGCCGCTCGCCAGCCGGGTGCGCTTCGGCGGCGGCTTGATGTTGACGACCTCGGGTTCGCGAGGGCCGGGTTCCGCTTGCGGTGGTGGCGGCAGTGACAGTGCCCCGGCCGGGACATAGTGACCGCCGAGCAGCACGATCTCGAGCGCACGCACGATCAGGCGCGGGTCGGTGTCGCGCAGCACCACGCCAAGCACGCCTTTGTCCAGCAGGCTGCGCACACATCTGGGCGACGTATCGTGGGTCAGCACCGCGATTCTCAGGCCGGCGTGCTCCGCCAACACCCGGCGTACTTCGGCGACGGACATCCAGTCCTGCCAGTCGATCAGCAGCAGATCGGGCGGTTGCCGCCGCAACGCCCGGTCAGCCTGGCGCCAGTCCTGTGCTTCGTTAAAACGCGCCTGACGGTCGATTTGCCGCAACAGAGCCTTGAGCCCGTCACGTCGTTCCGCGTCGGAGTTGAGAACCAAGAATCGCATGCCATGCCTCCATATGAATCGTTCGTGGTGGCGCGATGCTCGCTTGCGGCAGAGGAAGCCGGTTGCATTGCGATGCGCCACCAGCGCCATGATGACAAATTCCTTGCTTCTTGACGGCCTGGCCAGAAGACATAGGATGATTGTCATGGCCGGTGCTGGTGTCCTGAAAAAAGCGAACGGCCCGATCAGCGCAAGCCGATCGGGCCGTTTCATTGTGGCAGGCGGTTTGGCCGCGCCAGCCTGGTGCCGCTTGCGCGGTCACCGTTGGTCGCGTCAGTGGAAATGCGGTTGCGCGGGTTCTGCGTCTTCCGGCATTTCGGCGTGTACGATTTCGCCGAGCGGGTCCGCGTAGAGCGGCACTCCGCAGTCGTCGCAATATTCAGGCTCGAAACGGCCCGCGTGACGCCGGATGTCCGTTACGCCGGTTTCCTTCAGCAGTGCGACGATTTCTTCGAGCGGGCCGTTGTCGGCCGCCGTTTCTTGCGGCTCCTCGTCGATGCCCGGCTCGCCGTTTTCACGGCCGTACAACGGCCACACGACGCCGTAGATCACATCATTGCTGCCGCGGCGGGTGAAGCCGACGCGATATTCGTCGATCCGACGCTCGCCGAAGCCCGCGACCACCGCTCGCAAATCGGCTGGCGCCGCGCTGATGGTGTCGAACAGATAGCGCACGGCGGTGCGCACGGTATGCGGACGCACGCGTTCGTCTGCGTCGCGGCAAGCCGAATAGTAGGCGTCCGGCAACAAACACTCGAATTCGCAACCCGGAAGCGCCAGCGACAGATTGGCACCCCCTTGCGTAGCCCATTGCTCGAGACATTGACCGCGCTCGATGCGGTTGCCGTGCTCCTCTTCCTGCCAGCGAAATACCGGCGCGCCGACGGGCGCCGCGACCACAGCCAGCAGAAAGCGCGGATCGGCCAGGATCGGCGAGGTCTCGGGCAGTTCGCCGAAATTGATTTTTACAGCGCCTGCGCCGAGCGCCGCTTGCGTGAGTTGCTGCGCGATGCGCCACGTTTCGACGTGATGGCGGGGCAACTGATCGATGCTGTACAGGAATGGCGCCAGGGCCACGCGTGTGCCGGCGGCAAGTACGTGCGCCTGCAGATGGGCGCGCAGCGCGTCCGCCGAGTCGTTCTTCAGCGGACCCGACGGGATGGCATAGCGGGTCCAGGCCAGCACCGGTGCGGCGATCAGCAACGCTTCGTAGGTTATGCCCTCGTGCTCGATGATGAACGATTCGCTATGCGTTTCCGCCATGTCGGCGAGCGCACCGTATGCATCCGGATGATTCTGCTGGAGATGGTCGAGCGCGGCGTCCAGCGTTGTCTGGTTGGCGTTGCGAACGATCTTGGTTAGCAGCGCATCGAGCTTCGCTTCCCAGAAGCGGTCTTCGGTGCGGCTGCCCGACGCGAATAGCGCGAGCGAAAGACCGACCAGCTTGTCGGCATCAGGGGGGAGACGTTTGGCGATTCGCGAGCGCATAAATCCAGGAATGGGGGCACAGAACCGTATATTCTAGTCTTTTCTGTGCCGTCCTATCATTTGTATGTCACCCGTGGCGGATCGCGCCGCGTGCAGCCCGGCGCAGGCGTGGTCGCGGAGGACTGGAGCAACCTGTCTTAGGCCATCCGGCGGGTTGACCGGGACGTCCTGGTTGACGCAAGGTAGAGGTCGTTAAGCGGTGGACTTCCATACCGACCGCCTTCGGCGTCGCGCCTATGAGTGTGCACCCGAGTGGCGTTGTGGTCTGACACAACGAGGGGATTCAAAGTGAAATCGGACCAACTGATCGAGCGGCTTGCCGCTGTGTTTGCATTGATCGTACTGGTAGGCGGTTCGTTACTTGTGCTGGCGCCATTCACGACTGCATTGCTGTGGGGCGCCATTCTTAGCTATAGCTCCTGGGGGTTGTACCGCAAGCTGACGGCGGTCGTCGGAGGTCGACGCAAGCTGTCGGCGTTACTGATTGTTCTCATTATCCTGGTGGTAGTTCTGGGTCCGTTCGTCTACGCGGGATTTGCTTTCGGCGCCCACGTACACGAGATCATCGCTCTGGTGCACAAGCTGTTCGACGACGGCTTGCCTGATCTGCCGGACTGGGTGGTGAGGATACCGCTGGTCGGTCCTAATATCGAGGCCTTCTGGGCGCATCTGACAAGCGGCAATTCCGAGTTGATTGCGCAGATGCGAACCCTTGCCGCGCCTGCGGGTAGATGGATTCTGGCTGCTGCGATTGCGGTGACGCATGGGTTGGGGCTGCTGGCGCTCAGTATTGTGCTGGCGTTCTTTTTCTACACCGGCGGTGAGGGTGCGGCAGCATGGTTGAACGCCGGCATGCGCCGCATTGCTGGCGAGCGGGCGGATTATCTGCTGGCGCTGGCGGGTAGCACGGTGCGAGGCGTTGTCTACGGCATTCTCGGTACGGCGCTGGTGCAGGGGGTACTAGCCGGATTCGGCTGCTGGATCGCCGGTGTGCCGGCGCCCGCGTTGCTTGGGTTGGCAACCTTCTTTCTGTCCGTCATTCCGGGCGGTCCGGTCATAGTCTGGTTGCCGGCCGCAATCTGGCTTTACCACGGTGGCGCGACCGGCTGGGCAATCTTTCTCGTTATCTGGGGAGTCGTCGCGGTGGGTATGTCGGACAACGTCATCAAGCCTATCCTGATTGGCAAGAGCAGCGATATGCCGTTGATTCTGGTGATGCTGGGGATTCTTGGTGGTGCGTTTGCGTTCGGCTTCCTGGGCGTGTTTATTGGGCCCACGTTGCTAGCCGTCGCATACACCGTGCTGCATGACTGGACGATCGGCTCTTCGACTGCACGCACCTTGGCTCCGAAGGCAGGGCCGGCAGCGATTGAGGAAGCGCAGCCGGTTCAAAAGGCCCCGTGAAATAAATTCCTGATAGCGCTTGCAAGCCATGTGCTGGGTCGCTAGAATCTCGTTCTTTCGCGCTTCGGACAGCGGAGCGCGGGGAGCGGGAGAGCCAGCAGTGGCAAGGCTTTCGGCGGGTTGGGCAGGTCAGGCTGGTGCAAAAAACCTGTTGACGACGTAGCGGAAGTTCTTCATAATCTCGTTTCTCTGCTGCTGATGCAGCGACGCAGAACGAAGCGGTACCGAAGGGTTGTGAGGGTGATGCAACGCGGTGCCGGTTTGGTGGTGAATGCGTAACCGATCTTTAAAAATTAACAGCCGATAAGTGTGGGCGCTTGATGGCGACGCGGCGGTGGGCCTTTCGGGGTTTGCCGCGAAAGCGAAAGTATCAAGTCTCACACAGTAATGAAAGGAAGGTTTTTTCATCGCAAGATGATTGAACAATTCGTCAGTACGTTGAGTGAGCGACCGGTTCTTGAGAACCGAAAACAGTAACAGGAATTGAACTGAAGAGTTTGATCCTGGCTCAGATTGAACGCTGGCGGCATGCCTTACACATGCAAGTCGAACGGCAGCACGGGAGCAATCCTGGTGGCGAGTGGCGAACGGGTGAGTAATACATCGGAACGTGTCCTGTAGTGGGGGATAGCCCGGCGAAAGCCGGATTAATACCGCATACGCTCTACGGAGGAAAGGGGGGGATCTTAGGACCTCTCGTTATAGGGGCGGCCGATGGCAGATTAGCTAGTTGGTGGGGTAAAGGCCTACCAAGGCGACGATCTGTAGCTGGTCTGAGAGGACGA